>JAHBYZ010000002.1 GCA_019635695.1 Rhizobiaceae bacterium
CATCGAGTTCCAGGTGTTCGGCGACACGCACGGCAACTTCGTGCACCTGTTCGAGCGCGAGTGCTCCATCCAGCGGCGGCACCAGAAGGTGCTGGAGGAGTCGCCCTCGCCGTTCCTCGACGACGACCTGCGCCGCCGCATGGGCAAGGCCGCGGTGGCGGCGGCGAAGGCGATCGGCTACCGGGGCGCGGGGACGGTGGAGTTCATCGTCGGCGCCGACCGCCAGTTCTACTTCATGGAGATGAACACGCGGCTGCAGGTCGAGCACCCGGTCACCGAGATGATCACGGGCGAGGACCTCGTGGAGTGGCAGCTTCGCGTGGCTTCCGGGGAGGCGCTGCCGCTTTCGCAGGACGAGATCCTCACCGGCGGGCACGCGATCGAGGTGCGGCTGTGCGCGGAGAACCCGTCCAACGGCTTCCTGCCGGAGACGGGGCGTGTCGCCGTGCTGCGGACACCGCCGGAGGCGCCCGACGTGCGGCTGGACACGGGCATCCGCGAAGGCGACACCGTGAGCGTCTTCTACGACTCGATGATCGGGAAGCTCGCCTGCTGGGGCGACAACCGCGAGGAGGCGGCGCGGCGGATGCGGGAGGCCCTTTCGCGCACCGAGATCCTGGGGGTGCGGACGAACCTCGCTTTCCTGGAGCGGGTGGTATCGCACCCTGCCTACCTTGCGGGCGACACGGATACCGGGTTCATCGAGGCGCATCGAACGGACCTGCTGCCCCCGCCGGGCGAGGCGCCGCTGGAGGCGCTGGTGGCCGCGGCCTCGCGCGTGCACCTGGACGAGCGGGCGGCGGCGCGGGGGGCCTCCCCGTGGGACGACGCGGGCGGCTGGCGGATGAACCAGCACGCTTCACGCACGCTGGAGTTCCGCGGCGCGGACGGGCGGGATGTCATGGTCCACGCGACGATGGCCACGGACCACGCCGTCGTGGAGGTGGGCGGGCGCGCGCACCGCGTCTCGCTGGGGCCCACGGACGGCGAGCGGCTGCAGATCGCACTGGACGACGAGACCTATTTCGCGCGGGTGGTGCGGTGGGGGGACGAGTTGTCGGTATCCACGCCTGCCGGGCGCCACGCGCTCACGCTGGTGGACCCGTTCCACTACGAGCCGGCGGATCTCCTGCCGGATGCGCGCCTCACGGCGCTCATGCCCGGGCGCGTGGTGAAGGTCATGGCCAAGGCGGGCGACGCGGTCACGAAGGGCCAGCCCCTGCTGATCCTCGAGGCCATGAAGATGGAGCACACGCTCGTTTCGCCGCGCGACGGCGTCATCGCCCGCGTCGCCTTCGCCCAGGACCAGCTCGTCCCCGCCGACGCCCTCCTCGTCGCCTTCACCGACTGACCGGGAAACCTATTGGGGACGGTTCTTGGGAACCGTCCCCGATTCCTGTTCCCGATTCCGGGGGAGGCTGATCCCGGTCATTGAGGGCTCCGGGGGCCGGGCGCATGCTGGAGGCATCATGCCAGCCTGACGGGAGACCCCCATGACCGACATCGTCTCGCTCCTCGGCGCCGAAGCCGACTCCCTCCTCGCGCACACCTGCAAGGGCATCCCGAAGGCGAGCCTGAACCTGCCGGGGCCCGACTTCCTCGACCGCGTCGTGGGCATCACGGACCGCAAGCCCTCGGTGATGCGCGCGCTGGCCTCGCTCTACGGCCACGGCAGGCTCGCGGGCACGGGGTACCTGTCGCTGCTGCCGGTGGACCAGGGCATCGAGCACTCCGCCGGCGCCTCCTTCGCGCCCAACCCGCGCTGCTTCGACCCCGAGGGCATCGTGCAGCTCGCGATCGAGGGCGGCTGCAACGGCGTCGCCTCGACGCTGGGCGTGCTGGGCGCGGTCGCGCGCCGCTACGCCCACAGGATCCCGTTCGTGGTGAAGATCAACCACAACGAGTTCCTGTCCTACCCCAACACCTACGACCAGAGCCTCTTCGCCAGCGTCGAGCAGGCCTTCGACATGGGGGCCGTGGCGGTGGGCGCGACGGTGTACTTCGGCTCGGCCGAGTCGCGGCGCCAGATCTGGGAGATCTCGCAGTGCTTCCGCCGCGCGCACGAGCTGGGAATGGCGACCATTCTCTGGTGCTACCTGCGCAACCCCGCCTTCAAGAAGGACGGCGTCGACTATCACGTGGCCGCCGACCTCACCAGCCAGGCGAACCACCTCGGCGTCACCATCGAGGCGGACATCATCAAGCAGAAGATGGCCGAGAACAACGGCGGGTTCGACGCCGTGAAGTTCGCCAAGACCCACCCGAAGGTCTACTCGGAGCTCACCACGAGCCACCCGATCGACCTCGTGCGCTACCAGGTGGCCGGCTGCTACATGGGCCGCGCCGGGCTCATCAACTCCGGCGGCGAGTCGAAAGGTGCCGGCGACCTTGCGCAGGCGGTGCGCACTGCCGTGATCAACAAGCGCGCGGGCGGCATGGGCCTCATCTCGGGACGGAAGGCCTTCCAGAAACCCACCGCCGAAGGGGTGGCGCTCCTCAACGCCATCCAGGACGTCTACCTTTCCAGGGACGTCACGGTCGCCTAAACGACCAGGGGACAGTCCCCAAACGCGGGGACAGTCCCCTTACCCCACGGGGCGGACGAGGGGCCGGCCCTCGAGCCAGGCGGAGAGGCACTCGACCATGCCGCCGGCGAACTTCTCGTACACAGGGCGGGCCACGAAGCCCACGTGCGGCGTGAGGACGGCGTTGGGGTGGGCGCGCAGCGGGAAGTCGGCCGGCAGCGGCTCCTCGTCGAAGACATCGAGGGCCACGATCCCCGGCCGCCCCGCCTCCACCGCCGCCGGCAGCGCCGCCATGTCGATCAACGCCGACCGCGAGGTGTTCACGAGGATCGCATCCTCGCGCATCGAGCCGAGACGCCTCGAATCGAGCAGCTTCCGAGTCGACTCCGAAGGCACGAGATGCAGGCTCACCACCTTGGAAGTCGCGAGCAGCTCCTCGAGCGAAACCGCGATGGCGCCCCCGGCCGATGCCCGCTCCGGCGTCATGTGGGGACTCCAGGTGACGACCTCCATGCCGAAGGCCCGTCCCACCTCCCCCACCCGCTGCCCGATCTCGCCGAAGCCGATGAGGCCCAGCCGCTCGCCGCGCAGGATCACCGCCAGCGGCCCCCCGTCGCGCCACCGCCCCGCGCGCACGAGCGCCATGTGCGCCTCCATCCGCCGCGAAGCCGCGAGGATCAGCGCCCAGGTGTGCTCGCAGGTGCTGTCCTTGCCGAAATCGCGCTCCGTGTGGCTCACCGGGATGCCGCGCGCGGCGAACGCGGCCGCGTCGAGCTGCGTGTTGCGCACGCCCGTGTAGACGAGGTAGCGCAGCTTCGGGAGCTTCGCCAGCAGCTCGGCCCTGAACGGCGTGCGGTCTCGCACCACCGCGATCGCATCCGCCCCGGCGATGGCAGCCAGCAGCGCCTCGCCCCGCAGCTTCTCGTGATGCACGGTGACGTCCGCCAGGCGGTCCACCGCCGACCAGTCCGCGTGCGTGCGCATCGCCTGCTCGTAGTCGTCCAGGACGACTATCCTCGGCCGCGCGCTCATGCCGAGCTCCCCGCCGCGATCACCTCCGCCACGCTCGCCGCACTGCCCACCGCCCGGCACGCGGCGATGAGCCTCGAGGCCCGCCCGGCCCCGATCACCGGCTCGGCGAGCGAGCGGAACTTGGCCTCCAGGTCCGCATCCGTCATCGGGCGCTCCAGCGAGCCGATGGCGTGCTCGACGAACACGCGCTCGCGCCGCCCGTCCTTCATCACCGCCGTCACGTCGGCCGCCGCCTCGTCGATGGAATCGTCCACCGTGGCCACGACCTTGCGCCGCAGCGCCACCATGTCCTCGCGCGTGACGACGGCGTCGTCGTACTCCCCCTCGCCCGCGCGGCCGAAGGCGAGACCCGCGGCGAAGCCGTGGTAGACGCTGAACTTGCCCTCGAGGCCATCCTTCGGCTCCTTTTTCCCGGTGAGCTCGAGCACGAGCGAGTGCACCTTGAGCTCGATGCGGTCCACGTCCTCCGCCCGCACGCCGCGTGCGCGCAACTGCACCGCCGCGTCGATCGTGGGGTGGATCACGATGCCGCACGCGAAGGGCTTGTAGGTGTTGAAGGCGATCTCGAAGCGGTTGCCCAGCTCGCCAATGGCCTCCTTCCAGTCGCACTTCGTGGAGACCACCTGCACGTAGCCGCGCGGCGCCTCGATGGCCTTGGGGCTCGCGGTGAAGCCGTGCTTCGCGAGGAGCGCCGAGAGCAACCCCGCCCGCGCCGCCGCCCCCGGGTGGAAGGGCTTCGTCATCGTGCCGAACTGCTCGCGCATCCCCACCGGCTGCGAGGCGGCGATGCCCAGCGCCATGGCCGTCCGCTCCTCGTCCAGGCCCAACAGCCGCGCGCATCCGGCCGCGGCCCCCAGCGTCCCGGTGGAGCCGGTGATGTGCCAGCCGCGGTCGTAGTGATCCGGGTACATGGCATTGCCCAGCCGGCACGAGACGTCGATCCCCAGCACCAGCGCATCGACGAGCTGCCGGCCCGTTGCGCCCGTGACTTCCGCCAGCGCAAGCAGCGCCGAGGCGACGGGGCCCGCGGGGTGGATGATGGTCTTGAGGTGGGTGTCGTCGAAATCAAAGAGGTGCGAACTGATGCCGTTCACCAGCGCGGCGCTCGCCATGTCGATGCGCTCGGCGCGGCCCAGCACGGCGGCCTGCGGTGCCGGCTGCAGCATGGCCGCGGCATCGAGCGCCGCCTGCGCCGCCGCGTGCCGGGCCGCCCCCACCGCGCAGCCCACCCAGTTGAGGAAGGTGCGGTGCGCCTCGTGGTCGACGGCGTCGCTCCAGCCCCGCGAGGGGTGGGTGGCGACGAATCTCGCGAGCGTTCGCGTGACCGGCGGCGCATTGAGGTCCGCCGCGACTTTCGTGTTCCGTGCCATCGTTCAGTTGTCCAGGGTGATGTTGCGGTCCTTGGCGAGCTTCGCCCACTTGGCGATGTCGGCCTGCATGAACCTGCCGAACTGCTCGGGCGACATCGGCATCACGTCGAGCGCCTCGCCCGAGAGCCGCTTCTGCAGCTCCGGCGTGCCGATCGCCTTGTTGATCTCGTCGTTCAGCTTCCTCGTGACCGCGGCGGGCATGCCGGCGGGGCCGACGATGCCGTACCACTGCACGCCGTCGAAGCCCTTGTAGCCCAGCTCCTCGAAGGTGGGCACGTCGGGGAGCAGCGGGTGGCGCTTGAGGCCGGTGACGGCGATGGGCTTCATCTTGCCGGCGCGGATGTGCGGAACCGCCGCCGCGAGCCCCGGCATCATCATGTGCGTCTGGCCGCCGAGGATGTCGGTGATGGCCGGGCCGATGCCGCGGTAGGCGGCGTGCACGGCGTCGAAGCCGGCGGCGGTGCGGAACTGCTCCATCGCGAGGTGCGTGAGCGAGCCCTGCCCGGCCGAGCCGTAGCTCACCTTGTTGGCCTTGGCGTACTCGATGAGGGTCCTGGCGTCGGTGGCCGGCACGCTGTTGGCGATGACCAGCACGTTCGGGGTGCCGGCGACCATGGCGATGGGCGTGAAGTCCTTCACGGCGTCGTAGGCGACCTTGCGCACCGCGGGCACCGTGCCGTGGGTGGCCACGTAGCCCAGCATCAGCGTGTAGCCGTCGGGCGCGGCCTTGGCCACGGCCTGCGCGGCGATCACGCCGCCGCCGCCGGAAAGGTTCTCGACGATGAAGGTCTGGCCCAGCGCCTTCGCGAGCTGCTCCGCCACGGTTCGCGCCACGAGGTCCACGCCGCCGCCGGGCTGCACGGGGGCGACGATCTTCACCGTCTTCGCGGGGTAATCCTGGGCGGTGGCTGCGCCCGGCAGCAGGAAGGCGGCGGCCAGGGCGGGCGCGGCAAGGAGGGCGTGGCGTCTCTTCATGGTTTCTTCTCCTCGGATAGTTGGGGTTCGAGTCGTTGGCGGGCCGCGCCCACGTGGTCGGCCAGCAGCCGGCCCGCAGCCGCGGGGTCGCCGTCGCGCACGGCTTTCGCGATCGCCTCGTGCTCGGCGATCGAGGCGGCCATGCCGACGGGCTGGGAGAGGTTCTTCAGCCGCCACAGGTGCAGCTGCTGCACCACGCCGCGGTAGGCCTCGGCGAGCTTTCCGTTCCCGGCCGCCTCCACGATGGCCCAGTGGAAGCGCAGGTTCCCGGCGTAGTAGGTGGCGAGGTCGCGGCGGCGGGCGGCCTTGCGCATGGCGGCGGTGGCGGACTCGAGCGTGCGGGAGAGTGCCCGGCGGGGGGCATCGGGCAGGCCTCCGGCGCGCGTGCCCGCGTGGCCGTCCAGCACGGCGCGAAGCTCGTAGAGGTCGGCGACTTCCTTGGGCGAGAACTCGCGGACGAAGACGCCGAGGTTCTTGCGCGCCACGACGAGGCCCATCGCCTCCAGCTCGCGAAGGGCCTCTCGCACCGGCACGCGCGAGACCCCGAGGCGCTCGGCGACATCCGGCTCGTTGATGCGGGCGCCCGGGGCGAGATCGCCCGCGAGGATCAGGCCCAGCACCTCCTCGCGCACCACCTTCGCGAGCGAGACGCCGCGCACCGCCGCCACCGTCGGGGCTTCGTGTTCGGGGATCCAGGGAAAGGTCGGGATGTCGGGCATGGCGTGGGCGCCTAAAGTATATCGTATACGATACGGCCGGTAAGAGCCGTCCCACCCTCCGCCGCGGACCTGCCCCTCCTTCCCCGGACTTATAATCGGAACCGGTCTACGGAACCGGTCTATTCCCCGGTCTGGGGCGCCATGGCTGCAGTACCTGAATAGACCGGTTCCGTAGACCGGTTCCGTAGACCGGTTCCGACTAGAGGAGATCCCCATGGCAGCCAACCTCCAGGCCGTCGCGCAGGCCATTCCCACCGTGAAGCTGTTCATCGACGGCCAGTTCGTCGAGTCGAAGACCACCGAGTGGAAGGACGTGGTGAACCCCGCGACGCAGCAGGTGCTCGCGCGCGTGCCGTTCGCCACGGCGGACGAGCTGGAGCGGGCCATCGCCGCGGCGGAGAAGGCGTACAGGCATTGGCGCACGACCCCCGTCGGCGCCCGCAAGCGCGTGATGCTCAAGCTGCAGGAGGTCATCCGCCGCGACATGAAGAAGCTGGCCGCCTGCCTCACCGCCGAGCAGGGCAAGACCCTGGCCGACGCCGAGGGCGACGTCTTCCGCGGCCTCGAGGTCGTGGAGCACGCCTGCTCCGTGGGGTCGCTGCAGATGGGCGAGCACCTCGAGCAGGTCGCCGGCGGCGTGGACGTCTACGCCATCCGCCAGCCCATCGGCGTGTGCGCCGGCATCACGCCCTTCAACTTCCCGGCCATGATCCCGCTGTGGATGTTCCCGATGGCGATCGTCTCGGGCAACACCTTCGTGCTCAAGCCCTCCGAGCAGGACCCGATGACGCCCATGCTGCTCGCCGAGCTGGCGCTGGAGGCCGGCGTGCCCCCGGGCGTGCTCAACATCGTGCACGGCGGCAAGCTCGCCGTGGATACGCTCTGCACGCACCCCGTGATCCAGGCCGTGTCCTTCGTCGGCTCCACCGCCGTCGGCCACCACGTCTACAACCTCGCCAGCACGCACGGCAAGCGCGCGCAGTGCATGATGGGCGCCAAGAACCACGCGGTCGTCCTTCCCGACGCCTCCAAGGACCACTCCCTCAACGCGCTCGTGGGCGCGGGCTTCGGCGCCGCCGGCCAGCGCTGCATGGCAATCAGCGTGGGCGTGCTGGTGGGCGAGGCGCAGCAGTGGATCCCGGACATCGTCGAGAAGGCGAGGAGCCTGAAGGTCAGCGCGGGCACCGAGTCCGGCGCGGACCTCGGCCCGCTCATCTCGAAGAACGCGCTCGCCCGCGTGATTTCCCTCATCGAGGCCGGCGTCAAGGAAGGCGCGAAGCTCGAGCTCGACGGCCGCGGCCTCAAGGTGCCCGGCTACCCGGACGGCAACTTCGTCGGCCCGACGGTCTTCTCCGGCGTGAAGCCCGGCATGCACATCTACAAGGAGGAGATCTTCGGCCCGGTGCTGTGCCTCGTGGGCGTCGATACCCTGGATGAGGCCATCGCCTTCGTGAACGCGAACCCCTTCGGCAACGGCACGGGCATCTTCACGCAGTCCGGCGCCGCCGCGCGCAAGTTCCAGTACGAGGTGGACGCGGGCCAGGTCGGCATCAACGTGCCCATCCCGGTGCCGGTGCCCTACTTCAGCTTCACCGGCTCGCGCGGCTCCAAGCTGGGCGACCTCGGCCCCTACGGCAAGCAGGCGGTGCAGTTCTACACGCAGGTGAAGACGGTGACGGCGCGCTGGTTCGACGACGCGGCCACCGCCGGCCGCGTGCACACGACCATCAGCCTCAAGTAGCCCCCCGTGAGGATCGGCTTCGTCGGCCTGGGCCACATGGGCGGCCCGATGTGCGCGAACCTCCTCGCGCGCGGCCATGCCGTGCGGGCTTTCGACCTGGTCCCCGCGAACGTGGAGCGCGCCGTGGCCAGGGGCGCGGTGAAGGCGACCTCCGTCGCGGACTGCGTGACGGGCGCGGAAGCCGTCGTCACGATGCTCCCCTCCTCGCCCCACGTGAGGAGCGTCTACCTGGGCGACTCCGGCGTCATCGCCCACGCCAGGGCCGGCACGCTCCTCGTCGACAGCTCCACCATCGACCCGCTCACGGCGCGCGAGGTGGCCTTCGACGCGGCCGCCCGGGGCCTCGCGATGGTGGATGCCCCCGTCTCCGGCGGCACCGCCGGCGCCGAGGCCGCGACCCTCACCTTCATGGTCGGCGGCGCGGCGAAGGACTTCGAGGCGGCGAAGCCGCTCCTCGCCTGCATGGGCAAGAACCTCGTGCACTGCGGCGCCATCGGCAACGGCCAGGTCGCCAAGATCTGCAACAACCTCATGCTCGCCATCGGCATGATCGCCACCAGCGAGGGCATGGCGCTCGCCGCGAAACTGGGCATGGACCCGAAGGTCTTCGCCGGCATCGTGAACACCTCCAGCGGCCGCTGCTGGAGCTCGGACACCTACAACCCCTACCCCGGCGTCCTCGGGAACGCGCCCGCCTCGCGCGGCTACGCGGGCGGCTTCGGCGCAGACCTCATGCTCAAGGACCTCGGGCTCGCCACCGAAGCCGCGCGCACCGCAGGCGTCCCCGTGCTCGCCGCCGCCCTCGCGCAGCAGCTCTACCAGAAGCACTCGGCCGACGGGCACGGCGGCAAGGACTTCTCCTCGATCATCCTCCAGTACCTCAAGGCGGCCCCGTGATCTCGCACACCCTCGAAGGCCACACGGCCGTCATCGTCATCGACAACCCGCCGGCCAACACCTGGACGCCCGAGAGCCTGCGCGCGCTGGAGGCGCTCGTGCGCGAGCTGGACGCCGACCGCTCCGTCTACGCGGCCGTCATCACGGGCGCGGGCGAGAAGTTCTTCTCCGCCGGCGCGGACCTCAAGAAGTTCGCCGGCGACAAGGTGCACGCGCGCCACTTCATCGCCTGCTTCGGGCAGGCGTTCGAGGCGCTCATGAACGCGCGCTTCGTGACGGTTGCCGCCATCAACGGCTACGCCATGGGCGGGGGGCTGGAGTGCTGCCTCGCCTGCGACCTGCGCATCGCGGAAGCGCACGCGCAGATGGCGCTTCCCGAGCCCGCCGTGGGGCTTCTCCCGGCCGGCTGCGGGACGCAGAACCTGCCCGGGCTCGTGGGCGAAGGCTGGGCCAAGCGCATGATCCTCACCAACGAGCGCGTGGATGCCGCGACGGCCCTTCGCATCGGGCTGGTCGAGGAGGTGGTCGAGAAGGGCCGCGGCCGCGAGGCGGCGTTGGCCCTGGCCTCCCGCGTGGCCACCCTCTCGCCGCGCGCCGTCGAGTACTGCAAGGGCCTCATCCACAACGCGCGCAATGCCGTGCCGCGGCGCGCGGGCCTCGCGCTCGAGCGCGAGCGCTTCATGGACCTCTTCGACCACGGCGACCAGCTCGAGGGCGTGAATGCCTTCCTGGAGAAGCGCGCCCCGGCATGGAAGAACGATTGAGCCCCACTGCTGCGTCGGTGGAGTCGCGGTCCGGCGGGGAGATCCTCGCGACCGTCGCGAACGGCGTGGCCACCGTCACGCTGAACCGCCCCGCCGCGCTCAATGCCCTCACCTTCGGGATGCTGAAGGCGCTCGCGGCCTGGCTGGACGAGTGGGAGAACGACCCGCGCGTGCGCGGCGTGGTGCTGCGCGGCGCGGGTACGAAGGCCTTCTGCGCCGGCGGCGACATCCGCGAGCTGCGCGAGCTGTTCCTCGGCGGCTCCGGCGCGCACCGCGACTTCTTCGAGGTCGAGTACTCGCTCGACCACCGCGTGCACACCTACCCCAAGCCGGTCGTCGCGCTCATGGACGGCATCGCCATGGGCGGCGGCATGGGCCTCGCCCAGGGAGCCGCGTTGCGCCTGGGCGGCCCGCGCACGCGGATCGCGATGCCCGAGACCCGCATCGGCTTCTTCCCGGACGTCGGCGGCACCTGGTTCCTGCAGCGCGCGCCGGGGTACGTCCCCCTCTACCTCGGCCTCACGGGTGTGGCGATCGGCGGCGCGGACGGCCTCTACGCGGGCCTGCTCGACGCCTGCCTCGCGCCGGAGGCCTTCGCCGCCTTCGAGGCGGGAATCCCAGGCGCCATGGCGACCGGCGACCCGCGCGCCGCGCTCGCGGCACTGGCCACGAGCCTCGCCACGCCCCCGGCACCCGGTGAGCTCGAGGCGCTTCGCATCGCCATCGACCGCCACTTCGGGCAGGAGAGCGTCGCGGAGGTCCTCGCCTCGCTCGAGTCGGAGTCGCGCCCGGAATTCCAGCCGTGGGCGGCCAAGACGCTGGCGACCCTTTCCGGGCGCTCGCCCACGCTGTTGCGCGTGACCTTCGAGCAGCTCCGCCGCGGCCGGGGGCTCGCGCTCGCCGACTGCTTCCGGCTGGAGCTGAACCTCATCCACGGCTGCTTCGACCACGGCGACTTCGTCGAGGGCGTGCGCGCGCTCCTCGTCGACAAGGACAACGCGCCGCGCTGGCGCCCGCCAACGCTCGCCGAGGTGAGCGACGAGGCCGTCGCCGCCTTCTTCGCCCCGCGCTGGGCGCCGCCCGAACACCCGCTTCGCCACCTTATGACCCCAGGAGGAACCCCTTGAAGCTCGTCACCTACTCGCCCGCTTCGGGCGGCACGCCCCGCCCCGGCCTCGTCCTCGACGACGGCCGCATCGCCGACATTCCCGCGAACGCCGCCGCCACGCCGGGCGTGGACTTCTCCACGATGCTGGGCATCATCCGCGGCGGCGCGGCGGCCCGGAAGGCGCTGGACGCGCTGGCGGCCAGGCCCCCGGCCGCGGCCGCCGCGATGGCCGACGTGAAGCTGCACGCGCCCATCCCGCGCCCAACCAAGAACGTCTTCTGCGTGGGCTGGAACTATCTCGAGCACTTCGAGGAGGGCGCGAAGAAGCTGCAGGACAACCGCGAGCTGCCGCAGTGGCCGGTGTTCTTCAGCAAGGCCCCCACGGCCGTGAACGGCCCGTTCGACCCGATCCCCTTCGACCCGGCCATCTCGACCTCGCTCGACTGGGAGGTGGAGCTGGGTGTCGTGATCGGCCCCGGCGGCAAGGACATCAGGGTCGAGGACGCGATGAGCCATGTCTGGGGCTACACGGTCATCAACGACGTCTCCTGGCGCGACCTGCAGCGCCGCCACGGCGGCCAGTGGCACAAGGGCAAGAGCCTGGACGGCACCTGCCCCATGGGCCCGGTGCTGGTCACGGCCGACAGCCTCGACCACACGAACCTGCGCGTGAGCTGCCGCGTGAACGGGGTCACCAAGCAGGACTCGAACACGAAGTTCCTCTACTTCAAGCTGCCGCGCCTCATCCACGACCTCTCGATGGGCATGACGCTCGAGCCGGGCGACGTCATCTCCACCGGCACCCCCGAGGGCGTGGGTTTCGCCCGCAACCCGCCCGAGTTCCTCAAGCCCGGCGACCTGCTGGAGACCGAGATCGAGGGCATCGGCACGCTTCGCAACCCCATCGGGGGTTGACGCCGAACGGGGGGGCACGGCCAAATAGCCCTGTTCCCCCAGGAGCCCCGCCATGCCGAGCAAGATCCCGCCCGGGTCGAGTGTCATCGGGCGCATGGAAATCTACCGCCGCCTCGTCGCCATCCCGGCGTTGAAGGACAGCTACGCGCGCAAGTTCGCCGTGGCCGCGTTCGTGAGCGCGCAGACGCCGCTCGCCGTCTTCATCGTCTACCTGCTGGTGGCCCGGGCCGACCTGGCCGAGATGTACCCCCTGCTCGCCGCGCTCGTGCTCGCTTCCGTGGCGGGCTTCCTCGGCACGCTCTGGCTGCTGCGCGAGATCCTGGTGCCCATCGACCTCACGGCCGAGGCGCTGCGGGGCTACCTGGAGAGCCGCAAGCTCCCGGACCTGCCCGTCACCTTCGCCGACCAGGCCGGGCGGCTCATGGAGGGCACGCAGTACACCCTCACGCAGCTGAACGAGACCATCAACCGGCTGGAGCGCGTTTCCGATTCCGACGACCTCACCGGCATCTACAACCGCCGCGCCGGGGAGAAGCGCCTCACCGAGGAGATCGCCCGGGCCGAACGCGACCTGGAGAGCTTCCAGGTGGCCTTCGTCGACCTGAACGGCTTCAAGGCCATCAACGCCCAGCACGGCCACAGCGCGGGCGATGCCTGCATCTCGCACGTGGCGGCGCTCCTGCAGCTCAATACCCGCCGCGGCGACTGGGTGGCGCGCTGGGGCGCCGACGAGTTCATCGTGGGCATGCACCGCAACCGCGCGCTCAAGCAGGTCACCGAGCGCATCGTCGCCGCCATCGGCGCGAGCCCCTGCGAGATCACCCCCGGGCAGGAACTGATGCTCACGGTGTGCGTGGGGGTCGCCGAGTACCGCTTCGGCGCCGGCAAGGCCGGGCTGCTCGCCGACGCCGACCGTGCCATGTTCGAGGCGAAGCACCTCGCCAAGGACCGCGGCGGGTCGCAGATCTGCTACTTCCACGAAGTGGCGACGGGGTCGCCGAAACCGCAGGCGGTCGCGGCGTAGGGAATCACCCGAACGCCAGCACCCCCACCCCCAGCGCCGCGAAGATCGCCGCCGCGATCCGGTGCACGATCCGCACCGGCAAGCGCTTCGCGAGCGCCTCGCCGAAGAAAGCCACCGGCGCGTTGGCGAGGATCATCCCGATCGTGGTGCCCATGACGACGGCGAGCAGCGAGTCGAAGCGCGCGGCGAGTGCCACTGTCGCGATCTGGGTCTTGTCGCCGATCTCCACGAGGAAGAAGAGCACCGTGGTGCTCAGGAACACCCCGCCCACCTTGCGGGGCGCCGCCTCGTCCTCGTCCAGCTTGTCCGGGATGAGCATCCAGGCCGCCATGGCGATGAAGGACACGCCCAGGATCCAGCGCATCGCGTCGGGGCCGATGGTGCGGGTGAGCCACGCGCCCACCGCCCCGGCGATGCCGTGGTTCACGAGCGTGGCCACGAAGATGCCGGCGACGATGGGCCAGGGCTTGCGGTAGCGCGCCGCGAGCACCAGCGTGAGGAGCTGCGTCTTGTCCCCGATCTCGGCGAGCGCGACGATGCCGATGGAGACGAGCCAGGCTTCTGTCAGACGAGAGCCTCCTCGGCCGAGCGCACGAGCGCGCCGCCCGCCATGAGCGACTCGGAGAGCGCATCGACCTGCGGCAGGAGGTGGTCTGCGTAGAAGCGCGCGGTGAGGCGCTTGCCGCGCAGGAACTGCGCGTCGCCCTCGCCCGCCGCGAGCATCCTCGTGGCCTCGATCGCCCCGCGCGCCATCATCCAGCCGCCGATGGCGAAGCCCGCGAGCTTGAGGTAGTAGACCGCGCCCGCGGCCACCGCCCCCGGGTCGGCCGGGAAAGTCTCCACGATCCAGCCCGTGGCGCGCTCTAGATCGTCGATGGCGCTGGCGAGCCGCGCGCCGACCGCGCGGAGGTCTGCGTCATCGGATGCCGCCGCCTGCGCCGCGACCGGGCGCATCTCGGCGATGAGCGCCTTCATCGTGGCGCCGGCCTCGCGCCCGACCTTGCGGCCGACGAGGTCGTTGGCCTGGATGCCCGTGGTGCCCTCGTAGATGGTGGAGATGCGCGCATCGCGCAGGTGCTGCGCCGCGCCGGTCTCCTCGATGAAGCCCATCCCGCCGTGCACCTGCACGCCGAGGGAGGCGACCTCGATGCCCATCTCGGTGGACCAGCCCTTCACCACGGGGATCAGCAGGTCGAGCAGCGCCTGGCAGCGGCGGCGCTCGGCCTCGTCCGGGTGGCGGCGCGAGCGGTCGAGGTACGCGGAGGCCTGGTAGGCCAGCGCCCGCGTGGCTTCCGCCATCGCCTTCATCGTGAGGAGCATGCGCTTCACGTCGGGGTGCTGGATGATGGGCGCGGTCCTGGCGGCGCCGGCGACCCCCACGGGGCGGCCCTGCAGCCGCTCGGCGGCCCACTCGCGGGCGCGCTGGTAGGCGCGTTCGCAGATGGAGACCCCCTCCAGGCCCACGCCGAGGCGCGCCGCGTTCATCATCACGAACATGTACTCGAGGCCGCGGTTGGCCTCGCCCACGAGGTAGCCGGTGGCGTTGTCGTAGGCCATGACCGCCGTGGGGCTCGCGTGGATGCCCAGCTTGTGCTCGATGGAGACGCACTTCACGCCGTTGCGCGCGCCTAGCGAGCCGTCCTCCTTCACCAGCACCTTCGGCACCACGAAGAGCGAGATGCCCTTCACGCCCTCGGGCGCGCCCTCGATGCGGGCGAGCACGGCGTGGATGATGTTCTCGGTGTAGTCCTGCTCGCCGTAGGTGATGAAGATCTTCTGGCCGGTGAGCTTGTAGGTGCCGTCGGGTTGCGGCACCGCCTTCGTGCGCACGAGCGAGAGGTCGCTGCCCGCCTGCGGCTCGGTGAGGTTCATCGTCCCCGTCCACTTGCCCGACACCATGTTGGGCAGGAAGCGGTCCTGCAGCTCCTTCGAGGCGTTGCTGTGCAGCGCCTCCACCGCGCCCAGCGTGAGCATGGGGCAGAGCTTGAAGGCGATGTTGGCCGAGCCCCACATCTCCTCGACGGGCGTCGAGAGCAGATTGGGCAGGCCCTGCCCGCCGTACTCCGCCGGGGCGACGATGTTGCCCCAGCCGCCGTTCACGAACTGCCAGTAGGCGTCCTTGAAGCCCGGCGCCGTGACGACTTCGCCGTCCTTCCACTTGGCACCCGCCTTGTCGCCGGGCGCGTTCAGGGGCGAGAGCACCTCGCCGGCGAACTTCGCGGCCTCCTCGAGGATCGCGTCGACGACGTCGTCGGTGACCTCGTCCCAGCCGGGCAGCGTGTTCACCTGGCCGAGGCCGACCACGTGCTTCAGCACGAACTGCATGTCCTTCAGGGGGGCGGCGTACTCGGCCACGGCGATGCTCCTGTTCGTTGGGCGGCTAGACCTGCGCGGTGAGCTCGGGAAGGACCTGGAAGAGGTCCCCCACCAGCCCGTAGTCGGCTACCTGGAAGATGGGCGCCTCGGGATCCTTGTTGATCGCCACGATCACCTTGCTGTCCTTCATGCCGGCGAGGTGCTGGATGGCGCCGGAGATGCCCACGGCGATGTAGAGCTCGGGCGCGACGACCTTGCCGGTCTGGCCGACCTGCCAGTCGTTGGGCGCGTAGCCGGCGTCGACTGCGGCGCGCGAGGCGCCAACGGCCGCACCCAGCTTGTCGGCGACCGGCAGGATGACCTCCTGGAACTTCTCCGCCGAGCCGAGCGCGCGGCCGCCGGAGATGATGATCTTCGCCGAGGTCAATTCCGGACGGTCGCTCTCAGAGAGCTTGTTCTCCACGAAGGTGGAGAGGCCGGGATTGGCGGCAGCCTTGACGGACTCCACTGGAGCGGAACCACCCTCGGGCGCGGCCTGGAACGAGGCGGTGCGCACGGTGACCACCTTCTTGGCGTCGGTCGACTGCACCGTCTGGATGGCGTTGCCGGCGTAGATCGGGCGCTTGAACGTGTCCGGGGACACGACGTCGATGATCTCCGACACCTGCATCACGTCGAGCAGCGCGGCCACGCGCGGCAGCACGTTCTTGCCCATGGTGGTCGCCGGCGCGACAATGCCGTCATACGAGCCGGCGAGCGAAACGACGAGCGCGGCGACCGGCTCGGCCAGCCGCTCGGCCAGTTCGTCGGCTTCGGCCAGCAGGACTTTCCGAACACCCTTTAGCTTGGCGGCCGCGTCGGCGGCGGCCTTCGCGCCCTTGCCGGCGACGAGGATATCGACGTCGCCACCCATCTTGGCGGCGGCGGAGAGCGCCTTGGCGGTCTGGTCCGACAGCGAGGCGTTGTCGTGCTCGGCTACGAGAAGAATTGCCATTGTCTGTTTCTCCCTGTCCGAGCCTTAGATCACGCCGGCGCCCTTGAGCGCGGACACGAGTTCCTGAACCGTCTTGACCTTGACGCCCGCCTTGCGGCCGCCCGGTTCCTCGGTCTTCACCACCTTGAGCCGCGCCTTGACCTCGGCGCCGAAATCGGCCGGCGACTTCTCGTCCAGCGGCTTCTTCTTGGCCTTCATGATGTTGGGCAGCGAGGCGTAGCGCGGCTGGTTGAGCCGCAGGTCGGTCGTCACGATGGCGGGCGTCTTGACCTCGACGACCTGCAGGCCGCCGTCGACCTCGCGCGTCACCTTGGCCTTTCCGTCGGAAAGCTCGACCTTGGAGGCGAAGGTCGCCTGGCTCCAGCCGAGCAGCGCCGCCAGCATCTGGCCGGTCTGGTTGGCGTCGTCGTCGATCGCCTGCTTGCCGAGGATGATGAGGCCGGGCTGCTCGGCGTCCGCAACGCCCTTGAGGATCTTGGCCACCGACAGCGGCTCGACCGTTTCGTCGACCTTGACCAGGATGCCGCGGTCGGCGCCCATGGCGAGCGCGGTGCGGATCGTCTCGGCGGCCTGCGCCGGCCCGATAGACACGACCACGATCTCCGTCGCCTTGCCGGCTTCCTTCAGCCGGATCGCCTCCTCGACGGAAATCTCGTCGAACGGGTTCATCGCCATCTTCACGTTGGCGAGGTCGACCCCCGACCCGTCGCCCTTCACGCGGATCTTCACGTTCGCATCCACAACCCGCTTAACAGGTACCAGGATCTTCATGTGGCGCTTGTCCCTTCGTTCTTGCTGGCGTCATGCGGCTCGGCTGCCGGCTTAGGCAAGCTCCGGCGCCTGGCGCTCTCGCGATTGCGGCACCGCCTGCCGGCGTTGTCGCAATCGAAGCAGGTGCCCGCGGGATGTCGCCCGGCAGGCGCGCCGCACCTGTATTTGCGCATGCCGCAAGCGTCAATACGCCCGCGCCGCCATCAATCGGTTGAAAACCGAGTCGGAACTATTGGCGGCCCCAGGGGCCCGACGGCGCCGTCACGATCGCCGGATCGGCGGCGACCTCGGCCGCCTTCGGCGTCACCACCTCGCGGTCGAACAGCGGCACGCCGCGGCGCCGCAACACCAGCACCAGCAGCGCACCGGCAACGATGCCGCCTATGTGCGCGGCCCATGACACCTGGTCCTCGCCGGCCAGCGCGAACATGACGAACTGGAAGCCGATCCACAGGGCCAGAGCTACCCAGGCCGGGATGCGCAGCGGGATTCGCCCGAGCACGAGGATCCAGATCTTCACGCGCGGATGCAGCATCAGATAGGCGGCGACGACGCCTGCCACCGCGCCGGATGCGCCGATCAGCGGCGCCTGGCTGTCGGGCGCCGCCAGCCCGTGCACCAGCGCGCCCGCCACCGCGCACACGATGTAGAAGATGAAGTATTTCACGTGGCCGAAGGCGTCCTCGACATTGTCGCCGAACACCCACAGGAACAGCATGTTGCCGCCGAGGTGCCACAGGTCGCCATGCAGGAAGGCATAGGTGACATAGGTCATCCAGTCGGGCACGAAGGCGAACTGGTCGGGTCGCACCACGTCGGAAAACAGGGTGATCGGGACGTAGCCGAAGCCGACCACCGTTGCGATCTGCGAATCCTCGCTCTGGAAGGCTGTCAGCAGCCAGATCAGCACGTTGGCGGCGATGATGCCTATCGTGACGTACTGCGCCTTGATGTGGCGAAGGCTGTTCGCGTCGTGCAGCGGAATGAACATGACGCGATGCCGGCGAAGGCGCCGGTTCCTATCTGTTGGCCCCGGGCACCCATAACACGTCGCCCGCGCCATTGTCATTGACGGCCCTTGCGGCAACAAAAAGGAAGTCTGAAAGCCGGTTCACGAATTTGAGCGCTTCCGGCGACACCGTTTCGCGCGCCGCAAGCTCGACCATCAGCCGCTCGGCGCGCCGGGCCACGGTGCGGGCGAGATGCAGTGCCGCCGCGGCGGGCGCGCCACCCGGCAGGATGAACGACTTGAGCGGCGGGATGTCGGCGTTGAGCGTGTCGATATCGCGCTCCAGCCGGTCGACCTGCGACTGCACGATGCGCAGCGGCTCCCATTCCGGCTTCTTGCCGTCGTCCGGGGTTGCCAGGTCGGCGCCGAGATCGAACAGATCGTTCTGGATGCGCTCAAGCATGCCGTCGATGACCGGCAGCACGCCGGCCGCCACGCCGCGCAGATGGACGCGCGCCATGCCAACGCAGGCATTGGCTTCGTCGACCGTGCCGAAACAGTCGATGCGCAGATCGTCCTTGCGCCGCCGCGGCCCTGCCGCCAGCCCGGTCGTGCCGGCGTCGCCGGTGCGGGTGTAGATCTTGTTGAGTTTGACCAATCCGGTCTCAGCCTCCGCTCGCCCAGAGCGCCGCCATGATGAGGATGAGGGCCACGAACTGCAGCGCCACGCGCGCCTGCATCAGCTTGTTGGAGGTGTTGCCGGAGCCGCCGCGCATCATGTTGATGAGGCCGCGCACCAGCACCACGACGACGCCCACCATGACGAGGATGGCGAGGATGTTGAACACGGTGGACATGCTGGTCCTTTTGGATGCTACCCGTTCGGCGCCCGCGCAGGCGTCATGTTGACGATTTTGCCGGCGCGCCTTGTCTTGGCGCGGAAAGCCTTCACATATTCGCGACCGTCAGACAGTCAAGCCCGGGGCCTCAGGCAAGTCTGACGGGCAAGTGTGGTTCGGACAAGCGGAGCAGGTGTGCGAAGAATCGTCGCGTTCAAGCGGGTGCTGTGGGACGCGCTCGGCCATTTCAATGCCGACGACGGCTGGTCCATGGCGAGCCATCTCGCCATCACGGCGCTGATGGCGCTGTTTCCGTTCCTGATCTTCGCCACGGCGCTGGCAAGCTTCCTCGGCGCCGACGCCTTCGCCGACACCGCCGTGCACATCATCTTCGACACCTGGCCCGACACGATCGCCGAGCCGATATCGAAGGAGGTGGTCAATGTGCTGACCGTGCAGCGCAGCGACTTCCTGACCATCTCCATCCTCGTGGCCGGCATCTTTGCCTCCAACGGCATCGAGGCCCTGCGCACCGCGCTCAACCGCGCCTATCGCGTCGCGGAGAACCGCAGCTTCATGTTCCGCCGGCTGCAAAGCATCTTCTTCGTGTTCCTCACCACCTTCGGCTTCCTGGCCATTTCGGTGCTGCTGGTGCTGGCGCCGGTGGCCGTGCGCATAGCCGTGACCTACCTGCCATGGGTGGAGCCATATACGGGCACCATCACCGTCTGGCGCTATCTGGTCGCCTCGACGGTCATCGTCATCGGCCTGGTGGCGGCCCATATCTGGCTTCCGGCGGGCACGCGGCGGCTGGCGGAAATCGTGCCGGGCATCCTGTTCACGCTCGGCGCCTGGCTGCTCGGCTCGCTGGTGTTCGCCACCTATCTCGAGCACTTCTCGTCCTATGCCTCGACCTATGCGGGGCTGGCCTCGATCATGGTGGCGGTGGTGTTCCTCTACATGATCGCAATGATCTTCATCCTCGGCGGCGAGCTCAACGCCTCGATCGTCCGTTACTACGAGGCTCGCGCGAAGGTGCCTCAGCTGGACCGCGCGGGCGACGCGTCGCCAGCCACACGCCCAGCATCGTGACAGCCATGCCGGCAAGCTGAACGCCGGACAGACGCTCGCCGAACAGTGCAAAGGCCATCAGTGCGGTGACCGCCGGCACGAGGTAGAAGAGCGATGCGACCTCGGTCATGGCCCCGTCGCGCATCATCAGCATCAGCAGCAGGATCGCGCCCATCGATAGCACCAGCACCGACCACACGAACGCGCCGATCAGTTCGGGCGTCGGGTCGAAGCGGAAGGTCTCGAAGATCAGCGCGAGGACCAGCATCGGGATGGTTGCGCCCAGATATTGCCACTTGGTGGCGGCGACGAGGTCGGCGCCGGGCAGCGTCTTCTTCTGCCAGATCGTGCCGAGCGCGATCGCCAGCGCGCCGCCGGCGCAGGCCGCCACATTGGCCGCGGTGACGCCCGCCAACAGGTCGCCAAGCCGGGGGCCGAGCACCAGCGCAAGTCCCGCCAGGCCGACCGCGATGCCGGCCCAGTGGCGCGGCAGAACCTTCTCGCCGAGAAGCGGTCCGGCGAGGATGGCGGTGAGCAGCGGCTGCAGACCGATGATAAGCGCGGTGAGTCCGGCCGGCAGGCCGTTGTCGACGGCCCAGAACACGCCGCCGAGATAGAGCCCGTGGATGAGCGCGCCCGCGCCGGCCGCGTTTGCGGCCGCCCTGCCCGGCAGCCGCGGCGACCCCACCCACCACGCCAGCGCGACGAACAGGACAAAGGTTGTGCCGAAGCGCGCAGCCAGGAACGCGAACGGCTCCGCATGCGGCATGGCGTAGCGCGCACCGATGAACCCGGTGGCCCAGATGACGACGAACAAAGCGGGCACGAAGCGGCGCGCGGACATGCTGGCCTTTCGAGGCAAGGTGAAGCGGACGGGCTGTATTCGTGCGATCGCAGTTAGCAAAGCGAAAGATTTTTGTCCTAGCGTGAGCCGGATTGAACGTTCGGCCGGAACAGCGCCCGATGCGCGGACACCCGGCTGCAAGGAGCTTCCGATGCTGATGAACCTCGGCCTGATCTGGATGGTGATCGCGGGCGGCGTCGTCTTCGGCGTGGCCTACATGATGTCGCTGATGATGGAATCTTCGATCGGCCGCGAAGGCTTCGGCCCGTTCGCGCACGCAACCTTCATCTTCCTCGGCTTCTTCGGCGCGATCCTGATCGCCAACCATCAGGGCATCAGCCTGCACGAGCTGAAATGGGCGCTGGTCTATGGCTCTGGCGGGGCCACCGCCTTGCTGATGACCATGCTGGTGCTGCGCGCCGTGTTCATGCGGCTGGGCGCGTAGGCACTACAGCCCCACCATCTCCCGCACCTGTCCCGGCGTGACGCCGGCCTCGCGCAGCGACTTCAGCCCGGTATCCTTCAGGCTCTTGGACAGTTTCCGGCCGTCCGGGCCGAGAATCAGCTCGTGGTGGAAATAGGCCGGCGCGGGCAAGCCGAGCAGCGCCTGCAACAGCCGCTGCACCGACGTCGCATGGAACAGGTCGCGGCCGCGCACCACCTCGGTAACACCCTGCAGCGCGTCGTCGATCACCACCGAGAGCTGGTAGCTGGTCGGCGTGTCCTTTCGCGCCAGCACCACGTCGCCCCACAGAAGCGGCCGCGCGCGCACCTTGCCGGTTTCGCCCTCCGCACCCGAGCCGCGCTCTTCCCAGTAGAGGCGGGTTCCGACGGCTTCGAGCGCCTTCTCCATGTCCAGCCGCCAGGCAAACGGTTCGCCGGCCTTGAGCCGCCTTGCTCTGGTCCGCTTGGACAGGCCGCGCTCCGCATCGGGGTAGAGCGGCACCCCGTCGGGATCGTGCGGCCAGTGCTCGCCGCGGCCCTCGGCCTCGGCGATGATGCCGCGCACCTCGCCGCGCGAGAGAAAGGCGGGATAGACGAGATCCGCCTTGATGAGCTTTTCGAGCGCGTCCCGGTATTCCCCGAAATGCTCGGACTGGCGGCGCACCGGCTTCTCCCAGTCGATGCCGAGCCAGGCGAGGTCGTCATAGATAGCCTGCTCGAACTCGGGCTTGCAGCGGTCGGTGTCGATGTCCTCGATGCGCAGCAGGAAGCGGCCGCCGACGGCCTTCGCCCGGTCGTGGTTGAGCAGGGCCGAATGCGCGTGACCCAGATGCAGCGCGCCGTTGGGGCTCGGCGCGAAGCGGAAGACGGGCTGGCTCATCCGAGGGACTCAGGGGCTGGCAGGAATGATCGGGTTTCGGGTTGAGAAGCGGCAGGCGCGGCTGGTAAGCGGGCGGCTCGTTAGCACGAAGGCATCTAGGATGCGATTGCGGCGGATCGACAGCGAGCAGGATATTGCCGACGGGCTGGCCGAACTCGCCGCGCTCGACCCGCGGCTGCCGGCGATCATCGCCGGCGCCGGGACAGTCGATCTGCGCCGCCGTCCGGCGGGCTTCGAGGCCATGGTCGCCGTCGTCACCGGCCAGCAGGTGTCGCGCGCCTCGGCCGATGCTATCTTCGGGCGGCTGAAGACGCTCGTTGACCCGATCACCGCCGCCGCCATCCTTGCCGGCGGCGAGGCGCTGCTCAGGCAAGCAGGCTATTCCCGGCCGAAGATCGCGACCCTGCTGAAGCTGTCGGAGACCGTCTCGGCCGGAGCCATCGACCTCGACGCGGTAGCCGACCTGCCCTCCGGCGACGCGCTGCCGCTGCTCACCGCGCTGCACGGCATCGGACCGTGGACGGCTGAGGTCTATCTGCTCTTCGCCGCCGGTCATGCCGACGTGTTTCCGGCCGGCGACCTTGCCCTGCAGATCGCCGCGCAGGATGCCTTCGCGCTCGCCGGGCGCCCCGACGCGAAGGCCATGCGGCAGATGGCCGAATCATGGTCGCCGTGGCGGTCGGTCGCGGCCCGGCTGCTGTGGGCGCACTACCGCGAGATGCGTGGCCGCGACGCAACGCCGGCGCCCTAAACCGCTGAATCCGGGCCGGAAAGCCGGTTCGCACGGGAATTGCGGCCGCGTTTTGCCGCTTCACAATCCTGTCACGGCGGGAATAGACTATTCGCGCCGTTCCTAGGTGCCCGTCTTCTTACTTGTGTCGGAGATGCCTGCGTGACGATTGCCGTCTCCCCGGATGGCCTGCCAGCCCTGGTGCTGAACGCGGATTACCGCCCGCTCAGCTACTACCCGCTGTCGCTGTGGTCGTGGCAGGACGCCATCAAGGCCGTGTTCCTCGACCGCGTGAACATCGTCGCGGAATACGAGCACGCCGTCTCCTCGCCGACCTTCTCGATGAAGCTGCCCTCGGTGGTCAGCTTGAAGACGTTCGTGAAGCCGTCCCGGCATCCCGCCTTCACGCGCTTCAACGTGTTCCTGCGCGACCGTTTCCAGTGCCAGTATTGCGGCACGCGCGAGGATCTGACCTTCGACCACGTCATCCCGCGCCGCTGCGGCGGCGCGACGACGTGGGACAACGTCGTGGCCGCCTGCTCGGCCTGCAATCTGCGCAAGGGCGGCGCGCTGCCGGCTCAGGCGAAGATGTGGCCGATGCAGAAGCCTTATCAGCCGACGGTGGGCGACCTGCACAACAACGGCCGCCTGTTCCCGCCCAACTACCTCCACGAAAGCTGGATGGACTATCTTTACTGGGATGTGGAACTGGAGCCGTAGCGTCGCATGACCGAGCCCACGCCGCTTGACCGCTGGTTCGAGCGCGCGTTGGGCGACGCGGGTCCGCAACATTTCGGTTCGGGCTGGTTCTCCGGGCTGATCGGCCTCCTGCTCTCCGCCGGCAGCTTTGCCGCCGTTCTGGTCTTCCAGTTCCCGGAATGGCTGACCATGGGCGAACTGCGCTTCCGCTATCCGGTCGAGCTCATGCGCGGGCTGCTGACGCTCGCCATCGTCGCCGGCTTCTTCTTCTCGGCCTTGAACGTCATCCTGCGGCCGTCGAAGAAGCTCGGGCTGGCCGGCCTCGCCTTCGCGGTCGGCGCGGTGCTTCTCGGCGGCTCGGGCGTCGAGATCGAAGGCGTGCCCGACGCGCCGTTCCATCTCGGCCTCGACTGGCTGGTGCTGAACTTCGTGCTGCTGTCGCTGGTGTTCGTCCCGCTGGAAAAGCTTTTCCCGCTGAAGCCGGAACAGGGAACGTTCCGCCCGCAATGGACCACCGACGCCATCTATTTCGTCGTCAGCCATCTGGCGGTCGACCTGCTGACCTTCTTCACGCTGCTGCCGGCGACGCTGGTGTCGCAGGCCTGGCAGGCCGCCGCTCTCGACATGCAGGTGAAAAACCTGCCGCTGCTGGCGCAGGTGTTCCTCGTGATGCTGGTGGCGGACGTCACCCAATACTGGGTGCACCGCAGCTTCCACCGGCTGCGCTGGGCCTGGCCGTTCCATGCGATCCACCATTCGACAACCGACATGGACTGGCTGGCGGGCTCGCGCCTGCATGTGGTCGACATCGTGCTGACCCGCGCGCTGGTGCTGGTGCCTTTGTTCGTGCTCGGCTTCGACGAGACCGCGCTCTACATCTGGCTTGCCATAGTCGCGGCGCAGGCGACCTTCATCCACGTCAACATGCGGTTCCGCTGGCGCTGGGTGGAGGAGTTGATCGTAACGCCGCGCTTCCACCACTGGCATCACGCCAGGACGCCGATCGACAAGAACTTCGCCATCCACTTCCCGTGGATCGACCGAATCTTCGGCACACACCACATGCCGGGCGGCGAATGGCCGCCAGAACTCGGCATTCACGGCGAGCAGCCGCCGGGCGATTTCTTCCGTCAGATGCTTTGGCCGTTCGGGAAATTGCGTCGGCGCTGATCGCAAGCGCCGTCATCCTCGGGCTTGTCCCGGGGATGGCGTCGGGACTGTGCTCGCATTTGGTACGCGGCAGATCCTTGGGACAAGCCGGAGGATGGCAGCCAGCGGATTCACGCCGACCAGAACTGGTCGAGCCACAGATTGAGCTTCAGGAACCCCGCATTGCTGATGGCGTAGATACGCTTCGTGCCCCGCGCCTGAGCCTTCACCAGCCCGGTGTCGAGCAGCACCTTCAGGTGTTGCGACACCGCCGGCCGCGACACCGACAGCCCGCCGGCAAGTTCGTTGACGCTCTTGGGACCGCGCCTCAGCTCCTCGAGCAGATGGCGGCGGTTGCGATCGGCGATCGCGGCGAAGGCGTCGATCTCGGCCATGCCGGCATTGTTATGTTGCGCTGCGGAAAGTGCAACTCCTGTTTCACTCGCGAATCGCGGGCGCCACGACGGGCTCGCCGTCACCGACCGGCTCGGCCCCCATATCGGCCCTGGGATCGAGCTGGCTGACCTCCGGCGTGGCGGTGCGCTCGGCCGGCTGTGAGCGGAAGGCCTCGCGCTCGCCGACCGGCACTGGCGCACGGGCCCGCACGCGCAGCAGCGCGTAGGCGCCGAGCGTGGCGTGGGCGAACAGCGTGGTCAGGAACACGCTTTCGGGCCGCAGCCAGTCCATCAGCGGTGCGGCGATCACCGGCCCGGCCATGGTGCCGAAACCGTAGAGCAGCAGCAGGCCGCCCGACAACTTGACGAAATCGGTGCCGCGCGCGTGGTCGTTCGCATGCGCTACCGCGATAGAATAGAGGATGTAGGCGAGCGCGCCGTAAAGCGCCGTCATGCTGATGAGCACCGTGCCGGAGCGCGGCGCGAACACGAAGATGAGGAAGCCGAAGAACGCCGCGCCGAAGGCGGCGGCCGCCAGCACGTAGCGGCGGTCGGTGCGATCTGAGATGCGGCCGGCGGGAATCTGGAACACGGCGCCGGCCACGACCGTGAGGCTGACCATCAAGGCGATCTCCAGGGTGGAGATGCCGATCCGCGCGCCGAACACGGCGCCCAGCGTGCCCCAGGCGCCGTTGGCGACGCCGATCAGGAAGCAGCCGACGGCCGCCACCGGCGAGTTGCGGTAGAGCGCACCGAGGTCGAGCTTCACCTCGGCGAGTGGCTTCGGGCTGGCGGCGGAGGAGACCGCGGTCGGGATCAGCGACAGGCAGAAGAAGATGCCGCACGCCATGAACAGGGTCGAGGACGTCACGTCGCCGATGGGCACCAGCAACTGGCCGCCGGTGATGGCGACGTAGGTGACCATCATATAGGTGCCGAAGATGGTGCCGCGGTTCTCGTTGGTCGCGCGTTCGTTGAGCCAGCTCTCGATGACCATGAAGGCGCCGGCCATGACGAAGCCGGTGAAGGCGCGCAGCGCGATCCATGCCGGCTCATTGATGACCATGCCGGTCAGCAGCGCCACGATGGCCGCCGACGCGGCGAAGGCGGCGAAAGCGCGGATGTGGCCGGCGCGGCGCACGATGCGCGGCGCCAGGAAGCAGCCGAGCACGAAGCCGGCCGCCCAGGCGGTGCCCATCAGGCCGAGCGCGGTCGTGGAAAAACCCTCCGCCGTGCCGCGCAGTGGCAGTAGAAGGCCGTGCAGGCCGGACGCCGCCAGCAGGAAGGCCGTGCCGAGCAGCAGCGAGACAATCGAGGCGACGGTGGAGAGCATGCGCCGCCTTTCCGCTATCGCCTGAAGAGGGCTTCGGCCGCGGACTTGGTCGCACCCTTGGCGGCAAGCTCTGCTTCGAGGCGTGCGATCTCGTCCCTCAGCACGACGATCCGGTCGTTCAGCTCGCCCACCGACAGCAGCGACAGGTCCTGGCCGATTTCATGGGCGCGGGCCTTCTTCTTCGGTTCCTCGTCGAACAGCGCCATCCTATCCTCCTCGCATCCGTCCGCCAGCTCTTCAGCGCGCAGCCGGTTTGCGTCGCTCCCCGTGGGCAGACTACATAAGGCCGCACCGAACTGGCAAATGCGGAGGGCGAAATGGCGGACAAGCTGAAACTGCCGGCGAAGATGACGGCGGTCGCCATCACCGAGCCCGGCGGACCGATGGTGCTGAAGCCGGAAAAGCGCGACCTGCCGGAGCCAGCGCCGGGCGAGATCCTGATCCGCGTACGCGCTGCCGGCGTGAACCGGCCGGACGTGATCCAGCGCCAGGGTCTGTACCCGCCGCCGCCCGGCGCATCCGACCTCCCGGGGCTGGAAGCGGCGGGCGAGGTTGCTGCTGTTGGCCCTGACACGCCGCGCTGGAAGGTCGGCGACCGCGTCTGCGCGCTGACGCCGGGCGGCGCCTATGCGGAATACGTGAAGGTGCACGGCACCATCGCGCTGCCGGTTCCCGACGGATTTACCTTCACCGAGGCAGCCGCCCTGCCCGAGACCTTCTTCACGGTGTGGCACAACGTTTTCCAGCGCGGCGGGCTGAAGGCCGGCGAGGCGCTGCTGATCCACGGCGGCTCGTCCGGCATCGGCACGACAGCCATCCAGCTCGGCTCGGCCTTCGGAGCTTATGTGCTGGTCACCGCCGGTTCGGCGGCAAAATGCGAGGCCTGCATCGGGCTCGGCGCCGATCGTGCCATCAACTACCGCGCCGAGGACTTCGTCACGGTCGTCAAGGACGCCACCGGCGGCAAGGGCGCCGACGTCATCCTCGACATGGTCGCCGGCAGCTATGTCGCCCGCAACTATCAGGCGGCAGCAGACGACGGTCGCATCGTGCAGATCGCCGTCCAGGGCGGGCCGAAGGCCGAAGCCGACTTCGCCGTGCTGATGCGCAAGCGCCTGACCCACACCGGCTCGACGCTGCGGCCGCGTTCCGTGGCCTTCAAGGCCCAAATCGCCGCCGAGTTGGAGGAAAAGGTCTGGCCGCTGCTGGCCGAACGCCGCGTCGCGCCCGTCATGGACATGATCTTCCCGCTGCGCGACGCCTGGCGCGCCCACGAGCGCATGGAAGCCGGCGACCACATCGGCAAGATCGTGCTGGATGTGGCGTAGAAGCCGGACGCTAGACGCAGGCCTCGATGCCCAGGCCGGCGGTGTGGCGCCGAGAGCGGCGCAAGGCCGCTAGCGATCGCCGCGCCGCATCGAGCCCGAGATCGTGCACCTCGAGATAGGTTGAGGTCGAGGCGGCGGGCCATAATTCGTAGAGGCGCTCTATGGCAGCGGGGAGATCGTCGGAACCGGACGCATCCTCGCGCGGCAGCACATGGCCGGCGGCGATTTCTACGATCAGCGCCTTTGCCGCGCTCCAGCGCCGGCGGTCGCGGCCGGCAAACTGCGTATCGCCCTGCGGTTCGACGCGGGCGGCCTGCGCATGCCGCGCAAGGATGGCGACCATCCTGTCTATTTCATCGTCGACACGGTCAAAGGCCGCCGGCGCGGCAAGGCGAAGCGTCATGTTCATCTCGTTATATTCCAGCAAATATAACGTTTCCGCAAGCCCTGGAATCCTGCTTGAAACGGCGCGCCGCCGGAGCGTGCCTTGCCCGTCTCCGCTCCATGCTGCATGGATGCCCAAACTGGAGGCCGCCATGGCGCGCGATGCAGAGACGAACACAAGCCATACGGCCGCGGCGATGCGCAGGCGCCCGCTTGGCACCGGCGGCCCGCTCGTGGCGCCGATCGGTCTCGGCTGCATGAGCTTCGGCGGCTTCTACGGCCCGACCGACCGGCGAGAGAGCCATGAGACTCTGGCCCGCGCGCTCGATCTCGGCATCGACCACCTCGACACCGCCAACCGCTATGGCGACGGCATCTCAGAGGAGGTGATCGGCGGCTTCATCAAGGACAGGCCCAACAGCTTTACGATCGCCACCAAGGCCGGCATAGAGCCGAAGCCGACGCGCCATTACGACAACTCGCCCGCCTATCTGCGGCGCTGCCTGGAGGACTCGCTGCGCCGGCTCGGCGTCGAGCACGTCCATCTCTACTACATCCACCGACGAGAACAGGCGCGGCCGGTCGAAGAGGTGATGGAGACGCTCGTCCGCTTCAAGGAAGAGGGCAAGATCGGCGCTATCGGCCTTTCGGAGATCGCGCCGTCGACGCTCGAGCGCGCAGCCGCTGTCCACCCGGTCGCCGCCGTCCAGTCGGAATATTCGCTGTGGACGCGCCAGCCCGAGCTCGGTCTCGTGCAGGCCTGCGCACGACACGGCGCTGCGCTGGTCGCCTTCTCGCCGCTCGGCCGCGGCATGCTCTCCGGCACCTTTCCGACGATTGCCGACCTGCCCGACCGCGACTTCCGCAAAGCCAATCCCCGCTTCGCCGAGCCCAATTTCGCCGCCAACCGCAGCGCGATCACGCGTTTCGCCGACTATGCCCGCTCCCTCGGCCACTCGCCCGCCTCTATGGCGCTCGCCTGGGTGGTCGCGCAGGCGCCCCACGTCGTCGCCATTCCCGGCACGCGCTCCGCGCGCCATCTCGACGAGTTGGCCGGGGCTTTCGCCATCGAGCTGTCTACCGAACAAAGGGCCATGATCGAGAAGCTGTTGCCCTTGGGATTCGCCCATGGCGACCGTTATTCGGACACGCAGATCAACGGCATAGAGCGTTATTGCTGAACGGCATGAAGGACTTGAAGAGATCCCTGCGCGCGCAGGCGCTGGCGCGCCGCGACGCGCTCGACCCGCAATGGCGCATCGAGGCCTCGCTCGCCATGGCGGAGGCGGCAGAACAATGGGACGTCGGGCCCGGCGCGGTCGTCTCCGGCTTCTGGCCGATACGATCGGAAGTGGACGTGCGGCCGCTGATGTTCGCCCTGCGCGACCGCGGCGCGCGCCTCTGCCTGCCGGCGATCCTCGACCGGTCCACGATCGTGTTTCGAGAGCTGATGCGCGGCGCGCCACTGATCGACATGGGTTTTGGCACGCACGGCCCCGGCCCGGAAGCCCCAGTCATGGAACCGGAGCTGATGCTGGTGCCGCTCGCCGCCTTCGACGCACGCGGCCACCGCATCGGCTACGGCGCCGGCTACTACGACCGCGCCATCGCGCGCCTGCTTGCGGCAGGCCGCCGGCCGCGGCTGGTCGGCATCGCGTTCACCTGCCAGGAGGTCGCGCGCGTGCCCGACGAGCCGCACGACGTGGTTCTGCCGACGATCCTCACCGAAACCGGCTTGCGAAGCTTCGCGCCGGTTCTATAGAGAGCGCCCATGCGACTGCTTTTTCTCGGCGACATGGTCGGCCGCACCGGGCGCACCGCCGTATGGGAGCGGCTGCCGGGGCTGATCTCCGACTTCCGGCTCGATTTCGTCATCGTCAACGGCGAGAACGCCGCCGGCGGTTTCGGCATCACCGAGGAGATCTTCCGCAACACGCTCGATGCCGGCGCCGACGTCGTCACGACAGGCAACCATGTGTGGGACCAGCGCGAGGCGCTGAGTTTCGCGCCGCGCGAGGACCGCTTCCTGCGCCCCGTAAACTTCCCCAAGGGTACGCCGGGACGCGGCAGCGGCGTCTACACGGCGAGGAACGGCGCCCGCGTCTTCGTGTCGAACATCATGGGCCGCGTGTTCATGCATCCAGAGCTGGACGATCCGTTCCAAGCGGGAGAGCGCGAGCTGGGGTCGGCGCCTCTGGGCGAGGTGGCAGACGCCGTGGTCATCGACTTCCACGCCGAGGCGACGAGCGAGAAGATGTGCTTCGCCCATTTCGTCGACGGCCGCGCCAGCCTGGTCGTCGGCACGCACACGCACCAGCCGACGGCCGACCACCAGATCCTCAACGGCGGCACCGGCTACATGACCGATGCGGGAATGTGTGGCGACTACGATTCCTCGCTCGGCATGGACAAGGAGGAACCGCTGAACCGCTTTCTCTCCAAGGTGCCAAAGGGCCGCTTCGAGGCAGCCAACGGCCCTGCGACGATCTGCGGCGTCGGCGTCGACATCTCCGACCGCACCGGTCTGGCAGAGGCGATCGCGCCGATCAGGCTCGGGCCGAGGCTCGAAGAGACCGTTCCGTCGTTCTGGCGTTAAATTCCCCGCGGCCCCGATATTGACGCGGGGCGGGTCCGTTCCTAGCTCTGTCGGAAATTCTCATACAGGCCGCGAAGGCCGGACATTCCCCGGGGACACATGATGGAATTCCTTGCCGCGCATTTCCTTTGGGTCAATGACCCCACCGCGTGGATCGCTCTCGTCACGCTCATCGCGCTTGAGGTCGTGCTCGGCATCGACAACCTCATCTTCATCTCCATCCTGACCAACAAGCTGCCCGAGCATCAGCGCGCCAATGCGCGGCGGCTGGGCATCGGCGCGGCGCTCATCATGCGCCTCGTGCTGCTCGCGACCATCTCGTTCATCGTCAGCCTGACCGCGCCGGTCTTCACGGCGTTCGGTCACCCGTTTTCCTGGCGCGACATCATCCTGATCGCCGGCGGCCTGTTCCTGGTGTGGAAGGCGACAAAGGAAATTCATCATTCCGTCGATCCCGGCGACGGCAAGGACAACGTGGTTTCCAACACTTTGAACCTGACGCTCGGTGCCGCGATCTTCCAGATCCTGCTGCTCGACCTCGTCTTCTCAATCGACTCGATCATCACCGCCGTCGGCATGGTCGACGAGATCGCCATCATGTACATCGCGGTGATCATCACCGTGGCGGTGATGCTGATGGCGGCCGCGCCGCTCGCCAACTTCATCGAGAAGAACCCGACCATCGTCATGCTGGCGCTGGGCTTCCTGCTGATGATCGGCACGACTCTGATCGCCGACGGCTTCGGCTTCCACGTGCCGAAGGGCTACATCTACGCGGCGATGGGCTTCTCCGTTTTTGTCGAGCTGCTCAACATGCTGTCGCGGCGCCGTAAGGACAAGTCGAAGGCCAGCGGAACGATCGCTCACTGATGCAACGACGGCCGCAGCGCCTGCCGCGGCCGTCGTTCGTCGCCGAACTGTTAACGAAATCGAAATCCGCGCTCCCATAGGTAGTCAGACGCCTGACTATGGGGAGTTTGGCAGTGTCGATCGTTTCCACGTCGCCGGACGTTCACGGCGAGCGCGGATCCGGCAGCCTTGAAGGGTTCCTGATCGTAACAGGAGCCGTCGTTGCCGCGTCCCTGTTCGGTATCACCACGCGCCCGGCCGGATTCCTCGCCGCCATCTGGCCCGCGAACGCGATCCTGCTCGGGATCATGTTGCGCTGGCCGTCCCTCGCCTCAGTCCAGAACTGGATCGGCGCCTTCCTCGGCTAGATGGTCGCCGACCTGGCGACCGGCGGCGACCTCTTCGTGTCGCTGTGGCTGAACATGGCCAATATCGTCGGGGCGATGACCGGCTACGTGCTGTTCCAGTTCGCCTCCGAGGAGAGGCGGCGGCTGCGGCGCCCGCTCTCCGTTTTGCTCCTCCTGCTCGTGTGTTCGGGCGCCGCTGCCACTGCTGCGCTCGCAGGCGGCGGCGCAGCGCGCATCCTGTTCGGCCGAGACATGCTCACCGGGCTGGAATTCTGGTTCGTGACCGAGCTGGTCAACATGCTCGTCGTCCTGCCCCCGATCCTCGCTTTTCCCGAGATGCGCTTGCGCATCCCTTCGGTCAGCGAAACGCTGCGCCGGCTCGACTGGAAAAGCGTCGCGCCGCTGTGCGCCCTGGTCGTGGCAGCCGCGATCGGGCTGGTCGTACGCGGACCGGGCGCTCTCGCACTGAGCGTACCTGCCTTGATCTGGTGCGCCCTGACCTACCGGCTGTTCACTACGGCGCTCATCACGATGGCATTCGGCGCGGCCATGCTGATGGCCGGTTCGGCCGGCCTGCTGTCGCTGCCGGGAAACGCGGACTATTTCGAGACGTCGAATTCGATCCGGCTCGGCATCGCGCTGATGGCGCTCGGTCCGCTGACCATTTCGGCGATGAACCTCGTGCGCGAAGAACTGCTGGTGCAGCTGGATCACGCAGCTTCCCATGACCCGCTGACCGGGGCTCTGTCGCGCCGCGCGCTCATGGAGCGCGGCTGCGCGATAACGACGCGGGCCCTCGACAGCGGCGGCGAGGTCGCATTCCTGATGATCGACGCCGACAACTTCAAACGGATCAATGACACCCACGGCCATGCCGCTGGCGACAAGGTCCTTGTCGCGTTGGCCGCATTCGTGTCGACCATGCTGCGCCCGGCCGACCTGTTTGGCCGGTTGGGCGGCGAGGAGTTCGGGATACTGCTGCCGAGAACCGCCGCCCATGAGCGCGACATCGTTGCCGAGCGCATTCGCGCCGCACTGGCGACACTTCCGGTCGAAATCACGACCGGCGAGTTCATCTACTTCACCGTGAGCATTGGCGCCGCCAACCTCCGGCAGTTCTCGGACTTAGGTCTCGAGACACTGATGACGCGCGCGGATCAGGCGCTCTATGGCGCCAAATTCGGAGGCAAGAACCGGGTTTGCGCCGCCGCCTGACCGGCCGGCAGACTTCCGCGTGGAACCGGTTCAGATACCCTGGCCGACCGGCGGAGTTTCCGGCCCGCCGGGAACGGGAATCAGCATCGACCGTTCCTTGAGCCAGGGATGGATGGCCACAGCCTCGCGCAGCGCCTTCTGGCCGAGTTCCATGCGCCCCTGCCGCATCAGCACGTGCGCCCGTCCCGACAACGCGCCGAAATGTCTGGGTTCCAGCGCCAGCGCCCGGTCGATGTCGGCAAGCGACTCATCCAGTTCGTCCTGCAGAAAGAGGATGAAGGCGCGCTGGTTCCAGCCCTCCGCGTAGCCGGGCGCCACCTCCACCACACGGTCGAGGATCGCCTTCGCACCGGCAAAATCGTAGGCCGAACGCCGCGCCATCGCGCGGTCGATGTCCTTGCGGATCTCGGCGGTTGGCCCCTGCGCCATCCAGAACCGCCAGATGGCATCTTCGGCGGCGCGGCCGTCGGCCTCGGTCGGCGCCCGCAGCAACCGCTCGAACAGCCGCTCGCGCACGGCTGCAGCGTCCTCCTGCGCCGTCGCAGGGACAACCGCAGGCGGCGCGAACGCTATCGTCGCCGCGAACAGGGCGGCCAGCGCGACGGCACGAAGCAGCCTGCGCATATCGCTAGACTCCTTCGAGCACGATCACGGTCGGCCGCCGCGGCAGCGTCCGCAGGGAGACGGTGAGCGACCGCTCCTGTCGGAAATCGAGCGCAAAGCTGTCGCTCATGCGGCTGGTGAACTCGCTGAGCGGCGTCCAGTTGCGGTGCATCGGCAGCACGATCGAGGCGAACAGGCGCTTGACGATATCAGTCATGGCGCCGGCCGAAAGCGTCATGCCGCCGTCGACCGGCACCATGACGATGTCGAGCCGGCCGATGGCGGCGTAGTGGGCGTCTTCAAGATGGTGATGCAGGTGGCCGAGATGGCCGATGCACAGGCCGGCGACCTCGAAGATGAAGATCGAGTTGCCGCCCACCTCCATGCCGCCGCCATAGCTGCGTATGTCCGTGGGAACGTTGCGTACATAGACATCGTCGACGACCAGCGCGTGCTTCGCCGGCGTCGTGCCGTCTCCCCAGCCAGGCAGCGGAAACGCGATGCCGGGGTCGGGATAGAAGGTATGGTGCATGGAATGCGCCTTGTTCATGGTCACGATGCGCGGCAGCGGGTCCGATCCGTAGGCCCCGGAATAGTCGGTGGCGATGCGCACGCCGGCCGGCGTCTCGATCACGTAAGTGGCATGTCCCGCATAGGTGATCGTCACCTCGCCGTCGCCGGTGGCGGCTTGCGTTTTCAGCGGCGCGGGCGTGAAGCTCGCGTAGGTCGCCCTCGGCAGCGACTGCGCAATGGCCATGCATTGCGACGGCACAGGATCGGCGGCCTGCTGCGCGAGCGCCGGCTGCGCGAACAGGGCGATTGCGGCGGCGAGCAGGCGGGCGACAGGCTGCATAACTGGCTCCGGGTGCGGCGGGCTCCCCCGGGCAAAGACGATACAAGCGGCCGGCGCCGCGGCCAGCCCGCGCGGTTTCACGATTGCGCGAGGCGGCCGCTCCGCCGGCTTATTGCTTCACCGGCATATGGTGGGCCTTGTAGCCGAGCATCCGCGCCAGCCCGGCACCCGCGGCGAACATCGCCCGCTGCAACGGCCGTGGAAGGCCGGGCAGCCATGTCGGGTCCATCAGCGTATCGTTGAGGGTGAGCAGCGACTGCAGCGGATCGGCGATCTCGCCCTTGCGGTTGAGCTTGCCGCGCTGGGCGAGCGCCGCCGTCGTTTCGAAGAAGCGCAGGCCGCCGCTGGTCACCCGCAAATCCGGCTCGGGCGGCAGCACCGACTGGCGCACATGCATCTCTCCTGTCCCGACGTTGCGGGGATGGACATGGGTGGCTTCGGAAGGGACGTCGAAGACATGCGGCGCGTCGGCGCGCTGCCGCCGGCCACCGACTTCGCATTCCGCGCTGCCGGCGATCAGCTCGAAGCGCTCCACCACGGCGCCGGCAGGGCCGGAATGCACGTGTCTCGTCTGCACCAGCGCCTCGCCGGTGGGCACGAACCAGTCCATGACCAGGCGGGCGCCGCCATTGTCCTTGGGCAACTCGACGAAGATCAGGCGCATGCCGCCCGGAAACAGATAGCTGTCGCCCTTCTCGGTCATCGCGCCCTCCCTGCGGACCTTGGCGCGATTGTCGGCATGACGCAGAGACGTGGCAAGCCATTTCTGCCGGTACGGCGAGACGGCGGCGGCGAACTTCTGGACGAATGGACGCGATTTCTCTATATGGCGCGCCGTTCAGCGACATCGCCAGAAATTCGCAAGGGGTGCCATGGCCGGCCATTCACAGTTCAAGAACATCATGCACCGCAAGGGGCGCCAGGACGCGATGCGGTCCAAGATGTTCTCCAAGCTCGCGCGCGAGATCACCGTCGCCGCCAAGATGGGCACGCCCGACCCCGACATGAATCCGCGCCTGCGGCTGGCCATCAACGCCGCCAAGGCGCAGTCCATGCCCAAGGACAACATCGCCCGCGCCATCAACAAGGCGGCCGGCGCCGACACCGAGAACTACGACGAAGTGCGCTACGAGGGTTACGGCCCCGGCGGCGTCGCCCTGATCGTCGAGGCGCTGACCGACAACCGCAATCGCTCGGCCTCCAACGTTCGCGCCGCCTTCACCAAGGCCGGCGGAGCGCTCGGCGAGACCGGCTCGGTATCGTTCATGTGGGACCGTGTCGGTGAAATCTACTACCCGGCTTCTGCCGGCGACGCCGACAAGGCGATGGAGGCAGCGCTCGAGGCCGGCGCCGACGACGTTCAGTCGGACGAGGAAGGCCATACGATCTATTGCGCCTTCGAAACCCTCAACGACGTCTCGAAGTCGCTGGAAGCAACGCTCGGCGAGCCGGAAAGCGCCAAGATCATCTGGAAGCCGAAGAACAACGTGCCCGTCGACGAGGAGCGCGCGCAGTCGCTGATGAAGCTGGTCGCAACGCTCGAGGACGACGACGACGTGCAGAACGTCTATGCCAATTTCGAGGTCGACGACGCCACGCTGGCGAAGCTCAGCGCCGCCTGATGGCCGACGCACCGAAGGCCGGATCGGGGCCCCGCGTCGCAATCACCTACTGCACACAGTGCCAGTGGCTGCTGCGTGCGGCGTGGATGGGGCAGGAACTGCTGTCGACCTTCGGAACCGACCTTGGCGAAGTGGCGCTGGTGCCCGGCACCGGCGGCGTCTTCGTCATCACGCTGGACGGCGTCACGATATGGGACCGCAAGGCCGACGGCGGCTTCCCCGAGGCCAAGGTGCTGAAACAGCGCGTGCGCGACATCGTGTGGCCGGAGCGCGATCTGGGCCATTCCGACCGCTGAGCTGCGCCTTGCCGGCGGCCCGGTTTGCAGCGATGTAGGCGGAAGCATCCATCGGACCGCCCATGCCGGACATCACCATCCGCGACGCCACGCCCGCCGACCTGCCTGAAATCACCGCCATCTACGCTCATGCGGTCGAGCACGGCACGGCGAGCTACGAGCTGGCAGCGCCGTCGCTGGCCGAGATGACGCAGCGTTTCGAGGCCTTGCGGGCCGGCGGTTATCCGTACATCGCGGCCGAGGACGCCGGGACCCTGCTCGGCTACGCCTATGCCGGCGCCTTCCGGCCGCGGCCCGCCTATCGCTTCGTCGTGGAGGATTCGATCTACATCGACCGACAGGCGCAGGGACGCGGTGTCGGCCGCCTGCTGCTGGCCGAGCTGATCGTCCGCGCCACCGCGCTGGGATTCCGCCAGATGATCGCCGTCATCGGCGACGGCCAGCCGGATTCGGCTTCGGTGAAGCTGCACGAGCGGCTGGGCTTTTCCCACTCCGGCCGGCTTGTCGGCTCCGGCTACAAGCACGGCCGCTGGCTGAACACTGCTTTCATGCAGCTGGAGATGAACGGCGGGACGAGGCTGCCACCGGATGCGGATTCGCTGCCGGAGCGGCGCTTTCGCGGGCAGGCCTGAGCTCTACGCCTTCACCAGCCTCAGCGTCTTGTCGAAAACGCCGAGCACGCGCGCCAGTTCGTGGCCGCGCTTGAGGATCGCGCCGGTGGCGGCGACAACCGAGTACGCGCCCTGCTTCAGGCGCAGCTTCGGCTGCTTGACGATGCGGAACAGCGGCACCTCGCTCGTGCGGCGGTATACCGAGAAGACGGCACGGTCGCTCATGTGATCGATCGCGTAGTCGCGCCATTCGCCGGCGGCGACCATGAAGCCGTAGACGCGCAGGATCTGGTCGAGCTCGCGGCGGTCGAACGTGACGGGAATAGCGAGACGCTCGCGCCGCGCCTCGCTGAACGAGATCGGCCCCGACGCCATCTGCAATGCGGAATCGTCACCGTCCTCCGTTCCGACGCGATCCGTCATTCGCCTCCCCTTCGGGACTCCCCGTGACAGGTGCATGACAGTTTGCCTCTCCTGCCACGAATTGCAAGGCCGCGATTGAGGCCCCGCACGGACCCTCACGCTCCGCGAACAGGCTGAACCAATTGGTGATGCCCCGCCATAATCTCGCCGCGAAGAAGCCAAGCTGAGGCCCGATTGGACCCCCACCTTCCCCTCGTTGCCTGAGACGGTTCGGTCCGGCCTGGTCCCGTAACCCCAAGCCCCCCGCCCACGGGGTCAATGCCGGATCGAACCAACTCGCGTCTCGCGTAACGGGCAGCACGATCCCAAAGCAGCCAACCGGCTCCGGTCACCACCGGAGCCGGTCTGCGTTTGACGGCCCGTATGTCAGGCTGAGCGATCAGCTCGCCAGGGATCAGCTGGCGGGAATCGGCAGCAGCGTGGCGCCGAGGATCGGGCCGGGAACGCCGTCCTTGCCCACTTTCTGCAGGAGAACGGCGCAACCGCCGGTGCCGGCGCGGCGGGCGTCGCCCAGCGGCACTTCCAGCCGCGTCGCGCGGCCATGCCACATGCCGACCGATTGCAGCGAGGTCACCGCGTTGCGGTAGAGCATGGTCTTGCCCTTGTTCTCGCCGCGCTCGATGGTCACGCGGCTTTCCGAATCGAAATAGACGACCAGCACATGCGCCTTCTGGTGCGCGGTGAAGCCGTTGCCGATGTCGATCAGGATGCTCTCTCCCGACCAGTCGGCCGACACGTCGACGCGCATGCCGTCGACGCCGCCGCCCATCTGCGACAGCGTCTGCTCGATCTCGGCCTTCTTGGCGCCGCTCGTGTGGGTGCGGCCATTGATGACCGCCTGCGGCGTGTAGACCGACTGGGCGCCGAAGGCCCGCGAATAGCCCTGCTGACGCTGCGTGTTGGCCGGCGAGGCCAGCGTGTCGCGCCAGCCGAGATAGTCCCAGTAGTCGACATGGAAGGACAGCGCGATGACGTCGCCGCGCGCCGCAAGGTCGACAAGCGCCTCGTCGGCGGGCGGGCAGGACGAACAGCCCTGGCTGGTGAACAGCTCGACCACGCCGAGCGGCCGTCTGACCTCCTCCGCGCCGGCAGGTCCACCCGCGAGCGCAAAAAGGGCAGCGAAGGCTGCGAGAGTAGCGGCGAAACGCATCGGCTTTCCGACAGGAATTATGGGGCTTTTCCGGCTGAATCTGTGGACGGACGCAATCCGCCCTTCCTCGCCTTTGACCTTAGTTGCGCCGATCCTTCAAGGTGAAGTCAATTTGCGGTGACGAGGGGCAGGTCGTGGCGACGCCGATCGACAATTATTGCGAACGCACCGGGCCGGAATTCTGGTCCGAGCCGCTCAACGCGGCAACCAACCTCGCTTTCGTCGCCGCCGGCATCTGGGGACTGGCCCAGGTGCATCGCCACGGCACCGGCCTGTTCGCCAAGGTGCTGTGCTGGTGGGCGATCGTCATCGGCGTCGGCTCCTTCATCTTCCACACGACGGCCAATTCGCTGACGGTCTGGGCCGACGTGCTGCCCATCGTCGGCTTCGTCTTCGCCTACACGATCTTCAACCTGCGCCGCTTCTTCCGCTTCGGCTGGACGAAGGCGACCGCCATCTTCGTCGCCTTCTACGTGGCCGCCGGCCTGCTCACATGGCTGGTGCCGGCATGGGTGGCGCAGGCCACGTCCGGCTCGACCGGCTACCTGCCGGCCTTCCTCGCCATGTTCTTCTTCGGCGGCTGGCTGACGCTGCGAAAACACCCGGCCGGACCTTACGATCTCGCGGCGGGCGCCATCTTCGTCGTTTCGGTGACCTTCCGCGCCATCGATTCGCATGTCTGCGACGCCCTGCCCATCGGCACGCATTTTCTGTGGCACTCCTTCAACGGGCTGATGCTGGCCGTGCTGCTGACCGCGGCAGCGAAATTCGGCCATCCCGAACCGAAGTCCTGAAACGATTTGCCTGCGGCGGCGGCATCAGCTATATGCGCGCCACTCCCATATTCCGGTGGCTTGACCACCGCCCGCGACGGGAACGCGGGCGAGCGAGAAGGATTTTGCCCATGGCCAACACGCTGCTGATGCCCAAGGCGACCGCCGTCTGGCTGGTCGACAACACCGCGCTTTCCTTCGACCAGATCGCCATGTTCTGTCATCTTCACCCGCTCGAGGTAAAGGCAATCGCCGACGGCGAGTCGGCGCAAGGCATCAAGGGCATGGACCCGGTCATCACCGGCCAGCTGACGCGCGAGGAAATCGCCAAGGGTGAGGGCGACCGCAACTACCGTCTCAAGCTGTCTGACCCCAAGGTCCGCGTGCCCGAGACCAAGCGCAAGGGACCGCGCTACACCCCGCTGTCGAAGCGTCAGGATCGCCCGAACGCCATCCTGTGGCTGGTCCGCAACCATCCCGAGCTCAAGGACGCGCAGATATCGCGCCTCGTCGGCACCACCAAGTCGACTATCGAGCAGATCCGCAGCCGCCAGCACTGGAACGCGGCCAACCTCGTGCCGATGGACCCGGTGACGCTCGGCCTGTGCTCGCAGATCGACCTCGACATCGAGGTGCAGCGTGCCTCGCGCGGCAAGGGCGAGGCGCCTGCCGAGACCGGCGACACGCTGCTGCCCGCCTCCGTCACCGAACGACTGGTGGTCGCCCCGGCGGCGCCGAAGAAAAGCGATGACGACGAACTCGACGCCGACAAGGTGTTCGCAAAGCTGTCGTCGCTCAAGAACCGCAATACGGAAGAAGAGTAGGGTTTTCGCCCTTTCGCATCCTGCGGCCCGCCACTGGCGGGCCGTTTCGCATCAATGCCGGAAATGCCGGACCCCGGTGAACACCATGGCGATGCCGTGCCGGTCGGCCGCCGCGATCACCTCCTCGTCGCGCATCGATCCGCCCGGCTGGATGACCGCCGTGGCCCCCGCCTCGACCGCGGCCAGCAGCCCGTCGGCGAACGGGAAGAACGCGTCCGACGCCACCACCGAGCCGCGCGTGGCAGGTGCGGCGCCGCCCGCAACCTCGGCCGCGTCCTCGGCCTTGCGGGCCGCGATCCGCGATGAATCCACCCGGCTCATCTGGCCGGCGCCCACGCCCACCGTCGCGCCGTCCTTCACGTAGACAATCGCGTTGGACTTGACGTGCTTGGCGACCCGGAAGGCGAACTTGAGGTCGGCGAGCTCGGCCGGCGTCGGCGCGCGCGCGGTCACCACCTTCAGTTCCATGTCGTCCACCACCGCCGCGTCGCGATCCTGCACCAGCAAGCCGCCGGCCAAGCTTTTCACCGAAAGCCCCTTCGCACGCGGGTCCGGCAGGCCGTCCGTCACCAGCAGGCGCAGGTTCTTCTTGGCTGCAATGATGGCTGCCGCCTCGTCTGAAGCCCCCGGTGCGATGATCACTTCGGTGAACACCTTCACGATCTCCTCGGCCGCTTCCGCATCGAGCGGACGGTTGGCCGCGACGATGCCGCCGAAGGCCGAGACCGGATCGCAGGCGAGCGCCTTTCGATAGGCTTCGGCAAGCGTCGCACCGGTCGCCACGCCGCACGGGTTGGCGTGCTTGATGATGGCGACGGCAGGCGTCGCGGGATCGAATTCGGCGACCAGCTCGAAGGCGGCGTCGGTGTCGTTCATGTTGTTGTAGGAGAGCTGCTTGCCCTGCAGAAGCCGCGCTGTCGCCACGCCCGGACGCGTGTCGCCGCTGGCGTAGAAGCCGGCGGTCTGGTGCGGGTTTTCGCCGTAGCGCATGACCGTGTGCAGCCTGCCCCCGAAGGCGCGGTGGCGCGGCTCGGCCAGCTTCAGCGTCTCGGCGAACCAGCCGGAGATCGCGGCGTCGTAGGCGGCCACGCGGGCAAAAGCCTTCGCTGCCAGCTCCTGCCGGAACCGGTAGGGCAGCGCACCGTCGCCCTTCTCCAGCTCGGCAACGACCTCGGCGTAGTCGGCCGGGTCGGTGACGATCGCGACGTAGGCGTGGTTCTTGGCCGAAGCGCGCAGCATTGCCGGGCCGCCGATGTCGATGTTCTCGACGGTCGCGGCATAGTCGCCGCCCTTCGCGCGGACCTCCTCGAACGGGTAGAGATTTATGACCGCAAGGTCGATCCCGCCGATGCCGTGTGCGTCCATGGCCGCGCGATGCTCCGCATCGTCGCGAATGGCGAGCAGGCCGCCATGCACCGAGGGGTGCAGCGTCTTGACGCGTCCGTCCATGATCTCCGGAAAGCCGGTGATGTCAGAGACATCGCGGACCGGGAAGCCCGCGGCGTGGATTGCCTTCGAAGTTCCCCCCGTCGAGACGATCTCCACCCCGCGGCCGGCCAGCGCTTCTGCGAGTTCCACGAGACCGGTCTTGTCCGAGACCGAGATCAGCGCCCGTCGCACGAGCACCCGGTCGGGCGGGGCGATGTTCTTGGAGGCGACGGCCATGCGGTGATCCTCGGCGACGGCTGGAAGTCCGCGCCTTAGAGCATTTCGACCCGCGATTGAAGCACGGCGGCGCCCGGCGGCGTCTTTATCCCGCCCGTGAGATGCGCGTGAACCGCCAGCTGACCTCGGCCAGTTGCGAGGCGCGGAACGACAGCACGATCTGCCGGCTCTTGCGCGGCCCGCCGAGCGCGGCGAAGTAGATCGATTCCTCCACGGTCGGCTCGACGTCCTTGCAGTCGAAGATCCAGAGATCCCCGGCCGACGCCTTCAGTACCATTCGGTCGTCGCGGTCGCGGAACAGGCCGACCGCCGGGTGCAGGTGGAAACGCACGGCGACCGCGTCGCGCCCGTCGTTGGGCACGCTGCCGCCCTTGGCGCGGAAGAAGCGATCTGTGCCCTCCAGGATGCGGCCCTCGCCCGCGAGCGCCAGCTGGCGCTCGTGCCACAGGCCGAAGCGTGACACATAGGCGTCGTGGCTGGCGGTGAAGCCTTGGATGCCGTCAGAATCCTCACGCCGCACCTCGACCTTCTTCGGCCCTCCAGAGAGTGGCGTGCCGACGAGGTCGGAAATTTGCGGGGTCAGCACGAAACGGGCCTGCGAGGTGTCGTTGAGGGTGGCCGTGGAATGCGCCGCGGTGGCGCGCGACAGCGGCCGGAAATCGTCAGCTCCGAAGGCGTCCACCCCGCAATTGACGACGAAGCGCTGGCGCGAGGAACTCATCTCAAAGGACAGGCAGCCGGCATGCGCCTCATGCGACTGGTCGAGCGGCGGCGGCAGGCCGGTGTCGGCGATCACCGTGGTGGTGTCCATCGCCAGCCGGTCGTAGCCGGCATAGGGCATGCGCGCCAGCGGCTGGCCGGCAGTGTCGTCGTGGCGCAGGATCGCCGCCAGCCGGTCGGGCGCGGTCGCTCCCATGCCGTTGAACAGCGCCAGCGTGCCGTCCTGGTGGCGGAAGAAGCGCAGCGCCGGCAGCATGCGCTCGACCGCTGCTATGAGCTGTGGCGGCGGCGCTTCGGCCTGCGCCGCGTAGGTGTAGCGCAGCGGCAGCAGGTCGGCGAGCAGTTCCAGCACCGCCTGCGGGTTGCGCGAGACGTGGCAGCCGTCGGGCAGGATCTGGCGGTCGAGCTCGAGCGACAGCTGGCGCGTCGCCTGGCGCTGGACAGGCTGCGCCACCGGCAGCGACAGCGCGGCATAGCAAAGGGCGGCCCGTGCCCGCAGGCGCTCCTCGGCGTCGGCGATATCCGCCGCCACCACGCGCAGATAGCGCACCTGCATCGCGAGCGATTTCAGATAGGCCCGGTAGAGATTGTAGTCGGCTGCCTGCAGCACCACGGTGGAATGCTGCAGCCAGGCGATGATTCGCCGCGCGGTGATGGCCGGGTCCCATGCGACACCGCCGATCCTGCGGCCATGCGTCGCCATCCAGTCGCCCACCAGCGCGCGCGCGTTTGCCGCGGAAAGGTCTGTGCCGGCTTCGCGCATGTGGCGCAGCCAGCGAAAGCCGTGCAGCGACTTGAGCCACTCCGCGTCGGCCACCTCGATCTGGAACGGCGAATCGCCGCCGGTGTCGACCATGTGGCCGGAAAGCGCGAAGCGGCCGTGATAGATCTCGTCGGCAATCTGCTTGTCGGGAAGGCGCAGATCAGGCGGCGCGATCAGCACGCGGTCGGGGGTGCGCCCCGAGAAGCGCCAGCGGTAGAGCGGGCCTGCGCGCAGCCGCCGGCGCGCGCGCCGCAGCGTCGCCCGCACCACGAGCCCCCACATGGGCGGACCTTGAGTCCTACCCTTCGCCAAGATGATCGCACCCTCCAAGCGCGTCCCGCGCTCTGCACAAACATTGTGCCAATTCTACGAAAGTTCGATTAACGCGTTGGATTTGCACGCAACCGTGAGTTGGCGATCAGCTTTGCCGGCGAAAGCGGGCGGCGAAGAAGCCGTCGCAGCCGGCTCGGGAAAGATCGTGATCGGGAAGGTCGGCCGGCGTTGTGCGCAGCCGGCCGCCAGCGTAGACCATGGAAGCGGGAATGCCGAGCGCGGATGCGTCGGCAGGCTCGATCACGAACCCCGGGTGAGCGGCGACGAAATCCGCGACGACTGCCTCGCCTTCGGAGGGATCGAGCGAGCAGTTGGAGAAGACGAGAACGCCGCCCGGCTTCACCAGAGTGGCCGCATGGGCCAGCATGCGCGCTTGCAGCGCCGCCAGTTTGGCCACGTCGTCCGGAGATTTCGTCCACGGCACATCGGGATGCCGGCGCACCGTGCCCGTCGACGAACAGGGTGCGTCGAGAAGCACGGCGTCGAATTGTCTTTCCGGGGCGTAGTCGAACAGGTCGGCCTCGACCGATTCGGCCTTCAGCCCCAGCCGGGTAAGATTGGCTTCCAGCCGCTTCAGCCGGTTGCGCGACTTTTCCACGGCCGTGACCTGCGCACCGGCAGCCACAAGCTGCGCGGTCTTGCCGCCCGGCGCAGCGCACAGGTCGAGCACACGCTGCCCGGCCACGTCGCCGAGCAGGCGCGCGGGCAATGCGGCGGAGAAATCCTGCACCCACCATTGGCCGTCGGCATAGCCCGGCAGATCGGTCACCGCCTTGTCGAGATGCGGCACGCGCACCGTTCCGCCCGGCAGCACGAGGCCGCCGAAGGCGTCGGCCCAGCGCCCGGGCTCGGACTTAACGGTGAAATCGGTCGGCGCCTCGGTGCGATGAATGGCGAGGATGGCGGCGGCGCGCTCCTCACCATATCCCTCGCGCAGCATCGCGGCGAACCAGTCTGGAGCATCGACGGTCTTCTCCACCACGACCGGCAGCGCGCGCTCCTTGCGGCGGCCGATCTCGCGCAGCACGGCGTTGACCAGCCCGGCGAAGCGGGCGGTGCGTGGGTCGGACTTGGCGTGCTCGACGGCGAGGTCGACGGCGGCGCTATCGGGTACGTCGAGGAACAGCATCTGCGCCGCGCCGACATGCATTATGTGGCCGAGCGACAGCGCGTTGGGCGGGATCGGCCGATCCAGCCGGGCCGCGATCAGTGCTTCAATGGTGTTCCTGAACCGCAGCGCGGTCGCCAGAATCGCGCGCACCAGCGCACGGTCGCGGCCTTCAAGCGCCAGATAGGCGGGGTTGCCGTGCTCGGCGTCGGTCAGCCCGTCGAGTGGGGTCTTGCGGTCGACGATCGCCGAAAGCAGCTTTGCCGCCGTCTTGCGGGCTTCGAGACCGGGGGTGACGGGCGCAGGGACTGCCCTCGCTGCGCGCCCGCTCACGACCACGGGTTGTTCTTGCGCTGGGTGCGCGGGCCGGTGGGGTTGCGGCCCCAGGGATTGTTCTTTGGCTCGGGTTCTGCTGCGGGCGGCTCAGGCTGCGCAGCCTCGGGCGGCGGAGCGCCCCAGGGCGCCTCGCGCGTCGGCGCCGGGCGCTCTGCCCGGGCCTCGTCACGCGGTTTCTCAGCCGGACGGGGCTCGGCGCGACGCGGTGCGCCGCCGCCGGCACCCGTATGCGCCCACTCCTCGTGCATGGCCTCCAGCGCCGCGATGCGGTTCTCCGTCGCCGGGTGCGTCGAGAACAGGCCGTCCATGCGTTCGCCCGAAAGCGGGTTGATGATGAACAGGTGCGCGGTTGCCGGATTGCGCTCGGCGTCCGGGTTGTGGATCGCCTTGGCGTTGCGCGCGATCTTGTCGAGTGCCGACGCCAGCCACAGCGGCTCGCCGCAGATCTCGGCGCCGCGCCGGTCGGCGGCGTATTCGCGGGTACGGCTGACGGCCATCTGCACCATCGCGGCCGCCAGCGGCGCGACGATGATCGCCACCAGAACGCCGATGATGCCGAACCCGTTATTGTTGTCGCGGCTGCCGCCGGTGAAGAAGGCGAAATTGCCGAGCATGGAGATCGCGCCGGCCAGAGTCGCGGTGATCGTCATGGTCAGCGTGTCGCGGTTCTGCACATGCGCCAGCTCGTGCGCCATCACGCCGGCCACTTCCTCATGGCTCAGGCGGCGCAGCAGGCCGGTCGTCGCCGCAACGGCGGCATTCTGCGGGTTGCGGCCGGTGGCAAATGCATTGGGCTGATCGTTGTCGATCAGGTAGACCTTCGGCATCGGCAGGCCCGCATTGGCAGCCATGTCGCGCACGATGGCGAAATATTCGGGCGCGTTGCGCTCGTCGACCTCGACGGCGCGATGCATGCGCAACACCATCTTGTCGGCGTTCCAGTAGGAGAACAGGTTCATGCCGGCCGCGATCAGGAAGGCGATGAACATGCCGCCGGAGCCGCCGATCAGGTAGCCGACGCCCATGAACAGCGCCGTCATCAGCGCCAGCAGCATGGCAGTGCGAATGATGTTCATCCCAAATCTCCCTAGGGCAGGTCTCCGTCCGAAGGCCTTACCCGGCGGCTCGATCCCGCCCGATCATGGCTCTATATGATGGGAAAGCAGCGGGTCCAGTTCAATAAGGAGAGGCGCGTGGCCGAAGGCGAACCGAAGGCGGACGAGGCGGCGCCGCGCAAGCTCAGCCCGGCAGCGCAGCGCGCGCTGGCGGAGGCGCAGGCGAGACGCGAGGCGGCTGCCGCACCGGCCGACCGCCCCACAGAGATTGGCGGCCCCAAGGGCCCCGAGCCGACCCGCTACGGCGACTGGGAGATCAAGGGTCGCGCCAGCGACTTCTGACCCTGCCGCAGCGGAACCGGCTCTGCGGCATATTGCACGACCTCGTGCAGGAACCCGTATGCCTCGCACACGTTGTCGCCGAGGTGCGTCTCCAACAGTGCGGGTAACCCATGCTCATTCGCCTCGGCTATGAAATCGCCATCGAGTGCCCGCGGCCAACGCCGGTGTTCTCCCTGCTGGAGATTCATCGCGACCGCGAGCACGACATCGTGCGGCAGACACGCGTTCTGGCCTCGCCCAAGGTGCCGATGCGCGTCTATGTCGACCGATACGGCAACTACTGCCGCCGCCTCGTCGCGCCGGAGGGTGGCGTGCGGCTGCTCTACGACGCGGTGGTCGAGGATACCGGCCGGACAGACCGTGCGAAACCGGGCGCGCCGCTGGCGCCGGTGGAGGAACTGCCCGACGATGCCATCGTCTACCTGCTCGGTAGCCGCTATTGCGAGACAGATCATCTCTCGCAGCTCGCCTGGAACCTGTTCGGCCACCTGCCGCGCACATGGGAGATGGTTCAGGCCATCGTCGACTACGTGCACGAGCGTCTGTCCTTCGGCTACGGCTACGCGCGATGCACCCGCACCGCCGCGCAGGCGCATGAGGAGCGCGTCGGGGTCTGCCGCGACTTCGCGCATCTCGCCATCGCCTTCTGCCGGTGCATGAACATCCCGGCGCGCTATGTGAACGGCTACCTCGGCGACATCGGCGTGCCGCAGGATCCTGCGCCGATGGATTTTTCAGCCTGGTTCGAGGCCTATGTCGACGGCGAATGGTTCACCTTCGACGCCCGTCACAACCAGCGCCGCATCGGCCGCGTGGTCATCGCGCGCGGCCGCGACGCCACCGACGTGCCGCTGCTGCACTCCTTCGGCGACCACCGCCTGTCATTCTTCAAGGTCTGGACCTACGAGCAGGAGGCCTATCCCGACGCGCCGCCGATGCACGGCATAGACCGCACGCTGACGGCGCAGGTTCTGGCCTGAACCACATTCCGGTTGCATCGGAGCATGGTGAGGAATATTTTCCTCGCCATGCTCCGAATAGCTCTCGTATCTCTGCTTGTCCTCCTCGCCCAGCCGGCCACGGCGCGCGAGACGATGCCCGGTCCGGTGACCGCAACGGTCGAGAAGGTGATTGACGGCGACACGCTGGTCGTGCGCGCTGCGGTTTGGCCCGGACATTCGGTGCGAGTGAGCGTGCGGCTGCGTGGCATCGACGCTCCCGAGATGAAGAGCCGCTGCGCCACGGAGCGCGCAGCGGCGCGGCGGGCGAAAGAGGCTCTGGCGGCCCTGGTCGGTAAAAATCCCGTCGTCCTGACGGTCATCACGGGCGACAAGTATTTCGGGCGCGTGCTCGCCGACGTGGCCGCGTCCACGGGAATGCCGCTGGCCGAATCGATGCTCGGCCGGAAGCTTGTGCGTCCCTATCGCGGCGGCAGGCGCACGGCCTATTGCCGGTGATCGCGCGCCGCATGGTGACTGGCACGTTAGCTGCAACGCTTCCCCAAAGGGACGACAGGTGTCCCAGAAGGAGACAGCGCAATGGGCGGTGCGGCTTTCCTGTGTCAGACGGTTTCGGCATTCCGGCATGACCGGCGCGGCAATTTCGGCGTCGTGGCCGCGGCCGTCGCCGGCGCGCTGACGCTTTCGGCCGGCTTCGCGCTCAACATCGCGCAGCTGTCGCTCACGCGCTCGAACCTGCTGAACGCGCTCGACGCCGCCGTCACCTCAACCGCCCGCGACCTGACCACCGGGCGCATCGCCGAGAAGGAAGCGCGCGGCGTCATCGAGGCGTTCCTGGCCGCCAATGGCGGCACCGGCTTCGCATCCGCCGACCAGATCGTGCTCGACGGCCTGACCGTCGACAAGGCGACCGGGGCGGTGCGCGCGCAGGCGTCCGTCGCCGTGGACCTCGTCTTCCCGCTGTTCGGCCAACCGACGCGGCGCGTCTCCACTGAATCGGCCGCGCTCTATTCGAGCCGCCGCATCGAGGTGGCGCTGATGCTCGACATCACCGGCTCAATGCAGGGCCAGAAGCTGCGCGACCTGAAGGCCGCCGCCAGGAACGCAGTGACCGCTTTCCTCGCAGGCCAGGACAAGACCAACCCGCGCACCCGTGTAGCGCTGGTGCCCTATGCCGACGCGGTCAATACGGGCTCGCTTTCGCGCGTGGTCTATGCCGAACGCGACGGCAACTCCAACTCTGAGCCGCCACGCTTCGAGCCCAAGGGCGTCGTGACCGCGTCCGCGGACGGATTTCCGTCATGGATGCCCGATTACACCGAGGTCGAGGGTTCGGCGCCACCGCCCGACCTCTGCGCCACCGATCGCGAGGGCACCTTGCAGTTTTCGGATGACGGCCCGGGCGAGGCGATGATCAACCGAGACTGGCGCCTGGAGTTCTGTCCCTCGTCCCGGCTGGTGCCGCTTTCCACCGACGAAACGGTGCTGAAGGCGGCTATCGACGGCTTCAGGGCCTCCGGCAACACCGCAGGCCAGATCGGCATCCAGTGGAGCTGGTACATGCTGTCGCCGAAATGGCGCAGCGTCCTGCCGGCCTCCGCCCGCCCTGAGCCGCGCGACGACAAGGCCGTGGCCAAATACGCCGTGCTGATGACCGACGGCGAGTTCAACACCGGCTTCGCTGGGGTGGCGAAAGGCGAGAACCCGCGCAACCAGCCGGGCAAGTCGCGCCGCTATGCCGAGCAGCTGTGCGCCGAGATGAAGAAGCAGGGCATCGAGCTGTTCACGGTGGGCTTCATGCTCAAGGAGCAGAATGCCAAGGCGGTGATGAAGGCCTGCGCCTCGCCGGACAGCGGCAGCGCGCAGCACTATTTCGAGGCCTCCACGGGGGCCGAGCTCGACGATGCCTACCAGACCATCGCCAAGAACATCGAACGCCTGTCGCTGACGAAATAGCTCAGCCGGCCATGCCGGCCGCCTCGCGGGCGCGCAGCCGCATGGCGACGCGCTCGTCGCGCTCGACATTGAGCAGCTCGGCCACGCGCCACACGACATTGTCCTCCAGCTCGTGCAGCTCGCCGTCGGCGTAGACCAGATCCCACATGGCGGCGATCAGTTCGCGTTTCGCCTCGTGGTCGAGATGGCGGATGATGATGCTGGTGAAGGCATAGAGGTCGACTGCCTCGCCTTCCGCCTTCTCGCCGGCGGCCAGCACCGCGTCGAGCTCGGCCCCGCCGACGATGCCGAAGGTCTCGGCAATCAGCACTGGCAGCTGCGCCGTCTCGTCCTCGTCGCGAACGCCGTCGGCGTCCATCAGGTGAAAGAGCAATGCGGCGGCTGCAACACGCGGATCGTCGCTGCCCACACGCTGCTTCGGCTCGGGCAGGTTCTTCAGGAAGGCGAGGAAACGGTCGAACATGGGCGTCCGAAGATGGGTCACGTGCCCCGAAAGATAGCGGAGCTGCCTTTCAATACAACCGGAAGCGCCCCGGATCGGATTTCTCGCCGGGCTCGTCGACACCCGACCCGTCAACGCCGGGGTCGTCCGGAGGCCGCTGGAACAGCACCACCTCCGCCGAAGGCCTGTCCGCACGCGCCTCGTCGGCAAGGCGACGGCGCGGCGGCGGCTCCGCGGCCGGTTGTGCGGCGGGCGCCGCCTTGACCGGCTGGGCGACGGCAGCTGGCGTTGACGGCGGCTTGGCGACCGGGTCAACGTCGACGATGGCAGCAGCCGCTTCGACGTGGGCTGAGGCGGCCGGCTTTTCCTCCGGTTCGGGCAGCCGCGCCAGATCGGCGCGGTCACCCTCGATCAGCCGGCCCGTCGCCTCCACGGGCGCCTTCCATTCATAGGCGTCGATGCGGCCCGAAACCGGCGAGAACGGAGCCCATGTCTCCGAGACGTGGCCGTCGGCCACCCAGGCCGGATCGCGCTGTGCGCGAAGCGCGCGCGCCAGCCACTGCCGCACGCGGCCTTCTTCGCCTGTGTCGGCCTCCTCGACGTCGGCCATCAGGAGGAACGCGCCTTCGCGCGGCTCCAGCCGTATCAGCTTCTCCGCCTCGGCCCGCGCCACCTTCACCTCGCCGGCCTCCAGCGCAGCACGCGCCATGGCGTAGACCGATTCGGCGTGGTTCGGCCGAACCGCCTCCAGCTTGCGCGCACGCTCCAGCCGGTCGGCGGCGGAATCGCCGGGCCGGGCGTGAATGTAGAGCTGCGCAGCCTCAGGGTGAGGCGCAAGCTTCCACAAGGCTTCGATGGTTCTGGATCCCTTGCGCAGGTCGCCGCTGCGAAACAGCGCACGCGCCGCCGTCACGGAAGCCGGCACGAGGTCGGGCGCCAGCCTGACCGCTTCCTGCGCGGCATTGCGGGCGGCGAGCGCATCCGCGTCGAGCTGCGCCATGGCGCGCGCTGTCAGCAGCACCGCCTTGCGCCGCGCGATCCGCTCGCGGTCGGCCTTGTGCGAGGCCTTCTGCGCGTCGACCAGCCGCAGCGCACCGTCCCAGTCGCCCAGCTCGACCTTCTGCTCCAGCGTCGATTCGGCCGCCCAGCCGAGCTGCGGCGCCACACGTGCGGCCTCTGCCGCGTAGTGGCGCGCCGCGCGCCGCTCGCCGAGACGCTGGGCCTCGAGGTAGAGCCCACGCAGCCCGAGCAGCTTCATCTCGGGGTCCTTCAGCATCGCTTCGAACTTTTGCCGTGCCGCCTCGTGGTCGCCCTCCAGCAGTGAGGCCTGCGCGTCGAGCAGGTTGAGCAGCGGCTCTGAGTCGGACGAGATCAGTTTGAGCGCCTCGCGCTTCTTGCGCCGCGCCAGCTCGGCATCGCCGGCGCCCGCTGCGATCATGCCGGTCGACAGCGCCTGGTAGCCGCGGTCGCGACGGCGCACGCGGAACCAGCGCTGCACCGAACCGGGACCGTTGACGAGCGACTTGAGCAGCCACCAGCCGAGCATGGTCAGCACGACCAGCGCCAGCAGCAGTGCGGCCGCCGCCATCAGCGTCACCTGGTAGCGGTAGCCGCCGAAGGTGACTACGAGGTCGCCCGGCCGGTCGGCCAGCCAGGCGAAGCCGAGACCGGCGAGGAAGACGAGGACGAGGAAATAGAGGACGCGCAACATGAGACGTTTGTCCTACGACCGCAGCGCCGCCGCAAGCACCTTGCCGACCAGATCGTCCGCGGCATGGCGCGCGCGCACACTGTCCATGAAGCCGGCGCCGGCATTTCGGGCGGTCTCCGGCAGCGTTTCGTACTCGGCGATCGCCCGGCCGTAGTCGCCGCGCCCGAGCGCCACTTCCATGCGCGCAACGATTGCTGCCGCGTCGTCGCCCTCGACTTCGCCGATCGGCCTGACCTCGACGACCGAGATGGCGCTGCCCCAGAGGCGCTGGAAAAAGCCGGCCTCAGGATCCTCCACCCGCCCGGCGGCGATCATCGCGCTGGCTGCGTCGTTGAAGTCCGCCTCAATGTCGGTGCGGGTCGGCACGCCCTTCTCGGCGAAGGGCCTCAGCGCGGCGACTTCAGGCATGTCCGGCGCAAGCCCGGAAAAAGTATCCAGTTCGGTGACGAACGGCTGGCCGCGGTCGACCGCGGCCTTGAGCGCGGAAGCCGCGATGGCCAGCGCCACGCCCGGCTTTTCCGCCGCCTCGGCAACCTTCGTCGCAAGCGCCGTCAGTTCGCCCTCGATGCGCTCGATGCGCGGCGCCAGCGCACCCGCCGCCGATGCCGCCTGCGTGGCGGCCTCCGAGGCCTGTCGGGCGAGGGCGGACGCCGCGCCGATCTCCTCGCGCAGGCCGGAAAGGTCGGCGCCGCCTTCGGTCGGCAGCGCGTTGACCCTTGCCTCCAGCGCGGCAATCGATTCGCGCAGGGCGGCGAGCGCGGCGGCATCGGCGGGCGCGCCACCCGCGCCTTCGCCGAGGCCTGCGATCTGCGCCCTGATATCCTCGACCAGCGTAGCGAGGCTTTCGATGCGGGCATTGACGTTCGTCAGGTCGGGCGCTTCGGCGGCTGCCGGCGGCGGCGCGGCGCGCAGTTCCTCGACAGCGGCGCGCAGCGTGTCGAACTCTGCGCGCAGTGCATCGACGGCCGAATTGTCCGGAGCGACGGGAGCGGCCGGCTGGGCCGGAGCCGGCGGCAATTGGATCAATCCGCCATACCAGGCCGCGCCCGCGCCGCCGAGCGCGACGACGCCGCCGAGCAGCCCGGCCAGCAGGATGGAACCCGATCGCCGGGGGGCAGGATCTGCGCGGACTTCCGGCTTTGGTTCAGCGCGGGGCGGCGGCGGATTTGCCGGTCCCTTGCCGGCATCACGGCCAAACGATGCCCCGGCAGGCGCGGAAGCGGCTCCGGACGACGATGCCGAAAAGCTTGCAGCCGCGACCTTCGGCCCGGAAGCACTAGCCGTCGCGTTCGACGCCGACTTGGGCGCATCCGCCTTTGCCGGGGAAGCGGCGCTCTGGCCGGAATGTGCGGATGCGGCCGTCGCGGCAGCATTTCGGGCTGCATCGGCGGCCTGCACAGGCTTGCCGGCGCCGGTCGGCGACACCGGGGCAGCCGACGGACCGGTACTGGCCGAAGATGGCTGCGACGGCTTGCCGGTCTCCGCCCCGGTATCGACGCGCTTCACGTCTTCGCCGGACAGGTCGATCGTCAGCGGCTCGCCGCCCGGCTTGGAATGGCGGATTTTCGGCGACTTCACCATCGGCAGCTCCGGAATGCTCGAACGGGTCGAAGGACTGCACGATCAGGTAGCATGAAAGCGCGGCGAAAAAAGGGGGCGCGGCGAGATCGCTCAGCCAGCCGTGTCCAGCAGGGCGAACATGGCGGCCTCGTCGGGCCGCGCCGCCGCGACGGCGCGCGCAGCCAGCGGCTGTTCCAGCGCCTCGGCGACGCGCGCGGAGATGCAGACGCAGCGCATCGTCTCGAACCGGGGCGCCAGGTCGGGCCGGGCATTGAGCCGCGACAGCATCGCGGCGCCATAGGCCGAATGGACAAGCGCGGCGTCGAGCGGACGCGTGCCGATCCTCGCGCCTGCGTCGGCAAATGCCGTTTCGTCGGCAACCGTGTCGTAGACCTCGGCCAGCCGGACAGCGAAGCCGGCCGCCTCCAGCCGCGTCTGCACCGCACCGGTGCGCAGCCGCCCGGCGAGGTAGAGCAGGCTGCCGCCGCCAGGGAGGCGCTTCGGTAATCCCGTTACCAATGCGTCGGCATCGGCGAAGGGCGCATTCACTACGTCAAAACCCGCACCGCGAGCAATTTCGGCGGTCTTCTCTCCGACGGCGTGCAGCGGGAGGCCGCGGATCGCCGCCAACAGCGCGGCGGGCGCATGACGGATCGCCGCGGCGCTGGTCGCCAGCACGGCATCGGCCGCGCCCGCATCCGCCACTTCGGGATCGAGCGGCACCGTCCGGGTCAGCGGCAGCACCACCGGCTCCCGGCCGAGCGCGATCAACCGCCGCGCCGTGGCGTCGGCGCCGGGCTGCGGGCGGGTGACGAGCACGCGCATATCATGCCCAACCGTCGAAGAAGCGTGTCCCCGCCCTGGCGCGGATGTCGGCGCCGGCCTTGCCGCCGAGAGCAGCCGCATCGGCGGTCCTGCCCTCGGCAGCGATATCATGGGCCTCGCGGCCGTCGGGCGTGATGATCGTGCCGGAAAATGACAGCCGGTCGCCGTCGATCGTGGCCAACCCCGCGATGGGCGTGCGGCAGGAGCCGTCGAGCGCAGCAAGGAAGGCGCGTTCGCAGGCGAGCGCGGCCGCCGTGGGCGCATGGCCGATGGCCGCGACCAGTTTTCGTGTTGCGGTGTCGCCGATGCGTGTTTCGATGCAGATCGCGCCCTGTCCCGGCGCCGGCGGGAAGCGCTCGACCGGCAGCAATTCGGTGATGATGTCGGTCAAACCGAGCCGCCGCAGCCCCGCATGGGCCAGCAGCGTTCCGGCGACCTGCCCTTCTTCCAGCTTGCGCAGCCGGGTCTGCACGTTGCCACGGAAGGTGACGACGTCGATATCGGGCCGCGCGCGGCGGATCAGCGCCTGCCGGCGCAGCGACGATGAGCCGACGACGGCCCGCTCAGGCAGGTCGAGCAGCCTGGCGGCCACGCGGCCGATGAAGGCGTCGCGCACGTCCTCGCGCTCGAGGAAGGCGGAGAGCTCAAGTCCTTCGGGCAGCGCCGTGGGCATGTCCTTGGACGAATGCACCGCGAGGTCGATGCGGCCGCCGAGCAGCGCCTCCTCGATCTCCTTGGTGAAAAGGCCCTTGCCGCCGGCCTCTGACAGCGGCCGGTCCTGGATGCGGTCGCCGCTGGTCGAGATCACCACGATCTCGAAGGCATCCTCCGGCAGGCCGTGCGCGGCCATCAGCCGGGCGCGTGTCTCGTGCGCCTGCGCAAGTGCCAGCGCGCTGCCCCTGGTTCCGATGCGGACCGTTCCTGTTTGCATGCCATGCAACCCGTGCTAACCGCAGCCTCGATCAAGCCCCGGGTCTACCGGCCAAACCCCGTTCCGGCAACGCACAAGCGATGGACCAGCGCCCCCTACTCGCTCCCGGCTCCCTTCTTGCCCTCGGAATAGAGACGAGCTGCGACGAAACGGCCGCGGCCGTGGTGGCACGCGAACCGGATGGCGCCGGCCGCATCCTCTCCAACGTGGTGCTTTCGCAGCTGGAAGAACACGCGGCCTTCGGCGGCGTGGTGCCGGAGATCGCGGCGCGCGCCCATGTCGAGGCGCTCGACGGCGTGATCGAGGCGGCGCTGACCGAGGCCGGCACGGAACTGGGCGACCTCGACCTCGTCGCCGCGACCGCCGGTCCCGGGCTGATCGGCGGGCTGATCGTCGGCCTGATGACGGGCAAGGCCATAGCCGCGGCGACCGGCAAACCGCTGGTGCCGGTCAACCACCTCGAGGCGCACGCGCTGACCGCGCGGCTGACCGACGGCTGCGCCTTCCCCTATCTGCTGCTGCTGGTCTCCGGCGGGCACACCCAGATCGTGCTGGTGGAAGGCGTCGGCCGCTATTCGCGCTGGGCGACCACGATCGATGACGCGCTCGGCGAGGCCTTTGACAAGACCGCCAAGCTGGTTGGCCTGCCCTATCCCGGCGGGCCGAACCTGGAAAAAGCCGCGACAGCGGGTGATCCGCGACGCTTCGATCTGCCGCGACCGATGAAGGGCGCCAAACAGCCGGATTTCTCCTTCTCCGGGCTGAAAACCGCTGTGCGACAGGCGGCAACGGCGGCCGCACCGCTTTCGGACAAAGACGTGTCCGACATCGCAGCCTCGTTTCAGTCGGCCATCGTCGACACGCTGGACGACCGCGTCGGGCTGGCGCTGCGAACCTTCCGCGAGCACTTTCCCGAAATCGCCCATCCGGCGCTCATTGTCGCAGGGGGCGTCGCCGCCAACAAGGCGGTGCGAGCCGCGCTCGATGGGCTCTGCCGCGCGCAGGGTTTTGTCCTGATCGCGCCGCCGCCGATCCTGTGCACCGACAATGGCGCGATGGTCGCCTGGGCCGGGCTTGAACGTTTCGCAGCCGGAATGACCGAAGAAGATCCCCTCGGTTTCGTGCCACGCTCGCGCTGGCCGCTGGACGCTCACTCAGCCCCGCTCATCGGTGGCGGCCGCCGCGGAGCCAAGGCATGAGCGCACCTGAAGCCGACAAACGGCCCAAGATCGGCGTCCTCGGCGGCGGCGCCTGGGGCACGGCGCTGGCTGCGACTGCACTGCGCGCCGGCAATGACGCCCTACTGTGGGCGCGTGATGCCGCGACCGTCGAGACGATCAACACCCACCACGAGAACCCGCGCTATCTGCCTGGAATCACGCTCGATACCGCCTTGCGCGCCACCGCCGACCCGGGAGAGGCACTTGCCGGTGCAGGTGCGGTGCTGGCGGTCGTGCCGGCACAGGCGCTCGCCGCGACGCTTGGCGAGATCGCCCCGCTTTTGCCCGCCGGCGTCCCGCTGGTGCTTTGCGCCAAGGGCATAGAGCGCACGACAGGCCGGCTGCTCTCGCAGATCGCGGTGGATCTGCTGCCGCGGAACCCCGTCGCCGCTCTGTCTGGCCCGAGCTTCGCGACCGACGTGGCGCGCGGCCTGCCGACGGCGGTGACCGTGGCGTCGCGTGACGCGACCTTGGCGCAGGAACTCGCGGCGCTGCTCTCGTCCAAAACCTTCCGCTGTTATTCCAGCGACGACCTTGTCGGCGTGGAGATCGGCGGCGCGCTGAAGAATGTGCTGGCGATTGCCGCCGGCGCCGTATCGGGAGCGGGCCTCGGCGCCAGCGCGCAGGCGGCGATGGTGACGCGCGGCTTCGTCGAGTTGCGGCGCATCGGCGCGGCCTTCGGCGCGCGGCCGCAGACGCTGATGGGCCTGTCCGGACTCGGCGACCTGATCCTGTCCTGCGGCTCGGCGCAGTCGCGCAACTTTGCCTACGGCGCAGCGCTGGGCCGTCGCGAAAACCTCGACGGCCGGCCGCTGGCGGAAGGCGTTGCCACCGCCGGCATCGCCGCCGAACTAGCTGCGAAGCGCGGCATCGAGGCGCCCATCGTGGCCGCCGTCGCCGCCATCCTCGCCGGCGACCTCACCGTGACCGACGCCGTGACGGAACTGCTGTCGCGGCCACTCAAGACCGAAACGGAGTGACCATGCACATCGCGCTGATCTGCACCGACAAGCCGGGCAGCCTGCAATTGCGGCTCGACACGCGGCCGGCCCATCTGGAGCACATGAAGCGATACGAGGAGGCCGGCAAGGTCGCGGCGGGCGGGCCGCTTTTGGGCACTGACGGCAAGCCCAATGGCAGTTTGATCGTACTCGACGTGGCCGACATCGCCGAGGCGCAGGCCATCGCCGCGGCCGACCCCTATGCGAAGGCCGGGCTTTTCGCCAATGTCGAGTTCAGGCAGTGGAACTGGCTGATCAACCCGCCGGCAGCCGCCCGGTCCTGAAGCGAAGGAAGCTGAGCATGGCCTACTGGCTGTTCAAGTCCGAGCCCGATGTCTACTCCTTCGACGCGCTCGCGGCCGACGGGAAGAAGGGCACCGAGTGGACCGGCGTGCGCAACTACGCGGCACGCAACTTCATGCGCGAGATGAAGGTCGGCGACCTCGGTTTCTTCTACCATTCGAACGAGGGCAAGGAGATCGTCGGCATCGCCGAGGTCGCCAAACCGGCGCACCGCGATTCGACCACCGACGACGAACGCTGGGAGTGTGTCGACATCCGCGCCGTGCGGCCCGTCCCCAAGCCGGTGACGCTGGAGGCGGTGAAGGCCAACCCCAAGCTCGCCGAGATGGCGCTGGTGCGGCTCGGCCGCCTGTCCGTGCAGCCGGTCACGGACGCAGAATGGTGGGAAGTCTGTCGCATGGCCGGACTGGACAAGGCGCCCTGAGTCAGCCGCTCGACCCTGCCCGCGCCGAGGCCTTCATCCTCGCCAACACCGCGCCGATCCGGCCTCCGCATGTGCCGGAGATCGTGCTGCGCCTCGCCGACGAGGCGCACGAATTGTGGCTCAAGACCGAGGACGAGCTGGAGGGCATGGGCCTTCCACCGCCGTTCTGGGCCTTCGCCTGGGCCGGTGGGCAGGGGCTGGCGCGCTACTTGCTCGACCATCCCTTCACCGTGCGCGGCAAGCGCGTGCTCGACTTCGCCGCCGGCTCCGGGCTGGTTGGAATCGCTGCCGCAAAGGCAGGCGCTTCGGAGGTTCTCTGTGCCGATATCGACCCCTTTTGCCGGCCAGCCGTGGCCCTCAACGCAGCACTGAACGGGGTCAAGCTGGATTTCGCCGATACCGATCTTACGGACGCCGACGGCGGCTGGGACGTGGTGCTGGCCGGCGACGTCTTCTACGACCGCATCATGGGCGAGCGGCTCATGCCATGGTTCGCCGGGCTCAAGGCGCGCGGCGCCACCGTGATCGTCGGTGACCCCGGCCGGTCCTATCTGCCGAAGTCCGGACTGGTGGAACTCGCCCGATACGAAGTGCCGGTGACACGCGCACTCGAAGATGCCGAGGTCAAGCGCACCATCGTCTGGGCGCTGCCTTGACCTGCGAAGCGAACGGCGTTGATATCAACCTTCCTGAACGAAGGAGGGCAACATGTCGTTCGCGGGAGTGAGCTGGATCGCGGTGGTGATAGCCGCGGTTCTGGCCTTCATCTGGGGTGCGGCCTTCTATGGCGTGCTGAGCAAGCCGTGGATGAAGGCGGCGCGCATCACGCCGACACCGGGGGCCAACGGCATGATGCCGGGGCCGGCGCTGCTGGTGAACAGTATCGTCTGCGAGCTCATCATGGCGACCGTGCTGGCGATCTTCATCGGCATCGTCGGGGCTGGAGCGGCCACTATCGGCACCGGCCTGACTGTCGGTTTCTATGCCTGGCTGGGCTTCATGGCGACAACCATGGCCGTGAACCACCGCTACGAGGGCTACGGCTGGGATCTGACCGTCATCGACGGCGCGCACTGGCTCGGCGTGGCGCTCATTATGGGCGCGGTTATCGGCTGGTGGTCGTAAACTAGGCGATCACTCGCAGCACCGTCCGCCGCGACAGCCTCGGCAGCAGCCAGCGCATCGCGGCCGGCGCGATCGCCACGCAGCCTTCGGTGGGCCCGAAGCCTTCCTTGGCGACGTGCAGGAAGATCGCACTGCCGCGGTAACGGGCGCGCGGCCGGATATTCCAGTCCAGCACCACGACGGCGTCGTAGAGCCGGTCGCTGCGCCACATGCGCTCGTGGCCGGCGCGGGAGGGCAGCTGCACGGGCCGGTTGTAGTTGGCGTCGGCAGGCGCGTCGCACCAGCCATCATGGCGGCCGATCGCGGCCAGCGGCAGGGCGGAGGCGCGCGGCATGCCCCCGCCGAGCCGATAGAAGCCGCCGAGCATGCGCATGGCGGCGAGCGGCGTCGCGCCGTCACCCTCGCGCTTGAAGGCCGAGATACCGCTGCGACCAAGCGCGCAGGGGATCACGCGGCCACCCGCGTGCAGAAGTCCTTTTCGCCCGTCTCCTGGCTTGCGGCGGACGGAAACCATGTCGATTAGGGTTGATTTGCCGTGCCGACTGACGCCACGGCGCATATTCGAGTATGGTTGCATGGCGGAACAAAAGGCCGTGAATGGCTATTATCTATGGGACGTTCCGCATAAACCGGATCGAATCAAGCTGAATTTGCCTTTTCTTTCAACGTCGATTTGAGCTGCCAATGACCTCACGAACCATTCTCATCGTGGATGACGACGACACGCTGCGCACGACGCTTGTCGAGCAGCTCTCGCTCTACGAGGAGTTCGACGTGCATCAGGAAGCGACGGCGGCCAAGGGCGTCGCGGCAGTGCGGGCCGGATTGGTGGATCTGCTCATCATGGATGTCGGCCTGCCCGACATGGACGGTCGCGAGGCGGTGAAGCTGCTGCGCAAGGGTGGCTTCAAGGCGCCGATCATCATGCTGACCGGCCACGACACGGATTCCGACACGATCCTCGGTCTCGAAGCCGGCGCCAACGACTACGTGACGAAGCCGTTCCGCTTCGCCGTGCTGCTCGCCCGCATCCGCGCGCAGCTGCGCCAGCACGAACAGAGCGAGGACGCCACCTTTTCCGTCGGTCCCTACACGTTCAAGCCGAGCCAGAAGCTGCTGCTCGACCAGAAGGGCGGCAAGGTCAGGCTGACCGAGAAGGAAGCCTCCATCATCAAGTATCTCTACCGCGCCGACCGCAAGGTGGTGACGCGCGACGTGCTGCTCGAAGAGGTGTGGGGCTACAATTCCGGCGTGACCACCCACACGCTGGAAACCCACGTCTACCGCCTGCGCCAGAAGATCGAGCGCGATCCGTCCAACGCCGAGATCCTCGTCACCGAGAGCGGCGGCTACAAGCTGGTGCCGTAGGGCTCGGGAGCCGGCTTCCGCGCCGGAATCCCGTCCCGGATACATTGACTTTCCGAATCACCGGCGCGCATGCGAATATCCCGCGCCCCGTGGGGGTGCGGGGCACGGGGACGCTTTGCGCATGGCGCTGGACGACGATATCCGCATCCTGCAGCGGGTGCCTCTGCTGGAAGGCTTCACGGCCGAACAGCTGCGCCTGCTTGCCTTTGGCGCGGAATCGCTGCGTGTGCGCGCCGGCCGCGACCTCTACTCCGAGGGGGCGGACGCGGACTGCGCCTATGTCGTGGCGACGGGCGAGGTGGAACTTTACCGCGAGTCCGAGGGCAAGCGCGCCGTTTCCGGCCGGGCCGGGCCGGGCGCCCTGCTCGGCGAACTGGCTCTGATCGCCGGCGGCACGCGGCCGACCTCTGCCGTGGCGGTGCACGACACTGAGGTCATCAGGCTCGGCCGCACACTGTTCCGCCGCATCCTTGAGGAATATCCGGAACTGGCGGCGACGCTGCACCGGCGAATCGCCGGCGAACTCAACGACCTCGTCTCGCGCCTGGAGCGCGTCCGCACCAAATTCGGCGGATGATTCGGCAGGCGCGGCGGCTCAGCCCTTCTTGCCGAGCCGCTTGAGCGCCGCCTTGACGGTCGCTTCCGCCGTGATGCCGAAATGCGGGTAGAGCTTCTCGATCGGCGCCGACGCGCCGAAGCCCGCCATGCCGACGAAGATGCCCTCTGCGCCGATGAACGCGTCCCAGCCCTGGCGGATGCCGGCCTCGATGGCGATCTTGATCGACGCACCGCCGAGAATGGCATTGCGGTATTCGGCGCTCTGCTGCTCGAACAGCTCGAAACACGGCACCGAGATCACCCGCGTCGGATGACCGGCCTTTTCCAGCTGCGTGCGGGCCGCGAGCGCTATCTCAACCTCGGAACCGGTGGCATAGATCGTCACCTCCGCCTCGTCGCTGGCGGTCGCCAGTTCGTAGGCGCCGAGCGCACAAAGATTGTCCTCGGAGAACTCGGTGCGCACGGCTGGCAGGTTCTGGCGGGTGAGCGCCAGCGTCGACGGCGTCTTCACCGAGGCGAGCGCCAGCTCCCAGCACTCCGCCGTCTCCATGGCGTCCGCGGGGCGGAAGACAAAGTGGTTGGGGATGGCGCGAAGTGCTGCCAGATGCTCGACCGGCTGGTGCGTCGGCCCGTCTTCGCCCAGCCCGATCGAATCGTGCGTCATCACGAAGATCGTGCGGATGCCCATCAGCGAGGCGAGCCGCATGGCCGGCCGCGCGTAGTCGGAGAAGGTCAGGAAGGTGCCACCGTAGGGAATGACGCCGCCATGCAGGGTCATGCCGTTCATGGCGGCCGCCATGCCGTGCTCGCGGATGCCCCAGTGGATGTAGCGGCCGGAATAGTCGGTCGGCGTGACGTTCTTGGTCTGGCTGGTCTTTGTGTTGTTGGAGCCGGTGAGGTCAGCTGAACCGCCGATCGTCTCGGGAATCACGCCGTTGACGATCTCCAGCGCCATCTCCGACGACTTGCGGGTGGCGACCTTCGGCTTGTCGGCTGCCAGCTTCTGCTTGTAGGCGGCCATCCCCGCCTCGAAGTCGCCCGGCAGCTCGCCGGCGATGCGCCGCTCGAACTCGCCGCGCAGGTCGGCCGGCGCCTCCGCCAGCCGCTTCTCCCAGGCCTTGCGTTCCTTGGCCGAGCGCAGGCCGGCGAGCCGCCAGTCGTCGAGAATGTCGGACGGGACGACGAAGGGCGGAGAATCCCAGTTCAGCGCCTTGCGCGTAGCGGCGATCTCCTCGGCGCCGAGCGGCGAACCGTGCACCTTGTTGGTTCCGGCCTTGTGGGGCGCGCCGAAGCCGATCGTGGTCTTGGCCGCAATCAGCGTCGGCTTGTCGGACGTGCGCGCCTTCTCGATGGCTGCCGCGATCGCCTCCGGATCGTGGCCGTCGATGCGCGTCGTCGCCCACCCACTCGCCTCGAAGCGCTTCTGCTGGTTGGTGGAATCGGCCAGCGACACCGCGCCGTCGATGGAGATCGAGTTGTCGTCCCAGATGACGATCAGCTTGTTGAGCTTGAGGTGCCCGGCGAGCGAGATCGCCTCCTGGCTGATGCCCTCCATCAGACAGCCGTCGCCGGCCAGCACATAGGTGTGATGGTCGACCAGCGCGTCGCCGAAGCGGGCGTTCATCAGCCGCTCGGCCAGCGCCATGCCGACCGCATTGGCCAGCCCCTGCCCGAGCGGGCCGGTGGTCGTCTCTATGCCGGCTGCATGGCCCCACTCGGGGTGACCTGCGGTCTTGGAGCCGAGCTGGCGGAAATTCTTGATCTGCTCCAGCGTAAGGTCCTCGTATCCCGAGAGATAGAGCACCGAGTAGAGCAGCATCGACCCGTGGCCGGCCGAAAGGACGAAACGGTCCCGGTCAGGCCAGTGCGGGTTCTTCGGATCGTGCGTCATAAAGCGCGTGTAGAGCACCGTGGCAATGTCGGCCGCGCCCATCGGCAGGCCGGGATGTCCGGAATTGGCCTTTTCGACCGCGTCCATGGAGAGGAATCGGATGGCATTTGCCATCCGGTCGTGCTTCTCGCGTGAAATCATCACCATCTCGCCTGTCGCGTGGTTGGGTGCCGCGTGGTTGGGTCGTGGCCCGCGCGCCCCGCCGCGGACCCCCTCAAAAAGGCTGCGGACACATAGCAGGAGCCTAGAGCGAGTCAACAAAACCGCAGGCCGCTTCCGCTGCGAGCTGTGGGCAGTCGTCCCACCCGTGTTGACGCCTGCTTGAGGCGGCGCCTAATCTTTCGCGCTTAACCGCCTTATTTGGCGCGATGATTCGATTGGGCGAAACCACGGCATGTCGGCGGAAGCGACGCTGAGGGAAGTGATCGCCCGCCTCGGCCGGGCGATCGACACGCTTGAGGAAGCCGCTGCGGCGCGCCTCGAGCTCGACGGCGAATATGTCGAGGCGGAAGCGGAGGTCCAGCGTATGAACGCCGACCGCTCGCGGCTGGCGCAGGAGCTCGACAATTCCGAGGCCAAGGCCGAACGGCTGGAAGCCGCCAACAAGGAAGTTTCGCGCCGGCTGGTCACCGCCATGGAGACCATCCGCGCGGTATTGGATCGCTAGACATGGCTCAGGTCACGGTCGTCATCGACGGCAAGCAATATCGCATGGCCTGCGATGAAGGTCAGGAGGAACACCTGATCGACCTTGCGGGCCGTTTCGACCGCTACGTCTCGCACCTCAAGGACTCCTTCGGCGAGATCGGCGACCAGCGGCTCACCGTCATGGCCGGCATCATGGTGATGGACGAGCTGTCGGAGCTGCAGCGGCGCGTGCGCGGCATGGAGGCCGAGGTTGCCACGCTGCGCAAGACGCGCGACGACGCGCTGACCAAGGCGGACAAGAACGACGCCGCGCTCACGGGAGCGCTGGCGAGCCTCGCCGAGCGCATGGAAGGACTGGCGGAGAAACTGGCGAGCCGCAAGGCGGCGCAGTAACTACCCCTCCAGCTCTTCCCGCAGCATCTCCAGCTCCAGCCACTCCTCCTCCATCGCCGCCAGCTTCGCCCGCTCGGCGTCGAGCGCGCCGGCGAGCTTCTGGTACGCGGCTGGCTCCTTCGCATAGAGCGCCGGGTCGGACAGCTTCGACTCGAGTTTGCCGATTTCTGCTGAGGCGGCCTCCATCCTGCCCGGCAGCGATTCCAGCGCGAATTTCTGCTTGTAGGAAAGCTTCTTCGCCGGTTCCTTGCGGGTTGCGGGCTCCTTCGGCGCGGCCTGCGCCTTCTTCGGCTCGCCGCCGCGCCGGTCGAATTTCTGGCTGCCGCGCTGCACCAGCATGTCGGCATAGCCGCCGGCATATTCGACCCAGCGGCCGTCGCCCTCCGGCACGATGGTGCTGGTCACCGTGCGGTCGAGGAAGTCGCGGTCGTGGCTGACCAGCAGCACCGTGCCGGCGAAACCCGCGACCAGTTCCTGCAGCAGGTCCAGCGTCTCCATGTCGAGGTCGTTGGTCGGCTCGTCCAGCACCAGCAGGTTGGCCGGCATGGCGAGGATGCGCGCCAGGATCAGCCGCGCGCGCTCGCCGCCCGAAAGCTCCTTCACCGGCGTGCGCGCCTGCTCCGGCTTGAACAGGAAGTCCTTGAGATAGGACGCCGCGTGCTTGCGCTCGCCATTGATCTCCAGCCAGTCGCCGGCGCCGCGCGTGAGGAAATGCTGCACGCTCTCCTCGGGATCGAGCGCATCGCGTTTCTGGTCGAGCGTGGCGATGACGAGATTGGTGCCGAGCTTTACCGTCCCGCTGTCGGGCGCGAGTTCGCCGATCAGCATGGACAGCAAAGTCGTCTTGCCCGAGCCGTTGGGGCCCACGAGGCCGATGCGGGCGCCACGCTGGATGCGGGTCGAGAAGTCGCGCACCACGGTCAGATCGCCGTAGCTCTTGGCGATGGCCTTCGCTTCCAGCACCAGTTTTCCAGATTCCTGCGCGTCGGAGGCCGCGAGCGCGGCAGTACCTTCCGGTCCCTTATGGCCACGGAAGCGCCTGCGCATGTCCTGCAGCTCGCCCAGCCGGCGCATATTGCGCTTGCGCCGCGCGGTGACGCCGTAGCGCAGCCAGTGCTCCTCGCGCACGATCTGGCGGCCGAGCTTGTGCTGCTCCTTCTCCTCGTCGTCGAGAATCTGGTCGCGCCACTCCTCGAAATGGCCGAAGCCGCGGTCGAGCCGCCGCGTCTGGCCGCGGTCGAGCCACACCGTCGCCTGCGACACGCGCTCCAGGAAGCGGCGGTCGTGCGAGATGACGACCATTGCGCTCGGGCTGCGGGCAAGCTCGTCCTCGAGCCACTCGATGGTGGCGAGATCGAGATGGTTGGTCGGCTCGTCGAGCAGCAACACGTCGGGCTGCGGGGCGATGGCGCGGGCGAGCGCCGCACGGCGCGCCTCGCCGCCCGACAGTGTAGTCGGGGTCTCGTCGCCGGTCAGACCGAGATGGTTGAGCAGATACTGCGCGCGGTGCGGATCGTCGGCAGGCCCGAGCCCGGCGCGCACGTAGTCGCCGGTCGTGGCGAAATCGCCGAAATCCGGCGCCTGCGCCAGATAGCGCACGGTCGCGGACGGCTGGCGGAACACCTCGCCATCCTGCGCCTCGGCGAGGCCCGCCGCGATCTTCAGCAGCGTCGATTTTCCGGAGCCGTTGCGCCCCACCAGCGCGATGCGCTCGCCCGGCGCGACCGACAGTTCCGCGCCATCGAGCAGCGGCGTGCCGCCGAAGGTCAGTTTTATCCCGGTCAGTTGCAGGAGCGGCGGGGCCATCAATGCACCTGCGGATGGGCGATCAGCATGGCGCGGCCCGATTCCAGCGACGCGGTCAGCCTGCCGCGGACTTCGTTTGACAAGGTCAGCGACGAGCCGAACGGCACGTGGCGGCGATGCAGCGGCCATTTGGCGCCGGTCAGCGTCAGCGCTTCGAGATCGGTGAAGCCGATGACTGAGAACAGCGTGCCTCCGGCATAGTCGAAGCTCCGCAATGCGCCTGGCAGCAGCGGCACCCCCTCCTGCCAACCCGAGGTGAGCAGCACCTCGATACCGCTCTCCGCCAGCGCCAATGCCGCCGAGAGGTGGCGGAAGGCATGGTCGGCGCGCGGGCCGCCGAAGGCACCGGCAAGCACCAGCCGCGTCGCACCCCGCGATATGGCCTCGTCCACCGCTATCTCGCCGTCAGTGGCGTCCTTGTCGGCGGGGAAGGCCGCGACCGGGATCGCCGCGTGCGCCTCGCGATCGTCCGCCGTCACGGAATCGAAGTCGCCGGCCCACAGCTCCACCTCGACGCCCAGCTTGGCGGCGTGGCGGATACCGGAATCGGCGGCAATGACGCGCGACCCGGCGATCTGCGCCTCAAGGCGGGGCGTGCGGGAAAGCTCGCCGCCGAGCAGGATGGTGAAAAGGCTCATGCGGCGCGCCGATAGCACGGTGGCGGGCCAAAGGAACAGGCCAATCACCAACCATGGCGAGCAGACGTGGCCCAATTGCCCCACCGGCATCCAGCGTGTAAATCCGCCCGGTTGAAGGAGCCCGCCATGGCCACCGCCGGATTGCGCAAGGAGCAAGCCACCGACATCGCCTCCGTGATGGCCGAGATCGGCCGCCGCGCGCGGGCGGCAGCGCGCCCATTGGCGACCGCTTCAGCCGAGCGCAAGCATGCGGCTCTGGTCGCGATGGCATCCGCCATCGAGGCCAGCGTGGACGCCATCCTCGCCGCCAACGCGCTCGACATGGCGGCTGGCGAGAAGGCGGAGCTGAAGGACTCCTTCCTCGACCGTCTCAAGCTGACCCCGGAGCGCATCCGCGCCATGGCCGCGGGAATCCGCGAGATCGCGGAGCTGAAGGACCCGGTCGGCGAGGTGATCGCTGAGTGGGAACGGCCCAACGGACTGCACATCGAGCGCGTGCGCACGCCGCTCGGCGTGATCGGCGTCATATACGAGAGCCGGCCGAACGTGACGGCCGATGCCGGCGCGTTGTGCCTCAAGGCCGGCAACGCGGTGATCCTCCGCGGCGGCTCGGACTCGGCCAACTCGTCGGCCGCGATCCATGCCTGCCTGGTCGAGGGCCTGCGCGCCGCCGGATTGCCGGAGGACGCGATCCAGCTTGTGCCGACTACGGATCGCGCCGCCGTCGGCGAGATGCTGGCGGGCTTAAGCGGCAATCTCGACGTCATCGTGCCGCGCGGCGGCCGCAGCCTGGTCGAGCGCGTGCAGAACGACGCGCGCGTGCCGGTCTTCGCCCATCTGGAAGGCATCGTGCATGTCTATGTCGACGTCTCGGCCAAGCTCGATCTCGCCGTAGAAGTGGCGGTCAACTCCAAGATGCGCCGCGTCGGCATCTGCGGCGCGGCCGAGACCTTGCTGGTCGACCGCAAGGTCGCCGGCACGCATCTCGTGCCGATCCTCGACGCGCTCGCCAAGGCGGGTTGCGCCATCCGCGGCTCGGACGACGTGCGCCGGCTTTATCCGGGCGCGGATAAGGCCACCGAACAGGACTGGGTGACCGAATATCTGGCGCCCATCATCTCGGCGAAGCTGGTCGACGGCGTCGGCGGCGCCATCGACCACATCGAGCACTATTCCTCGCACCACACCGACGCCATTGTCGCGGAGGACGCGGCAGCCGTGGAGCGCTTCTTCAACGAGATCGACTCGGCCATCCTGCTGCACAATGCCTCGACCCAGTTCGCCGACGGCGGCGAATTCGGCATGGGCGCCGAGATCGGCATCGCCACGGGACGCATGCATGCGCGCGGGCCCGTGGGCGTCGAGCAGCTCACCTCGTTCAAGTACCGCGTCCGCGGCAGCGGTCAGGTGCGGCCCTAGCATCGGTGGAGACGCTTCCCGGCCGCTATCTGCGCATGCCCTATGCCGCGCCGGGCATGCAGGTCGGGCTGTTCGGCGGCTCGTTCAACCCGCCGCACGCCGGCCACGCGCTGGTCGCCGAGATCGCCATGCGCAGGCTGAGGCTGGACCAGCTCTGGTGGATGGTCACGCCGGGGAACCCGCTCAAATCGACCCGCGAACTGGCACCGCTGGCCCAGCGCGTCGCGCTGTCGGAAGCCATAACGCCCGATCCCCGCATCAAGGTCACCGCCTTCGAGGCGGCGCACCGCATACGCTACACCGCCGACACGGTCGAGCTGGTGACGCGCCGAAACCCCGGCGTGAACTTCGTCTGGGTCATGGGCGCCGATTCGCTCGCCTCCTTCCACCGCTGGCAACGCTGGCGCAGGATCGCCGCGACCTTGCCGATCGCCGTCATCGACCGCCCGGGCTCGACGCTGGCCTTCCTCTCCTCGGTGATGGCCAAGACCTTCGACTACGCCCGCGTGGACGAGAGCGATGCGGGGCGGCTCGCGCTGATGCGCCCGCCTGCCTGGACCTTCATCCACGGCCCGCGCTCGACGCTGTCCTCCACCGCATTGCGGGCGGCGTCGAAACGCTAGCCCCATGTCGCTTTTGCCGGAGCCCGCGACCGCCCCGCCGGCGTAGAGACGGCCCATCATGCAAGTGATTCCCGCGTTGACCGCCGAAACCCGCTCCGCCGCCTCCGGGCTGGCGGTCTTTTCCGTCATCGCCTCAACGGCGCTGACGGCGGTCGGCAACGGGCTGATGTTCGCCTACATCCCGATCAGCCTCGCGGCGTCCGGCTACCCGCCGACCTGGGCCGGCTCCATCCTTACGGCGCTTGCAGCCGGCGGACTGGTCGGCTGCCTGACCACGGGCGCCATCGTGCGGCGCGCCGACCACGCCCGCGCCTTTATGATTTTCTCGGCGCTGATCGTGCTGTCCAACGCGCTTGTCGCGGCGGGCGTCTATCCCGTGCTGTGGCTTGCGGCGCGCGCCCTCTACGGCTTCGCCATCGGCGGCATGTTCATCGTCGCCCAGAGCTGGCTGAACGACGCGGTCGACAACCGCATACGCGGCCGCGTCATGGCGATCTTCTACGTCGCCTACATCGTCGGGCTGGGCTGCGGCTCGCTGCTGCTGGGCCAACTCGACATCGCCGGCTCGGCAGGCCCGCTCGTCGCCATCGCCTTCACCGCCTTCGCCATCCTGCCCGTCGGCATGACGCAGCTGCCCCAGCCCGCGCCGCCCGCCCGCGCCTCGCTGGCGCTCGGCCGCGCCTGGCGCATATCGCCGGTCGGCGTCGCCGGCATGCTTGCCGTCGGCGGCCTGTCGATGATGATCGCAGGCTTCGCGCCGATCCACGCCACCGCCTCGGGTTTCAGTCAGCAGGAGGTGGCGACGCTGATGTTCGCCATGCCGCTCGGCACGCTGTTCGTGCAGATCCCGCTCGGCTGGATCTCCGACCGCACCGACCGGCGCCACGTGCTGATCGCCGCCGCCCTGCTCGTCGTCGGCTTCGGCGTGCTGGCAGGCGTACTCGACGGCTCGGCGCTGGTCGTGCTCATCGCCATCTACATGGTCTGGGACGGCGCGTCGGAATCGATCTACTCGCTCGCCACCGCGCATGCCGGCGACAGAGCAGGACGTGACGAGATGGTGCAGCTGCAAAGCGCCATGCTGTTCGCCTGGTCGCTGTCGGGCTTCGTCGTGCCGGGGCTGGGCACCCTGCTGACCGGCCTTTACGGCACCGTTGCCTTCATCTGGGTGGCCGTGGCCATCGCGGCGGCCTACGCGCTCTTCGTCGGCTGGCGGCTGATGCGGGCCGACGCCGCGCCCGCGGCGGAGACGGTGAACTTCCAGCCGCTGTCCGCGACCGCGCCCTTGCCGGTCGAACTGACCGCTGCGGAACAGGCGAGCCAGTCGCCGCGTTGACTGGCGTCAGCTAACTCGGGCGGCTGTCTTGAAACTGATAAGGGACTCTGCCTATCTTGAGCGTGCCGGCGCGTTGTGACCGGCGCGTTGTTCTTGATCGGAAAGGCAAAACGCTGAGAACAGCAACCACGAAGAAGGCGCCCACCACGCCTTCGCCCGCCGGACTGAGCGGCAGCATCGCCGCAGCGAACCCGGTCCTCGACACCGTCCTTCAGAGCCTCGACGACTCCAAGGCGGAGAACATCGTCCCCATCGACATCCAGGGCAAATCCGCGCTCGCCGACTATATGGTCGTTGCGTCGGGCCGCTCGCATCGCCATGTCGCGGCGGTGGCGGAGCAGCTGCTCAAGGCGCTCAAGGAGGCCGGCCACGGCACCGCGCGCGTCGAGGGCCTGCAGGCTGCCGACTGGGTGCTGATCGACGCGGGCGACGTGATCGTCCACATCTTCCGCCCGGAAGTGCGCGAGTTCTACAACATCGAGAAGATGTGGCTCGCGCCGGATCTGGCAGAAGAGACGATCCACTGACCGTGTAAGGCGGTCATGCGCGTCGAGGTTCATGCCGTCGGGCGGCTGAAGGCCGGCCCGGAACGGGAGCTGGCGCAGCGCTATTTCGACCGCCTCGCCAAGGCGGGGCCGGCGGTCGGCCTCGAATTCGCCGGCGTGACCGAGATCGTCGAGAGCCGCGTTGCCGACGCCGCGGGTCGCAAGCGCGAGGAAGCGCAGCGGCTGCGTGAGCGCCTCGGCCAGGGACAGGCGCTGATCCTTCTCGACGAACGCGGCAGGAGCCTTTCGTCCGAGGATTTTTCGGCGCGAATCGCCGCAATGCGCGATGCCGGCCGCAAGGGGCTGGTGCTGGCGATCGGCGGGCCGGACGGGCACGATCCGGCACTGGCTTCGGAGGCTGATTTGCTCCTCTCCTTCGGTGCGCTGACCTGGCCGCACCAGCTTGTGCGCGTGATGCTGGCCGAACAGCTTTACCGCGCGGCCACCATCCTGGCCGGCCATCCCTACCATCGTTCCTGACCGGTGCCGTGACCGGGTCTCCTGACACCTTTCGTCAGGGGTTGACGCGGGTCGCCCGACTTCCTGACGTCAGGCTGGCGGGAGTGCTGTGACATAAGGCTGTTCCAAGGAAGGAGCAGCACAATGGCCTACGTCACCGCTATACTGGTCACCGTCGAGCAGGGCATCCGCGCCTGGCGCCTCCGGCGCGAGCGCATCCGCACCCGCCGGATCATCGAGGCGCTGCCGCCCAGCATCCGCAAGGATATCGGCTGGGCCACACCGGTCATCGGCAGCCGTCTCGAGACCCTTCCGGACCGCTGACCGCACATGAACGTCATCCTCCCCGCCGCCACCCCTCCTGACACTGTGTTGTCAGGAGGGGCGTGGCATGCTGACATTGGGACGCAGATCGCCGAGGGGCGCCGCGCGTGCCTCAGCAGGGGATGTTCCGATGCGCCGCGCCGACCGCCTGTTCCAGATTGTCCAGCAGCTGAGGGGCGGACGCCTCGTGACCGCGCGCATGCTCGGCGAGCGGCTGGAAGTGTCCGACCGGACCATCTACCGCGACATAGCCGACCTGCAATCGACCGGCGTGCCGATCGATGGCGAGGCCGGCGTCGGCTACCTCATGCGGGAAGGCTACGACCTTCCGCCGCTCATGTTTACGCGTGACGAGATCGTGGCGCTGGTCGCCGGCGCCCGCATGGTGCGCGCCTTCGGCGGCGCCCAGATGGCCCGCGCGGCGGAAGAAGCGCTGGTCAAGATCGCCGCCGTGCTGCCCGATTCGGAGAAATCCCGTCTTCAGGCCACCCAGATCCACGCGCCGCTGTGGGTCGTGACGGACGCCGACCGTGCCACGCTCGACATGCTCGAGCGCTCGGTCGAGAAGCGTGACGTGCTGGCCTTCCGCTACACCGACGAAACCGGCAAGGCGTCCGAGCGCACGGTCAGGCCGCTCGGCCTGTGGTTCTGGGGCAAGGTGTGGACGCTGGTGGCGTGGTGCGAGATGCGCGACGATTTCCGCACCTTCCGCATCGACCGCATGGCGGCGCTCGAGACCGCCGGCCGCCAGTTCCGCCACGAGCGCGGCAAACAGCTCGCGGACTTCTATCGAAGGGCGGAGATGACCGGCGGGTATGGGACCAACGGGTAGAGTAAGCGCAGTAACGCCCCCTACACCCCCTTCGGCGGTCCCTTTCCCCCGTAAACGGGGGAAGATCCACCGTCGCGGCCGTCCGCAACCTGGATCCTCCCCTGCGAAGCGGGGGTCCGAAGGACGGGAGAGACAAATGTCTCTCCCTGGGAAGGGACCACGCGAAGCGTGGTGGAGGGGGCGTAAACTCGGCTACTCCGCCGCCTGCCTGTCCTTGCCGAACTTCGCCTCGATATAGTCGGCGACCATCTTCTGAAAATCCTCGGCGATCGCCGGGCCGCGCAGCGTGGCGGCCTTGCGGCCGTCGATGAACACGGGCGCCGCCGGCGTCTCGCCTGTGCCGGGCAGCGAAATGCCGATGTCGGCATGCTTTGACTCGCCCGGGCCGTTGACGATGCAGCCCATCACCGCGACCTTTAGCTCCTCGACGCCGGGATATTTCTCCCGCCAGACCGGCATGTTGCGCCTGAGATCGCCCTCGATCTTCTGGGCAAGCTCCTGGAACACCGTCGAGGTCGTGCGGCCGCAGCCGGGGCAGGCGGCGACCACCGGCAGGAACTGCCGGAAACCCATCGTCTGGAGCAGCTCCTGCGCGACGATCACCTCGCGCGTACGGTCGCCGCCCGGCTCCGGCGTCAGCGAGACGCGGATCGTGTCGCCGATGCCTTGCTGCAGCAGGATGCCCATGGCGGCCGATGACGCGACGATGCCCTTGGAGCCCATGCCCGCCTCGGTCAGCCCGAGATGCAGCGCGTGGTCGGAGCGTTTCGCCAGCTCGACATAGACCGCGATCAGGTCCTGGACCCGCGACACCTTGGCCGACAGGATGATCTTTTCCCGCGCCAGCCCGATCTCCTCGGCCATCTGCGCCGACAGGATCGCCGACTGCACGATCGCCTCGCGCGTCACCTCGTCGGCGGTCATCGGAAAGCCGGCCGCCTGGTTCTCATCCATCAGCCGCGTCAGCAGCTCCTGGTCGAGCGAACCCCAGTTGACGCCGATGCGCACCGGCTTGTCGTGGCGGATCGCCGTCTCGACGATTGCCGCGAATTGCCGGTCCTTCTTGTCCTTGAAGCCGACATTGCCGGGGTTAATGCGGTATTTGGCGAGCGCCTCGGCACAGGCCGGATGGTCGGCCAGGAGCTTATGGCCGATGTAATGGAAGTCGCCGATGAGCGGCACGTCCATGCCGAGCCGCAGCAGGCGCTCACGGATCCTCGGAACCGCTGCCGCGCTCTCGTCGCGGTCGACGGTGATGCGCACCAGCTCGGAGCCCGAGCGATGAAGCGCCGCCACCTGCGCGACGGTGGCGTCGACATCGGCCGTGTCCGTATTGGTCATCGACTGTACGACAACAGGGGCGTTGCCGCCGACCGTCACGCCGCCGACCGTCACGCCGACCGAGCGCCGGCGGGCAAGCGGCACTGGCTGGTAGCTGTGAATCTGGCCGTCCATGGGTGCGACTTTCACGGAAAATGCAGCCCTGAGGTGGCGAAGCCGCCGAGGAAAGTCAATGCGGCAGCCTGGCGACGCTCGTTGCAATCAGCGACGATCACGCGCCGTCAACGCAGATTTGACGGAACGAACCGGCAGCCCGCGGATTTCCGCTTTCGTGTACCCCGACCATGCGCCAGCATCGGGCACTGGGTGCGCCGCCCGGCAAATGAACCGGACGATGGCAGGATACGTAGAGCGCAGATCGACCGCGCCAAGCCCGGAGAGTTTTATGCAGGAGCCGGCCAGGAGTTCGATCGTTCGGGCCGCCATGCGGGCGCCCTACCTCGCGCGCGAGGAGGAGCAGGCTCTTGCCGAGCGCTGGCGCGACAAGCACGACCAGGCGGCCCTGCACCGCATCACCATGGCCCATATGCGTCTCGTGCTCGCCATGGCCGGCAAGTTCCGTGGCTTCGGCCTGCCGATGAGCGACCTCGTGCAGGAAGGCCATATCGGCCTGCTGGAGGCTGCTGCCCGCTTCGAGCCGGAGCGCGGCGTGCGCTTTTCCACTTACGCCACGTGGTGGATCCGCGCCTCGATGCAGGACTACATCCTGCGCAACTGGTCGATCGTGCGCGGCGGCACCAGCTCCACCCAGAAGGCGCTGTTCTTCAACCTGCGCCGCCTGCGCGCCCGACTGGCGCGCGGACAGCCGAGCCTGCCGGTGGGCGAGTTGCACAACCGCATATCGCAGACACTCGGCGTCTCCGCCGCCGACGTCGCCCTGATGGATTCGCGCCTGTCCGCCCCGGACACCTCGCTCAACGCGCCTGTCTCGGACGAGCAGGGCTCGGCCGACCGCATGGATTTCCTCGTCTCCGACGAGCCGCTTCCCGACGAGACGGTAGCCGACGAGATCGACAAGGCGCGGCACACCGTGTGGCTGCGCCAGGCGCTCGGCGCGCTCAACGCGCGTGAGCTTTCCATCATCGCCGAGCGGCGGCTAACCGAGGACGGCGCCACGCTGGAATCGCTCGGCGTGCGTTTCGGCATATCGAAGGAACGCGTGCGTCAGATCGAGAGCCGCGCCATCGAGAAACTGCGCCGCGCGCTGGTCGAGGCGCATCCCGAGATGGAAGCCGGCGCCGCCTGAGCGGGCACATTACCGGTCCGTGATGATCTTCACCCGCGCGCCGGCCGGCACCGCCGCGCCCGGGCCGAGCCCGTTGAGCACCCGAAACAGCTCCAGCTTGCGGTCGACGCCGCTCATGCGCGCGGAGAGCGTTCCGACCGTGTCGCCGGGGCCGGCGGTGATGACGCGCACGCGCAGCGGCTGCAGGTCGCGCTTCTCCGCATCGGAAAGCAGGCGGAAGCTGCGCGACACCGCCTCCGCCGTTGGCAGCAGCGCCGTGCTGGCCTGCGGCGCCGCGGTGAGCAGCCTGTAGACCTGCGAGCCGGCGCGGATGACCGTGATGTCGAACGCCCAGCCATCGACACGCGCCGCACCGCGCGCCGCCTCGCGGCCGTTGATCTCTACCGCCCGCACGCTGGCCGGGTCGAGCCCGGTGACCCAGCCCGAGCGGAGATAGTCGGGAAGCGTGGTGCGCGAGGGAAGCGTGACGCCGTCGAAACGCACGGCGATCTCGCCCGGTCCGGCCGCCGTGACCGCCGCCGCGCTGTTGTCGATGACGAAATCCTGCGGCACGGAGAAGGCGACCCCGAGCCCCGGATGCAGGAAGGTCGTGCCGCGCACGTAACCCTCTTCCGGCGTGTCGCCGTAGAGCATGCCGTCGATGCCGGTGAGCAGCGCGTCGCGGTCGCGCGCGCCGACGCCCGGCGCGCCGAACTGGCGTGCATGCCGTGCGGCGAGCTCGATGCGCTGCGGCGCGTTGGGATGGCTGGCCAGGAAGTCGAGGCTCGCGTCGCCCGCGCCGCTGACCGAGCGGAAGTTCGTGTAGTCGGCCATCGACTGCAGGAAGCGGGTGGCTGCGAAAGGGTCGTAGCCGGCGCGGCCGGCGGCGCGGATGCCTATGGCGTCGGCTTCCAGCTCCTGGTTGCGCGAGAACTGCGCCAGCCTGAGCTTGCCGCGCACGAGAGCCACCTGCGCCGCGGTGTTGGCGCCGAGCACGTCGTTGACCACCTCGGCGGCCAGATTCTCCTCGGCCTCGCGCTGCTGGCGCTGCACGCCGTGATTGGCGGTGACATGCGCCATCTCGTGGGCAATCACGGTGGCGAGCTCGGCCGAATCGTTGGCGAGCGCCAGCAGGCCACGCGTCACATAGAGATAGCCGCCCGGCAACGCGAAGGCGTTCACGCTCGGCGAATTCAGGATGGTGACCTGGTAGGTCTGGTTCGGATTGTCGGAAGCGAGGATCAGCTGGCCGACGATCTTGGCCACCGCGCGCTCGAGCTTCTGGTCGGAATATTCGCCGCCATAGGTGGCGAGGATGCGCGGATGCTGCTCGCGCGCCAGCCCGGCCAGCCGGTCGTTGCGCGTCACCGTGTCGATGGTGACCGGCGCCTGAGACGGCTTGAAGGCGCTGTCGTCGCCGAAATCGACGCCCTGGCAGCCGGCCAGGACAGCGACGACGAGCATCGCCGCCGCCGCGCGCAACCGGGCGACGGGCGCGACAGGCGTCGTCTCGCGGCTGTACAGGGACTTCGGCAGGACGGCTTCCTTTCCGACGCGGCAGGTCGCGGCACCTCAACCACAGCGCCCGGCAAGTGGCAAGTCAGGGCGTGGCAAGGCGCGCGCGGAGCGCTTCCGCTCCGCCATACGCGCATGAAACATGAATGTGTCCCCATTGCGGGCGGCTCAGCGCCGCATTTCGCCGGCATAGCGACGGAATGCCTGCGGCGCCGCATCCCCGAAGAAACCTTCGGTAGGACCGAACGCGTCGATCCGGCCCGCCTCGACGAAGGCGAGGCTGGACGACAGGGCGCGCGCATCGTCCGGATCGTGGGTGGCCATGACGATTGTCATGCCGCGCTCGGCGTGAAGTTCGCGCAGCAGGTCAAGCATGTCGCCCTTCATCGCAGGCCCGAGCGCGGCAAATGGCTCGTCGAGCAGCAACACCGGCCGGTCGCGCACCAGCACGCGGGCGAGCACCACGCGCTGCCGCTCGCCGCCGGAAAGCTCGCGCGGCAGGCGCTTCTCCATGCCCGCCAGCCCGACACGCGCAAGCGCTGCCGCAACATCCGCCTTGTCCTGAGCAGAAAGCCGAAGTGCAGGCGATCGTCCGAGCCCGACATTGGCGGTGACGTCGAGATGGCCGAACAGATTGTTCTCCTGGAACACCATCGAGACAGGCCGGGCGGCAGGCGGCTCGCGCGTTACATCGCGGCCGCCGATCACCACGCGGCCGGAAGACGGCGTCTCGAAGCCGGCGATCAGCGACAGCAGCGTCGACTTGCCCGACCCGCTCGGCCCCATCAGCGCGACGATCGCGCCCGCCGGCAGGGTGAGGTCGAACAGCATTTGCGCCCCGCCATAGGAGAAGGCCATCTGCTCGCAGACGATTGCGGCGCCCGTCACGGCTTTTCCCTCCCCAGCCGGTCGGCGACCAGCACAAGCGCCAGGCACAGCAGGCCGAGAAACAGGGCCAGACCGGCGGCGTCGGCGGTGCGATAGGCGCCCATGCGCTCGATCAGCAGATAGGGCAGCGTCTTGACGCTTTCCGAGCCGAACAGGGCGATGACCCCGAGATCGCCCAGCGACAGCGACGCCGAGAAAGCGAAGGCGACGCCGAGCGGCCGGCGCAGCGCCGGCCAGTCGACCAGCCGCAGCCGGTTCCAGCCCGATATGTCGAGCTGCGCGGCCAGCCTGTCGTGGCGCGCGGTCGCGGCGTCGTGCGCCGGTTTCAGCGCCCGCATAGCGAACGGCATCGCCATCATGGCGTTGACACCGGCGACCATGAAGGGCGCGGCCGCAAACGTGCCGCCGGTGCGACGCAACAGCACGAACCAGCCCGCGCCGATGACGATTGGCGGCACGACCAGCGACACCAGAGGCCCGAGATCGGCGGCCCGCTCCGCCAGCCTGCCGCTGCGCCGCGCTGCCAGCGCTCCCCGCGCCGCGACGAACGACCATGCCAGCGCCACCGCCAGCGTCGCCGAGACGGCCGCGAGCGCCAGGCTGGTGGCGGTGGCGCGCTGCACGCTCGATTCGCCGGCGAGGCGGGCGAGATCGGCCGCCAGTCCCGACAGAAGCGTCGCCAGCAGCGGCCCGGCGACGAAAGCGGCAACGGCACCGAGCAGCAATGCGTTGGCCCAGCGCTCCGGCGGCGGAACGTGCGCATGGCGTCGCGAGGCCACGGAGATGCTCGCCTCACCCGTGGTGGCTGCGCCGAATGTCGCCATCAGCGCGACCGCGGCAATGGTCAGCAGGAGCTGGAGGATCGTCAGCGCGACGGCACGCGCAATGTCGAAATCGAAGCGCAGCGCCTGGTAGATCGCCACTTCAAGTGTCGTCGCCGCCGGCCCGCCGCCAAGCAGCAGCACAATCGTAAAGGAGGTGACGCACAGCATGAACACCAGCGCCGCCACGCCGGGAAGGGCTGTGCGCATTGCGGGCCACTCGATCAGCCGGAAACCGGACCCGGCGCCCATGCCGAGCTGGCTTGCCAGCCGCCACTGGTCGGCCGGAACGCTGTCCAGCGATTCGAGCAGAAGGCGCGTGGCCAGCGGCATGTTGAAGAACACATGCGCGACGAGGATGCCAGACAGGCCATAGATGCCCGGCCAGTCGCCACCCCAGACGAAACCCAGCAGCGGCGCGAGCCAACCGGCACGGCCATAGAGCGCCAGCACGCCGAGCGCCGCCACGATCGCCGGCAGCGCCAGCGGCACGGCGAACAGCGCCAGCAGCAGCCGGCGGCCGGGGAAGGCAGGATGCCGCGACAGGGCGCGGGCCACGAATATTGCCGGTCCGACCGACAGCAGCGTGGAAAGCACCGCCTGCCACAGCGTGAAGCGCACGATGCGCAGGAGATAGGGATCGAAGGCCGCTGCCGCGCCGGCCCAGTTGCCACCCACCTCCGCGATCAGGCCCGCGAAGGCGCCGCCGATGACGAGCAGGACGGCAAAGGCTGCGAGCGCGCCAGCGAGGAGGCGGGCGGAGGGGCGCAACTACCGGCTCATCGCCGCCAGCCATTCGTCGATCCAGGCCTTGCGGTTTGCCGCCACGGCCGCGGGATCGATCTCGAGTGGCTTGTCGGGCCGGATCATGTCCTGGAACACCGGATTCAGCGGCTCGGTGGTCTGGCCGGCCGGGAACATCCAGTTGGTCTCCGGGATCGCGTCCTGGAAGCCGGGGGACACCATGAACGCCATGAAACGCGCGGCAAGCGGGTTGGCCGCGCCCTTGGTGGTGACGCCGGCGACCTCGACCTGAATGTAGTGGCCTTCCTCGAAGCGCGCGGCTCGGTAGCGGTCGCTGCGCTCGGCGATCATGTGGTAGGCAGGCGAGGTGGTGTAGGACAGCACCATCGGCGTCTCGCCGGAGGTCAGCAGCCCATAGCCCTCGCTCCAGCCGGGCGTGACGGTCAGCACGCGGCCCTTCAGTTTGCCCCAGGCTTCCGCCGCCTTGTCGCCATAGATCGCCTTCACCCACAACAGCAGGCCGAGCCCCGGCGTCGAGGTGCGCGGGTCCATGATGACCAGCTTCTGCGCCGGATCGCCCTCGACAAGCTCCTTCATGCTCGCCGGCGGCTGCTTGACGGTTTCCGTGTCGTAGACCACGGCGAAATAGCCGTAGTCATAGGGCACGAAGATGTCGTCGCTCCAGCCGCCCGGCACCTGCAGTGCGGCCAGATCGGCGCCATGCGGCGCGAACAGGCCGGTTTCCCGCGCCTCGTGGGTCAGGTTGTTGTCGAGCCCGAGCACGATGTCCGCCTCGGTTCCTGAACCTTCCAGCTTCAGCCGGTTGAGCAGGGCCACGCCGTCGGCCACCGCCACGAAGGAAAGATCGCAGCCGCACTCGGCCTCGAACGCCTTCTCCACCACCGGCCCCGGCCCCCATTCGGAGGTGAAGCTCTCATAGGTGTAGACCGTGAGCTTGTCCTGCGCGGCGGCTGGCAGGGCGAGAGCGGACAGTATCGTTGCCAGAATGGGTATCGTCTTGCGCATGCGGCGCCTCCTTCGTTCGCGTGAAAGGGAATTGGCGCCTTGGCAAAGCGTCTAATCCCTCCGCCGGTACAAACCGGATCAGGTTCAGCGGGTTGGCGTTTGCCTCTCAGCCGGCGCGGTTTCCCGCCCGGCACCCCGTTAGAGCGAGGCGAACATACGGCGGTGCAGGGGAACGTGCAAGCCGGCTTTCAGGAAGCTCAGGCGCCGAGCGCGCTGACGATCTGGCCGTTTGCGGAAAGGATCAGCAGGTTGAGCAGCAGGCCGAGCCCCGGTGCAATCTTCGCCGGCGATCGGATGAGCCCTGCGATTGCGAAACCCGCGCCCGTCAGGTTCAGGATCGGCGCCAGCAGGCGCGCGCCCGTCACGCCAGATTGATCGCTGATGATTCCGGGCATCGCCGCGGTCAGCACAGACAGCGCGCAGAGCAGCAGCAGCCCCATCCCGGCCAGAAAGATGGCGCGCCGGCCGTAGCGCCGCGCCTGCGCGATGTCGGCAGGCGACATTCGCCTGTCCACGATATCGATTCCAGCCATGCCCATTCCCTGCCCGACGGCCAGTGAGCATGGGCAGCGTTAACAATCCGTCAGGAAGCGGGCGCGTCCGCGCCGGTGCGCGACATCACGAGGTCGTCGCGGTGCACCATCTCTCCACGCGCCTCGTAGCCCAGCGCCTCGGCGATGGCCGAGGTCTTCAGCCCGGCGATGCGCACTGCGTCCGCCGCGTCGTAGGCGACCAGCCCGCGGGCAACCTCGCGACCCTCCGGCCCGATGATCGCCACCGTGTCGCCACGCTCGAAGTCGCCGGAGACGAGCTTCACGCCCGCCGGCAGCAGCGATTTTCCCGCGCGCAGCGCGGTTTCGGCGCCCGCGTCGATCACCAGCCGCCCGGCCGGTTCCAGGTTGCCGGCGATCCAGGTCTTGTAGCCACGCACCGGGTTCTTGGCCGGGTGGAAGAATGTCGACTTCTCGCCGCGCTCGATCGCTCCCAGCGGGTTCAACCGCGCACCGAGCGTGATGATCATCGCGGCGCCTGCCGAAGTGGCGATCTTGCCGGCGTCGATCTTGGTGCGCATGCCGCCGCGCGACAGTTCCGAGGCCGGTCCCGCCGCCATCTCCTCGATGCGTGGCGTGATCGCCTCCACAACGGGAATGTGGCGCGCACCGGGGTCGCGCTGCGGCGGCGCGGTATAGAGCCCGTCTATGTCGGAAAGCAGGACCAGGAGGTCGGCGCCCATCATGGTCGCCACGCGCGCCGCCAGACGGTCGTTGTCGCCATAGCGGATTTCGCTGGTCGCAACCGTGTCGTTCTCGTTGATGACCGGCACGCAGCCGAGCTTGAGCAAGGTCGAGATCGTGGCCCGCGCGTTGAGATAGCGGCGGCGCTCCTCGGTGTCGCCCAGCGTCACCAGCACCTGGCCCGACTTCAGCCCGCGCCGCGACAGTCCTTCCGACCATGCACCCGCGAGCGCGATCTGACCGACCGCCGCCGCCGCCTGGCTTTCCTCCAGTTTCAGCACCTTGCCGGTCAGCCCGAGGATAGTGCGGCCGAGAGCGATGGCGCCCGACGACACCACCAGCACGTCCGCGCCGCGCGCAGCCAGCGCCGCGATGTCGTCGACCATTGCCGCGAGCCACTCGCGCCGCAGTCCGGCCTTGCGGTCGACCAGCAGGGCGGATCCGATCTTGACGACGATGCGGCGGTAGGAACCGAGCGAGGTCATTCGTCCCGCCCCGGCTCCCAACGGCTCTCTGCCTTCACCGGCGTCTCGCGCAGCCGCGTCTCGCCGATACCGGCCGCAAGCGCCCGCAGCACCTCCTGCACGCCCTCGCCGGTGGCAGCCGACAGCAGGATCGGCTGGCCGCCGCAGGCCTTCTTCAAGGCCGCAAGCTTGGACGCGCGGGACTTTGCATCAACGGTATCGGCCTGCGACAGCGCCACAACCTCGGGCTTGTCGGTCAGGCCATGGCCGTATGCCTCCAGTTCGCCGCGCACCGTGCGGTAGGCCTTGGTCGGGCTCTCCTCGCGCGCCGAAACGAGGTGCAGCAGCACGCGCGTGCGCTCGACATGGCCGAGGAAGCGGTCGCCGATGCCCACCCCCTCATGCGCGCCTTCGATGAGCCCGGGAATGTCGGCCAGCACGAACTCTCGGGCGTCGATCCGCACCACGCCGAGATTGGGGTGCAGCGTGGTGAAGGGATAGTCGGCGATCTTCGGCTTCGCCGCTGTGACCGCCGCGAGGAAGGTCGACTTGCCGGCATTGGGCAAGCCGACCAGCCCGGCATCGGCGATGAGCTTGAGCCTGAGCCAGATGGTCAGCTCTTCGCCGGGCAGGCCGGGATTGGCGCGGCGCGGCGCGCGGTTGGTCGAAGTCTTGAAATGCTGGTTGCCGAAGCCTCCGTTGCCGCCCTTGGCGAGCAGGAAGCGCTCGCCCGTCTGCGTCAGGTCGCAGATCAGCGTCTCGTTGTCCTCGCCGTAGATCTGCGTGCCGGCCGGCACTTTCAGCGTCACGTCGGAGCCTTTCGCGCCGGTGCGGTTTCGGCCCATGCCGTGCACACCGGTCTGCGCCTTGAAATGCTGCTGGTAGCGATAGTCGATCAGCGTGTTGAGACCGTCGACCGCCTCCGCCCACACGTCGCCGCCGCGGCCTCCGTCGCCGCCGTCCGGTCCGCCGAATTCGATGAACTTCTCGCGCCGGAACGACACCGCGCCTGCACCACCGTCGCCGGAGCGGATATAGACTTTCGCCTGATCGAGAAACTTCATCGCATTGACTTCGCGGGCGGGGAAATGCTGTTCAGCTATTGCCGTTCGGGCCGGCGCACCTGCCGGGCGCGCGAGCGATACAGGATGCAGGGGCCGTCCGCAACGCGGGCCCCGATTTGGAGCCGACATGCGGATAGTCACCTACAATGTCCAGTTCGGGGTCGGGCTCGACGGACGATACGATGTCGGGCGCATCGCCGAGGCGGTGCGCGGCGCTGACGTGATCGCCCTGCAGGAGGTGACGCGCAACAATCCGCGCACCGGTTTCGGCGACATGGTGGCCGAGCTGCGCGCCGCACTGCCGGACTACTTCGCCGTGTTCGGGCCGAATTTCGACGCCGATGTCGGCAGCCGCGTCGAGGACGGCAAGGCAGTCGACCGCCATTTCCAGTTCGGCAACATGGTGCTGTCGAAGACGCCGATTCTGACGTCGCGCAACCTGCTCCTGCCGCGCACGCGCAGCATCGAGGGTCTGAACCTCCAGCGCGGCGCGCTGGAGGCGCTGATCGAGACGCCGCTCGGCTTCGTGCGCTTCTATTCGACCCATCTCGACCACCGCAGCCCGCGGGAGCGCCTGGAGCAGGTGAAGCTCCTCAAGGCCCGGGTGCTGAACTATCCGCAGGAAGGCGGTGCGATCTCCGGCGCGCCGGAACTCGGCTTCCCCGAGCCACCGCACCCGGAAGCCTATGTGCTTATGGGCGATTTCAACATGCTCGCAGGCACGCAGGAATACGAGGTCCTGTGCGGCCGCGTCGACCACGAGTTCGGCCAGCCGGTAACCATGGAATATGCGATCGATGCGGCCCGCCGGCTTGGGGCCGACGCCGGCGACGACAACAAGACATGGCTGGACCCGAAACAACCGGAGAATCGCGCGCGCTGGAAGCGCATCGACTACGTTTTCGTGAGCCCGCTGCTTGCGGGCAGGCTGAAATCGGTGCGCGTGGACCGGGCCGCCGTGGGCTCCGACCACCAGCCTGTCTGGGTGGAGCTGGGTTGAGATCAATGCCGGGAAGCTGAAGCAGAAAACGCGGCGTTTCTTCTTCCTTGTTACCGGCAATCTCAAGAATAATCGGGTTGAACTTGACGTAACGGCATTGACGGCGATGGGCGGCAGGACGAAGCTGTGTTCTTGCCCTAGGGGAAATGACCGTGAAGAACCTCTGCGCGCTCGTATCCGTCGCCCTGCTCGCCGCCTGCACGACGCAGTCGGAAACGGACAAGACCTTGTCCCTGCTCGGCCATGTGATGGCTTTCCAGCCCGGTCCAGACGGAAAGCCCAAAACCGCGATCGATCGGTCAGGCACCGCGAATACTGCGACCATCACCACCAAGATGGTCGACGGCAAGCCTTCGACGGTCAGCATCTCCGTCGCCGGCACACTGCAGGGCGGTACCGCCGTGCCCGGCGCGAGCGGGCTCAAGGTTGACCAGGCCAAGAGTGGCGACGCCTCGCTCGTCACCACTGAGGGGAAGGACGGCGATCCCTTCCTTGCGGCTTTGACCGTCGGCAAATACCACGCGGTCGGTTTCTATGCGACGCAGCAGGGAACCACGCAGTTCATCGGTGTCGGGGTGACAGGCGACAAGACGACGGCAATGCCCACGGTGGGTGCGGCAACTTACAATGGCGACGTGAATGCCATCTTCGCCCGTTCGGCCAGCGGCGTGCAGTCAGTCGGCGGCAAGGTCCAGATGAACGCCGCATTTACGCCCGCCGGCGGCACCATCGGCGGCAAGTCGAGCGGGCTGGCTGACAATGAGACGGATCAGGCTGCCGGGGTGGAACTCGTCTTCCAGAACGCCTCCATCTCCGGAAACAGCTATTCGGGCGGCGCGGTTTCGCTGGTCTCGCAGGCGAACGGCCTGCCGGTCGGCACCGTCACCTCGTCGAACTATCAGGGAGAATTCTACGGCCCGGGCGCCGTCGAGACGGGCGGCACTTTCCAGCTTGGCGCATCGAACGTGCCGCTGTCCGGCGGCACTGAGAACCTGCAGGCCATCGGCGCCTTCGGCGCGGCGAACTGACTGTCCGGGGTTCAGGCCGGGGTTGACCGCCATCAACGCGCTCAGGTTGCCCGCTTCGCAAGTGCTCGCATCAGCGGCTGCGTCTTATGGACGCCTGGGCTGAAGTCGTGGAGCAACCTCGCAAGCAGTGATGAGTTGGCCCGGAAATTCGGAAAATGCGGCTATGCAGGATCGCCGATCAGGCCGTCGTCGCGCAGCCTCGACAGTTCCGCGGCCGTGAAGCCAAGGGCGACGAGAATGGCATTCGTGTCCGCTCCCACCGCAGGGGCGGGCCGCGCTTCTCCTGTCGAAAGCTTCGAAAGGCCGACGATAAGATTGGCTATCGGGAGGCCCTGCCGCGCCAGCGTTCCGCTCTGCATGATCTCCCGGCTCCGCAATGCCTGCAGCGGCGTGAGGATCGGGCCGGCGGGAATTCCCGATTTCTCCAGCCGGTCGATGGCCTCCGCGGTGCTCAGTGCGCCTGCCCATTCCTGCATGGCGCGGGACAGGAGCACGCCGTTCCTGCCGCGGTCGGAATCGGAGCGGAAACGCGGATCGGACCCGAGTTCGGGACGGTCCAGCAGCTTCACCCACCGGCGGAACATTGCGTTGCCGACGACCTGCACGGCGATGGTGCCGTCTCGGGTCTGGACAAAATCCGACGGGCTGGTGAAGGGGCTGCGGTTGTCGAACGGCTCGCGATCGCGGCCGCTGGCCGCCGCCTCGATATGGGCGGCGTTGATGAAGGTCATGGCAGTGGCCAGCAGCGAGGCATGCACCTCCTGACCTTCTCCCGTCGCCATGCGATGGATGATCGCGGCAAGCGTGCCGAGCGCGGCCGCCAGCCCGGTGCCGTAGTCGACATAGGAACTGGCCGAGCGCGCCGGCCGTCCGGGCGTGCCGCTCAGATAGGCCGCGCCGCTGACTCCCTGGGCCACCGCATCGAAGCCGGTCTTGGTCGCCAGCGGACCGCCGGTTCCGAACGCCGAAAGGTTGGTGGCGATGATGTCCGGCCTGATGGCCCGCAGGCTTGCATAGTCCAGCCCCTGCCGGGCGAGCGCGGCCAGGGGCATGTTGGTCACCGCGACATCGGCGGTGGCGACAAGACGTTCGATCGCGGCGCGGCCGGCAGGCGCGTTGGCATCGATGGCCAGCGACTTCTTGTTGCGGTTGAGCTGCAGGAACAGCGCACCCGCCCCCTCCGCGGTCACCGGCACGAGGCGCCTATCCTCGCCGCCTTCGACGGGCTCGACGCGGATCACCTCGGCGCCCAGATCGGCGAGGATGGACGCGCAATAGGGGCCCGCGATGTAGCGGCTGAAGTCGAGGACGCGGAGATTTGCCAGGAGCGTCATGCCGCGGGGTCAGCCCGCCTGCCGGCGGCTATGAAGTCCGGCCTGCGCTTGGCTGCAAAGGCGGCTAGCCCTTCCCGCAATTCGTCGGAGCCGAAGCACATGGCCTGGTTCAGCGCCTCGAGATCGAGCGCGGCGACAAGGCTGTGCGGCGGATCCTTGAGCATCTGGCGCATCAGCATCAGCGCGTTCGCGGGCGCCTGGGCCAGCGCTTGCGCCCTGGCCACCGCCGCAGCCGCGAGCGCGTCGTCCTCGCAGACGTAGTCGAACAGGCCGGCGCGGGCCGCATCGTCGCCTGCGAAGCTCAACGCTTCGATCAGCGCACGTCGAGCGGCCTGCACGCCCATGCGCCTGGGCAGCGACCACGACAGGCCGAAATCGGCGACCACGCCGACGCCGAGGAACGGAAAGCCGATGCGCGCCGACTTGCCCGCGACGACGACGTCGCACATCAGCGCCAGCCCGGCGCCGGCCCCGATGCAATGGCCGCCGACCGCTGCGACGAACGGTTTCGGGCTGGCGTCGATCACCCGCGCCAGTTCGTTGACGCGGCGCATGACGGCATGCGCCGGCTGCCCGGCCGCGTGGCCCGACACGGCCTTGAGATCGCCGCCGGTGCAGAAATTGCGGCCGCTGCTGCCGATGACGATCGCCCGCACGGTGTCGTCCCGATAGAGTTCGACGAGATGTGCCGCCATCGCGGCACGAACCTCGTCGTCGAGCGCGTTGCGTCCCGCGGGATCGTTCATCGACAGCCTTGCCACGTGGTCGACCGGCCGATCCAGCACAATCCGCGACATGACGTGTTCTCCCCGGGCAGGCTTCGTTCTATTTTTCTAACATAGATTAGTTTATTTGCGAACTCAGCCCCTGACAAGCCGGAGAATGCGCCGGAGCGACGGGGACTGGAGAATGCGCTGCAGCAGAAGGCAATGGGCGGCCTCGTTCCAATATTGCGCGGATCCATCAGCGTCGCATTGACTTCCAGATTCTAACAGATGTAATAAAAGAAGCGCAAGTTTGGCGAAGGAGGAGCGCGATGGCCGGTGCAGCGCAGACGATCGGTCACGTGCTTCGTGAAGCGGTGGCTCATCACGGGCAGCGCATCGCCCTCGTGGACGCCCGCGGCGCAATCACCTATGCGCAGTTATGGCAGCGCGCGCTGCGCGCGGCCGCGGTCTTTCGCGGCATCGGCGTGGTCCATGGCGATCGCGTCGCGATCTGGCTGCCCAATTCCGTTCAATGGGTCGAGGCCGCCCTCGGCATCGCGCTGATCGGCGCGACGATCGTGCCGGTCAGCACAAGGCTCAAGGGTAACGAAGCGGCCTACATCCTGTCGAAATCGGGTGCGCGTGTCCTTCTCGCGCCCACGGCGTTCCTGGGGCAGGACTATCTGGCAATGCTGCAGGGCGAGCCGCTGCCGGCGCTGGAGGCCCGGCTGCGGACCGATTTCGGCGGCAGCGGCGCGTGGGAGCAAGCCCTGGCCGCAGTGACCACCGAGGCGGCCGAGGCAGTCGCCGGCGACCTCGACCGCGTCGGGCCGGCGGACATCGCCGAGATCATCTTCACCTCGGGCACCACCGGTTTTCCGAAAGGCGTGATGCTGCGGCACGAGCAGGTCGTCAGCGTCTACAGCGTATGGGCGGACGGCATCGGCCTCGTCGCCGGCGACCGCTACCTGATCTCCGCGCCGATGTTCCACTCCTTCGGCTTCAAGGCCGGGGTCTTCGTGTCGATCCTCAAGGGCGCGACGATGTACCCCGTGCAGACCTTCGACGCGGCCGAGACGCTCGACACGATCGAGCGCGAGAAGATCACTGTCACGGGCGGCCCGCCGACGATCTTCACCTCGCTGCTGCAGATGAACAAGGCCGCCGGCCGCGACATTTCGAGTCTGCGCAGCGTGGCCACCGGCGCGAGCATGGTCTCGCCCGACCTGATCCGGGCGCTACAGCGCGATGTCGGCGTCGAGATCGTCGTCAACGCCTACGGGCTGACCGAAGCATCGGCGCTCTGCACCATGACCGCCGCAAGCGATCCGGTCGAGGTGATCGCCCTTACCGCCGGCAAGCCGATCAAGGGCATCGAGCTGCGCTGCGTCGGCAAGGACGGCGCGGTGGCCGCGACCGGCGAGGAGGGCGAGATCCAGGTGCGCGGCCACAATGTGATGGCCGGCTATTTCGACGAGCCGCAGGAGACGGCGGCAATGTTCACCGCCGACGGCTGGATGATGACCGGCGACATCGGCGTTGTCGACGCGGCGGGCAACCTGTCGGTGACCGACCGGCTGAAGGACATGTTCATCGTCGGCGGGTTCAACTGCTACCCGGCGGAGATCGAGAAGATCATGCTGACCCATCCGCAGGTGCGGGAGGTGGGCGTGATCGGCGTGCCCGATGACCGGCTGGGCGAAGTCGGCAAGGCCTTCGTGGTGACGGCGCCCGGCGCGGCATTCGACACTCAGGCCTTCATCGCCTGGTGCCGCGAGCACATGGCGAATTTCAAGGTGCCGCGCTTCGTCGAGGTGGTCGACGCGCTGCCGCGCAACGCCATGGGCAAGATGCAGAAGTTCATTCTGCGCGCCCGCAGGTAGCGGCCGCCTGCCGCGCAACGGAACCGCAAGATGTCATTCGAGAACGACTATCGCTATTTCGCCTTCAGCCGGGCCGACCGCGTCCTGACGGTGACGCTGAACCGGCCGGAGAAGTTCAACGCGATCGCCGGCGACATGCACCGGGAGCTGTCGCGTCTCTTCTACGACGTCGCCGCCGATGAGGGCTCGGAGGTCATCGTCATCACCGGCGCGGGCCAGGCCTTCAGCGCGGGCGGCGATCTCGACTATTTCGAGGAGTGCCGGCGCACGCCCGCTTTGTTCAGGCAGGCCATGCGCGAAGCGAAATGGATCGTCGACGGCCTGCTCGACTGCGACAAGCCGGTGATCTGCCGGATGAACGGCGACGCCGTCGGGCTGGGTGCGACGATTGCGCTCTTCTGCGACGTGATCATCGCCGCCGACACGGCGCGGATCGGCGACCCGCACGTGAAGGTGGGCTTCGTCGCCGGCGACGGCGGCGCGGTGATCTGGCCGCAGCTGATCGGCTACGCCCGCGCCAAGCAGTTCCTGCTGACAGGCGACCTGCTCACCGCCAACGAGGCGCGCGATATCGGCCTGATCAATTTCTCGGTGCCGGCTGCCGAGCTCGACGCGACCGTCGACCGCTGGGCGAAGCGCCTCGCCTCGGGCGCGACCCTTGCCACGCGCTGGACCAAGGCGACGATCAATGTCGGGCTGAAGCAGCTGGCCGCGTCCATGATGGACATCGGCATCGCCTATGAAGGCCTTTCCGGCCGATCCGACGACCACGGGGAAGCGATCGCCGCAATGCGCGAGCGCCGCAAGCCGAACTTCGCCAGAAACTGAACGACGAGGCCGAGCGGGCATCAGATGCAGTCAGTCGCGATCGTTTCCTACGCGCGCACGCCGATCGGCAAGGCCGGACGCGGGGCGCTCGCCTCGACGCATCCCGCGACCCTGTGCGGACATGTGGTGGCGGCCGCCGTCGAGCGCGCGCGGATCGAGCCGGGGGAGGTCGACGAGGTCGTGAACGGTTCGGCCGTCTCGGTCGGTCCTGCGATCGGCAACCTTGCACGGCACGGCGCCCTGAGGGCCGGCCTGCCGGCGCAGACCTCCGCCGCCAACGTGACGCGTGCTTGCGCGTCGGGCCTGCAGGCGATCGTCACCGCCGCCCACCGCATAGCCATGGGCGAGGTCGAGATCGCCGTGGCGTCCGGCACCGAATCGATCTCGCAGCAGCTGGACCCGGCTTTCCCGAACCTGCGCCGCGAGCCCTGGCTGGCCGCCAACATCGCCGACATCTACATGCCGATGATCGACACGGCGGAAGTGGTCGCCAGCCGCTATGGCGTGTCGCGCGACGACCAGGACGCCTATTCGCTGGAGAGCCAGAAGCGTACCGCCGCCGCCCAGTCGGCCGGCCGCTTCGACGCGGAGATCGTGCCGCTCGGCGGTGACGGGCCGGCGGCGGCGCTCAGGCGCGACGAGGGCAACCGGCCCGACACCACGCTCGCCGGCCTGTCCTCGCTCGCTCCGGTGCGCGGCGCGGGCTTCACCGTCACGGCGGGCAATGCAAGCCAGCTGTCGGACGGCGCCGCCGCGCTCGGCCTGATGTCGGAGCGCGAGGCGGCGCGGCGCGGCATGAGGCCACTCGGTTTCTTCCGCGGCTTCGCGACAGTGGGCTGCAATCCCGACGAGATGGGCATCGGGCCGGTACTGGCCGTGCCGAAGCTGCTGCAGCGCTTCGGTCTGAAGGTCGACGACATCGACCTTTGGGAGCTCAACGAGGCATTCGCCAGCCAGGTGCTCCATTGCGTGCGCACGCTCGGGCTGCCGCTTGACCGGCTCAATGTCGACGGCGGCGCCATATCTGTGGGCCATCCCTACGGCATGTCCGGCGCCAGGCTTGCCGGGCACCTTCTGATCGAAGGACAACGGCGCGAGGCGCGCTGGGGTGTGGTAACGATGTGCGTGGGTGGAGGAATGGGAGCGGCAGGGCTGTTCGAGATCGCCTGACCGGCTTGCCGCAAGGAACGTTCATTTGGAGGATGCGGGCTTCGCGCCTAATGTGAACGATCCGCAGGCGACGATCAGGCCGACGCAAGAAACGGCCGGCTTTCGCCAACAATGTTGGGAGGAGTCACCATGGTTTCACGTCCCGTTGCCGTCGACGGCGAGGCAAAGAGCAACCGCGACCGTGGCACCCAGTGCCTGGATCGCGCCATCTCCATCCTCGTCGAGCTTGCGGAGCAGAGCCCGGTCGGGCAGCGGCTGGCCGACATCGCGGAATCGACCCACATCTCGCGCCCCACGGCGCACCGCATCCTCAAGAAGCTCTCCGGCAGCGGGCTTGTGGTGCAGGAGCGCGGCTCCCACCGCTACAAGATCGGACCGCTCGCCCATACGATCGACGCGCTCGACAGCCGCAATGGCAGCCTGCTGGAATGGGCTCAGCCTCGCCTTGAGCGGATCGCCGCCGATACCGGCATGACCGCGCTGCTGGTCACCCGGCACGGCCGCTTCGCCACCTGCAGCGGCCGCGTCGACGGGCGCGCCGGCGACCATCCCTCCTTCGGCAAGGTCGGTACTGTCGGCCTGCTCGGCCCGAGCGCGGCGGGCATCGCCATCCTGTCCCAGCTTTCCGACGCGCAGATCGAGGACATCCTCTACCTGAACGAGTGGATGATCGTGCATCTCGGACGCGCGACCATGGAGATCGTCTGGCGGCTGATCAGGTCGACCCGCCGCGACGGCTTCTGCACCACGCACGGCACGTTCATCGAAGGCGTCTCCAGCATCGCGGCTCCCGTCATATCCGGTTCGGGACGCTGCGACGTTGCGCTGGCGGTCGTCACCGCCGACGAGGCCGCCCTGACCAAGTCGTCGCGCAACATTTCACGGCTTCTGCTCGGGGAAGCCGAAATGCTCGGCGTCGAAACGGCCCACGCCTGGGCCGGCCGCGGGCGGCTGCGCCCGGCGAGCGCGCCGCTGAAGGTCGCCTAGGCCCTAACCGCCTGCGGCGATCCGCTTCGCCTGCTCTCGCAGGACATCCTTGCGGATCTTGCCGGACGGCACTCGCGGAAGGTCGTCGACCAGTTCGACGTGCTCGGGGAATTTCTGCCGCGCCAGGCCGGCGGTCTCGAGGAACACGCGGATCTCCGGCAGGCCGGGTGTCGTGCCCGCGCGCGGTACGATGAAGGCACAGCCCTTCTCGCCGGTGGTGGCGCTCGGCATCGCGACGATGGCGACGTCGGCGATGTCGGGATGCTGCGAGAGTATGTCCTCGACTTCCTTCGGGCTGATGTTCTCGCCGGAACGGATGATCATGTCCTTCTTGCGGCCGGTGATGACCAGATAGTCTCCTTCGACGCGGCGACCGAGGTCACCGGTGCGGAAGAAGCCGTCGTCGTCGAAGTGGCTGCCGTCCTGGGCATTGAGATAGCCGAGGAACAGCTCCGGCCCGCGCACGAGGATCTCGCCCTCCTCGCCGTCGGCGACCGGCGCCGAGCCGTCCATGTCGACGATCTTCACCTCCGTCGGTGGCACGATTTCGCCGTCGGTGTCGGCGCCAAGCCGCGCCTGCGCCTGCGTGCGTATGCCCATGCTCGACGTCGGTGCCTCGGTGCAGCCGTATGAGCGGAAGAACATGCACGACGGGAAGCGCGCCGAGGCGCGGCGGATGATCTCCGGCGAGACCGTGGTGCCGCCGCAGAAGAAGATGCGCAGCGCCTCGGCCTGCGTCGGCTCCCGGTCGGCGACGTCGAGATACTGCTGGAGGAAAGGCGTGGCGCCGCCCGTCAGTGTGCAACGATGCTGCGCCAGGAGCTTCAGCGCGACATCGGGCGCCCAGACGTCGAGCAGCACGCTCGACGAGCCGTGCGCCCACGGCATGTCGACGCTCCAGAACGCGCCGGTGATGTGGGTCAGCGGCGACGGCATGAAGAACACGTCGACGTCGGTGATGCTCCACACGTCGGCCATCTGCCAGACCTTGTGGCCGTAGGTCTGGTGGCTGTGCAGCACGCCCTTGGCGCGGCTGGTCGTGCCCGAAGTGTACATGACCATCATCACCGCCGCGGGATCCAGCTTCGGCAGCGCGTCATCTGGCGGAAAGGCGATCGCCTCGTCCCAGCCGATGAACCCGCCGGCATCGCCGCGCACCACGACGATGTCGCGCAATTCGGGCAGCGACGGGCGCAGTCTGGCTGCGAGCGCCCGATGGTCGAAGTTGCGGAACGTCGCCGGCACGAAGATCAGCTTCGACCGGCAATCGGCCAGGATGTGCGCAAGCTCCACCTCGCGGTAGATGGGCGGGATCGGATTGATGACGAGGCCGCTGATGCGCGCTGCCAGCGAGATGATCGAAGCCTCGATCCAGTTGGGCAGCTGGAACGAGACGACGTCGCCCGCAACCAGCCCGCGCGACCGGAAGAAGGCGGCTATGGAGAGCGCGGCGCGCCATACCTGCAGACGCGTGTGGGCGCGCCCCCCCTCGATGAAGATGACGCGCTCGGGCTCGGCCGAAACCGCTTCACGGGCCTGGTCCGCCAGCGTCCGGTCCGTCCAGTAGCCCTCGCGGCGATAGCGCTGCGTCGCCTCGTGCGACCGGCGGACCGGAAAACCGCTGACGTCGCGCTCAAGCCTCCAATGCATGCTGGAACCTCCGTTGCCGTCCACGGTGAGCGGGTCGGCACGCGAACGTCTAGCCGGAAAGGCGCGCGGCGTCGTCCGGGCTGCGCCCGCGGCGACGAAAGAGTCCACGGCATGGAACGATTCCGCCGCGCGCCTTGGCGTCTGCGGCCGCTCAGCGTAGCGATCGTTGACGCGGCCGCGCGCTGGCCGCAGATGCGGGAGGAAGTGCATGCAGGAAAAGGCGCAGACTGAGCTCGTCACCTATTCCGTCGACGAGGCGGGCGTCGCCAACCTCGTGCTCAACCGGCCCGACCAGCGCAACGCGCAGAACGCCGAGCTGCTCTACCAGCTCAACGAGTGCTTCGACCGCGCCGCGCGCGACAACGACGTGCGCGTCGTCGTGTTGTCGGGCGCCGGGCCGGACTTTTCGACTGGCCACGACCTGAAGAGCTCGCAGGAGGAGATGGCGGAGGCGGCGAAGAAGCGGCCGAGCCTCTCGGGATGGACCGATTTCGAGGCGCCCGGAGCGGCGGGTTTCTACGCCATCGAGCAGGAGATTTTCCTCGGCTTCACGAAGCGCTGGCGCAACTTCCCCAAGCCGACGATCGCCGCGGTGCAGGGCAACTGCATCGCGGCCGGCCTGATGCTGGCCTGGGCCTGCGACATCATCATCGCGTCAGACGACGCGCGTTTCTCTGATCCGGTGGTGTCGTTCGGCATGCCGGGGGTGGAATGGTTCGCCCACCCCTATGAGCTTGGCCCGCGCAAGGCCAAGGAATTCCTGTTCACCTCGGATCGCTGGAACGCCCAGGAAGCGCACCGGCTGGGCATGGTCAACCATGTCGTGCCGGCGGCCGAATTGCAGCCCTTCGTGCAGCAGATGGCGCGAAAGATCGCCACCAAGCCGCCTTTCGCGCTGAAGCTCGCCAAGGAGGCTGTTAACCGCGCCGAGGACATGGGCGGCAAGACGATGTCCATCGACGCCTTCTTCTCGCTGCATCACCTGAGCCACCAGCACAACAACGTGATGTTCGGCACGCTGATGGACCCGACCGGCGCGCCGAAGATGACCAGGCAGAAGCCCCGCGGCAGCTGACAGATGCATCTGGTTGCGTCCCCCGAGCAGCAGATGATCCGCGACAGCGGCGCGAAGCTGTTCGGCCGCTGCGAGCGGCCGCGCGTGGGGACGGCGGCGGCGTTCGACGCCGCGCTTTGGGGCGAGCTGGCCGCCAACGGCTGGCTGGCGTTCCTCGCCGATCCCGGGGCAGCGGGCGCCGACGTCGCGCTGTTCCTGCTGGAGGCCGGTCGCGCCGGTGTCTCGATACCGCTGATCGACTGCGCGCTGGCGCCCGGTCGAGCGCTGCGCCTCGCCGGGCGGGCGGATGCGGCGGAGCGATTGGTCAGGGGCGAAGGGCGCGTCGCGCTGGCGGCCGAACCCGTAGCGGGGCGCAATGCGCCGGTCGCGTCGCGGTCCGGTTCGGCGTGGGCGCTGGACGGTGAATGCATCGCACCGGCGGGCGGCTGGTGCGATGCTTTCCTGGTTGCGGTCGAACTGGATGGGCGCGGACCCGATTTCGCCCTGATCCCGCAGGATCGGCCCGGCCTCACCGCCATGCGCTACGCCGGCATGGACGGCTGCCAGCATGCAAGGCTGCGCTTCGAGGCGGCGTCGGCGCCTTCCGGAACGTTGCTGGGGCTTTCGGCTGACGGCGTGGGCGCGGTTCTGGCGGCGATGCGCGCGGCCGCCTGCGCCGAAGCGGCAGGCCACATGGCGGCGCTGCTGGCCGCGACGCGTCGCCATGTGCTGGCGCGCAAGCAGTTCGGAAAGCCCATAGCCAGCTTCCAGGCGGTAGAGCACCGCATCGCCCGCATGGTCATCGCCGTTGAGGAAGCCCGCTCGCTGGCCCTCTTCGCCGCGATCCGGCTTGCGGCGGACGCCACGGAGCGTGACCGAGCGATCTCGGGGGCCAAGGCGAAGATCGGTGCACTGTCGCGCTTCGTCGCGCAGAACGCTGTGCAGCTGCATGGCGGCATGGGCGTCTCCGAGGACATGCCGGTCGGTCATCATTTCCGCAGGCTGGCGACATTCGAGGCACGGCACGGCACCACCCGCCACCATCGCGACCAGGTCGCCGCATTCGTGCGCGGCGCGCCGTCGCTCGGCGGCTCGCTGCTCGACGCAGGCGCGGGAGCCGCGTGATGGACCTCACGCTGAGCCCCGACGACATCGCCTTCCGCGACGAGGTGCGCGCCTTCTTCGCCGATGCACTGCCGGAGCCGTTGAGGCGCGGCCAGCGGCTCAACACCGGCTTCTTCTCCGAGCCCGAGATCGGCGTCGCCTGGAACCGTATCCTCCACGCCAGGGGCTGGATCGCTCCGGCCTGGCCGGTCGAGCACGGCGGCACCGGCTGGTCGTTGACGCAGCGCCACATCTTCGAGGTGGAATCGAACCGCGCAGGCGCGCCCTATCTGCAGCTTCAGGGCCTGCGCATGGTCGGACCCGTCATCATGCGCTACGGCACTCCGGCGCAGAAGGCATATTATCTGCCGCGCATCCTGTCAGGCGACGACTATTGGTGCCAGGGCTTCTCCGAACCCGACGCCGGCTCGGACCTTGCCTCGCTGCGCACGCGCGCCGTGCGCGACGGCGACCACTACGTGATCAACGGATCCAAGATCTGGACCTCGCACGCCCATCACGCCAACCGCATGTTCGCGCTGGTGCGCACCGCCGAGACCGAAAAGCGACAGGCCGGCATCAGCTTCCTGCTGATCGACATGGACACGCCCGGCATCGCGGTGCGGCCGATCGTGACGATGGACGGCGCGCACGAAGTCAACGAGGTGTTCTTCACCGACCTGCGGGTGCCCGTGGCCAACCGCGTGGGCGCGGAGAACCAGGGCTGGGAATGCGCCAAATACCTGCTCGAATTCGAGCGCGCCGGCGGCTTCGCCAGCGGCCAGCTGCGCATGGCGCTGGACCGGCTGCACCGTCTGGCCCGCTCCACCGGGCGCGGCAATGAGCGTGTGCTCGACGATCCGCATATTGCCGGCCGCATGGCCGACATCCTGTGCGACCTCGATGCGCTGGAGTTCATGGAGCTCGGCGTCATGTCGCAGGTCGACGTCGGCCAGAATCCGGGGCCGGTGGCTTCGTTGCTGAAGGTGCGGTCGAGCGAGATCCGCCAGTCGATCAGCGAGCTCGCCACCGACGTGGTGGGTTTGGAAGGCCTGCGCTGGCACGCCGCCTCGCCGCTGCTGCGCAACGACTTCGACACGCCGCTCGACGAGGAACTCGCAGCTGCGGCTCCGATCTACCTCTCCGAGCGCGCGCACTCGATCTTCGCCGGCTCGACCGAAATCCAGCTCACGATCCTCGCGCGCTCCTACCTTGAAGGGTCCGAACAGGCATGAACGTCGCGCACAAGACCAGCGGAACCGGCCTGTCGAAGCTGCTCGATCCGCACAGCATCGTCATCGTCGGCGTCACGCCGAACCTGTTCCGCATCGGCGGCATTCCGCTGGGCTCGTTGCTCGCCCACGATTTTCCGAGGGACCGCATCCTGCTGGTCAATCCGAAATACCCGGAGATACAGGGCATCCCATGCCATCCGGCGGTCGACGATCTGCCGTGGGCGGCAGACCTCGCCGTCGTATGCGTGCGGGCGGAGGAGGTGGTGCGCACGCTGGAGGCGCTCGACCGCAAGGGAACGCATGCGGCAGTCGTTTTCGCCGCCGGTTTCGGTGAGGAACTGACCGACAGCGCACAGGCCCTGCAGCGCGACCTCGATGCCTTCATTGCCAAGAGCGGCATGAAGATCGCCGGGCCGAATACCATCGGCACCGCGAATGTGCGCGACCGCACCAACGCGTCGTTCAACACGTCTTTCGCCGAGAAGCTGCCGGTCGGGCCGCTGGCGCTGATCGGCCAGAGCGGCAACACGATCTCGATGATGCTGGTGGCGGCGCGCGACGCCGGTCTCGGCATGTCCTACTTCGTCTCGAGCGGAAACGAGACTGCGGTCGAGTTCGCCGAGTACCTTGAACACTTCCTTGCCGACCCCGGCACCGGCGCGGTGCTCGGCTACATCGAGCAGTTGCGCGACGGACCGCGCTTCCTGCGCGTCGCAGACAGGCTGCGCGAGGCGGACAAGGCGTTGTTCGTGATGAAGTCGGGCGATTCCGACAAGGCGCGCGAGGCGACCGCGTCGCATACCGGCGCGATGGCCGGCAACGCACGCGTCTACCAGACGGCTTTCCGCCAGCTAGGCGTCGGCATCGGGCGCGAGCCGACGGAAGTGCTGGAGCTTGGACTTCTTTGGAGCCTGAAGCGCAACGTGCGCTCGCGCCGGCTGGCGATCGTGTCGCTGTCGGGCGCCGGCTGCGCTTTCCTGTCGGACCTCTACGTCGCCCATGGCTGCGAGATACCGACGCTTCCCGAGGCCGAGCAGGCAGCGCTGCGCAAGGTGATTCCTGCCTACGGCATGGTTTCGAACCCGGTGGACCTGACCGGCAACGTCATCAACGACATCGAGCATCTGCGCACGGTGATGAACGTGCTCACCGCCTCGCAGGCGATCGACACCATCGTCATCTACCTCATGGGCTCCGTGCTCGACATGGCGACCGACATACTGGTCGACATCGCCGGCAGGACCGACAAGCTGATCGTCGCGCTCGACGCGGCGCCGGACAAGCGCAATGCCGACCTGCGCCGCGCCGGCGTCGCCGTCTTCAACGATGTGCAGCGCGGCGTGACCAGCCTGGCGCGCTTCCTCGACTGGAGCGAGCGGCAGGCCGGTCCGCGCTGGCGGCCGGCGCGCGCGGCGGCGGCACGCCCGGCCGGCCCGGCGCGCGCCATTCTCGAAAACGCCGGCGGCAACGGCTACGCCTTCCTCAACGAGGCCGAGGCCAAGCAGCTGGTCGCCGCGGCCGGCATTCCCATCGTCGCGGAGAAGGTGGCATCGAGCGCGGCCGCTGCGGCGATGGCGGCGGCCGGCATCGGCTTTCCGGTCGCGGTCAAGGTGCTGAGCCGCGACATCGCCCACAAGACGGAAACCGGCGGCATTGCGCTCAACGTTTCGGACGCGGCTGAGGCTGAGGCCGCCTTCACGAAGGTGACCTCGTCGGCCGCCAAGGCGCGGCCGGACGCACGGATCGAAGGCGCGTTGGTGCAGGCCATGGTTGCCGACGGCGTTCCGATCATCCTCGGCGTGACCAAGGACCCGACCTTCGGGCCGGTAATGTCGGTCGGCCTGGGCGGCACGGCAACCGAACTCTTCCAGGACATCAGCCTGCGGCTTCTGCCGGTCGACCGCGACATGGCCGCCGCGATGATCGCCGAGTTGAAGAGTGTCCCGCTGCTGAACGGCTTTCGCGGCGCACCCAGGGCGGACGTCGCCGCGCTGGTCGACGCCATGGTGAAGCTCTCTGATCTGGCGATGGCGGAGCAGGCCCTGTGGGCCGAAATCGAGATGAACCCGGTCCTGGTGCGACCGGAAGGAAAGGGCCTGGCGGTCGTCGACGCACTCGTCAGGCTTGAAGGCAAGGCAGGCTAAACCGGGAGGAAACCCATGCACTCAATGTCCAGAAGAACCCTCATGATGGCTACCGCGGCCGCGGTGGCGATTTTCGCCCACTCGGGCGCATATGCCCAGGACAAGATCCGTATCGCCAGCGTTGACGGTCTGAGCGGCGTCACCAGCAGCCTCGGCCAGGACGTGTCGCGCGGCCTGCATCTGGCCGTCGAGCAGATCAACGCGGCCGGCGGCATCAAGTCGCTCGGCGGCGCCCAGATCGAGTTCGTCGAGTACGACACGCAGAGCAAGGTCGACGTCGCCCAGTCGCAGGCCGAAAAGGCCATCGCCGAGGGCGCCATCGCGATTATCGGCAACTCCGCCAGCGCCGCTTCGCTCGCCACCACGACGGTCGCCGAGCGCGCGCAGATTCCGATCATGGTGTCGGGCGGCAGCGCCGATCAGATCACCCAGCGCGGCTACAAGTACACGTTCAAGATCAACCCGACGATCGCGCTGAGCTATGCCAACACGAAGGCCTATCTGGAGAACTTCTTCTCCGGCGACGTGAAGCTGAAGCGGCTGGTCCATGTCCATGAGGACGGCGCGTTCGGCCAGTCCGTCAACAACAATTCCTACGCCGCGCTAGCCAAGGACCTCGGCTTCGAACTGGTGGCGGTGCCGTTCAAGACCGGCTCGGCCGATATGTCCGGCCTGATCTCGCAGCTGCGCCGCGAAAGCGGCGAGGCGCTGGTCTTCACCGGTTACGTTCCCGACGCGATCACCTTCGTCAACGCCGCCCGGCAGGCCCGCGTCTCGTTCCCGTTCTTCGATGCGGGCATCAGCATCAACGACAAGAACTTCAAGGCGGCGGTACCGGTCGAGCTGCGCGACGGTCTCGTCGGCTACCAGTACTTCAACGCCGCGGTGAAGGTGCCCGGCAACGAGGACGGCCCTGCCAAGTTCGACAAGGCGTTCCGCGAGCGCTGGGGCGACGAGCCGGGCTTCATCAGCGCCAATGCCTGGACCTCGATGATGGTGATGGCCAAGGCGCTCGAGGCGGCCGGCAGCACCGACAGCGGCAAGCTGCGCGACGCCCTCGCAGCGGTCGAGTTCGGCCCGGCCGACGGCCACATCATGGCCAACCCGATGGTCAAGTTCGATGCGACCGGCCAGAACATGTACATGAACCTGCTCACGGTTCAGCAGCAGGGCGACAAGCTCGAGGTCGTCTGGCCGGCCGAGTACGCGACCAGCAAGTTGCGCATCTCGGCCCAGTAGGCTGACAGGACTGCCCGGCCGGCCCCTGTCGGCCGGGCGCTCCACCGGCGGAGACGAGCCTTGGGCTACGATCTTTTCTACATCATCGAAGTGCTGCTCAACGGCCTGCTGGCCGGCGGCACCTATGCGCTTATCGCCGTCAGCATGACGGTGGTGTTCGGCGTGCTGAAGCTGATGAATTTCGGCCACGGCGCGCTGGTCACCATCGGCTTCTACAGCGCGGTGGTCGCAGTGTCTTGGGGCATCGATCCCTATCTGGCGATCGTGCCCGCCGCGGTGCTGATGGCGATCGTGGCCCTGCTTGCTTACTATGCGCTGATCGACACCGTGATCAGCAAGCCGGCGCTGACGCAGGTCGTGTTCACGCTGGGCCTCGGCATCGTCATCGAGGCGGCGATCGAGATCATCTGGACCGCCAACCCGCGCGTCGCGCCGTCGGCGTTGTCCGGCGTGCTCTTCATGGGCGACGTGATGGTGTCGCGGCCGCGCATCATCGGCTTCGTCGCGTCCATCCTGCTGGCTGTCGGTTTCTGGGCGCTGCTGCGCTGGACCTGGTGGGGCATGGCCATCCGCGCGGTCGCGCAACACGATGCCGCCGCGCGCCTGATCGGCATTCCGCGCACCAAGACACTCGCTATCGCATTCGCCCTGTCGGCCGTTGCGGCGGTGGTCGCGGGCCTGTTGATCGCGCCGTCGATGACGATCTCGCCCTACGCCGGCCACGTGTTCCTCGGCATCGCCTTCGGCGCGGTGGTGATCGGCACCAAGGGCAACGTCATGGGTGCCTTCGTGGGCGGCATGATCGTCGGCCTGTTCGAGGCCGCCGCGATCGCCTTCATCGGCGACGACTTCAAGGAAGCCGCGATCTTCGGCCTTATCCTGGTGTTTCTGCTCGTCCGTCCGGACGGCCTGTTCGGGAAGCGCGCCAATGTCTGAGCTGACTGCCACGGCCGGCAGGCAGGCGGTGCGCCCGGCAGCCGGCACGACCGGCCTCGTGCTCGCCGCGCTGCTGCTGGTGCTCGCCATCCTGTTTCCGATGTTCGTCAGCCGCTACTGGCTGGCGCTCGGCATCACCGTGCTGTTCTGGACATCCTTCTCCGGCAGCTGGAACATCATCGGCGGCTATGCCGGCCAGTTCTCGCTGGGCCACGCGGCCTTTTTCGCCATTGGCGCCTATTCGTCGGCGTGGCTCTACAGCGTCTTCGGTTTCCCGACGCTGGTCGGCATGATCGTCGGCTCCGCCGTGGCGGCGCTGATGGCGCTGTGCATCGGCTGGATCATCTTCCGCTACAAGCTGCACGGGACCTATTTCGCCATAGGCACGCTGGCCATGAGCGAGGTTCTACGTGTTCTGGCAGGCGCGTTGCCGTGGTTCGGCGGCAATGGCGGAATCCCGATCCCGCTGGCCCAGGAGCGCAACTGGCTGCTGATGCAGTTCCAGCCGATGGCCTTCTACTACATGTTTCTGGCCGCGACCGTCGTGATCATCGCCCTGTCGGCGTGGATCGCGCGCAATCGCTTCGGCTATCAGCTTGCGGCGATCCGCGACAGCGAGGATGTGGCCGAATCCATCGGGATTTCGCCAACCCGCCTCAAACTGGCCGCCTACGTCATCTCGGCGGCGCTCGCCGCGCCCATCGGCACGCTCTATTCGCAATATCTCATGTTCGTCGACCCGCCGACCTTCTTCGGCCTTCTGGTGGCGATCCAGGTGGTGCTGCCGGCGGTGATCGGCGGGCTCGGAACGGCGTTCGGCCCGCTGCTGGGCGCAATCGTGCTCACCTTCGCCATCGAGCTTTCCGACCGCGTCGCGCTGCGCCCGGGCGCCAGCCTGCTCGCCTACGGCGCCATGCTGATGGTGTTCTCGGTGCTGCTGCCGCGCGGCCTCTGGCCGCTGCTGAGCAAGATGCTGCCGGGAGCGACGCGATGATTCTGACGCTGGAAAACGTCGCGCGGCGCTTTGGCGGACTGGTCGCCCTGTCCGACGTCAGCTTCAGCGTGCCAGAGGCGCAGATCCTCGGCATCATCGGCAAGAACGGCGCCGGCAAGACGACGCTCTTCAACCTGATCGCCGGGCGCTTCGCCCCGAGCAGCGGCACGATCCGCTTCTCGGGCGAGGATATCGGCGGCAGGTCCGCCAGCGCGCGCGCCATGGCGGGCATAGCGCGCACCTTTCAGATTCCCGAGCCGCTGCCGCGGCTGAGCGTCTTCGAGAACGTGCTGGCCGGCGCATTCGCCCGTATTCGCGATCGCAGCGAAGCCGGGAGGCTGGCGCACGAGACGCTGAACTTCTGCGACCTCTCCGCCAAGGCGGACGTGGCCTCTACCGAACTGACGGTGCCGGAGCTGAAGCGGCTTGAGGTCGCCCGCGCCCTTGCCACGCAGCCGCGCCTGCTGCTGCTGGACGAGGTGATGGCCGGCTTGCGGCCGAACGAGGTCGACGAGGCGATGGTGCTTTGCCGGCGAATCCGCGACCGCGGCGTGACGATCCTGTTCGTGGAGCATGTCATGCGCGCCGTGATGAATCTGTGCGACCGTGTTGTCGTGCTCGACCAGGGGCGCATCATCGCCGACGGAGCGCCGGCCGCGATCCGCGGCGACGAGGCCGTCATCGACGCCTATCTGGGGCGCGAAGCCGATGCTTGAGATATCCAACCTTTCCGTCCGCCGCGGCAGGCTTACCGTGGTGAAGGCGGTCAGCCTCAGAATCGCGGCCGGCGAGGTCGTGTCGGTGATCGGCACCAATGGCGCCGGCAAGTCGTCGCTGATGCTCTCGGTGGCCGGCCTCGTGCCGGCAGAGGCCGGAGAAATACGCTTCGATGGCGAACGTATCGACGGGTTGAAACCCGAACGACGTTCGGAACTGGGCGTGGCGCTGGTGCCGGAAGGTCGCTGGCTGTTCCCCGACATGACGGTCGAGGAGTGCCTTCGGCTCGGCGCCTTCAGGAAGGACTTGCGGGCGCAATACCGGCAGTCGATGGACACCGTATTCGGCCTGTTTCCGCGGCTGGCGGAGCGGCGCAGCCAGGTGGTTTCGACGCTGAGCGGCGGCGAGCAGCAGATGGTCTCGATCGGCCGCGCGCTGATGACCAGGCCGAAGCTGCTCCTGCTCGACGAGCCTTCGATCGGCCTTGCGCCGATCGTCGTTCGCCAGGTTTTCGAGGCGCTCGGCCGCATCATCGCCAGCGGGCTCACCGTCGTTCTGGTCGAGCAGAATGTCGAGCAGGCGCTGCGCTTCTCGCACCGTGCCTACGTGCTCACCAACGGTGCGGTCACGTTGGAGGGAAGCTCGAAAGAGCTGCTGAACGACCCGCGCATCGTCGATGCCTATCTTTCAGTGTGAGACCCACGAAACCGGAGGAGGAAGCCGTGGCGAAATATTTCTACGCAGTGCTGACGAAGGCGACGCCGGGCAAGGCCGAGGAGTTTCATCAGTGGTACGACGACCAGCACATCAAGGACGCCGTGGCCACGCCCGGGGTCGTTTCGGCGAAGCGCTTCCGCATCCAGTACGAGGTCGGCGCCGGCAGCGTGGTGAAGGATTCGCCCTACGATTCGCTCGCCATCTACGAAATGGACACCGATGATCCGGTGGCCGTGGCAAAGGAATTGAGCGGCCGCGCCGGATCGCCGGCCATGCCGCTGACCGACGCGCTCGACCGCGCTGCGTCGATCAAATATGTGGCAACCGCAGCGGGCGTGTGGCCAAAGGAAGACTAGGCCGAGCGGCGGGCACACCACCCACCGCGCAGCGACGGAGATTTCCATGCCAGCCAGCCTGCAGTTCGCTCTCTCCAATCCCGTCGCGGGAATGGAGAAGGAGTACAACGAGTGGTACGGCTCTGACCACCTGGCCAACGGGGTGCTGACACCCGGCGTGCTGGCCGGCCAGCGTTTCGGCCGCGTCAAGGCCCCGTGGCCGGCGGGCAAGCACGACTACATGGTGATCTGGGAGTTCGACGATCCTGCCTATGCGCTTGAGCAGCTGGCAAAGACCAAGGGTTCAGACAAAATGCCGATCAGCCCGGCGATCGACATGGCCGGCATCCAGCCCCCGACCATGTGGCTGCGTGCCAGCGCGTTCAGCCGCGCGCGCGTGCCAAGCGACAATGCGGGCCGGCGCAGCTGCGTGCTCGCGCTGGCAAATCCGGCTGAGGGCCAGTCGGCGCAGTTCGAAGACGCTCTCCTGTCCGGCGGCCTCGATCGTTTGGCAAACGCCAACGGCGTGCGACGCGCCGACCTGCTGACGCTGGCCGACGAGCAGATTCGCAACAACGCGCGCAAATACGCCTATGCGTTGCTGATCGAACTGGCCGACGAGGCGGCCGGCATCGCCGCGCTCGAACCGATGCTGCCGGCGCTGCCGCATCTCGACCGTGAGCGCTGGATGGCGCCGGTCTACCGGCCCCTCGGCCCGCGGCTGACCACCGCGCACATGCAGCCGCCGGTCACCTTCGCCGCCTCGCACTGAGCCGGCTACGCGTCCTGCCGCCGCACGCGGTTGCGCAGGATCCCGATGCCCTCGACTTCGAGCTCGATCGTGTCGCCGTGATCGAGGAAGCGGAAATGCTCGAGCCCGCAGCATCCGCCCACCGTTCCGGAGCCGAGCACCTCGCCGGCATGCAGCGTCTCGTCGCGGGTGACGTAGGCGATCAGCTCGGGAAAGCTGAACATGCGGCCGGACAGATTCGAGCGGTGAAACGACCTGCCGCTGATCCGCGCCTCGACCTTGCATGAGTCGAGGTCGGGCATCTCGTCGCGCGTGACGATCCAGGGTCCGAGCGCGTTGCCGCCGTCGAAACTCTTGCCCTTGGTGGGTCCAAGCATGCCCGCCATATCGAGCATCTGCGCGTCGCGCGCGGAGAAGTCATTGAAGATCGTGTAGCCGAATATGTGTTCTTCGGCCCTCTCGACCGGGATGTCCTTGCCGGTCTTCGACACGACGGCCGCGACCTCCAGCTCGAAATCCATGTAGCGCGAGTAGCGCGGCCAGCGCACCTCCGCCTCGGGCCCAATCACGCTAAAGCGGTTGGTGATGTAGTACACCGGCCGCTCGCGATAGTGTGGCGCGAGTTCGGCGGCAGGCTCCACGTCCGGGATCGGCTCGCCGGCCATGGCGGCCGACAGCTTGCGGGCGCCGACGGCGCCCTGCCGCAGATGCATCGGAAAGACCGAGAAGTCGCGGATCTGTGCCGGCACAGGAAGCGGCGCGAGCAGGCGGACCGCCGTTAGCGGCTGCAGGAAGTCGCCGGCCATGGCCCCGTCTTCCGCAGTGCGGCGGGCAAGGTCGAGCGCGCGATCGCCGCCCTCGATCAGCGCCTGCATCGAGGCGAAGGCGCCATTGTCCCGCCCCGCGGACGCTGCCGCCAGGTCGATGACGGAAGCCAGGTCGGGCGTGACGGATCCGATGCGGACCTTGCCGCCGGACTCGTAGGTGGCGAGCTTCATGCGATCCCCCTGATTGCGAACGTGGCGCCCGGCGTCAGCGCAGCACCGCGACGGGGCGGCACCAGCCGGCGCTCGCGGCCTTCACCTTGACCGGGAAGCAGATCACTTCGAAGCCGGTCGACGGAAGCGACTCCAGATTGGCGAGCTTTTCCATGTGGCAGTATCCGCGCACCATGCCGGCGCGGTGCCCTTCCCAGATGATCGAGGCGTCGCCGGTTTCGGCGAACTTCTTCGCCGTGTAGACGAAGGGCGCATCCCAGCTCCAGCCGTCTATGCCGGTCACCTTGACGCCGCGCTCGGTGAGATAGTTGGTGGCCTCGCCGCCCATGCCGCATCCCGAATTCACGTAGTCGGGCTGTCCGTAGCGCGCGCCGGCGGCCGTGTTCACCAGCACGATGTCGAGCGGCTTCAGTTCGTGGCCGATGCGCTTCAGTTCAGCCTCGACATCGGCAGCGGTCGCCACGTAGCCGTTCTCGAAATGGCGAAAGTCGAGCTTGACGCCGCGGTTCCAGCACCATTCGAGCGGCACCTCGTCGATGCGCAGTGCCGGCCGGCCGCCATCCATGGTCGAATGGTAGTGGTAGGGCGCATCCATATGCGTGCCGTTGTGGGTCGATATCGCCACCAGCTCGGCAGCCCAGGCTTCGCCGCCCGGAAGCTGGTCATCGCGGACCGTAGGGAAGAATGCCTTGAGGCTAGGCAGCGTCGCCTTGTGGTCGAGATAGTCGATCTTCGGCGGCAAGCCGGGCGGATCGGCAAAGACGGTGTTCTCCAGCGGGTTCGAAAGATCGACCAGTTTCATGGATGCTCCCGTGGCGTTGTTATCTGCCGATGATGGCCAGCACGATTGGCGGATAGAAGATTACAGCGAGAAGCACCGCGGTCATCACCGCCGCGAAGGGCAGTGCACCGCGGAATACTTCTCCCAGCGTTACTCCCGTGTCGCGCAGGGTCGAGTGTACGACGAAGACCGACAGGCCGAGCGGTGGCGTCAGCAGGCCGATCTCGACCGCAATCACGGTGACGAGCCCGAAATGCACCGGGTCGATGCCGAGTTGCATCGCGATCGGGAATGCGAGCGGCACGGTGACGAGCAGGATCGAGCCGGAATCAAGGATGGTGCCGAGCAGGATCAGCAGCAGGCTGAACAGCAGCATGACGCCGATGGGACCCAGGCCTGACCCGGCCGCCCATGCTGTCAGCGAAGCGGGAACGCCGGACAGTGACAGCATGCGGCTGTAGATCGTCGCGCCGATGATGAGCAGGCTGATCGAAGCGGTGATGTGGCCTGTTTCCAGCGTGATGCGCCAAGCTTCGCGCAGCCCGATCCGCCGCATCAGCATGGCGAACAGGATGGCGAGGAACGCGCCGATGGCGCCGGCTTCCGTCGGCGTGAAGAAACCGGCGTAGATGCCGCCTAGGACGAGCGCGGCCAGCGCGAAGACCGGCAGCAGCATCCGCCGCTTTGGCCGCGCTTCAGGCTCGCCGCGCTTGCCGGCAGGCTCTAACCGATGCGGCTGCAGGCGCCCCAGCGCGAGGAGATAGAGCGAATAGGCGGCCGTCAGCAGCAGGCCAGGCCCGACACCGCCGAGAAACAGGTCGCCGATCGAGGTATCGGTCAGGAAGGCGAAGAAGATCATCAGCAGGCTGGGCGGGATCAGCATGCCGAGCACCGAGGAGCCGGCGACGACGCCGACGGCGATGCGCCGGTCGTATCCGGCGCGCACCATCTCCGGCACCGCGATGCGGGCGAAGACCGCCGCGGACGCGATGGAGATGCCGGTTACCGCGGCGAAAATGGCGTTGGACAGGACGGTGGCGACGCCAAGCCCGCCACGAACCCCGCGGAGATAGTGGCTGACGACCGCGAAGGTGTCGCGCCCCATGCCGGATTCGGCCACCACGAGGCCCATCAGGATGAACAGAGGCACGACGCCGAACAGGTAGTTGGCGATGCTCTCGGTGACGGCCTGCGCCACGAACACCAGCGCCAGATGCGGCTGCCCCATCATCAGCCAGATGCCGAGCATCGACACAAGCGACAGCGCGACGGCGATATGGATGCCTGCATAGATCGTCACGCAGATCGCGATCAGCGACAGATAGCCGACGACAAGGTTGGTCACGACGGCACCTGCCGCAGGCGTCGCCAGGCGACGAGCGCCGCCATCAGGAACGACAGCGCCAGCATGGCCGAGCCGAAGACGATCAGCGCCAGCATCGGCCAGACCGGCAGGGTGAAGTGCCCGGGAATGCCTTGCAGCTCGTCGCGCGCGAAGGCCCGCGCCATGCGCGGCCAGATGGCGAAAACGAGGGCGACGGAAAGGATGGCGCCGAGCAGGTGCGCCAGCAGATCGAAGCCGGCCTGCACGCGGGGGCGGCGCAGGCCGATGCTGGTCACCAGCCCGTCCGAGCGGATCATGCGGCCGCGCAGATTGGCATGCGCGGCCTGCAGGAACACGATGCCGACGATCGAGAAACCGACCATCTCGTGCACGCCGACGATCGGGAGCAGGAAGAGCTCGCGACCGAGCACATCAGCCACGATCAACAGCATGATCACGATGATCCAGGCGGTCGAGACCGCATTCGCTGCCGACATCAGCCATACGGCGCAACGCGCGACAGTTCCCTGCGGCTCGACCGGCGGATCGGCCGGTTCGCCCGAAGCCGACACCGGCGGCTCCTACTTCGCCTGCCAGTCGCGCGGCAGCGTGGTGCCCGCCTTGCGCAGGCCGTCCAGGAAGGCGGCGAGCACGTCGGTGCCGGGCAGACCCTTGGCGTCCTGATCCTTGGCCCATTCCATCGGCAGGTTCGGCAGCGCCGCGGCCCACTTGGCGCGCTCGGCTTCCGGCAGTTCGCTGATTACCGCGCCGCCGGCTTCCATCGCCTTCATCGCCGCATCGAGACGGGCCTGAAGATTGGCCATGTAGCCGCTGGCGTAGGCCTGCAGTCCTTTGGTCACGGCCGCCTTGACCTCCGGCGGAAGACTGTCGAACCATTCCTTGTTCACGATCGTCGCGCCCGAATACTGCGCGCCCAGCCGCGCCTTGGTGACGTATTTGGCCTGCTCGAAGAGCTTGGCCGGCGCGGCAGCGGTGGCAAACACGATGGCGCCGTCGATGACGCCCGTCTGGAGATCGTTGTAGTAGGTGGTCAGGTTGCCCGAGACGCCGACCGCGCCGGTGCCCTTCAGCCAGTTCACAGCCGGCCCGGGAGCGCCGATCTTCAGGCCGTTGAGACCGGCGAAGCTGGCGAGGGGCTTCTTGGTCATCAGCACATAGTCGTCAACGCCGACCGCGGAGTACACGTACTCCATATTGCGGTCTTCCCACAGCTTGCGCATGGCCGGGATGGTCTTGTGCAGATCGTCGACGATGCTGAGCACCAGGGCGGCATCCGCGCTGCCGAACGGCACGACGTAGGACACGTTCTGCAGCGGAAACTGGGCGGGTGCGAAGACCGTCGACACGGTGCCGATCTGTGCCAGGCCGTCCTCGATGGCGGCCGCCTCGCCGCCGACGGCGGCGATGCTGCCGCCATAGCCTTCGGTCCAGACGATGGTGTGGCCGGTGCCCTCCAGCGCCTTGTTGGTCTCCGGAATCATCACCTCGGTGAACAGCTTCACCCAGGGAAAGATCGGCGGGTGTCCCGCGACGATCGTAGCCTTGAACTCGGCGCCGACCGCCAGGGCAGGCGAAAGCGAAACCGCGGCGGCCGCCAGGGCCCCGCTGACAAGCAGTCTCAGCATGTTGCGTTTCCTCCCGTGCGCCGCGCGCCCCAGGCGTCGGCGACCTTGACTAGTAATTCGTACGTTCGTACATATTTCCTGTCAATCGAATTCGCGGAGATACAAAACCGCATGCCTATTGCCGAGCCGGCTTCGGACGAAGGCGTAACCGACGGGCGCCTGCTGCGCGGCCAGAGCACGCGCAAGCAGGTTCTCGACGCTGCCGAAAGGCTGTTCGCCGAGTTCGGCTTCGACGGCGTGTCGATCCGCCAGATCGCGCAGGAGGCGACGGTGCCGCTCGCGTCCGTCGGCTTTCATGGCGGCACCAAGATCGAACTGTTCAAGACGGTGATCGAACGCCGCGTCAACGAAGTGTCCGCTGCGCGATCGGAAGCGCTGGCGCGCATGAAGGCCCGGCCGCAGCCGCCGACGCTGCACGAACTGGTCGCCGCCTATCTCGGACCGTATCTCGACTGTGCCGTCGACGACGATCCGCAACGGCGAGCCTATGCGCGGCTCGTGGCGCGCATGTCCGACCACGACCGCTGGTATCCGACGGTTCGCGACCTCTACGATCCGCTGGCGCGCGAATATCTTTCGGCTATCGCCGAGGCCGGCCCGGCGGTCGACCGGGAACGGCTGTCGGCCGCGTTCGTCTTTTCGATCGCGGCGATGCTGCACCTGGTATCGACGCGGCGAAGGATCGGCGGACTTCTGGGCAACGAGAATGTCGACCGCGATCCCTCAATCGAGGCGATGCGCGGGGCGCTCATCGACTTCTGCGTCGGCGGTATCCGCGGCGCGGGGTTCGAGCAGCCGAACGACCGCTAATACGACTTCGGCAGGCCGAGCACCTTCTCGGCGATGAAGCTCATAATCATCTGCGGACTGACCGGGGCGATGCGCGGGATCAGGCTCTCGCGCAGGTAGCGCTCGACGTGGTATTCGGCCGAGTAGCCCATGCCGCCATGCGTCATCACCGCCGTCTGGCAGCTCTCGTAGGCGGCTTCGGCAGCGAGGAACTTGGCCGCGTTGGCCTGCGCGCCGCAATCTTCGCCGGCATCGTAGCGCCGGGCCGCTTCCAGCGTCATCAGCCAGGCCGCCTCGAGGTTCATCCAGCAGCGGGCGAGAGGATGCTGGATGCCCTGGTTCTGGCCGATGGGGCGGTCGAAGACGACCCGCTCGCGCGCATAGCGGCTCGCCCGCCGAAGTGCGGCATGGCCGAGCCCGACTGCCTCCGAGGCAATCAGGATGCGCTCGGGATTGAGGCCGTGCAGGATCTGCTTGAAGCCCCTGCCCTCCTCACCGATGAGGTCGGCCGCCGGCACCTCGACGCGGTCGAGGAACAGCATGTTGGAATCGACGGCGTGCCGTCCGTGCTTGTGGATCGCCCGCACCTCGATCTTCGAGCGGTCGAGGTCGGTGTAGAAGAGGCTCAGCCCCTCATGGCCCTGTTTGCCGGGTTCACCCGTGCGGGCGAGGATGAGCATCTTGGTGGCGACCTGCGCGGTCGAGATCCAGATCTTCTGGCCGCTGAGCAGGTAGCGGTCGCCGTCGCGCACGGCGCGCGTCTTGATCCGCGTCGTGTTCAGCCCGACGTCGGGTTCGGTCACGGCGAAGCAGGCCTTGTCCTCGCCGCGGATGAGCGGCGGCAGCATGCGCGCCTTTTGTTCGTCGGTCCCGAACACGACCACCGGCTGCAGGCCAAAGATGTTCATGTGCACCGACGAGGCACCGCCCATGCCGGCGCCCGATTCCGAGATGGTGCGCATCATGATCGCCGCCTCGGTGATGCCGAGGCCGGCGCCGCCATACTCGGCCGGCATGGCGATGCCGAGCCAGCCGCCCGCCGCGATCGCGGCGTGGAACTCGTGCGGAAAGGCGGCTTCGTTGTCTTTCGCCAGCCAGTAGCCGTCGTCGAAGCCGGCGCAGATACGCGCGACGGCGTCCTCGATGTCGCGTTGCTGTTCCGTGGTCGAAAAGCCCATGGTTCCTCCCGGCTTGCCGGCCTTACAGTTGCAGTGCGCCGCGCAGCAATTCGCCTGCCACCGTGCGCCGCTGGATCTCGGCGGTTCCGTCGGGGATGCGCATCATCCGCGCGAAACGGTAGCCGGCCTCAAGTCTCAGTTCGTTGGTCAACCCCATCGCGCCGTGAACCTGGATGGTCCGGTCCATCGCGCGCGACAGCATTTCAGTGGCGTAGCACTTTACCATCGCGACCTCGCCCCGCGAGGGCAGCCCGGCCTCCAGCCGCGCGGCGCAGCTGACAAGCATGCTCTTGGCCGCGAAGACGTCCATCGCAGTGTCGGCCAGATGGATCTGGATTGCCTGATGCTCGGCGATGGGCTTGCCGAACGTCCGGCGCGACCGGGCGTAGTCGGTCGCAGCCGCCAGCGCCCATTCCGCGTAGCCGACACAGGTGGCGGACATGCCGAGCCGGCCGGCGTTGATGCCTTCCATGGCGACTGTCAGGCCCTCGCCTTCCTCGCCGATGCGATTGGCGTCCGGCACGCGAAGGCCGGAAAGCGCGATGATGCCGGTGTCGCCTCCGCCATGGCCCATCAACGGTATCACGCTCGTCACTTCGAAACCGGGGGACGATGTGTCGACGAAGAAGGCGGTTATGCCGCCTTTGCGCGCCTGCGCGCGCTCCGGATCCGTGACGGCGAAGACCACCGCGTAGTCGGCATAGGGGCTGTTGGTGATCCATTGCTTGGAACCGTCGATGACCCAGTCGTCGCCGTCGCGCACCGCACGGGTGCGCATAGCCTGCGGATCGGAGCCGGCGTCGGGTTCGCTCAACGCAAAGCAAAGCGTCCTGTCGCCGCTGGCAATGCCCGGCAGGCAGCGCTCCCGCAGCGCAGGCTGCAGCTTGCGCAGCACGGGCGAAAGGCCGTTGGTGAAGGGCGAGGGGACGACGACGTGGTGGATCAGGTTCCGGGCCGGGCCGTAGCGTCGCGCCAGTTCCAGTTGCACCCATGCGGCCGCTACCGGCCGCAATCCGCCGCCGCCGAGATCCTCCGAGCCGAGCATCGTGTAGTAGCCGGCTTCGGCGGAGAGCAACCGCACGCGGCGGCGCAGGTCGAGCAGTTCGGGAGCATAGCGCCCGTCCGCTCGATAAATCATACGATCGTTAGAAATCAGCGCGGCATTCGCGCGCTCGAGAGGAACGACGACACGGTCGACGAAATCGGTCAGGCCGGCGCAGATTGCCGATACATCCGCCGGTATCCCGAACGGTATCCCGAAAGGCATCGCGGTCTCAGCCACTGTCACCGTCCCCTCAACGGCGCGGGAGGATGCGCCGCCTCAAACTGAACACTTGTTAGAATATATTGCGGAAGCGGGTTGGGCGCAACCGTCTTGGCCGCCTTTCAGCGGCGGAAGATGCCGTCGGCGATGAGTGCGGTGAACTGCGCGGCGACCTCGTCGATCGGCATGCCGTTCGGACGGTACCACTCGAGTGCCGAGTTGAGCGCGCCGAGGATGAAGGTGCGGGCCAGCTTCAGGTCGACGTCCGACCGCAGTTCGCCCGCACCGTGGGCGGATTCGAGCAGCCTGACCCAGAAGTCGCCATAGGCGTCACGCCGCACGACATGCTTGCGCCGCACTTCCACGGGCACCTGCCCGAGCACGCGACGCGACGCCAGCGCATAATCGCCGAACTCCAGGATGCTCTTCAGGTGCGCGGAAATCGCCGCCCGGATGCGATCGGCATAGGTCGTGCTCGGCGGCAGCCCCGCAATGGCGGAGTAGACGGACGCGGAGACGCCGTGGATGCCCATGTCGAGCACGGCCTCGATGAGCAGTTCCTTCGACGGGTAGTAGTAGTAGAGGCTGCCGGCCTGCAGGTTGGCGCCGTCGGCGATTGCCCGCATCGTTGTGCCGGCATAACCGCGATCGCTGAAGATGCGGGCGGCGGCAGCCAGCACCCGCTCGCGCGAAATCTCGGCCTTGGTCTGCTTCTCGGCAGTCCGGCGGCGCGGCTTGCGAAGCGTCGGCGTGTTCATCTGTCGCCTTCCGGGAGCATCCATCGCGTCGGCGACGCGTGAAGCATGGATTTCAGCCCTTTAGCAAGTCGGCTGCGATGATGAGCCGCCTGATCTCCTGTGAGCCGGCCGCGATCTCCATGACCTTGGTGGTACGGTAGAGGCGGTTGATCTCGGTATCGCGCATGTAGCCGGAACCGCCATGGATCTGCACGGCTTCGTCCATCACGAACTTGCCTGTCTGCGCTGCCTTGAACAGCGCGGCGGCGGCAAGCCTATGCACCCGCCCTCGGCCGAGGTCGCTTTCGGCCGTGCTGCTGCAGATGTCCAGTACGCGGTAGACCAGCGTGCGGGCCGCTTCCAGCGCCACGTACATCTCCGCCAGCTTGGCCTGGATCATCTGGAACGAGCCGATCGGCTGACCGAACTGGACGCGAAGATTGGCATGGTCGATGGCAAGGTCGAGCGCGCGGCGGGCCGGCCCGATGCACAGCATCGCCGACATGACGCGTTCGAGGTCGAGGCCGCTGTGCATGATGACGTGGCCCCGGTTCTCCTCGCCGATCAGGTTGTCGGCCGGCACCCGGCAACCCTCGAAGACGAGCTCGCCATTGGGGCTGCCGCGAAAGCCCATCTTGTCGAGCTTCTGGGCGACGCGGAAACCTTCGAACGACTTCTCCACGACGAGCGCCGAGATGCCCTTGGAGCGGCCCATCGTCGGATCGGTGCGGGCATAGACGAGAACGAGGTCGGCGATCGGTCCGTTGGTGATGAATATCTTCGAACCCGAAACGACATAGCCGTTGCCGTCGCGCCGCGCAGCGGTCTTCATCGAACCGAGAGCATCGGAGCCGGCGCCGGGTTCTGTCATGCCCAGCGCCCCGATCAGCTCGCCGGTGCACAGGCGCGGCAGGAAACGGCGGCGCTGTTCCTCGTTGCCGTTGCGGTAGAGGTTGTCCATGACGAGGTTGTCGGCGTTGAGCCAGCTGAAGGCGAAGGCCGGATTCCAGTAGGCCATCACCTCGCAGATCAGGCCCGACGCGAGATAGTCGAGCCCCTGCCCGCCATATTCGGCGGGAATTGTGGTGCCGAGATAGCCCATCGCCGCGACCTCGCGGAACGTCTCTTCCGGCCACCAGTCCTCGTCGTCCATGCGCGCCTGCAGCGGGTGCAGCGTCGTCTCGAAATAGTCGCTGGCGTGCTGGCAGAGCTCAAGCTGAGCCTGCGTCAGGCCGAATTGCGTGCCCAGCCGGTATTCCTCGAACCCGATCGGCATGATCCCTCGCTGGTCTCTAGGCGCTGATGAACTGGCCGCCGTCGGCGGCAAGCACGCGTCCGGTCACGTAGCTAGCGGCCGGCGACGCCAGGAAAGCCACGACCTGCGCGACCTCCTCGGCAGTGCCGATGCGCGGGATGGCCGCCTGCGCGAGAACGCGCGCGGTCATCTCCTCGCCCCAGTGATGCATGGCGTCGCGCCCCTGGTCGGTGTTGGTGAGGCCGGCCGCAACCGCGTTGGCGCGGATGCCGTAGCGGCCCTCTTCACGCGCGATCACGCGCACCATCGCCTCGACGCCGGCCTTGGCCGCGGCCGATTGTGCCGAACGCGGCGAGGCTGAACGGGCCGAGATCGAGGTCACCGCAACGATCGCTCCCCGTTTGGCCGCATGCATGATCCGCAGCGCCGGGCTGACGACGTTGAAGAAGCCGTTGAGATCGACGTCGATCATGTCGTTCCATTGCGCTGGCGCGATGTCGCGAACCGGCTTCCACGTTGTCGCGGCGCCGGCGCAGTGCACCAGAACGTCCAGCCCCGCTCCGCCGGCCGCAGCCGCCTCCTCGACGGCGGCGGCGGCGGCGGCAGGATCGGCGATATCGGCCTTGATGAGCAGAGGCGCCGTCCCTTGCGCACGCACCAGCTCCGCGGCTTCGGACGCCGCGGCTTCGTTGCCGCGATAGACGATGGCCACGCGCTCATGGCGCGGCGCGATGGCAACGCAGACCGCCCGGCCTATGCCTCGGGCACCGCCCGTCACCAGTGCTGTTCCCGCCCGTTCCATCGACTGCTGCCCGCTCATTGCAAAATATTCTAACTAAAGTTCGAAAAACGATCAAGCCGGCGAGCGACCCGTCGCATGAATGCTCAGGCCATCGTGCCTGCCGCCAGCATCTTGCGCAGTTCCGCCTTGGCGATCTTGCCGACCGGGGTATGCGGCAATTCGTCGACGAACACGACGCGTTTGGGCGTCTTGAACCCCGCCAGCCGGGCACGCGTGTGCGCCTTCAGCGCGGCGTCGTCGCGGAAGCCGTCGGCGGTCACCACGACCGCCACGACCATTTCGCCATAGACGTCGTCGGGTTGACCGACCACGGCGCACTCCTTGACCGAAGGGTGCTGGACGAGGATTTCCTCGACCTCCTTGGCGAACACGTTTTCGCCGCCGGTGCGAACCATGTCCTTCTTGCGGTCGACGATGGTATAGAAACCGTCCTCGTTCTGCCGGGCAAGATCGCCGGTGTGCAGCCAGCCGCCGGCAAACACCTCCTCGGTGGCCTCGGCGTTGCCGATGTAGCCGGTCATCAGAGCGGGCGAGCGGATGCAGACCTCGCCGATCTCGCCGCGTGGCGTTTCGGAGAGGTCGTCATCGAGCAGCGCCACCTCGATGCCCGGCACCGAGGTCCCGACGGAAGCGGGATGCTTCAGCGCCTCGTGCCCCTGCGCGATGGTGATGAACGGTCCGCACTCGGTCATGCCGTAGGGCAGCAGAACGGAGACGTGCGCCGCGCCGCGCTCACGGAAACGCCGTAGCCCGATGTCGAGGATGTCGGACGGGTCCTGCCCGCCATAGCCGATCATCCGCACGGCGCTCATATCGGCGCCGTCGAAGTCCGCGTGTTCGATCAGTCCGCGCAAGGTGATCGGGAAGCACGGCACGACCGTGCAGCGATGTTCGACGATGGCGCGGATCGCGTCGCCCGCATCGAACCGGTCGACCAGCACCACGCTGCCCTGCTGCATGAAGAACATCTTCAGCCAGTCCCAGCCGCCGGTGTGGAACAGCGGCGTGTAGCAGTAGTAGCGGTCGGTTCGGCGAACGCCGAAGCTCGGCGCCGCGAACAGCCCGTCGGCGACGGTGCGACGGTGCGACAGCGCCACTCCCTTCGGCATGCCCGTGGTGCCGCTGGTGTGCAGGATCAGGTGAGTGTCGTCCCAGCTTTCGGGGGCGGAGCGGGCGAGACCCGCGCCGCCCGACGAAAACGCGCTCCACGCCATGGCACCGTCGAGGCTGCCGCCGCGCAGCACGATGACCGGCCTGAACTCCAGCCCGCTGACCGCGGCGGCGGCGGAAGCGACGAATTCCTCGCCAACGACGAGATAGGCCGGACGGGCATTGGCGAGGATGGCGGCGATCTCGGGTGCGCGCAGCCAGGCGTTGAGCGGGCAGAGCACGGCGCCCAGCGAGGCCAGCGCGTAATGCAGGAGCACGAGGTCGTCGGAATTGCGGTCGAGCACGGCGACACGGCTGCCGCGCACGATGCCGCGCGCCGTCAACCCTGCCGCGAGCGCGTCGAGGCGCTCGCCCAGTTCGCGCCATGTATAGCTGCGGTCGCGCCAGATCAGTCCGACCTTGTCCGGCGCCGAGCGCGCATTGGCGAGGAAGATGTCGTGGACGAAGAAGGTCCCGGCTTCGCTGATCCTGTCCATGGCTCGCCCGCTCCGTCCCGACCGGTTAGTCCGCCGCTGCCGGAGCGGGATGCAATATTCCCTCGCCGGTGCGCCATGCGAGGATGCCGGTGCGCACGCCGTGAAGGCCGGTCGCGGCGACACCAACTTCGGCGCTGCCGCAATAGCCGGCAGCCACCATCGGCGAACGCACGTGAATCCGGCCGACGCCGCCCGGGCCGGCCTCACGCCCGCCATCATCGATCAACGCGATGTCGCAGCCCGGCAGGGCGGTGCCCAGCATGTTCGGATGCGCGTTGCGTTCGACCTCGCGCGCGACGAGCAGAACCGGACCGGTCTCGGCGACAAGCAGGGCCGTCGAAACACCCGCAAGGCCAAACCGGCCGGCAGCCGCGACTGCCGCTCCCCGCTGCTGCACCGCACTGTCGGCGCAGGACAGGATGACGCGTTGCGCATTGCTCAAGCGCGCTCCGGAAGCCAATGCGGCCTCGAGCGCGACCGGATCGGCGACAATCACCGAGAGGTCGGGCAGGTCGTCCGGCCCGAGATCGAAAGTCCCGGCCCGGACGGGCGCCAGCGCGACCGTGGCCTGCTGTATCCATAGCGTCACAAGCCACTGGAAGCGGAAGGGATCGGCGGCCGAATATGCGAGCAGGACCCGGTCCTGTCGCCTGATGCCAAGCCCGGCGCTGGCCGCCGCTGCATTGAGCACGGCCTGGCGATGGCTGATCATCACGCCGCGCGGCTCGGCCGCCCGCCCTTCGGCATAGACGATCAGATGCACATCGTCCCAGGACGCCGGCGCCGTACGCTTGCCGGAAGCGACGGCAGGCTCGCCTGCGGGACCGGCGGCAATGTCTTCGAGAACCTTCGTGCGCAGCCCCGCGGCGGAAATCACCTCGCGCAGGCGGGCCGCCGTCTCTGGCTGGCTGCAGGCAAAGGTGGGCCGGCAATCAGCGCAGATGCGGCGCAATTCGGTCGCTGAAAGCGCTGGGTCCAACGGCGCTGCGACGGCGCCGATCGAGGCGATGGCGAAATAGAGCGCGACTTCCCGCTCGGCACGGCCCTCAAGCAGGGCGACGATCGAACCGCGCACGACACCGGCGGCCACCAGAGACGCGCGGACGTCTTCCACCTCGGCGCGAAGTTCCGCCCAGCCGACGCTGCGCCCATTGGCGACGAGGGCGACGCCAGCGGGGCTGGTGCGCTCGTTCGCACGCAGGATGGAATGCACGCAGCCTGCGGCGAGAAATTCCCGGAGCGTGTCCATGACCGTGCCCAGCGATTGCCCGGGTCGAAGCACTATCGGCCAGCCCAACGGACGCGAAGTCCGGTGAGTCCACGATATGGACTGGACTTCACAGGCTGGTGGCGCGCTCCCGGCAGAAGCTGCGGTCGAGCTCGGCCAGCCGGTTGATGCCGAGCATCGCCATGTTTCTATCGATCTCGTCTGCAAGCAGCCGCACGAGGTGAAGCACCCCGGCCTGACCGCCGACCGATGCGGCGAAGATGAAGGGCCGGCCGAGAAACACGAAGGATGCGCCGAGCGCCAGTGCCTTGATGACGTCGGAGCCGCGGCGCACCCCACTGTCGAGCATCACGGGAACCGCGCCGCCGACCGCGTCGACAATGCCGGGCAGAACGCGTAGCGGCGACGGCGTGCCGTCGAGCTGGCGGCCGCCGTGGTTGGACACCATAATGCCGTCGAGCCCCTCCCCGACCGCTCGCCTTGCATCCTCGGCGCGCAGGATGCCCTTGACCACCAGGCGCCCGCCCCAGCGTTTGCGCAGATGCGCCATGCAGCGCCAGTCGAGGCTGTCGCGCCCGTCGTGCTGGTAGGCGACGTTGCGGGCGAGGATCGGCAGGCCGCGCTGCGGCGATCCGTTCTCGAAATGCGGCAGGCCATGCTGAAGCAGCGTTCGCAGGAAGGTCCCGACCGTCCAGCGCGGATGCAGGATGCCGTCCAGGGCAAGTCGCGGGCCGGGCCGCAGCGGCGCGGTGAAGCCCGCCCGCGCGGCGTTCTCGCGGTTGGAGATGACCGGCACGTCCACGGTCGCCACCAGCGTCTTGAAACCGGCGGCCGCGATGCGGTCGACGAACGGGTCGATGCGGCCGACATCGCCGGGAAAATAGGCCTGGAACCAGCTGTCCGGCGCAGCGCGTGCAACGTCTTCCATGCGGATCAGCGACGCGCCGCTCATGATCATCGGGATGCCGACCCGCCGGGCGGTCTGCGCCAGGACCAGGTCGCCGCGATAGGCGGCCAGCGCCGACAGCCCGACCGGGGCGATGCCGAAAGGCGCGGCATGCTCGACGCCGAACAGGCTGGTCGACTGGCTGCGGGACGCAACGTCGACCAGCACCTTCGGCAGCAGCTGGTATTCGGCGAAGGCCGCACGGTTGTCGTCGCGAGAGCCGTTGGTCTCCGAGCCATTGGCGATGTAGCCGAAGACGGGCCGGGGCAGGTGCTGTCGCGCAAGAAGCTCGAAATCGTCGAGCGCCAGTACTTTTCGCAGGCGGTGCGAGGTCGAAAGCACGGCGTTGGTCTGGACCGCGGACGTCATGCCGCGCCTATCGCACCGACCGCGGCGACGGTTCCCGCTCGCGCTGGCGGGCCTTCAGAGCCGAGTCGCGCAGCAGCCGCTTCCTGATCTTGCCGGACTCCTCGCGCGGCAGATGTTCGTGGATCTCTATGAGAGCGGGAACCTTGTAGGCGGCGAGCCGCGCGGCGAGGAACTGCCTGATTGCGCCGGGTTCGAGCTGCGCATCGGCGCGCGGCTGGACGATCGCCATGAGTGTCTCGCCGTAGAGATCGTCCGGCAGCCCGAAGACCGCGCTGTCGGCCACGCCCGGCATTTCCGCCAGCACGCCTTCGATCTCGGCCGGGTAGATGTTCACGCCGCCCGAGATGACCATGTCGCGCTTGCGGTCGCACAGGTAGAGGAATCCGTCCGCGTCGAGATAGCCGACGTCGCCGGTGAGGATGAGGTCGCCTCGCTGCAGCGCGTCCCGTTCGGCCTGCCGGCCGCTGTAGGTGAAATCCGAATGCGCCATGTTGCGCCCGAGCACTTCGCCGATCCCGCCTGTCGGCAGCCGGTTGCCCTCGTCGTCCTCGATCGCGAGCATGCAGTCTGGCGCGGCCCGCCCCACCGTGCCCGGATGCGCCAACCATTCCGCGCTGGTGCAGAAGGTCAGCGGCCCGTGCTCGGTCGACCCGTAATATTCGTTGATGACCGGCCCCAGCCAGTCGATCATCGCCTGCTTGACTGCCGGCGCGCAGGGCCCGCCGGCGTGCAGCACGAACCGCAGCGATGACAGGTCATGGCGGTCGCGCATCTGTGCCGGCAGCGCCAGCAGCTTCACGAACATCGTCGGCACGGCATAGACATGCGTGATGCCGTGGCGCTCGATGGCGGCCAGGAACTCCTCCGCCTCGAAGCGCGGAAGCAGCACCAGGCGCTCCGCCAGCCGCACCGCGCGCAGCGAGAAGAAGTTCGGCGCGGCGTGGTAGAGCGGCGCGGTCATGAGCACACGATCGCCCGGACCTATGCCGTACACCGCGGCGCGCATGCGCGCCGCCGCCTGCGCCAGTTCGGGCGCGAGCGGACGTCGGCGCACGCCCTTCGGATTGCCGGTGGTGCCAGATGTGTAGATTACGCTGTCGGGTGCCGGCCCCGCTTCTTCGCGGAGCGGTTCGAGCGCGCCGATCCAGTCGGGCCAGAACTCGTGTCCCGTCGCGGTCGCCGGCAAGGGAGGTGACCTGAAGGCGCGACGCAGGGCAGGCGGGGCCGGCACCACCACCACCTTCAACGTCGCCGCAAGGTCCGTAACGACTTCCCCGAGCAGGTCGTCATGGACGAGCAGCACCTTCGGATGGCAGTCGCCGATCACATAGAGCAGCTCGTCGCGCCGGAAATGCCAGTTCAGCGGAACCGCATAGGCGCCGAGCTGCTGTGCCGCCAGCGTCGCCTCCAGGAAGGCGCTGTCGTTGCGCATCAGGATGCAGATGCAGTCTCCGCGCCCGACGCCGAGCCCGCGCAGGCCGGCGGCGACACGGCCGACCCGCTCGCGCAGCGCTGGGCCGGCGATGGCCTCGTCGATGGTGATGATGGTCGCGGCGTGAGTCATCGTCGCCTTGCGTCAGGACGGGAAAAGCTTGCCTGGATTCATGATGCCGCGCGGGTCTAGCGCGGCCTTGATCGAACGCATCATGGCGATTTCGGCCGGACTGCGCGACAGCGGCAAGTATTTGCGCTTGGACAGCCCTATGCCGTGTTCGGCCGAGATGCTGCCGCCGAATTCGCGCACCACGCCATAGACCAGGTCGTCGATCTCGCCCTTCGGCTGATGCGCGCCCGCCGAGGGAATCTGGATGATGATGTGGATGTTGCAGTCGCCGAGGTGCCCGTAGGCGACGTGGATCGCGTCGGGCCAGCGGCCGCGCACGACCGTCTCCGACCGGCGGACAAATTCGTCGGAGCTGGCCGCCGGCAGGCCGACGTCGAAGGACACGATGGGCCCGATGGCGCGCCTGATCTCGCTGACGCCTTCGCGGATCTTCCAGAAATCCGCCGCCTCGCGGCTCGTCTGTGCGATCGTTGCATCTTCGAGCACGCCGGTTTCGAGCAGTTCGGACAGCACGCCCTGCAGCCGTTCGGGGTCGCGCTCCGGGTCGAAGCCGCTCACTTCGACCAGCGCGTAAGCGCCGTGCGGGCTCGCAAACGGTGCCCGCAGGTCGAGCTTCGAGACCATGAGGTTCCAGAAATCCGGCCACATGGCCTCGAAGGCGGAGAGCGACGGCCCGAGACGGCCGCGCAGCGCGCCGAGCAGCGCCATGAGCTCATCGAAACCCGCCACCGCGCACATCGCCGAAATGACCACGGCGGGACGCGGCTGCAGGCGCAGGACCGCGCGGGTGATGACGCCAAGCGTACCCTCCGAGCCGATGAAGAACTGCTTGAGGTCGTAGCCGGTGTTGTTCTTGACCAGCCGGCTCATCGAATCGACGATCGTCCCGTCCGGCAACACGGCCTCGAGGCCAAGCACGTGATCGCGTGTCGAACCGTAGCGGATGACGCGATTGCCGCCGGCGTTCGTGGCGAGGTTGCCGCCGATGCTGCACGACCCGCGCGCCCCGAGGTCGATCGGCAGCATGAAACCGGCCGCCTCGGCGGCCGCTTGAGCCTGCTCCAGCGGGGTTCCGGCACGCACGATCATCGTAGCGCCCGCGACGTCGATCTCCTCGATTCCGGTGAGCCGGTCGAGCGACAGCGCAACACAGCCGGCCACCGGATGCGCGCCGCCGACAAGACCTGTGAGCCCGCCCTGCGTCACCACCGGCGTCGCGGTTTCGTTGCAGACGCGGAGAACCGCGGAAACCTCCCGGGCGTCCGCGGGCCGCACCAGCGCCAGCGGCACCACGGGCGGCAGGCGCGTCCAGTCGGCATGATGGCGCACCGGGATTTCGGCGCCGAAGAGAATGTTCTGCCCGGCGTCCGGCAAGGCGCGGCGCAGGCGGGACTCGACGTCGCCCGACGCGTTCATCGGCCGGCCTCTGGGGCGCCCGCGCGGGCGCCCCGGCACGCTGCCGCGGTGGCAGCGCCGGACTGCGCCGTCGGGACCGCGAAATGGACGTCAGTCAAGGTCTCTCATCCGGTTCGAAGGCTTTCCGCGCGGGGTGCGATCGGCGCGCCTACATTGCGAAATTGATTTTCATTGACAAGTCCCCCAACGCAAAAATACGGTCCGGCCCGCTGATAGGGCGGAGCACAAATGGATTTGGGACTGAACGGAAAAGTCGCCATCGTCACTGGCGGCGCAAGAGGCATCGGCCTGTCGATCTGCGAGCGGTTCCTCGCGGAAGGCGCCCGCGTCGTCGTTGCCGACATGGACGGGGCGGCGGCAGGCGAGGCGGCCGCGGCGCTCTCGCCCGACGGCGCGGCGGCGCTGGCGGTCACCTGCGACGTCACCGACCGCGCATCGGTCGAGACCATGGTGCGGGCCACGCTCGACGCCTTCGGCACCATTGACGTGCTGGTCAACAATGCCGGCTTCACCCGTGACATGCGCATCGGCAGGATGAGCGAAACCGACTGGGATCTCGTGGTCGACGTCGTGCTCAAGGGCGCCTACCAGTGCACCAAGGCGGTGATGCCGACGATGATCGAGAAGAACAGCGGCCGCATCATCAGCATTTCGTCGCGGGCCTATCTCGGCAATCCGGGGCAGGCCAACTATTCCGCAGCCAAGGCAGGGCTGCTGGGCTTCACCCGCGCGATGTCGCTGGAGGCCGGCCGGCACTTCATAACCGTGAACGCCGTGGCGCCGGGCATCGTCGAGACCGAAGCGGTGAGATCCCTTCCGCATTTCGACAAGATCCGGGCCAACGCGGAAAAGACCGTGGCCATCCCGCGCATGGGACAGGTGTCCGACGTAGCAGACGCCGTGGCATTCCTCGCATCCGATCGCGCCGGCTACATCAGCGGCGAAGTGCTGCACGTCACCGGCGGCCGCTACTGAACGCTGCGTCGCATCCGTCGCGAAAAGGACAGGCATTTGCAGAACGATCCCCGTCACGACCCCTACCGCCAGATCGCCTATGCCGCCGCGCATGCCGATGAGTTCAGCGCCGCGATCGCCGGCGCCGACATCGTGCCGCTGCTGATGAGCTACGTGCAGCTCACCGGCGACACGTCGCTGCTCGACGAGGCCGCGCCCCACATCAAGGGCGCGTGGAACTACATGCAGACGATTCCGACCACGCTGCAGAACCGCATTCGCGCGGCGCTGGTTCAAGCCGTGCTCGATTTCGCCGAACGGCCGCGCGAACTGCCGGCCGAGCCTGCCGCAGGCGACTTCAAGAAGATGATCGACGTCGCCGTCGGCGAGACCGTGCCGCCCGAATATGTGCAGGTCTTCCGCGAAGAGATGCTGATCGCCGGCCGCGATGCGCGCACGTTCAGCTGGCGCAAGCGACCTGCCGAGACGACGCTCGCAGCCTTCAAGGTTATGATCGTCGGCGCCGGCTTTTCCGGGCTCGCCATGGCGGTGCGCCTGCAGGAAGCCGGCATCCCCTATGTCATCGTCGAGAAGAACGCCGAGGTCGGCGGGACGTGGCTGGAGAACAATTATCCGGATTGCGGCGTCGACACGCCCTGCCACTTCTTCTCCTATTCGTTCGAACCGAACCCCGACTGGACCCGCTATTTCGCCAAGCGCGACGAGATTCTCGGCTACATTCTGCACTGCGCCAAGAAGTACGATGTCCGCCGGCACATCCGTTTCCAGGAGGAGGTCACCGCGGCCGAATACCAGGCGGACGGAACCTGGGCGGTGCGCACGAGGCGTGCCGACGGCACGGAGGCGAACGAGACCGTCAACGTGCTGGTCACCGCGGTGGGGGCGCTGAACCGGCCGGCCATTCCCAGAATTCCCGGCCTCAAGGATTTCAAGGGACCGTGGTTCCACACCGCGCAATGGGATTCGAAGGTGCCGATCAAGGGCCGCAACGTGGCGATGATCGGCACCGGCGCCAGCGGCATGCAGACCGGGCCGGCGATCGCGCCGCAGGTCGGAAAGCTGACGATCTTCCAGCGCTCGCCGCATTGGGCGATGAAGCACCCACTCTACCACCAGGAAGTGAGCACCGGCGCCCGCTGGGCCATGCGCAACGTGCCCTACTACGCAAGCTGGTATCGGCTCACCCTGTTCTGGGCGGCGTCCGAAGCGTTCCACTGGACGCTGAAGATCGACCCCGCCTGGCCGCACCCGAAGCGGTCGCTCAACGCCATGAACGAGAAATGGCGCGAGGACCTGACCGCCTACATCATGTCCAAGGTTGGGCACCGCAAGGATCTGTTGCCGAAGGTGATCCCCGACTATCCGCCGTTCGGCAAGCGCATGCTGCGCGACAACAACTGGTACGACATGCTGCTGCGCGACAATGTCGAGCTGGTGGCGGCGCATGTCGAGCGCGTCGAGGCGGACGCGGTCGTCGCCGACGGCAAGCGATATCCAGCGGACGTCATCGTGCTCGCCACCGGCTTCCAGACCAAGCGCATGCTGTCGCCAATGCACATCGTCGGCGCGGCAGGCAGGTCGATCCGCGAGCTGTGGGGCGACGAGGACCCGCGCGCCCATCGCGGCGTCACGGTGCCCGGCTTCCCGAACTTCTACGTCATCTACGGGCCGAACACGAACCTTGCGCATGGCGGCAGCGCCATCTTCCAGACCGAGTGCCAGGTGAACTACATCATGAAGGCGCTGCGCGAGCAGCTCGAGAGCGGCTGGGACGCCGTCGAGGTGCGCCAGGAGGCGTTCCAGCAGTTCAACGACCGGGTTGACGGCATGCTCGCCAACATGGTCTGGACGCATCCCGGCGTCACCAACTGGTACAAGAACTCAGCCGGGCGCATCGCACTGAACTGGCCCGGCCGGCTCGTCGACTATCGCGACGTGACGGCGGAATTCGATCCGGCAGAATATCATCTGACAAGGACGCCGCAGTCAGACACGCGCGCGGTGGCGCGCAAGGTTTCCTCGGGAGCACCATGATGCTGGCACTGACCGATTTCGGCGCACTTCACTACGACCTGATCGGGCCCAAGGGAGCGCCGGTCGTGTGCATGCTGCACTCGCTGACCTCGGACAGCGGAATGTGGGCGGAACAGGTTCCGGTGCTGCTGGCGCAGGGATACCGCGTGCTGCGGCTCGACGCGCGCGGCCACGGGGGCAGCAGCGCATCATCGCCGGGCGACTACCGCATCGAGATGCTCGCGCAGGACGTGCTTGGCGTGCTCGACCGGCTCGGCATCGACGCGGTGCATCTTGTCGGGCTGTCGCTGGGCGGCATGATCGGCCAGGTGATCGCAGCGGACCACCCCGCGCGCATCCTGTCGCTGGCCGCCTGCGCCACCAACCCGCGCTGGATCGGCGATACCGAGATGCTGCTGCGGCGCATGGATGCGGTGCGTGCCAGCGGCACGCTCGATTCGATCGTCGACGCGGCAATGGAGCAGCGCTATTCGCCAGCCTACAAGGTGGCGCACCCGCTGCGTTGGGCGGCGCTGCGCGAGACCTTCCTGGGTACCAGGCTCGACGGCTATTTCGGCTGCATGCACGCCGTCCTGAACCACGACGTCAGCCAGCGCCTTGCAACGGTGAAGGCCCCGACGATCGTCATATCCGGCTCGGACGATGTGGTGACGCCGCCGACGGCCGGCCGCGCGATCGCCGCGGGCATCGCCGGCGCACGCTATCACGAGATCGCCGGCGGCCGGCACTTTCTCAACGTCGAGTTCGCCGAGGAGTTCAACCGCGTACTGCTCGGCTGGCTGGCGGAGCAGGTCGGATGATGTCCGCTCGTCTTGCCGCGGCCCCCGGCCGGGCCTACTAACCCAGCGGTCCCGTTCGATCCAGGCCGGCATAGATGCGCACCTCCAAGACCGCCTACGCCGCGCCCCGCAAGGGCCGGCCGGCTGAAACAGACACCGACGAGCGCCCGGCGCGCGCCAAGGCGCGCCAGTCTGGTGACGGCGTCATCACCACGGACTGGGACGAGCTCGAATCCGACACCCAGTTCGTCAAGGCGCTGGGGCGCGGGCTGGAGATTCTGAGCGCCTTCAAGGCAGGAGACGGCGCGCTCGGCAACACCGAACTGGCCGAGCGCACGGGTCTGCCGACCGCGACCGTCTCGCGCATCACCTACACGCTCGCCAAATGCGGATTCCTGACGTTCAACCGGCGGCTGCGCATGTACGAGCTCGGCGGGGAGGCGTTTGCCGTCGGCCGGATGGCGCTCGCCAATCTCGACGTGCGGCGTCTGGCTCGCCCGTTCATGCGGGAGCTTGCCGAGCGGTCGGGCTTCAATGTCGGGCTCGGAACGCGCGACCGGCATTCGATGATCTACCTGGACGCCTATGAAGGCGCCAGCATCGTGGGGCTGCGCCTGTTTGCCGGTTCGCGCATTCCGATCGGCAGCACTGCGATGGGCCGGGCCTATTTCGCCGCGCTGTCCGATGAGGCGATGCGCGAACTTCGCGACGAACTGAAGCCGCGCTATCCCGACTGGGCCAAGGTGGAAGCCGGCATAGAGGCGGCCCGCCTCGAAATCGAGAAGTACGGCTTCTGCGTCAGTCTCGGCGAGTGGCAGGGAGACATCCATGGTGTCGCCGCGCCGATCCGCACTCCCGACGGCGACAAGCTTTTCGCTTTGAACCTCGGCGGGCCGTCCTACGCGCTGCCGCATGAGGCGATGTGGAGCACCCACGGCCCGGCCGTCGCCGACATAGCGCGCCGCATCGAAAAGCTCATGGCGGTCTGACCCCGCCGTCTCCCGCGCGCAATCCGCACAATTCCCCCAGAATCGCGGTTCTCGACGGACCCGCTAACGTCCCACGCGACCGCCTCGGGCGATATCTGGCCCGCGCCCGTCGTTGACACGCAGTCACATTGTCCCTTATTATGACTACAACTCCAAAATAGAGTACAATTTGAGGGCTGGAGGAGCCAAAATGGGGTTGACCGGACACATCCTGGCTTGTCCCGCCGCGGCCAGCCGCGCGAACGCCACGGCGCCCATCGCCACCGGCCAATGCGGAGAAGCCCGATGACCCCCGGCGAGATGGTCAGGGAAGCGGCGAGGGACGGCAAGGCGCTGCGCCAGATGGTGGGCGACGCCGAGATCGTGCCGCTGCTGATGAGCCTGGTGCAGCTGACCGGCCGGCGCGAATATCTCGACCTCGCGCGTCCCTACATCGCCGGCGCCTGGCACTATCTGCAGACGATCCCTAAAGATCTGCAGCGGCGCATCCGGACCGATCTTGTCGCCGCGATCGAGTCCGCCGCCGACGACGGACGCGCCATCGTAGACCAGCCGGCGCCGGAGCTCCTCGATGACATGATCGAGGTCGCGGTCGGCCGCCGCCTGACCGACGAGTACCGGGGCGTGTTCCGCGACGAGACGAATTTCGGCGGCGTCGACAACCGTCGCGTACAATGGCGACACGGCCGCCCGAAGCAGGCGGATGACTTCCTCGTGGTGGTGATCGGCGCGGGCTTCTCCGGCGTTGCGGCGGCGATCAAGCTCAAGGAAGCCGGCATTCCGTTCGTCGTCGTCGAGAAGAATCCGGACGTCGGCGGGACGTGGTTCGAGAACACCTATCCCGGCCTCGGCGTCGACACGCCCTGCCACTTCTACTCCTATGCGTTCGAGCCGAACGCCGAATGGAGCTCATACTTCGCCGAGGGTAGCGAGATCCTCGCCTACATCAGGAAATGCGCGGACAAGCATGGCATCCGCCAGCACATCCGTTTCAACGAGGAGCTGGTTTCGGCGCATTTCGACGAGGCGGCGAACCGCTGGGTCGTGCGCACCCGCGGCAAGGACGGCGCCGATCACGAGATCGTCTGCAACGCACTCTTCAGCGGCGCCGGCATCCTCAACCGCCCGATGCTGCCGAACATCCCCGGCCGCGACAGCTTCAGGGGACCTGCGTTCCACTCCGCCGCCTGGGACAAGGGCTTCGATCCCGCCGGCAAGCGGGTGGCGCAGATAGGCGTCGGCGCCAGCGGCATCCAGATCGCGCCGACCATCGCGCCGGTGGTCGACCAGCTCTACATCTTCCAGCGCTCGCCGCACTGGGTGATCAAGCATCCGCTCTACCACGAGAACGTCAGCTCCGCGGTCCGCTGGGCGATGGCCAACATCCCGTTCTACGCCAGCTGGTTCCGCTTCCGCCTGTTCTACGCGGCGTCCGATGGATTCCATGCGACGCTGAAGATGGACCCCGACTGGAAGCACAAGGCGGAGTCGCTGAACGAGGCCAACCACAAGATGCGGCAGGAACTGATCGCCGCGATCTCGCTGGAGCTTGCCGACCGGCCCGACCTGCTCGCCAAGGCGATCCCGTCCTATCCGCCCTTCGGCAAGCGCATGCTGCGCGACAACAACTGGTTCCGCACGCTGAAGCGCGACAATGTCGAGCTGGTGACGGAAGACATCGACCGCATCGAGGCCGACGCCGTGGTCGCCGGCGGCAAGCGCTATCCGGTCGACGCGATCGTCTATGCGACGGGCTTCCATGCCTCACGCATGCTGTGGCCGATGGATATTCGCGGCCGGGGCGGCGTGTCGCTTCGCGACCTGTGGGGCGACGACGATCCGCGCGCCCATCTCGGCATCACCGTGCCGGGCTTCCCGAACCTCTTCCTCTTCTACGGCCCGAACACCAACCTGGCGCACGGCGGCAGCGCGGTGTTCCACTCCGAATGCCAGCTTCGCTACGCCATCCTTGCGCTGCGCGAGGTGATCGAGGCGGGAGCCAGCACCATCGAGGTCAAGAAGGAGCCGTTCGAGGCCTACAACGAGCGCGTGGACGAGGCGATGCGCAGCATGGTGTGGTCGCATGGCGGCGTCACCAGCTGGTACAAGAACAAGAAGGGCCGGGTGACGATGAACTCGCCCTGGCGCCTGGTCGACTATCGCAACATGACCGCCGAGCTGGATGTCGAGAACTACCGGATCGACGGTTCCGACGCCGGCAAGGCCATTTCGAACGAGGCAGCCTGATGACCGTTGAACACGACATACTGGCGCGCGAACGCGCCCGTTGCGAAGCCTTGCGCAAGGCGGACGTCGCCGCGCTCGACGGGCTGATTTCCGAACGTTTGGTGTTCATGCACGCCAACGCGAAGTCGGACGACAAGAAGGTGCTGCTGGAGAAGATGCGGGCCGGCGGCATCGTCTACAACAGCCTCGATCTGTCGGAACTGAACGTCACCGACCTCGGCGATACCGCCCTGCTTCATGGGCGGCTCACGGCCAATGTCCTAGTCAACGGACAGCCCAGGCTGATCGACAACCAGACTCTTTCCGTGTGGGCGCGCGAGGCGGGCACATGGCGGCTGGTGGCCTACCACCCGACGCCGATCCCGCAGGCAAAGTGAGATCGGCGCGGCGGCGCTGGCATTCGTTCCACGATGCGGAATGATTGGGCCGGTCGCCCCGGTGCAGCCTTGCGGGTGGGGATTTTGCTCGTGATTGCTGGCGTTCCGTCTTGGGCTGGAACTGCCGCGACTTTCGCCTTGGCCGAAGGAGGCCCGCTGAACAGCGATGGGTGCCGACGACGAACTCCGCATCCGCGCTGATCGCGGCACGGGCGGTTCCGGGTGGGAACCGCAGTTCACACCCACACCCGCACGACAGGGAACGAACATGGCGGCACCGGACTTTCAGCAAACGGCATCGGCCGCCATCGACACCGGCCTCGCACACATGACGCCGCCACGCCTGGACCGCGCGCTGCTCGACAGCGCGATCTATCCCATGCGCCACGACATCCAGACCCGCGTTTCCGATCTCGACATCCAGCAGCACGTCAACAACGTCGCGGTGCTCGGCCTGATGGAAGAAGGCCGCGCCCGCTTCTTCCGCGACGTCGACTGGTACGAGAAGCGCGGCGCATTGCGCGCCGTCGTCGCCGGACTGCAGGTCGAGTATGCTTTCGAGCTGCGCTATCCGCAGCCCGTGCAGATTTTCACCGGCGTCATCGCCATCGGCCGCTCGTCGTTCACGCTGGCCCAGGTGCTGCGCCAGGGATCGGCCGCCGGCGCCTATTCGGTCTCGACCGTCGTCGTGCTGGACGGCACCCGCGCCGCGCCCATGCCCGACTTGCTGCGCGAACTGCTGCGCACCGCTTCGGTGCGCATCGGCGACGGGGTGGGGCAGGCGGCGCCATGAACCTCGCACCCGACAGCGGCGAGGCGCAGATTGCGGAGGCGGCCGCGGATTTTCTCTTGGGCTCGCTCGGCCGGGCCCGGCTGCACCGGGTTGGCACGGCCGACCTCAGCGCCGAACAGCGCGGCGAAGTTGGCGGCCTCGGCTGGTTCGGCCTTGCCTTGCCAGAGCAGAGCGGCGGAAGCGGCCTCTCGGCGGTTGAGCACGCGCTGTTCTTTCGCGAGGCGGGGCGGCAGTGCGCACCGGTCGACCTGCTGGCGCAGAGCCTCGCCGCCAACATGCCCGTCGGCGCGGCGCTGCGCGAGAGCGTGCTTGGCGGCGCAGTCGGTGTCGGCCTCGCGGTGGAGGACGCCGGCACGCTGCGCGTCTACGGCAACCCCCTGGCCGAATTTGCCATTGCGGTTCGTCCGCAGGGGGCCGCGCTCTACCGCATGGCCGGCGTCAAGGCAGAGACGCGACCCTCGCTGGTGCCGTCAAGCACGCTGCGGGTGATTGCGGGAATGCCCCCGGTCGAAGCCGAGGCGGAGCTGCCTGATCTTTGGGTTCTCGGCGAACTGGCAACCGCCGCGATGCTCGTCGGCATCGCCGAGGCGGCGCTGGAGCTGATCGCCGAATACGCCAAGGTCCGCGAGACCTTCGGACGCAAGATCGGCGCCTACCAGGCCGTGCGGCACCCATGCGCCGACATGCTGGTGCGCATCGAGGCGGCGCGCGCGCAGCTCTACTTTGCGGCGACGGCCATCAAGGAGGCTCACCCGAGCGCGCAGGCGCATCTCGACGCGGCCAAGCACCTGGCCAATCAGGCCGCCCTCGCCAACTCCGACGCCAACATCCAGCTGCATGGCGGCATCGGCGTGACCGAGGAGCACGACGCGCATCTGCTGCACAAGCAGGCGCTGCTGCTCTCGCGCCTCTTCGGCGCGCGGCGCGCGGTTTTGGCGAACCTGCTTCACCAGGAGCTGGCGGCCTGAGATGGACTTGCGCTATTCCGACGCCGACATCGCCTTCCGCGCCAGCGCCCGCAACTGGCTGAGCTCAAACGTGCCCTCGCATCGGCGCCCTGCGCATGGGCCCGAGGCGGCCCGTTTCGACCGTGACTGGCAGCGAAAGCTATTCGAACACGGCTGGGCTGGCGTGGCGTGGCCGAAGGAATATGGCGGCCTGGGACTTTCCGGGCTGCAGCAGGTGATCTGGTACGAAGAACTGGCGCGCGCCCGCGCGCCGCATCACATCAACACCACCTATGTGGCGTTGATGCATGCGGGCCCGACGCTGATCGCGCGCGGCACCGACGCCCAGAAGGCGTTCCACCTGCCGCGCATCCTTTCCGGCGAATCGCTGTGGTGCCAGGGCTTTTCGGAGCCGGGCGCCGGCTCGGATCTGGCCGCACTGACGACCCGCGGCGTCATCGAGGGCGACGAGATCGTCGTCAACGGCGCCAAGATGTGGACCACCGACGCGCGCTACGCCGACTATCAGGAGTTGCTGATCCGAACGGAGCCCGGCTCGGAGCGCCACAAGGGACTGACCTGGGTTATCTGCGACATGTCGCTGCCCGGCATCGAGGTGAAGCCGGTGCGAACGATGATGATGGACGCCCACGTCAACATGGTCTTCTACGAAAACGTGCGCATTCCTCTCGCCAATGTGGTGGGCGAGGTCGGCAAGGGCTGGTCGACGGCGCTGGCTACGCTGTCCTTCGAGCGCGGGCTGGGCTTCATCGGCGACCAGCTCGAGCTTGCCGAACGCGTCGAGCGCGCGATCGAGCTTGCCGGGAAGGTGCGCACCGAGACGGGCAAGTACGCCATCGAGGACGAGTCGATCGCCCAGCGACTGGCGGCGCTGAAGGCCGACACGATGGCCATACGCGCCATGACCCTGGCCGAAATCGCCGAAAGCGACAGGACCGGGGTGCCCGGCCCCAACGGGTCCGTGATGAAGCTGATGGTCACCGCCACGCACAAGGCGCTGAGCGAGCTGGCCGGCGACCTGCTCGGCTGGGAATTTCTGGAGTTCGACGGCGACCGCGGCGCCCATCCCTGGACCTACGACTATCTCTGGAGCTGGGTGTTCTCGATTGCCGGGGGCACCAACGAGATCCAGCGCGAGATCATCGCCGACCGCCTCCTCAATCTGCCGAAGGCACGCTGATGGGCCGGCGCCTGAGGATCGGGATCGTCGGGGCCAATGCCGAGCGCGGCTGGGCCCGCGATGCCCATCTTGGCGCGCTGCGCGCCCTCGACCGGGCGGACATTACTGCGGTTTCCGCGCGCACGCAGGCAGGCGCCGACGCAGCCGCCACCCGGTTCGGCGCGCGCAAGGCCTATGCCGACAGCGCCGCGCTGGCAGCGGATCCCGAGATCGACATCGTCGCCGTGACGGTGAAGGTGCCGGAACACCGCGCGGTGGTGCTGGCGGCGCTGGAAGCCGGCAAGCATGTGTATTGCGAATGGCCGCTCGGTCGCGATGTCGCGGAAAGCGCCGAGATGGCCGCTGTCGCCCGCAAGGCGGGAACGCATGTGGCCGTGGGACTGCAGGGCCTCAGCGCGCCGGCGGTGCGCGAGGCTTCCCGGCTTGTTGCGGAAGGCGCGCTCGGACGCCTGCTCAGCCTGCGGGCCGTCTCGCCGACCGCTGGGTGGGGACGACAGGCGCCGCCCTTCTACGAGTACCTGCAGGACCGCCGCAACGGAGCAACCCTCGCCACGATCACCGGCGGCCACACGCTGGCGCTGGTCGAACTGCTCGCGGGTCAATTCGCCTCGATATCCGCCACGGCGTCCCGCTTCGTGGAAACCGTGAAGATCATGGGCACGGATCGGACGGTGGAACGCACCTGCGCCGACCATATCGTCGCGGTCGGCAGGCACGACGGCGGCTGCGTCTCCTCGGTCGAGGTCGCCGGCGGGGTGGCCGGCCAGCCCTTCGTGCTCGAACTGCGCGGCACGCGGGGCGATCTCGTCATCCGCGGGCGACACCCCGGCGGCTACCAGGTCGGCGCCCTGTCCCTCGAGGTCGACGGCGCCGCGGTCGAATTGCCTGTGGCCCGACCTGGATTGGCCGACGCGTCGATCAATGTGTCGGAAGCCTACGACCGATTCTTCGACGCCATCGACGGACGCGGACGCAGCCTGCCCGATTTCGACGATGCGCTGCGGCTGGCGCGTGTTCTCGAGGCCATCGACGTCTCGTCGGAGGAAGGCCGCCGCGTGGGTCTCGATGCGGCGCAAGCCGCGACGGCCGGCGGCGACGGTGCCCGAGCATGAATTGCTGCCATGAATGTCCATCCCCCTGACGTGCACCAGGCGCACGTCAGGGGGATGCTCTTCAGCTTGACGGGACAAACCCTGTATCACATAATAGAGGCGCATCCAGAATAGAGAACATAGGACGTTGGTTCTGGATGCGGGAGAGAATCTGAAAATCATTTTCATTTCCGGCGGAAGCCTGATAGCTGGTTATCGGGCCCGGCGGATCGAACGGGTCGCACGCCGTGCCGGAGCACGTGTCTGGTGCGGCAGGACCGCCATCCTGGTTTCATGGTCATGGGAGGACTGAATATGGAAATGCACAGAAGGCATCTGATGATGGCGGGCCTCGGCCTCGCCGGCGCGGCGGTAGCCGCGAATGCGGCGCGCGCCCAGGACGGCAAGGTCTACACGCTGCGCTATCAGTGCTCGCACCCCGCCAACACGGTGTTCGTGACGGTCACCGGCCAGCGCTTCCGCGACATGGTCGAGAAGATGAGCGGCGGCCGCATCAAGTTCGAGGTGTTCGACGTCGGCGCCGTAGTCGGCGTCACCGGCATGCTCGAGGCGGTCGATCAGGGCGTCCTCGACATCAGCCAGTCCTGGGGCGGCTACTATTCCGGCGACGTGCCGGAAGCCGACGTGGAGTGCGGCCTTCCGCTGGCGTGGAATTCGCCGTGGCAGGCCTATGACGCCTTCTACAACCGTGGCCTCAACGACATCATGGTCGAGGCTTACGAGAAGAAGTTCCAGGTGAAGTATTTCCCGGCGATCATCAGCCTCGCCTACGGCGTCGGCACGCGCCAGGAGCTGAAGAGCCTCGCCGACCTGAACGGTCTCAAGATTCGCGCCATCGGCCTGTTCGGCGAGTTCGTGAAGGGCCTCGGTGCGGCTCCGGCCGTGCTGCCGGCGCCCGAGCTCTACACGGCGCTGCAGCTCGGCACGGTCGACGGCGTCGTCTACGGCGCCGAGGCGCTGGCCGGGGCCAGCCTGAACGACTTCATCAAGACCATGGTGCTGAACCCCAACTGGAACACCGGCGTCGGCCACTGGATGATCAACCGCGGCGTGTGGGAGAGCCTGCCGCCGGAGCTGCAGCAGGTGATCGAGTTCGCCAGCCACTACGGCAACATCGCCAGCGCCATGCAGTACACCGTCGCGGAGGCTGCCACGATCGGCAAGCTGAAGGCCAAGGGCCTGAAGTTCCTCGACCTGTCGGAAGAGGAGCGCGGCAAGCTGAACGCCGCGGCCGACGCGACCTGGAAGCTGGTCGAGGCAAAGAGCGAGCTGGCCGCCAAGGCCGTGGCGCTGGTGCGCCAGCAGCGCGCCGACTTCGGCTGATCGACGCAGTGAGCCGGCGGGACTGCCTCCCGCCGGCATCACCCTGACCGGAGACCGGACATGACTGATCCCGATCCGAAGCCGGAGGCTCCGAGCCTGCCCGGCGCAAGCCTGCCGGGCGGACGCAATCTTCTGGATCTCACCAGCTACGGGATGATGGTCATCTCGTGCCTCGCGCTGCTCGCCATGACGGTCATCGTTTCCTACGAGGTAGCGTCGCGCTATTTCCTGCATGCGCCGACGACCTGGGCCTGGGACATCAACATCCAGCTGATGATGCTGATGACGATGTTCGGCCTCGCGGAGGTCTACCGCCGCGACGACTACGTGCGGGTTGACGTCATCACCAGCCTGCTGTCGCCGCGTGCGCGCACAGTGCTCGACATCGTCTTCGCGCCGGTGATGCTGTTCGTCGCCGCGGTCATCGTCTGGATGAGCTGGAAGTATTTCCATCAGTCATGGGTGCGCAACCAGCACGCATCGACGATTTTCGGCCCGCCTCTGTGGCCGATCAAGGCGACGATCCCGATCGGCGCCGCGGTTCTCTTTGCCCATGGCGTGCTCAAGCTCGTCCGCGACATCCGCCTGCTGCGTGGCCCCGCGCCCGTATCGCGCGCCTAGAACAGGGAACCAGCCATAGTGGGCGCCGAACTCGCAACCCTGCTGATCTTCGTCAGCCTCATCGTTCTGCTGCTTTCGGGCGTCGCCGTGCCGTTCGCCCTGATGGGCGTGTCGATCGGATGGCTGCTGATCCTGCAGGGCCCGAACATCCTTCAGGTCGTCCCCGCGACGATCTTCGAGACCGCCACGACCGAGATCTTCATCGCCGCGCCGCTGTTCATCTTCATGGCGAGCTGCCTTGAACGCTCGGGCATCGGCAGCAGCCTCTACGAGGCGATCTACAAATGGAGCGGCGGGCTGCCCGGCGGCATGGCTGTCGGAACCATCCTCGCGGCGACGCTGCTCGACGCGATGACGGGCGTCGGCGGCACGGCGGTGCTGGTGCTGGGCGTGCTTGCCATTCCGGAGATGATCCGCCGCGGCTATCACCCCTACATCGCCATTGGCGGACTGCCACCTGCAGGCGCTCTCGGCGTGCTTATTCCTCCTACCGTCATCGGCGTGCTGCTCGGCGGCTTCACCGGCATACCGGTCGGCAGCCTCTTCTTCGGCGGCTTCCTGCCCGGTCTGCTCTGTTCGACGCTGTTCTGCGTCTACATCGTGGTTCGCTGCGGGCTGAACCCCGAACTGGCGCCGCCATTGCCGCGCGACCAGCGTCCGAGCCTGCGCGAGAAGATCGCCGCCTCGACGCCGGTCATCGTACCGATGGCTCTGATCATGTTCATTCTTGGCACGATCTGGCTCGGCGTCGCGACTCCGACCGAGGCCGCCGGCATCGGCGCCATGGCGACCGTCGTCATCATGCTGGTGCGTAACCGCTTCAACCTGCCCGAGCTCTACCGCTCGCTGTTCGCCTCGGCGCGCGTATCGGTGATGGTGGTTGCACTGCTCATCGGCGGCGCGCTGTTCACCCGCCTTCTGCAGATGTCGGGTTCCGCCCGGATGATTGCCGACATGCTGATCGGCGTCGACATGGGCATGTACGGCACGGTGCTGATCTTCATTGCCATCGTGACCCTGCTCGGCATGTTCATCGACGGCGCGGCGATCATCTTCATCGTCAGCCCGATCATGATGCCGGTCATCACCGCGCTCGGCATCGACCAGGTCTGGTTCGGCGTGCTGATCATGGTTTCGATCGCCGCCGGCTACGTGACCCCGCCCTTCGGCATGAATCTCTTTTACATGAAGGGCATCATGGATCAGATGAAGGACGCGCCCGGCTGTGAGCCGCTAAAGCGCCTCACGATGACCGATATCTGGCGCGCGTCGTTCCCCTATGTCGCGCTGATGTATGCAGTCATTGCGCTGATCCTGATCTTCCCGGAGGTCGCGACCTGGCTGCCGTCGCAGATGCGCTGATCGCGGGCCGGAGCTTCACGCGCCCCGGCGACGCTCTCATCGATCTGGAAACCGTCAGGCGGCGCAGATGGCTTCGCCGAGCGCAGCGCGGCTTTCTCCGGCGCTGCCGAGCAGGTTCGCCAGCCGGCGCGCCCGCTTGTAGTAGAGATGGGCGGGGTGCTCCCACGAAAAGCCCATTGCCCCATGCGCCTGGATGCAGAATGCACTGGCGCTGAGTGCGGCTTCGCTGGCGGCGAAGCGCGCGGCGTGGGCGAGCATCCTTCGGTCGGCCTGCCCTGCATCCCACGCCCGCGTCGCCAACTGCAGCACCGCCGCTGCGTTCTGCTGCAGCACGTAGTCGTCGACGATCCGGTGCTTGATGCCCTGATAGGAGCCGATGATCTGGCCGAATTGCCTGCGTTCGCCCGCATGCGCGACGGCCATTTCGCCGCTCCGCTCGGCGATCCCGAGCAATTCGGCCGCGATCCACAGATCGGCCGCGCCGAACAGCGAAGCCGCGGCATCCGCACCGGGCGTCAAGCCGGTGTCGGGCTCGTTCCCGGCGGCAAGCGATGCCATCGGCGCCACCGGGTCGAAGGCTTCAAGATCGAGAAACGCCGGCTTCTGTGCGAGGCGCACTTTCCCGCCGGCGGATGACGTCAGTCGCGCCGGCGGCGTGCTCGACCAGCACACGTGCATCGCCATCGAATCCGGCGCTGACGCCGATCGTGGCCAGCCGCTCTCCCGCCAGCACCGCATCGAGACAGGTCGCAAACGGCTCGCCGCCGGGTATCCGCGCCAGCATCGGCAGCAGCACGGCGTTGCCAAGGAACGGACCGGGTGCCGCGGCGCGGCCGATCTCGACGGCCAGCACCGCCGCGCCCTCCATGCCCAGCCCGAGCCCGCCTTGCTCCTCCGGCGTCGCCAGTGACAGCCAGCCATTGTCGCGGGCCACCGCAAACAGCTGCCGAACCGCCTCGACGGTGACCTTCGCGCCCTTCGTTACGCCCAGCGTCTCCGGATAGGGTTCAAGGGCGCGCCTGATGGCATCGCGAAACTCGCTGCGTGTCGCGTCGTCGATCATGGTGCTACCTCGGCAGGCCGAGCACACGCTCGCCGACCACGTTGCGCTGGATTTCGGAGGTCCCCGCAAGGATCGTCTCGGCGCGCGAGAACAGCAGGTCGCGCTGCCACATGCGCCGGCGCCGCGCGGTCGGCTCCTGTGGGCCGAGCGAGGCCTCGGGGCCGAGGATTTCAAGCGCGAGCTCCAGCAGGCGCTGGTGGCTCTCGCTCCACAAAAGCTTGATGTAGGAGCCTTCCGGTCCCGGCGCCTCGTGGCGGGTGGCGGCGTCCAGCATGCGCTGGGCGTGGACCTTGAGCGCGGCGACGTCGATGAAGCCGCGCGCGAGCCGGTCGCGGATGCCGGGATCGTCGGCGAGCATGCGGCCGTCGCGGCGCCGGGTCCTGGCGATAGCCACGAGGTCGCGGAATTCTTCTTCCATGCGCACCAGCCGCGGCACGAAATAGGTCGCGCGCTCGTAGCTGGCGGCGGCCATCGCCATGCGCCAGCCGTCGTTTTCCTCGCCGACGCGGTTTTCGACGGGAACGCGGACTTCGTCGAAGAAGACCTCGTTGAATTCCTGTTCGCCGGACATCTGGCGGATCGGCCGCACGGTGATGCCGGGCGAACGCATGTCGACCAGCAGGAAGCTGATGCCCTTGTGCTTGGCGACATCGGGATCGTTGCGCACCAGCAGGAAGCACCAGCGGGCGAGATGCGCCCAGCTGGTCCAGATCTTCTGGCCGCTGACGACATAATGGTCGCCGTCGCGAACCGCGCGCGTGCGCAGCGCGGCAAGATCGGAGCCGGCGCCGGGCTCGGAATAACCCTGGCACCAGACGTCCTCGTTGCTGAGGATGCGCGGGATGAAGCTCCGCTTCTGTTCCTCGGTGCCGAACAGGAGCAAGGTCGGCCCGAGAATCCCGTGGCCGATCGTGTTGACGCCCTGCGGCGCGCCGGATCGGGCAAATTCCTCGTGGAAGGCAGCAATGTACTCGGTCGGCAGCGCCCGCCCGCCATACTCCTTCGGCCAGCCCAGCCCCGACCAGCCGCCGCGGCACATGCGGTCTTCGAAAGCGTGACGGAAGGCCTGGTCGGAAGGGTCGACGCCCGGCCGCTCGCGGATCAGTTCATCGAGCGTGCGGTCGAGGAAGCCGCGGGCTTCGCGGCGGAACGCCTCGACGCTCATGCGTGGACGCCCTTGCCGCTTTCCTGCCCATCGGCCGGGGACAAGGTCACGAGGCAGTCGAGGGCGACCGCGCCGGCTTCGCCGGGGCGCACCACGATCGGGTTGACCTCCAGTTCGGCGATCTCCGGATGCGCCAGATAGGCGTCGCCGAGCGCGGCGATGGTCCGCGACAGGCCGGCGATGTCGCAGGCGGGCTTGCCGCGCACGCCGGCGAGCAAGGGGTATCCCTTGAGGCTGCGCAGCATCGCCTCCACGTCGGAAGCGGTGGCCGGCAGCGGCTTGTTCTGGATGTCCTTCAGGATCTCCGTGAAGATGCCGCCAAGGCCGACCGTCAGAACCGGACCGAACACCGGATCGCGGGTTATGCCGGCAAGTACCTCGACGCCGGGCTTCTCCTGCTTCTGCACCACTACGCCGTCGATGCGAGCGCCGGGCATCGCCTTGCGGGCGGCCGCGGTGACGTCGCGCCAAGCGGCCGCGACCGCGGCGGTATCGGCGAGGTTGAGCTTTACGCCGCCTATATCGGATTTGTGCAGGATGTCGGCGCTGAGCACCTTCACGACGACCGGGAAGCCGAGAGCAGAGGCTGCGGCGACGGCCTCCGCCTCGCTGGCCGCCTTGCGCTCGGGCGTGCCCGCGGCGCCGTACTGCGCAATGAGCGCCTTGCCGGCGACCTCGTCCAGCGCGGTCGCGCCGCGCTTGCGCGCCTCGGCGACGATGCCCGCCGCCAGGCTTGATGCCTTCACAGCAGCGGGGCGTGCCGGCGTCGCCTCGCGCGAACGCTGCGACCAGCGCGCGAAAGTGGAGAGCGCCGCCACGGCGCGAGCGGTGTCCTCGAAGATCGGCGAGCCGGCAGCTTCCAGGCTCGCTCTGCTCTTGGCTTCCTGCGTGTCGATGACGGCCAGCAGCTTGCTCGAGCGCGGCGCCGCCTCGACGATGGCAGGGGCAATCTTGTCGAGCAGATATCCGGGCGCGTAGAGCACGATCATGTCGACGGCATCGGACTCCTGCAATGCAGCCAGCACTCGGCTGAAAAAGGCATGCTCGTTGACGATGTTGCCGGTCAGGTCGACCGGGTTGGCGACCATCCCGTAGCTCGGTATGCCGGTTCGCAGCACCGCCTGCAGGTCCGCCGGCAGGGTGGGCACCTCGCAGCCGCTCTGGACGAACTTGTCCGAAAGAAGCGCCCCGAGCGCGCCCGAGATCGTCAGCACCGCCACGCGAGGGCCCGCCTTGTGGGCGCGGAAACGCGCCAGATAGGTCAGGTCGGCAAGGTGGCTCAGATCGCTCGCCTGGATGACGTTGTGCTCGTCGAAGACGGCGCGGTAGACGGCCTGGCTGCCGGCCAGCGCGGCGGTGTGGGAGGCGGCAGCGGCGGCGCCCTTGTCCGTATCGCCGATCTTGAGCAGGATCAGCGGCACGCCGCGCTCGCGCAACCGGTCCGCGACCGCGCGAAAGCGGTCGCCGTTGCGCAGGCCCTCGACGTAGCCGACGACGGTGTCGATGTCCGGATCGGCGGCAAAATAGTCGAGGTATTCGGAGAATTCGACCGCGGCCTCGTTGCCGGTGTTCACGACCGTGGCGAAGGGTACGCCGAGCTTGCGGCCCATCTGGTAGACCGTCGCGCAGACGTTGCCGCTCTGGGTTAGCAGCGCCACCGATTGGCCGGAACGCGGCGGCTCCAGGTTCTTGAACACCGAGCCGAACACCGTATAGGCGTGCGACTTCAGGTTGGCGAAGCCCATGCAGTTGGGCCCGGCGACCGGGATACCGATCTCCGCGGCGGTGGCCTCCAGTTCGTCCTGAAGCCGCTTGCCTTCCGCGTCTCCCGCTTCGGCGAAACCTGACGCGAATACAACGGCCGAACGCATTCCGGCGGCCGCGGCGCGGCGCAGCTCGGCCGAAACCTCGGCCGCCGGCACCGCCAGCGCAACGATGTCGGCGGGCTCCGGCACCGAGCTGATGTCGGGGTAGCACGTGATCCCCTCGATGGCGTCGTATTTCGGGTTGACCGGGTAGAGCTGGCCCTTGAAGCCGTGCTGGAGGCACAGGAAGAAGGGCATGCCGCCGACGCGGGCGGGGTTCTGCGACGCACCGACGATCGCGATCGAACGCGGGTCGAGAAGCGGCCGCAGCCTGTGGTCGATTTCTGGCATCAGCTCGCCTTTCCGGTCCTTATCGCGCTCGCCAGCCCGCTGTCGCGCACCTTCCTGAAGGCTTCGGAGACGTGGCTGAGCTGGTGTGTATCGAAATGTGCCTGCAGCGCGGTGCGCAGACCCTGGATGTCGGCGGTGCGGTTGAGCGAGCGCTTGACCAGCTGCAGCACGAATTCGGGACCGTCCGCGATCTTGGCGGCCATCGCCTGCGCGGTGGCATGCAGCTCCGCGCGCGGCACAACGCGGTTGACCATGCCGAGGCGGTGCCCCTCTTCGGCGCTGACGCGCTCGCCCGTGAAAAGCATTTCGCGCGCCTTGCGCTGGCCCAGCACCCAGGGGTGGATGAGTACCTCGACAGCCGCGGCGCCCATGGTCCGCGTCACCGGGTCGGAGAAGTAGGCGTCGTCCGAGGCGAGCATGATGTCGCACATGTTGGCGACCATGAAGGCCCCCGCCACGCAGGCGCCCTGCACGGCGGCGATCGTCGGCTTGGGGCAGTCGAGGATGTTGAGCGCGTAGTCGAAATAGCGGAGCCGCTCGTACTCCCAGCGCTCCTCCACGGTGAAGTTCGACCGGCTGACCTGCGCTTCCTTGATGTCATGGCCGGCCGAGAAGTGGTCCCCCTTGCCGCCAAGTATGATGGCGCCGATGGCGGGGTCGCGCGCCGCCTGCCGGAAAGCCGCGTCCATCTCGTCCAGCAACTGCCGGCTCTCGGCGTTCCGGCTTTCCGGGCGGTTGTGCGAGATCGTGGCGACACGCCCGTCGACCTCATAGGCGACCAACTCGAACATATCGAGCGTTCTCCGTGTTTGTCTTTGAAGGGTGTCCCGTGCGGGAGCTCGATTCCGGCGCCTCGCCAGCGCGATATCCGGAAAGGTGCTGCGTTGTGCGGCAGAGGCGCCATCGGCTCCCCGCCAGCGCTCGGATGCGCGGAATGCTCCCTCCTCCCAGAACCCGAAATGCACCAAAATGTTTGCTATTTCGGATGAAATGCTATTATGATGTACAGGTTAAACCCTGTCAACCACTGACGCCTGCGCTGGACGGGCGCAGGAGCGGACGGTATTCATGCCCGGCCCAAACGTTCGGTAACCCGTCTTGACCGTCAAATCATCGCGAACTGTGTTCGAGGTGCTCCGCCTTCTCGCGCACGAGAAGAAGCCGCTCGACGCCGCCCATGTCGCCAAGACTCTGGGCATCCCGATGACGTCCACGCTGCGTGTGCTCGGCACGCTGGAGGCGGCGGGTTTCGCCGAGCGCGACCGCGCCGGCGGTCGCTACAGGATCGGCAAGGCGGCGAGCACGCTGTCGCTCGCCTTCATGTCGCAATTCGCTGTGCGCGACCTGGCGCTGCCCTATCTGCAACGAATGACGCTGGAGACCGGACAAACCTCGTCGCTGTTCGTGCGGCTGGGATGGAATGCGTTGCGGGTGGCAGCCGTTCTCGGCCACAGGACGCTGATGCACAGCACGCCCGTCGGCGAGACCCGGCCGCTGTGGGGCGGCGCGCATGGCCGCGCCATCCTGGCCAATCTGACCGACGCCGACCGGGCGGAGATCTCGGGACAACTCGACAGCGAACTCGGTGCGGACGAGCAGGCGGAACTGGCGGGACTGGCAAGGTCGCGGCTGGTGCGCGGCGAGTGCTATTTCGAAGCAGGCGTCGACGATTGCGGCTGGCCGATCTTCAACGGCGACGGCCTCGTCATCGCGTCGGTAGGCTTCGAGGCCGTGCCGGGTCCCATTCTGGACAGGATCCTTGCGGCCGATTCCGTGGTGCACAAGATCATCGCCGAGATATCCGCCACCGCCGCGCGCGAGCTCGCCGGGGCGATCTCCCACTACGACCACATACCTGCTGCCGAAATCGCGTTCGTCGACGAGTAGGCGGCTAGAAGCTGACCAGTGGCACGGCGGGGAACACCATGCTGTGACGGTTGAGCTCGGCCATGACGGCCTGGATCTTGGGGATCGCTGCGTCCGCCACCTGCGTGGTGAAGCTCGCGACGGGTCCGCCGATCGTCATCGCGGCAAGCGGCCGCCGCATGGTGCTGAACACCGGGAACGACAGGTAGTTGGCCCCGGTCGAATAGTCCTGATAGCCGCGCGCATAGCCGCGGCTGCGCACGAGGCGCACCTCCTCCCACAACTGGTCAGGCTCGACGATGGTTGCCGGGGTCACCGCCTGCAGCGGCGAAAACGTGTCGATGTAGCGCTGTATCTCCTCGTCGCTGAGGAATGCGAGCAGGAGTCGCGAACCCGTTCCGGCATGCAGCGGGATCGGCTGACTCAGCGGCGAGTAGCCGACCGAGACGCCCGGCGGCTGCACGCTGTCGATACACACATTGTAGCGGCCGACGATGATGCTGAGGAACACCGCCTGGCCGGTGAGCGCGTGAAGGCGCTCGATATACTCGCGGCACAGGAGCCGCACATCGAGCACCTCGCCGTCGCTGACGAAGTCCAGCGCGCGATGCGAGAGCTGGTAGCGCTGACCGGAGGCGTCGCGCACCAGATAACCTTCCTTGAGCAGCGTATCGAGCGCCTGGAAGGCGGAGTTCTTGCCGCAGCCCATCTCGCGGCTGACCTCGGTCACGCCCCATGACGGCTTCTGGGCAAAAAGCGAGAAGATGTGAAGGACCCGGACGGAGCCCTTGTTGGTGGTCAGCATCATGTCCTCGGCTGCGCGGACACTGAGATAGCATCGCGTTGACAGGCATCCAAGGGTTCCATAACGCGCTTGTCATCCATTGCGTGCGGCGAACGAAACCCATCCCGCTGCGCTGGACGCAACACGGGAGCTGGTCTTGAAATTCGCAGTCATGGGCGCCGGCGCGGTCGGCTGTTTTCTCGGCGGGAAGCTCGCCGCGGCTGGCGAGACCGTCACGCTGATCGGACGCCGCGCACTCGTGGAAGGCGTCGCCGCCTCCGGCCTGACGATTGAGACAAACGCGGGCGCGGCCACCGTCTTGCTCGACGCGACCGACAGCCCGCAGGGCGTGGCCGGCGCCGACGCCGTCCTCTTCTGCGTCAAGTCGACCGATACCGGCGCGGCCGGCCGTGCCATTGCGCCGTACCTTCGTGCGGGCGCCACCGTGGTCTGCCTGCAGAACGGCGTCGACAATGTCGACCGCCTCGCGGCCGAGGCAGGGATCGCGGCGGTGCCGGCAGCGGTGCATCTCGCGGCCGAGCTCGCCGGACCGGCTCGCGTGAAGCATCTCGGCGGCGGCACGCTCGTGCTGGGAGACGGAGCCGGAAGCGACGAAATCGCGACCCGCTTCACCAGCGCCGGGATTCCGGCCGAGGTGTCGCCCGCCGTTGTCGAAACGCTGTGGCACAAGCTGGTCTTGAACTGCGCGTACAATGCCCTGTCGGCGATCGCGCAGCTACCCTGCGGACCGCTGCGCGCGGCACCCCACGCGGCGGCGCTGATGGATGCGGTCGTCGATGAATGCCTCGCTGTTGCAGCGGGTCTAGGCATAACGCTTCCGCCCGACATGCACGGCGCCGTCGCCGCCGTGGCTACCCGCATGCCGATGCAATATTCCTCCACCGCGCAGGATATTACGCGCGGGCGACCGACGGAGATCGACCACCTCAACGGCGTCATCGTACGCAAGGCGGCCGAACTCGGCATCGCCGCGCCGGCAAATCTCGCATTGCTGGCATCGGTGAAGGCGATCGAGCAGCGGATGGGCGCGGTCTCGGCGCAACGGTAGCAGCATACGACCGCCCCCAGAACAGCCGCAGCTTCGATCCATCGCGGGGGTTGTGCTCCTGGTGCACAACCAGGCAAAGAGCGTTGCCGTTTCTGCGCGCGATTTCCATTGCTGGCTCTCGTGACAGGCCAGTCGCCGCAGGGAGGAATGAAATGATCGTCGGCACGGTGTGCATCTCGCACAGCCCGCTCATGGGCACCAACAAGGCCCAGCCCGCCACCGAGGCGCGTTTCCAGAAGGCGCTGGTCGCGGCGAACGAATTCGTGGCGAGCGTCAAGCCAGACCTGACGGTGATCTTCTACCCCGACCATATCAACGGTTTCATGTACGACCTGCTGCCGGCCTTCTGTGTCGGCATCGAGGGGCGGGCCATCGGCGACTACGGAACCCGCGCCGGCCCCCTTAACATCCCACAAGACCGCGCGATGGACCTGGCGCGCAGCGTGCTCAGGCAGGGCGTGGACACGGCGATCTCCTATCGCATGGAGGTCGACCACGGCGCCGCGCAGCCGATCGAGCTGCTTTCGGCCAAACACGACGCCAGCCGCGTCATTCCGATCTTCATCAACTGCGCCGCCGAGCCGCGCCCCACGTTCGAACGGGTGCGCGCGCTCGGCCGCGCCGTCGGGAAATGGGCACAGTCGGTGCCGGAAAAGGTGCTGTTCCTCGGCTCGGGCGGCCTGTCTCACGATCCGCCGATGCCGGCACTGGCCACCGCCGCGCCGGACGTGCGCCAGCGGCTGATCGAAGGCACCGACCTGACCACCGAGCAGCGCGCCATGCGCGAGAGCCGCGCCGCGGCCGAGGGGCTCGCAATGGCGGCCGGCACGTCCGCGCTGCTGCCGCTGGACCCGAAATGGGACCGCGGGCTGCTCGACGCTTTCCTCGCCGGCGACCTGTCGGTGCTCGATTCGTCGACCGACGAGCAGATCACCGCGGTTGGCGGGCGCGGCGCGCACGAGATCCGCACATGGTTCGCCGCACTCGCCGCGCAGGGCGCCTACCGTGCCGACGAGCTGTTCTACGAGCCGATCAACGAGTGGATCGCCGGCATGGGCATGCTCAAGGCCCGCGCCGCCTGAGCGACTTTCGAGAGCCAGCCATGACAACACACCAGTCCATCTGGACCGACCTGACCGGCGTTGCCTTCAGCCAGGGCTATCTCGACGCCGGCGGTATCAAGACGCGCTACCTGATGTCCGGATCGCCGGACAAGCCGCTGCTGATCCTGATCCACGGCACGGGCGGCCACGCGGAAGCCTATGTGCGCAACCTGGCCAGCCACGGCGAGCATTTCTGGACCGTTGCCATCGACCTCGTCGGCCATGGCTGGTCGGACAAGCCCGCGATCGCCTATGAGGTGGCCGACTACGGCCGCCACGTGCTGGCGATCCTCGATGCGCTCGGCCGCGACCGGGCGCACATTTCCGGCGAATCGCTCGGCGGCTGGGTTGCCGGCTGGATCGCCGTCAACCATCCCGATCGCATCGACCGCCTCGTGCTCAACACGTCGGGCGGCTGGACCGCGCACCCGGAAGTCATGGAACGCATCAAGCGCCTGTCGACCGAGGCGGTGACGGACCCCACGCCGGAGCGCATCCGCACGCGGCTGGAATTCCTGATGGCGGACAAGTCCAAGGTGAATGACGACCTGGTGGAGACGCGCCGCGCCATCTATGCGCAGCCGGGTTTCGCCGAAGCGACGAGGCGCATTCTGTGCCTGCAGGAGATGGAGATCCGCCGCCGCAACATGTTCAGCGACGCCGAAAGCGCATCGATCAAGGCGCCGACGCTGGTGCTGTGGACGTCCCACGATCCGACCGCCACGCCGGAGGAAGGCCGCCAGATCGCCGCGCGCATTCCCGGCGCGCGTTACGTGGTGATGAACGGCTGCGGGCACTGGCCGCAATTCGAGGACGCGGAAACGTTCAACCGCATCCATCTCGATTTCCTGCGCGGGCGCTGACCATGACGGCCGACATCAACGCCATCGCCGATGCGCTCTTCGAAGCGCGGACCACGCTGAAGCAGATCGCTCCTCTTCGCACGACCTTCGGGCTGTCTGGGGTCGCGGACGCGCAGGCCGTGCAGGACGCCACCACGCAGCGCTGGCTCGCCGCCGGCCGCCGCATGATCGGACGCAAGATCGGTCTGACGTCGAAGGCGGTTCAGTCTCAGCTCGGCGTCAGCGAGCCCGACTACGGCGTGCTGTGGGCCGATTACGGCTTCGCGCCGGGCGACGAGGTTTCGGTGCGGCAGTTCATGCAGCCGCGCGCCGAGATCGAGATCGCGTTCGTCATGGACCGCGCCGTCGCCGATCCCGATGCGACGATGACGGAACTGATGCGGGCGATCGCCTATGCTCTGCCGGCGGTGGAGATCGTCGACAGCGCAATCGCGAAGTGGGACATCAAGCTGGTCGACACCATTGCGGACAACGCGTCCGGCGGAGGCTTCGCGCTGGGCAGCAGCCCGCGCCGCGTGACCGATGTCGACATGCGGCTGGGCGGCGCGATCCTGTCGCGCAACGGGCAACCGGTGTCGATGGGCCTCGGCGCCGCCTGTCTCGGCCATCCGCTCAACGCCACCCTTTGGCTCGCCCGCAAGATGGCTTCGCTCGGCCGTCCGCTATCGCCCGGCGACGTCGTGCTGTCCGGGGCGCTCGGCCCGCTGGTCGATATCGCGGCGGGCGACGTGTTCGCAGCCGAGATACAGGGCTTCGAGCCGTTCCAGATCGGGTTCACGCAATAGGCTGACGGCAACCCTACGGGACCGACCGCGACCATGGCGCCGGAACATCCATATCGCGAGATGCATGTGAACGGCATGCTGACGCGCTATATCGACGCCGGCGAGGGCGACCCGCTGGTACTGCTGCATGGCGGCGAGTTCGGCGCGAACGCTCAACTTGGCTGGGAGCGCGTGATCGGCGCGCTTGCGGAGCGACGCCGCGTCATTGCGCCCGACGTGCTGGGCTTCGGCGGCTCGGCCAAGGTGCTCGACTTCGTCGACGGACGCGGCATGCGCACGGCGCATGTATCGGCGCTGCTATCGGCGCTCGGCATCGGCTCCGCCGACTTCGCCGGTAATTCGATGGGCGGCGTCATGCTGCTCAATGACGCCGCCTCCGACCGGCCGCTGCTGCCGGTGCGCAGCATGACCGTCATCTGCGGCGGCGGAGAAATCCTGAAAAACGAGCACGTTTCCGCGCTCTACGACTACGACGCGACCTTGCCGGCGATGCGCAGGATCGTCGCGGCGTTGTTCCACGACCCGGCCTATGCGGCCGACGACGCCTATGTGCTGCGGCGTTACGAATCGAGCATGGTTCCCGGCGCCTGGGAGGCCGTTGCCGCGGCGCGGTTTCGTCGGCCCGGTCCGGCACCCGCCGCTCCGGCAGCGCCTGACTACGGGCGGATCGCGCGCCGCTCGCTGATCGTCGAGGGCGAGTTCGACAAACTCAAGCCGCGTGGCTGGGCTGCCGGGATCGCGGCGTCCATCCCCGATGCGCGGTCGTTCGTGGTGTCCGCCAGCGGCCATTGCCCCCAGATCGAGCAGCCGGCAGCGACGGTCCGGCTCCTTGAGGAGTTCTTCGCGGCAGGCTAGGCATCGGGCACGTTTCACCGCCGGCGGGATCTTCGATCCCTGCACTTGTGCGAATTGCGCACATATGTGAGCGATAGATGCTCATCCGCGGGAAACCTTCCGCGGCGCATCGGCAAACATGAGACGGTGATGAATCGAACAGCGAAGCCGTCCGGAGACGATACGGCCCCCGGATCGCAGACGCTAGCCCGCGGACTGCGCGCGCTCGAACTCGTGGCACAGGCGCCGCGCGGACTTGGCGTCCAGCAGGTGGCGGCCCAGCTCGGCGTCCATCGCACGATCGCCTACCGGCTGCTGGTGACGCTGCAGCAGTTTCGTCTGGTCGCGAAGGGCGATGACGGGAACTACAGGCCGGCCGCCGGGCTGGCCGTGCTCGGCGCTGCTTTCGACAACAATCTCAGGCAGATCGTCACGCCGACGCTGCGCGCGCTTGCCGAAGAGCTGCGGACCACCGTTTCCCTGCTCGTCGCGGAAGGCGAGGAGCAGGTGGCTGTCGCGGTGATCGTGCCGGCCAACGTGCCCTACCAGCTGTCGTTCAACGAAGGCAGCCGCTATCCGCTGACCCGCGGTTCGGCCGGGATCGCGCTGCTGGCCTCGATGCCGCCGCGCGAAGGCGAGCGTGACCTTGTCGGCAGCACGCGCGAACATGGCTGGGTACTCACACATGGCGAGGTCGAGCCGGACACCTACGGACTGGCCGTGGTCGTGCCTCGCAAGCCGCCGCTGCGCCCCGTCTGCATCAATCTGATCTCGCATCGCCGCGACGTCATCGAACGCGGCCGCGATGCCGCGCGCCGCGCCGCGGACATATTGGCCGGACTTCTGGCTTAGCAGGCAATCCCGTGCACCTGGTGCACGTTCGCTGCTTTCCCCTCTACGGCAAGGCCGGGCTGGGCTTCGCTGCCTTGACACTTGGCGCGCACGAAATCTAGCTGGTGCAATTAGCGAACTTGATGGTGCGTTATTTGCACACTCGTTCGCTTGCCCGCCGGAGGAGGTCCGCGGGCGGAGGAGCCCGATGCAGGACACGCAGCGCGTTCGTTCGCCGGCTGCGGCGACCGACCAGCCACGATGGGATGACCGGGCCGACGTGGTCGTTCTCGGCTCCGGCGCCGCCGGCCTGACGGCGGCGCTGGCGGCCGCCGCTGCAGGCGCGTCGGTGCGCCTTTACGAAAAATCGTCGACGGTAGGCGGCACGAGCGCCGTGTCCGGCGGCGTGGTGTGGGTTCCCGCGCATGACCGCCTGCCCGGTGCCTCGCTGTCGCCCGAGGACGCGCTCGCCTATCTGCGCGCGCAATCGCTCGGCGCGATGGATGAGCGCGCGGTGGAGAATTTCGTGCGGACGGCGCCGCTGATGCTCGATTTCGTCGAGGCCCACAGCGACGTGGCATTCGAGGTCGCGGTCGGCTTTCCCGATTACAAGCCGGAGCTGCCGGGCGGCAAGCCGGGCGGCGGCCGTTCGCTCGGCCCGGCTCCGTACGACCTTGCCCGTCTTGGCGACTGGGCTGCCCGCATCACCCGCTTCCCCGAGGACTTCAGCAATGTCGGCTTCGATGCCGAGACGCGCGCGCGCCTGCACGCTTCGATCGATGCTGGAGGCGACGTCTGCGTCGCCGGCACGGCGCTGGTCGCGGGCCTTCTCAGGGGGCTGCTCGATGCCGGCGTGACGCCGACGACCGGCCAACGCGCGGTCGAGCTCGTTGCCGGGCCGGGCGGCGTCGAGGGTGTCGTTGTCGAGGGCACGGACGGCGCGCGGCGCATCGGTGCACGCAAGGGCGTGGTCATCGCAACCGGCGGCTTCGAGTGGGACGCGAGGCTGGTCGCCGACTTTCTGCGCGGCCCCATGCGCGGTCCGGTCTCGCCGCCCAACAACACCGGCGACGGCCTGCGCATGGCGATGGCCATGGGCGCCGCGCTCGGCAACATGGGCGAGGCCTGGTGGGTGCCGGTGATCCAGATCCCCGGCGACACGATCGGCGGCAGACAGCGCAGCCGCAGCGTGCGGCTCGAGCGGACCCGCCCGCGCAGCATCATCGTCAATCGGGCGGGACGCCGGTTCGTCAACGAGGCCTGCGAATACAATTCGATGGCGGGCGCCTTTCACTATCTCGACCCGCGCCACGGCTACGCCAACGATCCGGCCTGGATCGTTTTCGACGGCGAGCACCTGCGTCGTTACGGCTTCCTCGGCGTTTCACCTGGCGGCGAGGTGCCCGACTGGTTCGCGCGCGGCACGACGCTGGCCGACCTGGCGGCCGCGACGGGCATCGACCCGGCCGGACTGGACGCAACGGTTGCCGCCTGGAACCGCGCCGTCGGCGAAGGGCGCGACGCCGATTTCGGGCGCGGCGACAGTGCCTATGACGGCTGGTGGGGCGACATGGCGGCGCCGACGCCGGCCAGGCGGACCCTGGGCGAGCTCGACACTGCGCCCTTCTACGCCGTGCCGCTGACGGTCGGCGCGATGGGCACAAAAGGTGGGCCGCGCATCGACCTCGACGGGCGCGTCCTCCATGTCGGCGGCCACGTGATCCCCGGTCTCTACGCGGCAGGCAACGCGATGGCCGGCATCACCGGCAAGGCCTATGGCGGCGCCGGCGGCACGATCGGGCCGGCCATGACCATCGGTTTTCGCGCCGGTCACCATGCCGCGACAGGGGAGAGCCTCGCATGGTAGGCGCGAGCATATCCGCCGCTGGCGGCTACAGGCACGCCACGGACGGCCAGTCGCTGGAAGCCGAATACGACCTGATCGTGCTCGGGGCCGGCGCCGGCGGGATGGCCGCCGCGATCACGGCGCAATCGCGCGGGCTGAAGGTGGCGATCTTCGAGAAGACGTCGCTGATCGGCGGAACCGGCGCGGTGTCGGGCGGCGCGTGCTGGGTGCCGGCCAACCATTCGCAGGCTGCGCAGGGCATCGAGGACAGCATCGAGCGTGCCTCGATCTACCTGGACAACGTCGTGCCGACGAAGACGGGCCGCGACTTGCGGCAGGTCTACCTTCGTCGCGCGCCGGAAGCGGTGAAATATCTCGAAGACGTCGCCGATCTCGTCATGCCGGCGCGGCCCTTCACCCCGGACTACCACTCCGACACCGAGGGCGCGCAGAACCAGGGCCGCGTCATGGTGACGAAGAATTTTGACGGCAGCCTGCTTGGCGAGCGCTTCAACGATCTGCGCGGGCCGCTGCCGGAGAACTGCCTGTTCGGCAAGGCGATGGTCGACGGGCCCGACCTGATGCATCTCCTCAATTCGCGCCGTTCGCTGCGCTCCGCCTGGCACGCGGTCAAATTCATGGCGGCCTATGCGCTGGATCGCCTGCGCCACCCGAACTACCGGCGCGGATCGCGGCTCACCACCGGCAACGCCATGGTGGCGCGCATGTATCGCGCCATCCTCGACCGTCGCATCCCGGTCTTCCTCGACGCCGGCGCGACTGCGCTGCGGGTCGACGGTGACCGGGTCTGCGGTATCGAGCTTCCCGGCGGGATCAGGGTCGACGCCCGCTGGGGCGTCGTGCTCGCGACCGGCGGCTTCCCGGGCGGCCTGAAAATGCGCGCCGCGCTTCTGCCCGGCGAGGCAGGGCGGGGCGTCTACACGGCGGCGCCGCGCGACAACACCGGCGACGGGATCGCGCTCGGGCAGACCGCGGGCGCTGCCATGGACGACAGCAACATGCAGGGTGCGTTCTGGTGCCCCGTTTCGACCGGCACGCGCACCGACGGCTCCATCGCGCACTTCCCCCATTTGCTTGCCGACCGGCCGAAACCGGGCCTGATAGCGATAGACCGCCACGGCCGCCGGTTCACCAACGAGTCGGAGCCCTATCACAGCTTCGTGCAGGCGATGCTGGCCGGCGACCATCTGCCCGTCCACCTCATCTGCGACCACGGCTTCATCCGCCGCTATCCGTTCGGAATCACCCGGCCGGCGCCGTTCCCGCTCCGGCATCACCTGCGCAGCGGCTACCTGATCTCCGGCAGGACGATCGAGGATCTGGCGCGCGCGCTGTCCGTCGACCCGCAGGCGCTGCGGGCCACCGTCGATCGTTTCAACGAGGATGCCCGCGCCGGCGTGGACCGCGAATTCGGCCGCGGCTCGACGATCTACCAGCGCAACCTCGGCGACGCGCGGGTGAAGCCGAACCCGTCGCTCGGCCCGATCCGCAAGGGGCCGTTCTACGCCATCAAGGTCGATCCGGGCGACATCGGCACGATCCACGGCCTCGCCGCCGACGAACACAGCCGCGCGCTCGACGCCGACGGCCATGTCGTGCCGGGCCTCTACGCCTGCGGCAACGACCGCGCCTCGGTGATGGGCGGCGCCTATCCCGCCGGGGGAATCACGCTCGGGCCGGTGCTGACATTCGCATATCTGGCCGCAATGCATGCCGCCGACAGCGCCCAGATGGCGCCGGCGGAAAAGCGCCAGCCGCCAGCGTGAATGGCGGCAACGAAGGCCCGCCAGCCGGGCAGGACCAGCCAGTCAAGGGAGGATAGCAGGTCATGGTTTCAAGACGTACGATACTTAAGACAGCCGCCGTCGGCGTCGGCGCGGCGACGCTGAACTATTATGGGCGCTACGCTGTGGCGCAGACCAACGACCCGATCCGCATCGGCGTGATGACGCCGCTGAGCGGCCCGGCCGAGACCTCGGGCCTCGCGGTCAAGGCGGGCGCCGAGATTGCGGTGGCGCAGATCAACAAGGCCGGCGGCATCAAGGGCCGTCCGCTGGCGCTGGAGTTCCGCGACGACAAGGCCAATGTCGCGCAGGCCACCGCCGCCGCGCGCGAGCTGCTGGGTATGGGCATCAACCTGTTGACCGGCAGCAATTCCAGCGGCGTCGTCGCCGCGCTCGGGCCGGTGATGCAGCAGGAGAACGGGGTGCTCATCAGCACGCTCGCCTCGGCGGCCAGCATCAACCATGAGAACTACAACCCCAACGTCTTCCGCGCCGGCGAGACGCCGTACGCCCGCATGCGCGGCCTGGCCCAGATCGCGGCGCAGAAGCACAAGGATCTGCGCAGCTGGAGCGGCATCATCCCCGACACCGACTTCGGCCGCTCCAGCTGGGCGGTGTTCTCGTCGGCCCTGAAGGAGTTCATTCCGGCTGCCGGCGGCGCCGCACCGGAAATCCTCGACCCGGTCGTCGTCCCGCTGTTCTCACCCGACTACAAGAACTTCATCACCGCCCTGATGCGCGTGCCCTTTGAGGGCCTGTTCCAGGCCACCTACGGCGCCGACTCGATCACGCTGTTCAACCAGGCGCGTCCTTACGGCCTCGTGCAGAAGGCCAAGGCGATCTTCGACAGCGGCAACGAGTTTGTTGTCGCCAAGGCGATGAAGAACCAGACGCCGGCCTGGTGGGGTTCGATCTTCTGGTACCACGACAACCACAAGGACAATCCGATCGCCCAGGCGCTCTACAACGACTTCGACGCCATCTCCGACAACATGCCGCCGGAGGGCTACGTCGCCGAGGCGCACGCCGACATCTACGCCTACGCCAAGGCCGTCGAGAAGGCGGGCTCCACCGAGACGCCCGCGGTCGTTGCCGCGCTCAAGGGGCTCGAATGGCAGACCGCCACCGGGCGCCGCTTCATGCGTCCGGAAGACAACCAGGCGATCAAGGACATCGAGGCCGTCTATGTCGAGCCGGCCGACAATGCCGCCGGCTGGCGCGTCGCCGATGCCGCCAAGGTTGCCGGCGATTCGATGATCGAACCGCCGACGCCGGGCCAGAAGCTCGAGATGAAGTGAATCGACCGGTGTGAGCCGCCGGCAGCGGCGGCTCACATTTCCCGGACTTCCGCCTTTCAGAGTTGCATAGGCCCCTTCGCGGGCGAGATTTCCAAGAAGATGCCTGAGACGAGCCTGCCTGAATACGACCTCGCCATTATCGGCGCCGGCCCCGTGGGGTTGACGCTCGCAAGCTTCGTCGGTCAGGCGGGTCTGCGTGTGCTCGTGGTCGAGCAACTGCCCGCGCTCATCGACTATCCGCGCGGTGTCGGCATGGACGACGAGTGCCTGCGCACCTTTCAGGCGATCGGACTCGCCGACGCGGTGTCGCGCCACACGACGCCGCATCAATGGATGGAGTTCCGCACCGCGCGCGGCAAGACGCTGGCGCTGATCAAGCCGCAGACCACTGTATTCGGCTGGCCACGGCGCAACGCATTCATCCAGCCTCTGGTCGACAAGGTCCTGTTCGAAGGGCTGGCGCGCTATCCGAATGTCGAGATCGCTTTCTCCACCGAACTGAAGTCGCTGGTGCAGGACGGCGGCGGCGTCACGCTTCATGTCGCCGGTGGCGGGGGAGCCGAACGCGCGATCCACTGCCGCTATCTCGTCGGCTGCGACGGCGGCCGCAGCCTCGTGCGCAAGTCGGTCGACATTCCGTTCGAGGGCCAGACCGAGGCGACGCGCTGGATCGTGGTCGACCTCGAGGACGATCCGGTCGGCGTCCCCAACACGATTCTCTACTGCGACCCCGCGCGACCCTTTGTCAGCATCGCGTTGCCGCATGCTGTGCGGCGGCTCGAATTCATGGTCATGGCGGGCGAGACTGAAGAGACGCTGACCAGCGAAACCGGGCTTCGCGGGCTGCTCGGTCGCATCATGCCGCATCCGGAGAAGGCGCGCGTGATCCGCAGCCGCGTCTACACGCATCATTCGCGCATCGCCGACACATTCCGGTCCGGCAAGGTGCTGATAGCGGGCGACGCCGCGCACCTGATGCCCGTCTGGCAGGGGCAGGGGTACAACAGCGGCATCCGCGACGCCAACAATCTTGCCTGGAAGCTCATCGAGGTGCTGCAGGGGCGCAGCGACGAACGCCTGCTCGACAGCTACACGGCCGAGCGGCGCGCGCACGCGGGTGCGATGATCCGCCTCTCGACGACCGCCGGCCGCATCTTCTCGCCGACCAATCGTGTCATGGCGGTTCTGCGCGACGTTCTGTTCTCGGCGATGAAATACGTCCCGCCGGTGCGCGACTACATCGTGCAGATGCGCTTCAAGCCGATGCCGACTTACGAACAGGGTGTCGTCGTGCACGGCGCGGACGGCGACCACGTCGTCGGCAGGATGTTTCCGCAGCCGGCGGTTCGGCGGGCGGACGGTAGCACCGCGCTGCTCGACGACGTCATCGGCAACCGCTTCGCGATCCTGTCATGGGCGGTGGACCCGGGGATCTACATGGGCGAAGCCGCGTCTGAGGCCTGGCGACGGCTGGGAGGCCGCACCATCATCGTGCGGCCGCCGACCGAAAGCGCCGCCGTGGCGGATGCCGACGGGCACGAAACGGTCTGCGATCACACGCTGGCGCTGAAGGACTGGTTCGCAAACGGCCGCGTCTCGACCGTTGTGATCCGGCCGGATCGTTTCATTGCGGCCGCGGGCGGCCCCCAGCAGATCGACGGGATGATCGGCGGGCTCGGCGACGTGCTTTTTGCAACGCCCGATGCCGCATCCGCCGGGCGTCCGAAACGTGCGGCCAGGGGAGGCGGGCGATGAGCGCAGGCGAGCTTCAGGGCAAGGTCGTCCTCATCACAGGCGCGGCGCGGGGGCAGGGCGCGGCGGAAGCACGCCTGTTCCACGCGGAAGGTGCAGCGGTGCTGCTGGGCGACATTCGCGACGAGGTGGGAGAGGCGCTGGCGCGCGAACTCGGCGGCGCCAGCCGCTACGTGCGTCTCGACGTTACCAGCGAGGACGACTGGACGCGGGCGATCGCCACGGCCGAGGCGATGGGCGGGCTCCACGGCCTGCTTAACAACGCCGGCGTCTACCGGCCCGGCACCATCGCCGAGACAGACGCCGCGCTCTGGCAGCAGCATGTCGGCGTCAACCAGTTCGGCTGCTATCTGGGCATGCGCGCGGCGGCCCCCGCGATCGAGCGCTCCGGCGGCGGCGCCATCGTCAACATCTCGTCCGTCGCCGGTCAGCGCGGCTCCGACAATGCCTTCGCCTATTGCGCCACGAAATGGGCGCTGCGCGGCATGTCGCGTGCCGCCGCCCGCGAGCTCGCGCCGCGCGGCATCCGCGTCAACTGCATCTTCCCCGGCATCATCGATACCGAAATGCTGGACCCCTGGACCGAAGCCGACCACCGCACGCGCGTCGCCGCCGTGCCGATGAAACGCAAGGGCTCAGCGAACGAGATCGCCGAGGTGGCGCTTTTCCTGCTTTCGCAGCGTAGCTCGTACATGACCGGCGCCGAGATCGCGGTCGACGGAGGGCTGTCGGCATGACGGCCGTGCGCGCGGCCACAATGTCACGGCCGGGAGACCCCAATGGTCTTTGACATCCTCGCCGTCGTCGTCAATGCCCTGACCTGGGCGATGGCCACCTTTCTGGTGGCGGCTGGCCTCACCTTGATGTTCGGCGTGCTGCACATCCTCAACTTCGCCCATGGCGGCTTCCTCATGCTGGGCGCCTACGTCGTCTTCGCCGTGGCCCGTTCGCTCGGCGGCGAACTGTCGTTTGCCGGCTATCTCGCCTTCAGCGTCGTCGCCGGTCTCGGCGTCGCGGTGCTTGGTCTGGTGGTCGACATCGTCGTGTTCCGACGCCTGCGCGGCGTCGACAACGCCTACGTGCTGATCGCCACCTACGCGCTGCTGCTGCTGGTCGAGGGCGTCGTCAAGCACATCTGGGGCGCCGGCAGCCATCTCGTCTCGCCGCCCGAAGTGCTGATCGGCGCGTTCTTCTTCGGGCCGATCGTCATCCCCTATTATTCGGTGTTCGTGATCGCGGCCGGCGTGGCGGTGCTGTTCGCGCTCGAGTGGTTCCTGCACCATTCGTCGCCCGGCAAGCTGGTGCAGGCGGTGGCTATCGACCCGTGGATGGCGACCCTGCTGTCGGTCAATGTCGAGCGCATCTACTCGATCACCATCGTCATCGGCTTCGGCCTGGCAGGTCTGGCCGGCGGTATCCTGGCCGCCAACCAGGGTCTCAATCCGCAGCTTGGCGGTATCTCCATCATCCAGGCCTTCGGCGCCATCATCGTCGGCGGCATGGGCAGCGTGCGCGGAGCGTTCCTCGCCGCGATCCTCCTCGGCCTCGTCGATTCCTTCGGCACGATGCTCGTTCCCGACTTTCCCGGCATCTTCTTCTACGTTGCGCTGGCCGCCATGCTGCTCGTCCGGCCGAAGGGCCTCATCGGCGCAGAGGTGACGCGATGACCAGGCTCTCGCAGGTCGGCTTGCCGCAGTTTCTCGCCATACTTGCGCTGCTTGCCGGCGCGGCGGTGGCGCTGCCCGGCATCGCCAATCCCGGCATCGTCTTTCTCGCCGGTCTGGCGGTGATCGAGATCGTCATCGCGCTCGCCTTCAACTTCTTGTTCTCCACCGTCGGCATACTGAGCTTCGGCCAGGCGGCGTTCATCCTTGTCGGCGCGTATGGCGGCGCCGCCGCCATCAAGTTCGCGGGACTGAGCCTGCTGCCGGCCCTGCTGGTCGCCGGGCTGGTCGCCGGGTTGCTGGCGCTCGCCATCGGGGTCGTCGCGCTGCGCCGTGTCGAAGGCGTCTATTTCGCGGTGCTGACGCTGGCCTTCGCCTCGCTCGCCTACCTCACGGTGGGCAAGGTCGCCGTGCTCGGCCGCGAAGACGGGCTGACCGGCATCACCCGGCCTGCGGTCGATCTCGGCATCGTCGAAATCCCTGTCGTGGCGACCACCAGTTTCTACTATTTCATCGTCGCGGTCGGTGTCGTGCTCACGGCGGTGATGTGGTTCGCCACCAACAGCCAGTTCGGCCGCGTGCTGCGGGCGATACGGCAGGACCAGGAGCGCGCGGGCTTCCTCGGCGTCAATGTGCAGGGATACCGGCTCGCCGCCTTCGTGCTGGCCGGCGCGGTCACCGGCATCGCCGGCGCGCTGCTCGGACCGTGGACGCAGATCGTCACGCCGGACCTTGGCCACTGGATCCAGTCGACCAAACCGATCCTGCAGGCGATGCTGGGCGGTGCGGGCTTCTTCTGGGGGCCGGTGGTCGGCGCCATTCTGTTCGCCGTCCTGACCTATGCTACGCGCACGCTGGTCGGCATCACCGAGATCGTCACCGGCGGTCTGCTGCTCGCCATCGTGCTGGCCATACCCGGCGGCCTGCTCGGCCTGACCGGCAGCCTGCTGCGCATGATCCGCAGGGAGCGTTCGCGATGAGCGATATCCTGCTGCGCGGCACCTCCCTGAAGAAGGACTACGGCCGCATCACCGTGCTCAAGGGCGTCGACATCGACGTTGCCGAGGGCGAGGCGCATGTGGTGATCGGGCCGAACGGAGCCGGCAAGACGACGCTCTTCAAGGTGCTGAGCGGCGAGGTTTTCCCGACCAGCGGCACGGTCAGCTTCGACGGCAGGGACGTGACCCGCCTCGCCGGCTGGCAGCGCACCCGGCACGGCGTGGGCCGCACGTTCCAGATGGCGCGGATCTTCAAGGAACTGTCCGCGTTCGAGAATCTCGTGGTCGCCCTGGAAGCGAAGAAGCGGCAGGGCACATCGGCACTGGAGCTGCTGAGGCTAGTGCCCGCCGCGTCGATACGCGACGAGGCGCGGCGCATCCTGGCTGAGTTTTCGCTCGAACATGTGTCCGCCTGGCCCGCCGGCTCGCTGTCGCACGGCGACAAGAAGACGCTCGAACTCGCCATGGTGCTCGCCGCACGGCCGCGTCTGCTGATGCTGGACGAGCCGACCGCGGGCATGTCGCCCGCCGACCGCCAGCGCAGCGTCGAGCTGATCGCCGGGCTGATGAAGGGCGGCGGGCTTTCGCTGCTGCTCACCGAGCATGACATGCAGGTGGTGTTCGGCTTGGCGACGCGCATCACCGTGCTCAACTATGGCGAGATCATCGCCACCGGCTCGCCCGAAGAGGTCCGTTCCAACCCCCGCGTCCGCGAAGTGTATCTCGGCCATGACGTCTCCGCTGCTTGAGGTCCGCGACTGCGACGCCTTCTACGATGACAGCCACGTGCTGCACGCGGTGTCGCTGCGCGTCGCGGCGGCCACCGGGGTGGCGCTGCTTGGCCGCAATGGCGCCGGCAAGTCGACACTGATGAAGAGCATCCTCGGCGCCGGCCCCACGGTGCGGGGCGAGATCCTGCTGGAAGGGCGTTCCATAGCAAGAACGCCAGCCTATCTCCGCGCCGGCATGGGTCTCAGTCTCGTGCCGGAGGACCGTCGCATCTTCCCGCACGTCACGGTCGCCGAAAACCTCGCCATGGCGCGCCGCGCCGCGCGCCAGGGGGTCGAGGCGCTGACGCCGGCCGAGGCGGCCGCGCTCTTCCCGATGCTCGAAGGCCTGCTCGACCGCAAGGGCTACCAGCTCTCCGGCGGCCAGCAGCAGATCCTCGCCGTCGCGCGTGGACTGGTGCCGCGGCCGCAGTTGCTCCTGCTCGACGAGCCAACCGAGGGACTGGCGCCGATCATCGTGCAGGACATGGCGGCGCAGATGACGAAGGTGCGCGCGCAGAGCGGCGCCGCGCTTCTTCTGGCCGAGCAGAACGTCAGCTTCGCCCGGCACTGCACCGAAAGCGTATTCGTTATCGACAGCGGGCGCATCGTGTTCGAAGGTAGCTGGACGGATTTCGATGCGAACCGCGCCAGGCTGGAACGATTCCTGGCCGTCTAGACCCGGAAGGACCGATGCATCCCGCCGCTGACCAGCCGGCACCGGCTGCCGGGCCGCGCGAGGCCGCCGCACCGGCGCGCGGCAACGCCTACAAGGATGTCCGCTCGCTGTCGCGCGGGCTTGCCATCATCGAGGCGCTCGGCCAGCTCGGCTGGGCCAAGCTCGGCAAGCTCAGCGCCTTCACCGGCATCGACCGCACCACAACCTATCGCCTGGTCAGCACGCTGATCGAGGAGGGTTACGTGGTGCGGCGCGAGGAGGACGGCGCGGTGGCGCTGTCCAGCAAGCTGGTCACCATAAGCCAGAACCTGAACGACAACGATCTGGTCTCGCAGGTCGTCATTCGCCACCTCTCCGCGCTCACGCGGGCCATCAAGTGGCCGAGCGACTTCGCAGTTCTGTCGCGCGGGGCCCTGCGCATCGCCGCTTCGACCCACAGTGAAAGCCCGATGAGCCTGCACCGCGCCATGGTCGGCAACACGCGGCCGCTGTTCAGATCGGCGCTGGGCAAGGCCTATCTCGCCGCGCTGCCGCCGGGCGAACTGGACGAGGTGCTGATGCTCGTCCGCGGCTGGGACGGCGCCGACGGCGTCGATGCGCAGGCCCCCGCCGCAATCGCGCGAAGCCTCGCGGAAGTACGTCAGCGCGGCTATGCGGCGGCCGAAGGCACCACCGAGGCCAAGTTCAGCGCCATCGCGCTGCCGCTGGTGCATCGCACCGCGGTGCTTGGCGCCGTCAATGTCATCTTCATGCGCAGCGCGCTCACGCCGGGCGAAGCGGCCCAGCGCTACCTGCCGCGCCTGTCCGAAGCGGTCGGGCGCATTGCCGCCGACCTCGACGGCGTGTCACCCGATATGGCCGGGCCTGAGGCGACCTAGCGGCTGGCGAATCGGGCTCTGGCACTATCTGCCCGCTACGGCGGTGCCGGCTGCGGGATTGGGCATCGCGATGATCGCCGCCGGCCTGCCCGGCGGCGATCATCTCTTTACGTTGGTCACTTCACTGCAGCCCAGGTGCGCAGGCTGACCCAGGTCTTGCGGTCGAGCAGGTAGCGATCGACCGCCACCCGGCCGGCGGCGATCGAATCGATCATGCCCTGGCCGAGATAGCGGAACCCGCACTTCTGGATGACGCGCCGCGAGCCCGGATTGATGACCCGCGTCGAGGCGTAAAGCTCGTCGATGTCGGTCGCCTTGAAGGCGATGTCGACGATAGCGTGCGCGGCCTCGGTGGCAAAACCCTTGCCCCAGTGCGGCTCGCCGATCCAGTAGCCCATCTCGAGGCCGCTGCCGCGCGGGTTGATGCCCGCGCCGCCGATCAGCGCGCCGGTTTCCGCGAGCGTGATCGCATAGGAAGCGCCCGCGTTCCGGTTGGCGTGCGAAAGCAGCCACGAGCGGGCCTCGCGCTCGCCGTAGGGATGCGGCATGCGGGCGAGCATGTCCGCAACCTTGCGGTTGTTGGCGAGGGTCACGAGTTCGGAAATGTCCTGCTCGTGCGGCGGACGCAGCACCAGCCGCTCGGTGATGAGCACGGGGCAGTCGATCGAGGGACTGAAGTCCTCGAAGTCTTCCTGTTCGGCGACCATGTGATTCCCTCCAGGCAGGCCATTGAACAAAAGAAAAAGGGGAGATGGTGGCGTCCCATCTCCCCTGATCCTTTTTCTGGCTTTGCCAGACACCGGTTCCCGAGATGGGGCGCCGGTGTCTTGGTGCGGAACCGGCTACTCCGCGGCTTCTGCGATCGGATTTACCGACACGTAGGTTCGGCCGTTGGCTTTCGCGGCGAAGGCGACTTCGCCCTGCGTCAGCGCAAACAGCGTATGGTCTTTGCCCATGCCGACATTGACGCCCGCGTGCATCTTGGTGCCGCGCTGGCGGACGAGGATGTTGCCGGCGAGCACGCGCTCGCCGCCGAACTTCTTCACGCCAAGGCGACGGCCAGCGGAATCGCGACCGTTGCGGGAGGAGCCACCGGCTTTCTTGTGTGCCATCTCAGATCTCCTTCGTGATCCGTCTTATTCGCCCGACTTGGCGGCGTCCTTGGCCGCTTCGTCCTGCGCGAGCTTTTCCTGGTCGACCTTGGCGCGCGGCGGCTTGCCGGCGATCAGTTCCTTGGCCTGCGCGACCCACTCGTCACGCTCGATGCGGCCAGCGAAATCCAGCTCCTCATCGAACTTGGCGATGTCCTTCTTCTTCCATGCCGCGATCTGCTTCAGCGAGGTGATGCCGGCGGCGGCCAGCTTCTCCTTCAGCACCGGGCCAACGCCCGAGATCAGCGACACGTCGTCGTCGAAGCCTGCCGCCTCGGTCGAAGCAGCCGCTTCCTTGGCCTTTGCAGGGGCCTTGGCCGGCTTCTTGGCCGCAGCGCCCGCTTCCGCGGTCTTGTCTGCCTTCTCCGTCTTCTCGGTCTTCGCCGCGGCCTTCTTGGAAGGCTTGGCGCCGCCGAACAGGATCTCGGAGATGCGCACCGTGGTCAGGTACTGGCGGTGTCCGCGCTTGCGGCGCGAATTCTGGCGGCGGCGCTTCTTGAAGGCGATGACCTTGGCGCCGCGGCCCTGGGCTACGACTTCCGCCGTCACCAGCGCGCCGTCCACGAAGGGGGCGCCGATCGTCACGTCGTCGCCGTTGCCATAGGCCAGCACATGGCCGATCTCGACGATGTCGCCGACTTCGCCGACCACATTGCCGATCTGCAATACGTCGTCGGCCGCAACGCGGTACTGCTTGCCGCCGGTTTTGATGACTGCGAACATTTTTAGCCTTTCGCTCTGTTCGGGCGGCTCTGGACCATGCCCCGAAGGGCGGCCCGGCCGTCTTTTTGTTCAGTCGGTTTCGGGTTCGTGTCTCCGCGGCCCGCCCTGCAAAGGTTGGGACCGCAAAGAACAACCGGCGCGGAGAGGCTCCACGCCGGACGGTGGGGCAATAATTGAAGCGCTCGCGTGAGTCAAGGCGAACTGCCGTTGCGGCGATCGAGCGCATGTCTCGCCAGCGCCATGCAAAGCCTATAGGGTTCCCGGCCAGTCAGGGAGACCGAGTTGGCGAAGGACAACGGCCAGGAAGAATCTCGCCGCATCCTCGAGCGTATCGGCGCCGAGACCGAGGCGCGCATGCCCGCCCCCCAGGGCGGAGAAAGCGGCGAGGAGAGCGACTGGGCGGAAGTATGGGGCAAGCGCATCGGACGTGTGCTCTCCTTTGTCCTGCTCGGTATCGCCATCGTCTGGCTCTACGATTTCCTGGTCGAGATGGGTTGAGGGTGATGGAGGCGAATGCCGGCGAACCGCCGCGGGCGGTCATCGTGGTGTCGAGCCATGTCGTGCGCGGCTCGGTGGGCAACCGTGCGGCCGTGTTTGCGCTGGAGACGCTCGGCTTCCCGGTGTGGGCCGTGCCCACGGTGTTGCTGCCCTGGCACCCGGGCCACGGCAGGGCGACCCGCATCGTGCCGCCCAAGGGTGACTTCGCCACGCTGATGAAGGATCTCGAAGGTTCGAAGTGGCTCGGTGAGGTGGCCGCCGTCCTGTCCGGCTATCTCGGCGACGCCAGCCAGGCCGAGGCCGTCGCCTCGCTGGTCAAGGCGGTGAAGCGGAAGAACCGCGACGCGATTTATCTGTGCGATCCGGTGATGGGTGACAATGGCGGGCTCTACGTGCCCGAGCCCGTCGCCGCGCGCCAGCGCGACCTGCTGCTGCCGCTGGCCGACATCGCCACGCCCAACCGCTTCGAGCTGGAATGGATGACCGGCGTCAAGCTGGAGACGCCGCAGGCGATCATGGAAGCCGCGCTCGACGTTGGACCGGCGACCATGCTGGTGACATCGTCTCCCGCCTTGATGGCCAGGCACACGGGAAACCTGCTGGTGACCGCCAGCCAGGCGATGATGGCGGAGCATCGCATCATCGACAAGCCGCCCAACGGGCTCGGCGACCTGACAGCGGCGGTGTTCCTCGCGCGGACGCTGGACGGGCAGGAGCCGCACAAGGCGCTGCAGACGACGACGGAATCGGTGTTCGAGATCCTGGCTCGCACCGCCAAGCGCGGCGCCGACGAGCTGACGCTGGAAACCGACGCGCAGAGCCTCAAGCACCCTATGGCCATGGTGCAGACCCGCCATCTGCCGCACCCGGCCAACCGCCGGGCCTGACATGACGGTTCTGGCCGGCGTCGACGGCTGCCCGGGCGGCTGGATCGCCGCGATCGAGAATTCCGGCGGCGTCCGCACGCAGGCCTTCGGCGGCTTCGCCGATCTCGCAGCATCGCTCGGCAACGGCGCGCTGATTGCCGTCGACATGCCGATAGGCCTGCCGGACCATTGTTACGGCGGACGCGGCCCGGAACAGCTGGTGCGGCCGCTGCTCGGGCAGCGGCAGTCGAGCGTGTTCTCGATCCCGTCGCGCGACGCGGTCTACGCCTGCGCCGACGAAGAATTCGCCGCCGACTGGTATGGCGCCCATCGCAGATGCTGCGACGTTGCGCGAAACACATCGACCCCGCCCCGCGCCGTCGCCATCCAGGGTTTCGGCCTGTTCCGCAAGATCAGGGAGTTGGACGCCTGGCTGCGGCAGGAACGTGGCAGAAGCGCGCGTGTGGTCGAAGCCCATCCCGAACTCGCCTTCTGGCGGCTCAACGGTCGCCGGCCGCTGACACAGCCGAAGAAGGTCAAGGGTGCGCCATATCGTCCGGGGCTCGACGAGCGCATGGCTCTTCTCGCGGCCGAAGGCTTCGCGAACGGCCAGCTGGAAACACTTCCCGCGCCGTCCTTCGGCGCCGCCCGCGACGATCTGCTCGACGCCTGCGCCATGCTCACCGTTGCGCGCCGGCTCGCCGCCGGCACGGTCGAGAGTTTCCCGCCCGACCCGCCGCGCGACCGCTGCGGGTTGCCGATCGCCATCCATGTCTGAAGGCCACGCCTGAACAGGCGGGTTGCCGCACTGCGAAAATGGGATTAGCGGAAGGTCATGGTACACCTTCCCGACGAACTGCTCTCAGGCTACCGCAACTTCATGGCCAACCGCTATTCGGCGGATCGCTATCGAGCGCTGGCGCGGGAAGGACAGTCGCCGCAGACCATGGTGATCGCCTGCTGCGACAGCCGCGCGGCGCCCGAGACGATTTTCGACGCCGGGCCGGGCGACCTCTTCGTGGTGCGGAACGTCGCCAACCTCGTGCCGCCCTACAAGCCGGACGGCGAGCATCACGGCACCTCGGCGGCGCTCGAATTCGCCGTCCAGTCGCTGAAGATCCGCCAGATCCTCGTCATGGGCCACGGCCGCTGCGGCGGTATCCGGGCAGCCCTCAATCCTGCCGGCGCGCCGCTCTCGCCCGGCGATTTCATCGGCAAGTGGATGAGCCAGCTCAGGCCCGAGACCGAGGCGGTAGTGGAAAACCAGCTGATGACGCCCGGCGAGAAGCAGACCGCGCTCGAGCGGATCTCGATCCGCCACTCGATCCAGAACCTGCTGACCTTCCCCTGCGTTCGCATACTGCACGAAAAGGGCAGGATATCGCTTCATGGCGCGTGGTTCGACATCTCGACCGGCGAATTATGGGTGATGAACCAGACGACCGGCGATTTCGAGCGGCCCGACGACTGATCTGACGGACCGCAACTGGCTCAGAGCGGCTCGTCGGGCGTCGCCGGCGGCATCACGACGCGCGCCAGCGCCGGCTCCGGCAGCCGCCGCCAGATCGCCCAGGCGGTGATCGCGCCAAAGCCCATCAACGGCACCACCACCATCATGCCGATCACCGGATCGCCGATCACCGCAACCACGATGCCGCCGGCGAAGCCCGTGCCCATCTGGAGAAAGCTCGACAGCGCCGACGCGGCGCCGGCCATGTGCGGAAACGGCGCGACGGTCGCCGTGCTCATGGCGGGCATGATGAAGGCGACGCCGAAAGTGAAAGCGGCCACCGGCAGCATCACGGTCAGCAGGCCCGGCGCGAGCGTGGCCATGGACATGAACATGGACGTGTAGCCCACGGCCATGAACACGATGCCGACGGGGATGAGACGCTTCGAGCCGACGCGCGCCATCACGCCGCGGAAGATGAGCCCGCCGACGAAGAACGGTCCCGACTGCAGCAGCATGGCGAGCCCGAACTGCGACGGCGTGAAGCCGGCGCGATCCATGAGAATGAAGGGCAGGATCGTGGCCTGCGTGTAGAACGCGCCGATCCCGCCGCCCAGCACCGCGCTGGCGAGCATGAAATAGCGGTCGCCGAACAGGGTTGCGTAGGAGCGGGCCAGCGTGCGCGGCCGGAACTGTGCGGAATCGCGCTTGACCGTCTCGACCAGCAGCAGCTGGAGCATCGCCAGGATGAACAGCCCGGCAAGGAGCATGAACACGAAAATCGCCTGCCAGCCCAGGGCCTCCAGCAGCAGCCCGCCGACCGTCGGCGCGATTGCCGGCCCCAGCCCCATCAGCAGGCTGGTCAGGTTCATGATCCGGCTCGATGCCTCGCCGGTAAACAGGTCGCGCACCAGCGCCCGCGAAACGGCGATCCCCACCGCCGCCCCGACGCCCTGCAGGAAGCGCGCACCGATCAGCAGTTCCGCCGTCGGCGCGAACACCGCCAGAGCGCTCGCGCCGACATAGATGACCGTGAAGGCCAGCGTCACCGGCTTGCGGCCATAGGCGTCGGACAGCGGGCCGCAGACAAGCTGCGTGACCGCAAACCCGGCGAAATAGGCCGAGAGCGTCATCTTCACCATCGATTCGGTGGTGCCGAAGACATGGACGAGTTCCGGCATCGCCGGCGTGAACAGCGACATCGAAACGGGGCCGAGGAGCACCATCAGCGCCCCGACGAGGCTGACGCGGGCCTCTGACATGACGACCGGCGGCCGCGGCGAATGCATGTTCATGCCGCGTCGCTCCGGCCCGCCGCGCGTCCTTCGGCCAGCGTCTCGCGCACGCGTTTGAGCAGGCTTTGCAGCGTCGTCCATTCGTCCGCTGACAGGTGGGCGGAGGCGAGCCGGCGGCTCTCGACGCCGACATCGTTGAGGCGGCGCAGGATCGCGTCGGCGGCGTCGGTGATATGGACGAGCTTGGCCCGGCGGTCGGTCGGGTCGACCGTGCGGTGCACAAGGCCGCGCGCCTCCAGCCGGTCGATGTAGCCGCACATGGTCATCGCCTCGACGCCCATGCGCTCCGCCAGCACGTTCTGCCGCACCGAACCGGCGCGCGCCGCATTGCTCAGCGCGCGCGCCTCGCCGGGCGTCAGGCCCAGCCCGGCCTCGGCGATCAGGCGGTCGACGTCGGTGCGCACGAGCCGCGCCACGTCGTTGATGACGAAGCCGAAGCTGTCGGGGTCTATGCGCGCGGGCATGAAGGTTTCTATGTGAAGCTGATAATAAGCAAACCTTATTGTTGTGCAGTGCGGTAGTCAAGTCGTCGCGATACCGTTGCGCCTTCCCGCGCCGGTAACTACATCGGTCGCTTCCAGCCGCACCGGAGCATGCCATGTCCGAGACGATCGACCTCTCCCGCCATCCGCTGACGCATTGGACCGGCCCGCTGGGCCTGCCGGACTTCCCGGCCCTGAAGGACGACGAATTCGGTCCCGTTTTCGATGCCGCACTTGCCGCGCATGCCGCCGAGGTCGATGCGATTGCCGGGAACACTGCCGCCGCGACCATCGAAAACACGCTTGCGGCGCTGGAACTGTCCGGCAAGGCGCTCGACCGCGTGTCCTCCATCTTCTGGTTGCGCGCCGGCGCCCACACGAACGACACGATCCAGGGTCTGGAGCGCGAGATCGCGCCGAAGATGTCGCGTCACTATTCGGCGATCTCGATGAACGCGGCGCTCTTCGCCCGCATCGACGCGCTTTACGCGAAGCGCGACTCTCTCAGCCTCGATGCCGAGACGAAGCGCGTGCTGGAGCTTTCGTGGAAGGGTTTCGTCCGCTCCGGCGCCAAGCTGGACGAGGCGGGCAAGAGGCGGCTTGCCGCGATCAACGAGGAACTGGCGTCCCTCGGCGCCAGGTTCGGCCAGAACCTGCTCGCGGACGAGGCCGGCTGGGCGCTCTATCTCGACGGCGGCGACGATCTCGCCGGCCTGCCCGACTTTCTCGTGCAGGCCATGAAGGGCGCCGCCGAGGAGCGCGGCGAGAAAAACCGCTACGCGTTGACCCTGTCACGCTCGATCGTCGAGCCGTTCCTCACCTTCTCCGCCCGCCGCGACCTGCGCGAGCAGGCGTTCAGGGCCTGGGCCGCGCGCGGCGAGAACGGCGGCGAGACTGACAACCGCGCCACGGTGGCGCGCCAGCTGGCATTGCGTGCCGAGAAGGCGAAGCTGCTCGGCTACGACAGCTACGCGGCGCTGAAGCTCGACGACACCATGGCCAAGACACCGAAATCGGTGATGAGCCTGCTTGAACCGGTTTGGAAGAAGGCCCGCGAGAAGGCCGCCGCCGACCAGAAGGAACTGGCGCGGATCGCAGCCGGCGCGGGCGCCAATTACCCGATCGCGGCATGGGACTGGCGCTATTTCCAGGAAAAGCTGCGGGCCGAGAAATACGCGTTCGACGAGGCCGAGCTGAAGCCCTATCTCCAGCTCGAGAACATCGTCGCGGCATCCTTCGACGTCGCCGGCCGGCTGTTCGGCCTGAGGTTCACGCCCCGCCCCGATATCGCGGCATGGCACGAGGATGCGCGTGTCTTCGAGGTGCGCGACGCCGACGGCACCTTGCGCGCAACCTTCCTCGCCGACTACTTCAACCGGCCATCCAAGCGTTCCGGCGCCTGGATGAGCGCGCTGGAATCCGGCCACAGGCTCGGCGGCGTGGTGAAGCCCGTCATCTACAATGTGATGAACTTCGCCAAGCCGCCGAAGGGCGAGCCGGCGCTGCTCTCGATGGACGACGCCAAGACGCTGTTCCACGAATTCGGCCATGCCTTGCACGGCATGCTGACGGAGGCGAAATGGCCTTCCGTATCAGGCACCTCGGTGAGTCGCGACTTCGTGGAGCTGCCCTCGCAGCTTTACGAACATTGGTTGACGGTGCCCGCGGTGCTGGAGAAGCATGCGCTGCATGCAAAGACCGGCAAGCCGATGCCGAAGGCCCTGCTCGACAAGATGCTGGCGGCGCGCAATTTCGCGGCCGGCTTCAACACGGTCGAGTTCACAGCATCGGCGCTGGTCGACATGGCCTATCACGCCCGACCTGACGCGCCGGCCGATCCGCTGGCCTTCGAGGCCGAGACGCTGAAGAACCTGGAAATGCCCGACGCCATCGTCATGCGCCACCGCACCCCGCATTTCGGCCATGTCTTCGCCGGCGACGGTTATTCCGCCGGCTACTATTCCTACATGTGGTCGGAAGTGCTCGACGCCGACGCCTTCAAGGCGTTCGAGGAAACCGGGGACGCCTTCAATCCCCAACTGGCGAAGAAGCTGCGGGACCACGTCTACGCGGCCGGCGGCACGCGCGACCCGGAAGAACTGTACACCGCCTTCCGCGGAAAGATGCCGTCGCCCGAAGCGATGATGGAGAAGCGCGGGCTTGGGTGAAAGCGGCGGTTACCGGAGCGGCGCTTTATCCTTGTAGACTTCGGTAACCGCTCCGCCGAGCGTACAGGCCCACTCGCCGAACGTCGTCCACCAGCACCCGCCTGTTGCGACCGGAACGACCCTCTCGCTACAGTTTCGATCTGGATCCCTCCCCCAGATCTGGGCGCTGCTTCGCGTGATGCAAACCGACCAGGCGAACGAGCCTCGAAGATCGTGCACAGGCTTTGAAGGATCGATCTGACCTACCCAACTGTCCTGGAGGTAGTCATATGGACGTGGCGCAGAGATGCGCACGCCGAGATCCTTCATCAGCCAGAGTTCGCCCCCGCTTTCGGTTTCGAGCCTGCAGCGGATCAGGTCGGCCGCCTCCGCAGGTGAAGGTGACGAGACATGGTCAATGGACCGACAGACGAGCGGATCGCGTGCCCCGAATGGCGCACCTACACCCGCTGCGGAGACCGGACCTGAGAGTTGGGTCGCGGCAATACAGAAAGCTGCTAACGCTGGGTGGATGCGCATCTGACCCCTCATGCAGTCAGTGAGCATATACGCTAGGTGGCGATCCACGACAACCGATGGAGAGGTTGATCCCGGGTGCCTACAAAGTAGGTGGGCGCCGTGTGTCCGAACCCACGGGTCCGGCCAGGGACAGCTCCCTAGGGATCAGTAAGGCCCCGGGGATAAGTTACTCCTGTCGGGAAGCGCAGACCGCCAGGACCAATATAGTCCGCCATCGCCACTTCGACCAGTCGCGCCGATCATTTCGTTGCCATGCGCTTGCGCATGCTGCGCCGCACCCATAGGGTCGCGCCGAAAACGGTTCAAACCAGAACAAAATTGCGGATGAACGGAATGCGTTTCGAAGGCACGGCCGCCTATGTGGCCGACAAGGATCTGATGGTGGCCGTCAACGCGGCGATCGCGCTGGAGCGGCCGCTGCTGGTCAAGGGCGAGCCGGGCACCGGCAAGACGGAACTGGCCAAGCAGGTGGCCGCCGCGCTCGGCCTCGATCTGCTCGAATGGCACGTCAAGTCGACCACCAAGGCGCAGCAGGGTCTCTACGAGTACGACGCCGTCAGCCGCCTGCGCGACAGCCAGCTCGGCGACGACCGTTTCAACGACATCCGCAACTACATCCGCAAGGGCAAGCTTTGGGAGGCTTTCGCTGCGGGCAAGAAGGTCGTGCTCTTGATCGACGAGATCGACAAAGCCGACATCGAGTTCCCCAACGACCTGCTGCAGGAACTCGATAAGATGGAGTTCTACGTCTACGAGACGGGCGAAACCATCAAGGCCGTGCAGCGGCCGATCGTCATCATCACGTCGAACAACGAGAAGGAGCTGCCGGACGCCTTTCTGCGCCGCTGCTTCTTCCACTACATTCGCTTCCCCGACGCCGACACGCTGAACCGCATCGTCGAGGTGCATTATCCCGGCATCAAGCAGAACCTCGTGCGCGCCGCTCTCACCCAGTTCTACGAGGTGCGGGAGGTGCCGGGGCTCAAGAAGAAGCCGTCGACCTCCGAAGCGCTCGACTGGATCCGCCTGCTGGTCGCAGACGACGTCGACCCGGCCGATTTGCGCGCCGACCCGAAGAATGCCCTGCCCAAGCTGCACGGCGCTCTGCTCAAGAACGAGCAGGACATGCACCTGTTCGAGAAACTGGCGTTCATGGCGCGGCGACAGGGCTGACGGCCGACTTCCGATCGGCTAGCGTGACGCATCGGCCCGGAGACACTCGATGCGCTTCCTCCCGCGATCCTTCGCTGGCGTGCTCGCCTGCGCGCTGCTTGTTGGCGCGTCTCCGCGGTCGTGGGCCGACAGCTATGTCGCCATCAGCAACACGGCGATGAGCATCACCGGCGACATCGAGTTCGACGACTTCGAGATCGTCTTCGCCAACGGCGAGTCGCTGGCGTTTTCAGCGCTCGTCGGCGACAGCTTCGTCGTGAACGGCAAGCGCGTCGGTGCTTCCGTGTACGAGGTCGAGGAACCGGCCGATCCGGTGCTGGAGAATGGCAACCGGCTCTGCGGCGCTGGCGACGTGACCTACGTCGCCAGCTGGGGTGGCAGCGGCGACACTACGATTGTCGCCGTCTTCACCACCGCCGAGGCGCCGGCCAGCGACGCCGAGATGTGCGCGTCCTATACCTACGAATAGGAAGCGGCAGTCCATGCTGCCCAACTACCACATCGACGAGTTCGGCGTGATCCATCAGATCGCGTTCACGCCGATCGTCTACGACCGCGAATACATCTCCTACTACGAGGAAAAATCCGACCGCACGATCAAGCTCGGCTACCAGCGCCTGGGCTGGGTGTTGGGCATGATGGGGCGATTGCCGCAATCGGTTCTGGAGATCGGCTACGGCACCGGCACATTCGTGGAAGCCGCCCACCTCGCGCGCATACGCGACTGTCGCGGCTACGACATCGCCCGCTATCCGTTGCCCGATGGCGTTGCCTTCATCGAATGGGAAGAGGCGCTGGCGCGGCCGTGGGACATGGTCGCCATGTTCGACGTGCTCGAGCACATCCCCGACCTGTCGTTTCTCGCACGGCTCGATGCGAAGCACATCGCGCTCGCGGTGCCCTATTGCCGCTGGCGCGAGCTGGGCGACGATTGGTTTCGCGACTGGCGCATGCTGCTGCCCAACGAGCATCTGCATCATTTCGACCCGCCCTCGCTGACGGCGCTGATGGCACATCACGGCTGGGATGCGGTCAGCCTCAACACGTTCGAGGACGGCCTGCGGCTGCGGCCGGGCGAAACCGGGCCGAACATACTGAGCGGGTTCTTCCGCAGGCGCGGCTAGTGCAGCACCAGCTCACCGCTGACATTTCGCCATTCATTTGGCGCGATCAGGCGGCGGTGGGTGTAGGTCACCGAGTGCAGCGGGCCTTCCAGCTTGCGCCTCCAGAAGTCGAGGAAGCGGAACAGTTCCGGGAATTTCGGGGCGAGGTCGTAGTGCTGCCACACGAAGCTCTGCAGGACGCTCTGGTGGTCCGGCATCCGGTAGAGGATTTCGGCCGTGGTCAGGCCGTAGCCCATGAGCATGAGTTCCGTTTCGGCATGATCGCGCATCTGCGCCCCCGTGACCGTTGGTCCTCCCGCCAACGAGTTTGCCGGGTACGCGGTTAAGCGTCTATTGCCAAATTGACGACGCCTCGGATTTGTTCCGCGAAATCAGCATGTTGGCACTCGTCCGGCAACTCTGCTGACAAATCCGGAAATGCCCTGCCGCGACCGGCTGTCGCGGGCGCCCAACGTCTAATGTTGTCGCTTCCTCCCGTTTGGTAGTAATGCCGAAGGGTTGAGGAGGCGTCGGCGCGCCCGGCGCGGCAGGAAGCATCTGGGAGGCAGCATGTCCGAGGTCCACGTCCACAAGGTCAAGGCCGCGTGGAAAAAGAACGCGCTCATCGACAACGTGACCTATCTCAAATGGTATGCCGACAGCGTGAAGAACCCGGACAGATTCTGGGCGAAGCACGGCAAGCGTATCGACTGGTTCAAGCCCTACACCAAGGTCAAGAACACCTCGTTCAACGGCAAGGTGCCGATCAAGTGGTACGAGGACGGCCAGACCAACGTCTCCCACAACTGCATCGACCGGCACCTGAAGAAGCGTGGCGACCAGGTCGCCATCATCTGGGAGGGCGACAACCCCTACGACGACAGGAAGATCACCTATCGCGAATTGCACGGCCATGTCTGCCGCCTCGCCAACGTGCTGAAGAAGCATGGCGTGAAGAAGGGCGACCGCGTCACCATCTACATGCCGATGATCCCGGAAGCCGCCTATGCGATGCTCGCCTGCACGCGCATCGGCGCCATCCACTCCGTGGTGTTCGGCGGCTTCTCGCCCGACTCGCTTGCCGGCCGCATCGTCGATGCCGAGTCCACCTTCGTCATCACCGCCGACGAGGGTTTGCGCGGCGGAAAACCGATTCCCCTGAAGGAGAACACCGACAAGGCGATAGACATCGCCGCGAAAAACTTCGTGATGGTGAAGAACGTGCTGGTCGTGCGCCGCACCGGCGGCAAGGTCGGCTGGGCCAACGGCCGCGACCTCTGGTACCACGACGAGGTCGCCTCGGTGCCGGCGGCCTGCAAGGCAGAGCCGATGAAGGCGGAAGACCCGCTCTTCATCCTCTACACGTCAGGCTCCACCGGCAAGCCGAAGGGCGTGCTGCACACCACCGGCGGCTATCTCGTGTACGTGTCGATGACGCACCAGTATGTCTTCGACTACCACGACGGCGACGTCTACTGGTGCACCGCAGACGTCGGCTGGGTCACCGGCCACTCCTACATTCTCTACGGCCCGCTCGCCAATGGCGCGACGACGCTGATGTTCGAGGGCGTTCCGAACTATCCGTCCCAGTCGCGTTTCTGGGAGGTTATCGACAAGCACAAGGTCAACATCTTCTACACCGCCCCGACCGCGCTGCGCGCGTTGATGGGCGCCGGCGACGACTACGTGAAGAAGACCTCCCGCAAGAGCCTGCGCGTGCTGGGCTCGGTCGGCGAGCCGATCAACCCGGAAGCCTGGGAGTGGTACTACAAGGTCGTCGGCGACAGCCGCGTGCCGATCGTCGACACATGGTGGCAGACCGAGACCGGCGGCATCCTCATCACGCCGCTGCCCGGCGCCACCGACCTCAAGGCCGGCTCCGCCACGCGGCCCTTCTTCGGCATCCAGCCGCAGCTCGTCGACGAGAAGGGCAAGGTGCTTGAAGGCGCCACGTCGGGCAATCTGTGCATCACCGATTCTTGGCCCGGCCAGATGCGCACGGTCTACGGCGACCACGAGCGCTTCATCCAGACCTATTTCTCCACCTACAAGGGCAAATATTTCACCGGCGACGGCTGCCGCCGCGACGAGGACGGCTACTACTGGATCACCGGCCGCGTCGACGACGTCATCAACGTCTCGGGCCACCGCATGGGCACCGCGGAGGTCGAGTCCGCGCTGGTCAGCCACGACAAGGTGTCGGAGGCGGCAGTCGTGGGCTATCCGCACGACATCAAGGGTCAGGGCATCTACTGCTACGTCACGCTGATGGCCGGCGAGAAGGGCTCCGACGAGCTGCGCAAGGCGCTTGTGGCGCATGTGCGCTCCGAGATCGGCCCGATCGCCTCGCCCGACCTGATCCAGTTCGCGCCGGGCCTACCCAAAACCCGTTCAGGCAAGATCATGCGCCGCATCCTGCGCAAGATCGCCGAGGACGATTTCGGCGCGCTTGGCGATACGTCGACGCTCGCCGACCCGGCGGTCGTGGACGATCTCGTCAGCAACCGGCAGAACAAAAGGAAGTAGGCACCGCTCCGACCAGCGACACGCCCGGCGGATCAGACCTTTGCATCCGCCGGTGTCATTGCGTGGACCAGGTTGAACGGCCCCGCACTGGCGCTGTCCGCAGCGCCGGCGTCACTCAGGGACGCCCGGCCAAGGATGTCATCTTCTGCCTGTGACAACGCGGCATGTTCGTAGCCTGTCACCAGCATGATCCAGTCGGCGACGGCGTCCCCGCCGCGAATCCGCTGCTCCTTGGTGGCCAAGACTTGCGGGGTGTCGGTCTGGAGAAGAGGTGCGCCGGTAATGCCCTGCCGCAGCGGCAGTTCGGCAATCGAGCGATCGAGATAATTGCGCAGGTCGTGTTCACGGTCGGGCCTGGGAGAAAGCTGCACGGTCAGCATGAAGGTGGCGATCCCGCGTCCAGCGCTTGTCGCGACCCGGCACTGGCTTCTCACCATGTCGCGATGCAACGGCATCATCCTTGTCGACCACGGGGTAGGGTCGTTCAGGCGCGCCCGATACGCGTCGGACGTCAGCGTCGCATAGTCGGCGAGTTCGTAGATAACGAAGAAATCGCCGCTGCCCGCCCGCATCCATCGCGAACCACGATTGAAGCCGGGGATCGCGAGGCGCTCAGGCAAGTGTTCTTTTGAGTGCCATTCCTGGAATTCGCCGAGGTCGGCGGTCTCGACCGTCCACCACATCGCAACCGCAGCTTGCCCCAGAAGCGCCATATCGTTCTCGCGGTCTTGCAATCCGGATGGAACGTGCCAACATTAGCGCGTGTTCAACGAAACGAAAGGAGGTGATCCAATGTCGAGTGGTTTCAACCGTAGCGTGGCCCCGGCGGATCGTCCTTTCGGGAAGCAGTCTTCCTGACAGGCGCGTGACGCGCGGCTGATAGCTGAGCTGTCGCCAAGGGCCGCGCCACGGACGGAAACACGGGAGCCGCTCCTTCGGGAGCGGCTCTTTCCGTTTTCAGGCTTCCGCTGCCGTCAGGTGCGCCCGTCGAGCCGCCGCGTCCTGCGCAGCGCCGGGAAGGCCCACGCCCACACACCGGCCACCGCGACGGCTCCGACCGCGCCGAACGCAACGGCCGTGACGGCGCCGAAGGCTGACGCCATCATGCCGGCGCGGAACTCGCCGAGCTCGTTGGACGCGCCGACAAACACCATGTTGACCGCGTTGACCCTCCCGCGCAGCCGGTCCGGCGTCCACAGCTGGATCAGCGTCTCGCGGACGTAGACGCTGACCATGTCGGCCGCGCCCAATCCCGCGAGCGCGGCGATCGACAGCCACGGCATGGACGAAAAGCCGAAAATTCCGGTGAACACGCCGAACAGCGCCACGAAGGCGAACAGGATGATGCCGGCATGGTCCCTGATCGGATGGCCGGCGAGCCAGATGGCGACCACGATCGCGCCCATGCCGGGCGCGGCGCGCAGCAGACCCAGCCCCCAAGGTCCCAGTTCGAGGATGTCGCGCGCGTAGACCGGCATCAGCGCCACGGCGCCGCCGAGCAGGACCGCGAACAGGTCGAGCGACACCGCGCCCAGCACGATCTTTTCGCGCCAGATGTAGGCGAAGCCTTCGAACAGCGTGCGCACGGTCGGCTGTTCCTGTAGCGTGTGCTGCGCCGGCTTGGGGATGGCGAAGATGAACAGCGTGGACGCCGCGATCAGCGCCGCCGCTGTGCCGTAGGCAGCTTCCGGCGCAAGTCCGTAGAGCAGGCCGCCGGCCACCGGCCCGACGATTGTCGCGAGCTGCCAGGCCGACGAGTTCCACGCCACCGCATTGGCAAAATCCTCCTCCGGGACGAGGTTGGCGACCAGCGACGCGGACGCCGGCCCGAAAAAGGCTCGCGCAACGCCGAAGACGGCGAGCACGGCGAAGATCGGTCCGGGACCGGTCAGCCCGTGCAGCGTCAGCACAAGCAGGGCGAGCGCGCACAGCGTCTCGAGCGCCGCCGAAAAACCCATGATGAGCCGCCGCCCGAAGCGGTCGGCGACCGCTCCTGTGACCAGCACCAGCAACAGCGACGGGGCGAACTGGATGATGCCGACGAGCCCGAGGTCGAACGGGTCTCGCGTCAGGTCGTAGATCTGCCAGGCGACCGCAACCGACACGATCTGCGTGGCGAAGGTCGCGAGGAAGCGCGACAGCCAGTAGAGCAGGAAAGGGCGGTGGCGGAAGGCTGCGTAGCGCTGTTCGGCGGGGGCTTGCGCCTCGGGAGTCATCGGCGGGCTTCTGCTGCGGCGCCGCGGGCGCGGCTGGAACGGTGCTGCGGCTTCTACCGCAGCTTGCCAGCAATTGCGCGAAAAATCCGAAACCCGTCCGTCATCACCGCCGCGACGCGGCCAGCGCGATCAGCAGTCCGACCACAGCCGTGCCGACGATGATGGCGGTGGAGTTGTCGCGGGCGAAACGCCCGGCCACCTGCGCCTGTCGCTGCACCACCGGCAGCGCCTCGGCCAGCCGGTCGCGCAGCTCGTCGTAGAGTTCGGCCCCCTGCTCCTCGGCTGCCGACCAGCCCGCATGGCCGCGCTTTTTCAGCTTGCGCTGGATCAAGGCCATTTCCTTGCGCAGCGCCGATAGTTCGTCCGTGAGGCGGGCGGTTTCGGCCGCCTCTCCGAGAGCGGAATACCAGGCCATCGCATCTTCCCTCTTTCGACAGCGGACGAAACGGACGATGCTGCACTTGGTTCCGGTCGGACCGTGGACCCGGCAGTGCCGGAACCGGCGGTTGCGATCCCCGTTGATGGCGCAGCGAATGGAGGGCCGAATGGCGGAAACCAGATACCTCACCAATCACGAGGAGGTGCGCGACTGGGCGGCAGCGCGCATGGGCGCGCCGGCTATCGTGGACACATCCCCCGAGAGCGGCACGCAGCCGATGCTGCGCATCGTCTTCGACCAGGCGGCCTACCAGGACCAGGACCGCGCCGACCGGCCGCCCAACGCGGGCGGCGTCGAGCTGGTCGAGTGGTCGGAATGGTTCGAACTGTTCGACAAGGCCGGCCTGGCGCTGGCGGTGAACCCGGAGCTGCCGGGCCGCAAGGACGGCTGGTACGAACTGGTCAGCCGCGATTGAGCGCGACGTCCGTCCGCAATCTCATGGGAAAACCGCTGGTGGAGCTGAGGGGGATCGAACCCCTGACCTCGTCATTGCGAACGACGCGCTCTCCCAGCTGAGCTACAGCCCCGTTCCAGCGATGGCGCGCATTTAGTGTTCGGCCCCAGTTGCTGTCAAGCAGGGGCTGTCAAGCTGGCGCGTCACCTGCGCGCGCTCCTGCAAGTCGGTCGTGTCCGCCACCTATGGGAGCCGCCTTTGCCGGCCACCCTTGCCGGTATGCCGGCCAGTGGCTACATGTCGCTACGCATAGGAGGGTTCGCATGCTGGCGCTGATTCAGACGGTCGTCTTCGCGATCGATATCTACTGGTGGCTGGTCATCGCCTCTGCCGTGTTCTCCTGGCTCTATGCCTTCAACGTGGTCAACCCGCGCAACCAGTTCGTCGGTCAGGTCGGCAATGCGCTGTTCCGCGTCACCGAGCCGGCGCTGCGCCCCATCCGCTCGATCCTGCCGGACCTCGGCGGCATCGACATCTCCCCGATCATCCTGCTGCTGCTGCTGTTCTTCCTGCGACAGTTCATCCTCACCACGATCGCGCCGCTCCTGCTCTGAGACCCTGAGCTGAGTGAGGTGGCCTTCTTTCGGCCAACCGCCACGGGGCTCGAACTGTGGGTGCGGCTGACCCCGCGCGGCGGCGCCGATCGCATCGACGGCGAGGTCGCCGACGCTGCCGGTGCCACCCGGCTCGCGGTGCGGGTCAGGGCGGTGCCGGAGAAGGGGGAGGCCAACAATGCGCTGGTGCGGCTGGTGGCCAAGGCGCTCGGCGTCCCCGCCGGGGCAGTCACGGTCGTTTCCGGCCATACCTCCCGCACCAAGACGCTGACGATTTCCGGCGACCCCGCCGTCCTCGCGGACAGCGCCGCGAAACTGGCGGCAACCTCCCGCTAGCCATCGCCGACGACCGCGCAAGACGAGGCTTCTGCGCCGCCGCTCCCTGCGTTAGGCTCTGTCGACACGAAGGAGGCTTCCATGCGCCCGCACCTCATTCCCGTCGTCGCAGCACTGCTGCTGGCCGCCGCGCCCGCCCGCGCCGAGATCTTCAGCGCCTACAGCGACATTGATACCAACGAGGACTGCACGCAGTTCGCCGGACCTGAAGACGGCGAGGGCGACTGGGGCAACTTCGTCTGCGACGGCTACAAGGGCTATCCCGTGTTCCTCTATTATGGCGACGCGCGCGACAGCCTCTTCTACGGCTTCCCGCCGGCCGGCGACGTCGCTCCCGCCTGGGAGAGTTTTTCGGCGTTCAACCATTCCAGCCCGAAGATCGAGTGGCGCGTGGAGCGAACAGGCTCGCGCGCCGTTCCTTACGCGACGATCCACCGCTGGTTCGTTTCCGATCCCGAGGACGCGGACAAGAAGGTCGAGGTCCTCGTGGTCGAAAAGGTCGGCCAGCCCTACGAGCGCGATGGCTGCGCCGTCGCCTATGTTATGGCGACCGGAAACCAGGACTCGAACGAGAAGGCCAGGCGCTACGCCGACGAGTTCGCCCGCGATTTCGCCTGCGGCGCCGACCAGCCGGCGATCGACGCCGGCACGGTGCCGCTGCCGGATTTCACGCGCGACCAGTAGGCTGGCACAGAAGCTGCGGCGGCGCGGCCGGTTGACATGGGGCTGAACCGATTTAGGTTCGCCGCTTTCCAGCGGATTCGCCTCCCATGCCAGCCTCCCCCGCCCTGCGCGGCCGCTATGCGGTCGGCGCGATGTTCTTCGCCAACGGCTTCCTCACCGGTGCCTGGGCTCCGCAAATTCCGATTTTCCTGACGCGGCTGCAGATCAGCGAATTCACGCTCGGGCTGCTCATCCTCGTCTTCGGCATAGGCGCGCTGACGGCTATGCCGTGGTGCGGCTTCCTGCTGCACCGGTATGGTTCGCGCACGGTGCTGCGCGGCTTCGCGGCTGCCTGCGCCTTTGCCCTGCTGGTCGTCGCCCTCGCCGGCAATGTCTGGGTCGCCGCCGTCGCCATGTTTCTGTTCGGCGCGCTGATCGGCGGCATGGACGTCGCCATGAACGCCGGCGCCGTTTCCGTGGAGCAGAAGCTCGGCCGCGCCGTCATGTCGTCGTCGCACGGTTTCTGGAGCCTCGGCGGCTTCGCCGGCAGCGCCAGCGGCGGTTTCGCCATCGCACAATATGGCTATCTCAACCACGCATTCCTGGTCACGGCCGTCACCGCGACCATCGTCGCTGTCGCGGCGATCTACCTGCTTGTCGACGAGCCGCATGCGGAAGCCCGCGCGGAACCCTACAGGCTGCCACGCAAGCTCGCCGTCTATCTGACCGGGGTGATCGCGCTGTTCTCGATGATTCCCGAAGGCGCGGTGCTCGACTGGGCAGCACTCTATCTTCAGCAGGAACTGGGCAGCGACATCTCCCGCTCCGGTCTCGCCTTCGCCGCCTTCTCGGCCGCGATGGCGACGATGCGCTTCCTCGGCGACGGCGTGCGCAACCGCTTCGGGGCGGTGACGACGCTGCGCTTCTCGGCTCTCATCGCGGCGACCGGCATGGCCGTCGCCGGGTTTGCCCCGAACGACTGGGTGGCGGTCGCCGCCTTCGCGATGAGCGGGCTTGGTGTCGCCAACATGGTGCCCATCGCCTTTTCGGCCGCAGGCAACCACCCCGGCACGCTGCCGGGCGCCGGGCTCTCGACGGTGACGCTGATGGGCTATTCCGGCATCCTCGTCGCCCCTTCGGCCATCGGCTTCATCGGCGAGCGCACCGGCTTCGCGCCGGTCTATGTCGGGCTGGCGCTGATGCTCGTCATCGTCAGCCTGATGGCGCCGATCGCCCGGCCGGCCGACTTCAAGGCCGCCGGGCCGGCCCAGTAGTCGCTTCGGAGACTTGTAGTCGCTTCAGAGATTTCCTGTCAGCAGCAGGATCAGCACCACGACCAGCACGACGCCGAGTATGCCCGAGGGTCCGTATCCCCAGCCGCGCGAGTAGGGCCATGCGGGGATGGCGCCGATCAGGATGAGGATCAGCAGGATGATGAGGATGGTGCTCAGGGCCATGGCGGCTGCTCCGTTCGTTGCCTGTCCCTGAATGCGCCAGCGGCGCGGGAGGTTCCCGCGCCGCTGAAATGCTCCGTGATATGGGTTCGCCTATTCGGCCGCCTTGGGATAGGCGATCGGCGGCACGTCCGAATTGCTGGCGTCCGGAATAAGCTTGCCCTCGCGCCGGCCGAACAGCCGCGACAGCCAGCCGCGCTTTACGCCGGCCGGCCGGTTCTCCCGGGTGAACACCATCAGCGCCGACGGCGTCACCACCAGCGTCAGCACGGTGGCGAAGGACAGGCCGTAGACGATCGCCGACGAAAGCGCGATCCACCACTGGGTGGACGGCGCGTTGATGGTCGTCTCGTGGTGGAACAGCTCCAGCCCGAGCCCGAGCGCGATCGGCAGCACGCCCATGATCGCCGACAGCGCCGTCAGCACCACCGGGCGAGCGCGCTCGCGGCAGGTCTGCAGGATCGCCTCGCGCTTGTTCATGCCTTCCGCGCGCAGCCGGTCGTAGGTGTCGATCAGCACGATGTTGTTGTTCACCACCACGCCCGCCAGCGCGATGACGCCGACACCCGACATGACGATGACGAAGGCCTGGCCGCTGAGCAGGTAGCCGAGGAACACGCCGATCGTCGCCATGATCACGGTGATGAGCACCATGAACACGCTGATGAACTTGTTGAACTGCGCCAGCAGCACCACGAAGATCAGGAAGATCGCCGCGCCGAAGGCGTTCATCAGGAACGCGCTCGCCGCGTCGGATTCCTCGCTGGAACCGGCAAGCTTCCAGTTCGTGTTGCCGAGATCCATGGCGCCGACGGCCTGAGCCACCTGCGCCTGCACCTCGGCCACCTGCAGCCCGGCCGACACGTTGGCCTGCACCGAGATGGTGCGCTCGCCGTCGATGCGGTTCAGCGTACCGACGCGATGCTCGGCCTGCCGTGTGACGAAGTTGGAGATCGGCACCGAGCCCTGCGCGGTCTCGACGCGCAGCTCGTCGAGCGCGGCGAGCGTGCGCCGGTCCTCCGGCAGACGCAGCCGGATGTCGACCGCATCGTCGGCCCCGGCCGGGCGGTAGTCGGTGAGCTTCAGGCCGGCCGTGACCAGCTGCACGACGGTGCCGACGGACATCGGGCTGATGCCGTACTGCGCGGCCTTGGTGCGGTCGATCGCCAGTGCCCAGTCGACGCCGGGCGGCGGCAGGCCGTCGCTGATGTCGATGACGCCGGGCACCTCGGCGATGCGCGCCGCGACCTTGCGGGCCTGATCCTCGAGGCCTTCCGGATTGGCGGCCGACAGCCGCACCTGGATGGCCTTGCCCTGCGGCGGGCCGGCATCCGGCACGCGCACCTCGACGTCGACGCCGGGAATGCCGACCATAACTGCGCGCAGGTCGCTGAGGATGTCGTTGGCCGGCTTGCGCTCGCGCCAGTCGACAAACTCGTACTGGATGACGCCGACCACATCCTCGGGAATGTCCTGGCCGCCGCCCGACGTCTTGCCGACGCGGGTGTAGATCGACTTCACGCCCGGCCAGCCGAGCAGCTTGTTCTCAGCCGCGCGGGTTGCCGCGTCCATCTCGTCGAGCGACAGGTTGCCGCGCGCATGCACGTAGAGCAGGCCGTAGTCGGGCTCGACCGCCGGGAAGAACTCGACGCCGCTGCCGTACTGGCCGTAGGCGTAGACCACGCCGCCGAGCCCCAGCACCGTCATCAGGAGCACCGTCTTCGGCCACGCAACCGCGGCCTTGACGACCGACATGTACCAGCCGTCGCGGTGGCGCTCCTCCTCACTGTGCACATGCGCCTTGGCGAAGATCGCGCCGAGCGTCGGCGTGAACACCAGCGCGTAGAGCATCGAGGCGGCCAGCGTCACGATCAAGGTGATCGGCAGGTATTTCATGAAGTCGCCGACGATGCCGGGCCAGAACAGCAGCGGCAGGAAGGCGGCGATGCGCGTCAGCGTCGCAGCGATCACCGGCCCGGCCATGCGCTTGGCGGCTTCCTCGAAGGCGAGTTCCTTCGACATGCCCTCGGTCATGCGCCGCTCGGCATATTCGGTGACGATGATCGCGTCGTCGACCAGCATGCCGACGGCCAGGATGAGGGAGAACAGCACGATCATGTTGATCGTGAAGCCCATCATCGACAGCGCCAGGATGCCCATCAGGAACGACGACGGGATCGCCAGGCCGATCAGCAGCGAGGCGCGGCCCGACAGCACGTAGAGGATGATGATGAACACCAGGATGACGGCGATCAGCACGTGATTCTGCAGGTCGCCGAGGAACTGGTTGATGAAGACCGACTTGTCCTGGCTGTAGGAGATCGTCATGGCTTCCGGCAGCAGCTCCTTCGCCGCGTCGCCGATGGCCTTCACGTGCTCGACCGTGTCGACCAGGTTGGCGCCGACGCGCTTTTTGATCTCCAGCGCGATCGCCGGCGAGCCGTTGAGGCGGGTGATCGTCTCCGGATCCTTGAAGGTCGAGCGGATGGTGGCGAGGTCCTGCGCGCGCACGACCGCGTTCGGGCCGGCCACGATCGGCAGGTTCGCCACGTCCTCGACCGTCTCGATCAGCGACGGCACCTTGATGGCATACTTGCCCTCGGCGCCTTCGATGCTGCCGGCGGCGACGAGGCTGTTTGAAGCGCCGACGCCCTGGATCAGCTGGTCCAGCCTCAGGCCGTAGGACGACAGCTTCATCGGGTCTATGACGACTTCGACCAGGTCGTCGCGGCCGCCCTGGATGGCGGCTTCCAGCACGCCCGGCACTTCCTCGAACTTGTCGCGCAGCTGCTTGGCCGCCTGCATCAGCATGCGCTCCGGCACATGGCCGGACAGCGTCACCACCAGCACCGGGAACTCCGCGATGCTGACTTCGCTGACGGTCGGTTCGTCGGCTCCCTGTGGCAGGTCGCGCTTGGCGTCGTTGACCTTGTTGCGGGTCTCGGTGAGCGCGTTGGAGATGTCCTGCGACGGATCGAACTCGATCAGCACGAAGCCGCCGCCCTGATAGGCGGCCGAGCGGATTTCCTTGACGCCCTTCAGACTCTTGACCCGCGTCTCCACGGGCCGCAGCAGCAGGCGCTCCGAATCCTCGGGCGAGATGCCCATGTAGCCGAGGTGGATGTAGACGATCGGAATCGCCACGTCCGGCTCTGCTTCCTTCGGGATCTGCTGATAGGCGACGGCGCCCATCACGATCAGGAAGATCAGCACGGAGATTGTGAGCCGGGCGTTCCGGATCGCAAGCTTTACGATGTCCATGACTGGAACCCGTTCTGGTCCGCGGGCGCGCTCTTAGAGCGACGGCCCGGCTTCGCCCATGATGCGGCGCATGGTCTCCTGGTCGGCCTCGACCGGGTTCACCGTGTCACCCTCGGTAATCAGCTCCTGACCGGCGACGATGACGCGCACGTCGGATGGAATGCCGCCGAGCACCAGCCCGTTCGGCGTGTCGTCGACGATGTCGATCGGGAAGAAGACCACCTTGTTGTCCTTGTCCACCGCACGAATGCCGAGGTCGCCCTGGCGCGACAGGGTCACCACCGAGCGCGGCAGGATCGTCGCGTCGACCGGTTCGGCCAGCAACGTGATTTCCGAGGTCATGCCGGCCGGAATCGTGCGCTCGGGATTGGGTAGCGCCACCTCGACGCGGTAGGTTCGCGTTGCGGCAGTCGCATCGCGGCTGACATAGCGGATGTCGCCCTCGACGGTCTGGCCGTTGACAAGACGGACCTTGGCCTTGTCGCCGGGCTTGACGTGGGCGAGGTCGCGCTCGCTGACCTCGCCGACGGCCAGCATCGGGTCCATGGCGAGGATGGTGGCAACCTGCGCACCCGGCTGCACGGAACTGCCGAGTTCGGTGTTGATCTTGTCGATCATGCCGTCGAACGGCGCCTTCAGCGTATAGAGGTCGAGCTGGGCCACCGCCTGTTCGAGCTGCGACTTGGCGGCCAGCAGGCCGGAGCGCACGCTATCCAGTTGCAGCTTGGGCAGTTGTCCTGCGGCCGCAAGCCTCTCCGCCGCGGCGAGCTCCGCCTCGCGCTGGGCGACCAACGCCTTCGCGGTTTCGACGGCCGCTTCGGCGGCGAGCGATTCGAGCTTGACGACCAGGTCGCCGGCCTTGACGCGCTGTCCAAGCGAAACCGGCAGTTCCTGAACGATCCCCGAAGTGCGGGTTGCCAGCACCGAGCGCTTGTCGGCGTCGGTGTGGCCCGAGACGCGGATGGCGCGCGAATGCTGGACGCGCTTCGGCACGATCACGCCGACCGTGCGCACGACCGCTTCCGGCTCTTTCTTCGCTTCGGCGGCCGGCGGCGTTGCCGCCGAGTCGGCAGCGCTGCCGACAGAGGTGAACTCACCGGTGGCGACCCACGCCGCGGTGCCGATAAGCACGGCAATGGCCATGAGCCTGTGGAGCTTTATCTTCGCCATGTTCTTTTCCGTCCGGAGGCCCCTCGTCCTGCCCTAGCGGCAGGCGAATATCGGCCCGATATGGGTGGCGCCTTGCCGCCGTTCAATGCCGCGGCCGCCGCCCTGTTTCGTGGCGTCAGCCGATACTCCATTTTTGCACCGCACAAAAGCCGTTCGCACGGCGTTGGCTAATGTTTCCTGTCACACCCTGGCAGGATGCTCTTATCCAAGGACGGCCATCCCGCCGGCGATCCTACACTCGCGCGTCGATCGACCCGCCGCCCGTCGAGCCTCCGGAAAAGCGACGCTGCAAAAGCAAGCGGCCCCGATCAATCGAGGCCTCCTGCATACGTATTGACAAAATCTGTTATTTTGTCAATACGCAGCGTCATGTCGGATATCGCTTCGGTCGAGTTGCCCCAGGAGCAGGTGCGCCGCGCCCGCATCCTTGAGGGCGCCACGACCGTCTTCCTTGCCTACGGCTTCCAGCGCACGACGATGGAGGACATCGCGCGTGCCGCCGAGATCTCGCGGCCGGCGCTCTATCTCGAATTCCGCAACAAGACCGATATCTATCGCGCACTGGCCGGCGAGTTTCTCGCGCGATTTCTCGCTGCTGCGGAGACCGAGCTTTCCACCGCCGAGCCCCTGGCAATCCGGCTGGAGCGGGCGGTCAGCTGCTGCCTTGGCATGGTGCTCGACATTGAGCAGTCGCCACACGGCGCCGACATACTCGACATGAAGGGCAGCCTCGCCGCCGATGTCGTCGCCAACGGCCGCTCCCGCATGCAGGGTCTGTTCGAGCGGGCCATTGCCCGCGAGGCCGAGAGCCTCGGCCGGCCGGAGGCAAGGCCATCGATGCTGGCCTCGATGATCCTTGATGCATTCGACGGCATGCGCCTGCGCAACCCGCCGCTCGCCGATCAGCGCGAGGCCGTCGGCGCCTACATCCGCATCGCACTGGCTTCGCTGGATCGCTAGCCGCCCGCCGGGTGCCGCTTACTGGGCCGTCCAGCCGCCGTCGACCGACAGCGTCGTGCCAGTCACCTGCGCCGCCTCCGGCGAGGCCAGGAACAGCGTCGCCGCAGCGATCTCCTCCAGGCTGGCGAACTGCTTCGATGGCTGCTTCTGCAGGATCACGTCGCGGATGGTCGTCTCGCGGTCCAGCCCGGTTTCGGCCATCCGGTCGATAATCTGCGTCTCGACCAGCGGCGTCAGCACGAAGCCGGGGCAGACCGCGTTGCAGGTCACGCCGCGTCCTGCCAGCTCCAGCGCCACCGTCTTGGTCAGCCCGACTAGCCCGTGCTTAGCCGCCACGTAAGCCGACTTGTTGGGCGAGGCACGCAGCCCGTGTGCCGAGGCGATGTTGACGATGCGGCCGAAGCCCGCCTTGCGCATGTGCGGCACGGCCGCCGCGATAGTGTGGAACGCCGAAGTCAGGTTGATCGCGATGATGGCGTCCCAGCGCTCGACCGGAAACTCCTCCACCGGCGCCACGAACTGGATGCCGGCATTGTTGACGAGGATGTCTGCCCTGCCGAAGCGCCGGGCCGCCAGCTCGACCAGGGCGCGGCATTCTGCCGGCTTGGCCATGTCCGCCCGGATATAGGCCGCCTCGACCCCATAGCGGGCGGCGATCCCCGCCGCCAGCGCATGATCCTTCTCCGTGTCGGAGAAGGAATTCAGTACCACCGTCGCCCCTTTGGCCGCGAGCGCCTCGGCGATGGCGAGACCGATGCCCGAGGTCGAGCCTGTGACGATGGCGATCTTTCCGGCGAACATGGCAGTCTCCCTGAACGGCGCGCAGAATGGCTGGCGCCGCTTTCTCTATTGCAGTGCAGCATTGCTGCCAACGGCCGGCGTATTTTCACGATGCGCGCAAATGCCGGCGCGCTTGACGCATTCGCGCTTTTAATGTCGATAGCCGGCGCTGGAAGGGAGCACCGGGAAGCGCCATGACCGACGAGACGGCCGCCCGCCATGCCGGCCTCCTTGAGCGCCTTGCCGGCCGGCCGATTGTTTTTGTCGGGCTCATGGGCGCCGGCAAGACGGCGATCGGCCGTCGCGTTGCCTCCGAACTGGGCATCCCCTTCACCGACAGCGACCACGAGATCGAGAGCGCCTCGCGCATGACGATCCCGGAACTGTTCGAGCGCTACGGCGAACCGGAGTTCCGGGCGCTTGAGCAGCGCGTCATCCTGCGTCTGCTGACCGGCGGCACGCGCGTGCTCGCCACCGGCGGAGGCGCCTACATGAACGACGAGACGCGCCGCGCCATTGCCGATCACGGCCTCTCGATCTGGCTCAAGGCCGATCTCGACACGCTGATGGGTCGCGTCGGCCGCAAGCCGACCCGGCCGCTGCTCAAGACCGACAATCCGCGCGCCACGATGGAGAAGCTCATCGCCGCGCGCTACCCGGTCTACGCCCACGCCGACCTGACCGTGCCGACCCGCGACGACCGTCGCGAGGTGATCGCCGCTGAGGTCATCGCCGCGATTGGCGCACACCTGGCCGCACGCGAGGACGCAGCATGAGCACCGCCGCCGCCGAAACCGTCGTAGTCGGTCTGGGAGACCGCGCCTACGACATCCTCATCGGCCCCGGCCTGCTTGCCGGCGCGGGCGCGCTTGTCGCCGACCGCTTTCCGGGCGCCAGGGTCGCGATCGTCACCGACACCAATGTGGCGCGCCACCACCTGCCTGCCTTGACTGCAAGTCTCGACGCTGCCGGCGTCGGTCACGCGACGGTGACTGTGGAGCCAGGCGAGAAGACCAAGGGCTTTGCCGGGCTGGAGCAGGCGGTCGACGCCGTTCTGGCCGCCCGCATGGAGCGGGGCGATCTGGTGCTTGCGCTGGGTGGCGGCGTGGTCGGCGACCTCGCCGGCTTCGCGGCCGCCGTGGTGCGGCGCGGCATGCGTTTCGTCCAGGTGCCGACCACCCTGCTGGCCCAGGTCGATTCCTCCGTCGGCGGCAAGACCGGCATCAATTCACGCCACGGCAAGAACCTCGTCGGCTCCTTCCACCAGCCGCGGCTGGTGCTGATCGACACTAACGTGCTCGACACGCTGCCGGCGCGTGAGATGCGCGCCGGCTACGCCGAGGTCGCCAAATACGGGTTGATCGACCGACCTGATTTCTTTGGCTGGCTGGAGAAGAGCTGGCGCGACGTGTTTGCCGGCGGCGCCGCCCGCATCAGGGCGGTTGCCGAGAGCTGTCGCGCCAAGGCCCAAATCGTCGCCCGCGACGAGTTCGAGACCGGCGACCGGGCCTTGCTCAACCTTGGCCACACCTTCGGTCACGCGCTGGAGGCGGCCACCGGCTATGACGGCGCGCGTCTCGTCCACGGCGAGGGCGTGGCGATTGGCATGGCGCTGGCGCACCGCTTCTCGGCCCGCATGAACCTCGCCAGCCATGACGATGCCGCCCGCGTCGAGGCGCATCTGCGCGATGTCGGCCTGCCGTGGCGGCTCTCTGACGTACCGGGCGGCCTGCCGGGAGCGGACCGACTGCTTGAGTTCATCGCACAGGACAAGAAGGTGAAGCGCGGCGCGCTGACGTTCATCCTCACGAAAGGCGTCGGACGCGCCTTCGTCGCCGGCGACGTTCCGGCTTCCGAGGTGGTTCTGTTCCTCAAGGAGCAGCTGCCATGACGGCGGTCGCGGGTGCCGGCTGGATCGCCGCCGCCCTGCTGGCGCTGGCGCTGCTAGCCGCCGTTCTGTTCTCGCGCGAGATCGCCCGCCTGTTCGGCTACGAAGTGGCCCGCATCGCGCCGCGGCTCTCCGCCCGCGAGGAGCTGCGCGGCGCCGTCGCCGGCCTTAGCCGCGAGGGCGAGTCGGCCCGGCAGGACGTCGACCGGCTCGGCGCCCTGCTCGACCTCGACGAACTGGAAGTCTCCGACGTGATGGTCCACCGCATGTCGATGCGCATGCTCAACGCCGACGAGCCGCCGGCCGAGATCGTGCGTCAGATCCTGCTCAGTCCGCACACCCGCATGCCGTTGTGGAGAGGCTCCACCGACAACATCGTCGGGGTGCTGCATGCCAAGGATCTGCTGCGGGCGCTGCTGGAGACGGGCGGCAACGCCGCGGCGCTCGACATCCTCAAGGTCGCAGCCAAGCCGTGGTTCGTGCCGGACACGACGACGCTGCGCGATCAGCTCAACGCGTTCCTGCGCCGCAAGACCCATTTCGCCATCGTCGTCGACGAGTATGGCGAGGTCGAAGGCATCGTCACGCTCGAAGACATCATCGAGGAGATCATCGGCGACATCGCCGACGAGCACGACATCGACATTCAGGGCGTCAAGCAGGAGGCTGACGGCTCCGTGGTCGTCGACGGCTCGGTGCCGATCCGCGACCTGAACCGGGTGCTCGGCTGGAACCTGCCCGACGAGGAAGCGACCACAATCGCCGGCCTCGTGATCCACGAGGCGCAGGCGATCCCGGAGGAGAAGCAGGCCTTCACCTTCCACGGCAAGCGCTTTCTGGTGATGAAGCGCGAAAAGAACCGCATTACCCGCCTGCGCATCAAGGCGCAGGACATCGCGGTCGCGGTACGGCTCAGCGGCGGCGGTCGGACGCCCGCCTGAGCAGCACCGCCGCCATCCCGTTGGCGGCCACCTCCACGCGGTCGCGCCCGCGCGCCTTCGCCGCATAGAGCGCGGCGTCCGCGCGCGCCTCGAACTCCGCCGCCCGCTCGCCATTGTGCAGCTCCGCGACGCCGAAGCTGGCGGTGAAGTGGCGACCGTCGAGGCCCTCGATCTCGGCTACGGCGAGCATGGCGCGGATGCTTTCGGCAAACAGCCGCGCCGCTGCGAGATTGGAACCCGGCAGCAGGATCGCGAACTCCTCGCCGCCGATGCGCCCCGCCGTCTGATGCGGCAGCAGGTTGTCGCGCAGCATGTCGCCGAACGCGGTGATGACCCGGTCGCCGGCGGCGTGCCCGAGCGTGTCGTTGACCGCCTTGAAATGATCGAGGTCGCAAGCAATCAGCGCCACCGGCAGGCCGTTCAGAAGCTTCTGCCGGATCGCCGTGTCGCGCCGCTCCTCGAACCCGCGGCGGTTGAGCAGACCCGACAGCGCGTCCGTCTCGGAACGCGTGGTGATGTCGCTCAGCACGTTGCGTACCAAAATGACCAGCAGCACCAGCGCCAGCGCGAAGGCAAGGATCGTTCCGCTTGTCTGGCTGAACATCGCATAGGTGGTCTGGAGATAGGTCTCCGGGCCGCTCCCGGTGCCGCCCGAAAGCCGCAATATGAACGGCTTCAGCATGTAGTGCACGGTCGTGAGCGCGAGCACGCAAAGCAGCAGAAGCTCCAGCGGCTTGCGCGTGCGGGCGCTCCAGACGAGCCACACGCCCACCGCCTGCATGACCGCATAGGGAGCCTGGTAGAACGACATGCGCAGCAGCGTGGTGCGGTCCATCCCGTCTATGGCAAGCCGGACCGCCACGCCCGCCAGCGCGATCGCCGCCACGGTGCGCCACGGCACGCGCAGATCGAGAAGGCGCGCGATGCCGGCGTTGAAGGCGACAAGTGCTGAGAGGAAGACGGCGTAGGCGGCCACCGAAAGCGCACCGCCATAGCCGCTGAACGAAATGGCGAACTCGAGGATGAAGTTCGCCGCTCCGAATGCGTAGCCGAGCGCGAACCAGCGGGCCGATACGCGAACGGGGTCGTAGATGGCGATGGCAAGGAAGGCCGCGGCGAGAAAACCCGCCACGGACAGATTGATCGCGAGGATGAAGGCGCCGCCGCTCATGTATGAGCGGTTACTGACATGGCTGCGCAAACAGGAGGTTAAGCGCCGCGTTTACCTTGCGGGAGCGTAACCTTCGCTCGGCCCGGCGCGGCCGCTCCTATTTCCACTCGCGAATGTCGACGAAGTGCCCGGCGATCGCAGCCGCCGCGGCCATCGCCGGCGAAACCAGGTGCGTGCGGCCCTTGAAGCCCTGCCTGCCCTCGAAATTGCGGTTCGAGGTCGAGGCGCAGCGCTCGTAGGGGGAGAGCCGGTCGTCATTCATGGCCAGGCACATGGAGCAGCCCGGCTCGCGCCAGTCGAAGCCGGCCGCCACGAATATCTTGTCGAGGCCTTCCCTCTCCGCCTGCTCCTTAACCAGCCCGGAGCCCGGCACGATCATGGCGTTGACGGTCGAAGCGACCTTCTTGCCGTCGACGACCTTCGCCACTTCCCGCAGATCCTCGATGCGGCCGTTGGTGCACGAACCGATGAACACGCGGTCGACGGCGATGTCGGTCATCTTCGTGCCCGCCGACAGACCCATATATTCGAGCGCGCGCTTCTTGGAATTGCGCTTGTTCTCGTCGGTGATCTCTTCCGGGTCCGGCACGATGCCGGTAACCGCCGTCACGTCCTCGGGCGAGGAGCCCCAGGTGACGATCGGTGGCAGGTTGGCTGCGTCGAGCACGACCACCTTGTCGAAATGCGCGCCCTCGTCGGTCGACAGGGTCTTCCAGTAGTCGAGCGCCATGTCCCACGCCTTGCCCTTCGGCGCGCGCGGCTTGTCCTTCACATAGGCGAAGGTCGTCTCGTCCGGCGCGATCAGGCCGGCGCGGGCGCCGCCTTCGATCGACATGTTGCAGATGGTCATGCGGCCTTCCATCGACAGCGCACGGATCGCCTCGCCCGCATATTCGATGACGTAGCCGGTGCCGCCGGCGGTGCCGATCTCGCCGATGATGGCGAGGATGATGTCCTTGGCGGTGACGTGCGGCGGCAACTGCCCGTCGACCCGCACAAGCATGTTCTTGGCCTTCTTCTGGATCAGCGTCTGCGTGGCGAGCACATGCTCGACCTCCGAGGTGCCGATGCCGTGCGCGAGCGCACCGAAGGCACCATGCGTGGACGTGTGGCTGTCGCCGCACACGATGGTCATGCCGGGCAGCGTGAAACCCTGCTCGGGTCCGACGATGTGCACGATGCCCTGCCGCACGTCGGCCGCATCGTAATATTCGATGCCGAAATCGGCGGCGTTCTGGGCCAGCTGGTCGACCTGGATGCGGCTTTCCTCGTTCTTGATGCCGAACTTGCGATCGGGCGAGGTGGGCACGTTGTGGTCGACCACCGCGAGCGTCTTCTCCGGGTGGCGGACCTTGCGGCCTGCCATGCGCAGGCCCTCGAAGGCCTGCGGGCTGGTAACCTCGTGGACGAGGTGGCGGTCGATGTAGAGCAGGCAGGTGCCGTCGGCCTGCCGGTCGACGACATGGTCGTCGAAGATCTTGTCATAGAGCGTGCGCGGAGCGGTCATTTTGCGTCAATCCGTCGATAGGGAAGAGGTGCGGCGCGGGCTGCGCCGGAGAAACAATCGGGTGCCTCAGCCGATGCGGCTGGTCGGCGCACCGGCAATCCGCGCAAAGAACCGCGCCGGCAGGCGCTTGCGGTCCTGCAGCACGAAGTTTCCGTAGGCTGGATGGCCGAAAAGCTCTTCCATGGCCGGGCAGATAGCAATCTTTTGGCATTCCGGCAATCGGGCCGGCACTTGCGCCGGCGGCTTGACCGGCGCGAGGGCTTCGCGCATCAGCAATCGATGCCCGGGACCATCCACCGCCAGGCCGGCCTGACCGTGCTCGAACTGCCCGACCAGGGCGGACCGCTCGGTGCGCTTGATATCATCGGCGAGACCTACGGACAGGGCGTCGACTGGGTGGCCATACCGGCATCGCGCCTGCCGGCGGACTTCTTCAGTCTGCGTTCCGGCGTACTCGGCGAATTCACGCAGAAATTCGTCAATTACGGGCTGCGGCTGGCCGTCATCGGCGACGTCTCCGCGCATATCGAGGCGAGCGAGGCCTTTCGCGCCTACCATGTCGAGGCCAATCGCGGTCCCGGCATCCGGTTCGCCGACGACATGGCAGGTCTGCTCGACAATCTCGGACGACAGCCCGGCCGCTGAGACGGCCCGCTATTTCTTCCTCATCGCCTTTTCGTCGCCGGTCGGCAGCTTGCTGCCGCCCATGTCGAGCCTGACCTCAAGCGCGTGCATGGCGCCGAGAACAACCAGCGCGAGCAAGGTGGCGAACAGCGCCACCTGCCATAGTCCCAGCCCGGCTGCGACGCCGATCGCGCCGGCCAGCCACATGCCCGCGCCGGTGGTCAATCCATGCACTTCTCCACGGGTGAAGATGACGATGCCGGCGGCGAGGAACGCCACGCCCGCCGTCACCGCCTCGACCACGCGGATCGGGTCGAAGCGCGCGCCTTCACGATCGAACATCGGCGCATGGCTGATCTCGATGGCCAGCAGCGCGTAGATGGCGGACGCCACGCAGACGAGAATATGTGTGCGCAGCCCCGCCGGCCGGTTGCGCCATTCGCGCTCGAAGCCGATCGCCGCCCCGAAGAGCGCCGCCAAGAGCAGCCGCGCGACAATGACCGGAAACGCGGTGTAGGTCGGGTGGCCGAATTCCTCGACGAGCTGTTCCATTGGGTTTCTCCGCGATGGTCACGGAAACTCGCTGGAAACGCGGGAGGTTCCCCGGTTCAGGCCGCTTCCTGCTCGTAGCAGATCTGCGCGGCATCCTCTCCACCCAGGGGCTGGTGCAGCAGCCGGCAGAAGTGATGGCCGCGTCCGCCCGCATCGCGCTCAAAATGCCGGCAATCGCCGCAGATTCCGAACGCCCGGCCGCCGCTCGCGGCAAGCCGGCGCGCCAGCACGGTGCGAAGGCCCGCTTCCAGCCCGCCGCGAACCGCCTCCGGCAAGCCGTCGACGGCCTGTGCGACTCTGGTGAGCCCGTCCGTCTCCAGCAGGGCCACACCGGCCGGCGTCAGGTCGAGGTGCACGGAGCGGCGGTCCGCCGGATTCGCCGCCTTTTCGACCAGTCCCGCGCGCTCGAGCGACATGACCGTCTGCGATACCGTGCCCTTGGTCGAGCCGAGATAGGCCGTGAGCGCCCCGGGCGTGCGCGAAAAGCGGTTGGCGCGCGACAGGTATCGCAGCGCCTCCCATTGCGCCGGCTTCAGCCCGCGCGAATGGCCGTCGTTGAACACCAGCCGCGCCAGCCGCTCGATGAGTTCGACCGTTTCGTTCCTGCCTTGCATGCTCAAGAAGTATCGTAACCATACCATCCTTGCAACACTGTCGCGGCCATGCTACGCCTCATTTAGTATCGTTACGATACCATATGGAGAGCACAATGAGAACCTTGCTTGCCACTCTGACGCTGATGGGGCTTGGCGGAGCCGCGGCCGCCCACGAGATCGCCAGCCCCGTCGATCCGTCGAAGCCCGCGCCGTTCGATATAACGTCCGCGTCCGTCACCACTGACGGGCGGCTCGCGACCTTCCTCATGGAACTGGCCGGCGAGGCCGGCTCGGTGAAGCCGCAGCCGACCGGCAAGCTACCCGGCGCCGGCGTCGCGGCCTATGTCTGGCCGACCGGCCTCGACCCCGCCATCGCGGGCTTTGCCCCCGCATCCGGCATCTTGGCGCTCGCCGTCACCGCCCATCCGGACTTCGACGACACGCCGCTTTTTGACGAGAACGGCGACGGCGATCCCGCCAATGACGGGGCCGGCTGGCACTCCCACTGGGTCGTGCTCGGCAAGGACGACGCCTGCGGCGCCGGGCTGAAGGTGCTCGACGTCTCGCCCGGCGTCGACGCCCTGCCCGCGACGGCGCCCATGCTGCCGCTGGCGCTCGACAGCCCGGGCATGTCGCCGTCGCTGTCCGGCAAGGTTGTGCGCATCACCGTTCCTGTGAAGGGCGGCGGCGCCGACGCAGCGTTCGACGCGGTCACCGCCGAGCTTCGGGTCAACGGCGAAGGCAAGGCGCCGCTGCTGTGCGTCGTCGGCGTGCACGACGTGGCATCCGGCGACCTTTCCATGCCCGGCCGCGTGACGCCGAAGCAGTGAGCTGCCGGCAAAGAGCTTACCGCTCGTGGGAGCGGCGCATGCGCCGCTCCAGCCCGCGCAGCGCCATCGACAGGCCGACGGTCAGCAGCAGGTAGATGTAGGCCACGATCGTATAGGTCTCGAAGAAGCGAAACGAGCCAGCGGCGTAGATCTTGCCGAGCTGGGTGATGTCGGCCACCCCGAGCACGGAAACCAGCGAGGAATCCTTCACCATCGCGACGAAGTCATTGCCCAGCGGCGGCAGGATCGTGCGGATCGCCTGCGGGAAGACGATCAGGCGGAACCTCTGGAAGCCCGACAGGCCGAGCGCCTTGGCCGCCTCGATCTGGCCCGGGTCGACCGACTGGATGCCGGCGCGAAACACCTCGGCGATGAAGGCCGAGTAACCGATGGTCAGCGCCATCACCGCGCGCATCAGCAGCGACACGTCGCGCACCAGCAGTTCGCCGGCCAGGCCGGCGTCGCGCAGGGGCGTCAGGACAAAATTCCACGCTGCGACGAAGGCCGGCACGCCGGCAAACGCGATCCAGAACAAAAGCACCAGGATCGGCACGCCGCGGATGATCTCGACGTAGAAGCGCGCAACCTGCCGCAGCACCACCGAGCCCGACAGCGCCATCAGCGCGATCCCCAGTCCCAGCGCCGAGGCGAGCGCGAAGGCGCAGACCGTCACCCAGATCGTGATCCACAGCCCGCGCGCCACGGTGCCGAGAATCTGGCTGTAGAGATCGCTCGCCGCGATTGCCATGCCGCCCGCTACCGCAATGGCGACGGCGGCGACCAGCCAGTAGGGGAAATCCGATTTCTGGGAAGCGCGCGGCGGCATCGGCTACAGCTTCGCCACCGCGTGCCTCATGTCGAGAGGGCTACTGGCCCATCTTGTAGTCGAGGAACCACTTCTTGTTCAGCGCATCCAGCGTTCCGTCGGCCTTGAGCGCGGCGATGCCGGCGTTCATCGGCGCGACGAGGTCGGAGCCCTTCGGGAAGATGAAGCCGAAATCCTCCGAGCCGAGCGGGCCGCCGATGACCTTGAGCTTGCCGCCCGAGGAGTCGACATAGCCGTTTGCCGCAACGCCGTCGGTCAGCACCAGGTCGACATCGCCGGCCAGCAGCGCCTGCACGGTCGCCCCGAACGTCTCGAATAGCTTTATCCGCGGATTGGACTCGTTGCCGTCGAGGATGTCGTAGACCGACACGTAGAACGGCGTCGTGCCCGGCTGCGCCGCGATCAGCAGGCTCTGCTGCGCGCCGAATTCCTTCTCGTCCTTGAAGCGCGCCTCGTCGGCGCGCACCAGCATGCGCATCTCGGAATGCATGTACGGGTCAGAGAAATCGACCTTCTCCTTGCGGTCGTCGCGGATGGTGATGCCGGTCATGCCCATGTCGTACTGCTTGTCCGACACCGACTGGATCATGGCATCCCACGAGGTGTTCTGGATCTCGACCTTGAAGTTGAGCCGCTTCGACAGCTCGGCCATCGCGTCGTACTCCCAGCCGATTGCCTGTCCGGTTTTGGGGTCGACGAACTGCAGCGGCGGGTAGGCGTTTTCGGTGACGATCACCACCGTACGGCCGGCGAGATCGGGCAGCGCCTGCGCCGACGCGGCTGCGGGCAGGAGGGCGGCCGCGGCGAGCGCGGCAAGTGACGACAGAACGCGGATCATGGACTGGCTCCCGGAAACTGCGCCGGCATTCGCCGGACGGATGCGCCAATCTAGCTGTTGTATGAACCGCGGCAAGCCAGCGCCTGAAACGAAAATGGCGGCCGAAGCCGCCATTCCGGAAATCTCTTTGCGCCAGCCTCAGTTGGCGGCAGCAGCCTTCTTCTCGGCGGCGTCCTGCGCGGCCTTCTCAACCGCCAGCGCCTGGGCGGCGGCAACCTTCTCGGCCTCGATCCGCGCGCGCTCGGCCAGCACGGCCTCGCGCTCGGCGTCGTTCAGCTTCTTGGCGCGCACGCCCGAATTCTCGACGATGCGGGCCGACTTGCCGCGGCGGTCACGCAGGTAGTACAGCTTGGCGCGGCGCACCTTGCCGCGGCGCACGACCTCGACGCCCTCGACCAGCGGCGAGAACACCGGGAACACGCGCTCGACGCCTTCGCCGTAGCTGATCTTGCGGACCGTGAAATTCTCCTGGAAGCCTGAACCGGAGCGGGCGATGCATACACCCTCATAGGCCTGCACGCGGGTGCGAGTGCCTTCCGTGACGCGCACGTTGACGCGCACGGTGTCGCCGGGCTGGAACTCGGGGAGCTTGCGCTTCTCTTCGATCTTTGCGGCCTGTTCGGCCTCGAGCTGGCGGATGATGTCCATCGCCTCTACCTCTTCTTGCTTCTCGACAGCCAGAGCGTCCGCGCTCGCCTTGCAGCCTCAGGCCGCTCGGCTATGCCTTTGGATCTCTCCTCGGGCAGGGGCGTATTCGCCGTCATTTGATTGACGGGTAACCCGGCGGAAAGATGGACTTTCCGCACGAGTGGGCGGGCCGATACACGAAAAGCACGGGCTTGTCACCACCCGCCGGCAGGATACCGCTACGGCGCCGGGGTGGCCAGCGGCTTGCCGCGTTCCACGACATAGACCGCGATGACCTTGACCGGCCTCTCCCCGACAGCCTTGGCGTCATGCGGCACGCCGGCTGGTATTGTGTAGGAATCGCCGGCCTTCATCGTCTGGTCCGGCTGACCGTCGATCGACATCACCGTCTCGCCTTCCAGCACGTAGCCGGTCTCGATGCCGGGATGGGTATGCCGGCCGGCCGAAACGCCGGGCTGGATCTCGGCCAGGCCTGTCACCGTCGTGTAGCCGTCGGGAAAATCGACCTTCTGCAAAGGCGTGCGCTTGATGCCTTCCTGCGCCGTCGCGCCGGAAACCAGAAGCAGTGCCGCAACGGCGCCCGCGACCACCCGCAACATCTTCGCCCTCCTTCGGATGCTTCCGCAGCATATCCCTGCGGAACGCCTCTGCATAGCGACCCGCGGCTGTGCCAACGGCTCGTCCTTGCCGCATGAGCACCGGGTGACTAGAGCAGGCGGGTAATCCATGAGCCAGCCATGACAATTCTAGACGCCATCCTGCTTTTCATCTCAGGCGTGCTGACCGGCGCCATCAACGCGGTGGCTGGCGGCGGCACGTTCCTGTCCTTCGGAGCACTGACGCTCGCGGGCATCCCGCCGGTGGTCGCCAACGCTACCTCCTCGATCACGCAGTTCCCAGGCTATGTGACGTCGACGCTCGCCTACTGGAACGATTTTCGCACCTTCTGGCGCGGCGCGCTTGCCCTCGTCGCCGCCTCGATCCTCGGCTCGCTGCTCGGGGCGTGGATCCTGCTCCAGCTCGACAATCCCTCGTTCCGCGAGCTCGTGCCCTGGCTGCTCATCGCGGCGACCGCGCTGTTCGCCGCCGGCCCCTACCTGAAGCCGGCGCCGAAGCCGGGCAAGGACGTTGCGGTCGGCGGCGCGTTCGGCTGGATCCTGCAGTTCTTCACGTCCATCTATGGCGGCTTCTTCGGCGCCGGCATGGGCGTGATGATGCTCGCCACCCTCGGCCTGTCGCAGAGCGGCGACTATCACCGGCTCAACGCGCTGAAGAACATGCTGGCCACGGTGATCGCGGCCATCGCCATCGTCGTCTTCGTCTGGGGCGGCGTCGTCGCCTGGCCGCAGGCGATCGTGATGATCCCCGGCGTCGCGCTCGGCGGCTGGAGCGGGGTGTGGGTCGCCCGGCGTGTGCCGCAGGCCTACATGCGCTGGACGGTGATCGCCGTCGGCCTGTTTCTGGCCGTATACTACTTCGTCACCGGTTGAAGCGCCGCGATCAGATCGGGCCTGCGCTCGGCCGTCAGCGCCAGCGCCTGCTCGTGCCGCCATTTTGCGATCTTGGCGTGATTCCCGGAGGTCAGGACGTCGGGGATCATCCGGCCCTCGAATTCCTGCGGTCGCGTATAATGGGGATGCTCCAGCAGACCCGTTTCAAAGCTCTCCTCGCCAGCTGAAGCCTCATTACCCATGACGCCGGGCAGCAGCCGCACCACGGCGTCGAGCAGCACGATCGCGGCCGCCTCGCCGCCGGACAGGATGTAGTCGCCGATCGACACCTCCTCCAGCGCCCGCGCCTCGATCAGCCGCTGGTCGACGCCCTCGAAGCGCCCACACAGGATGACCGCGCCCGGACCGGCGGCCAGCTCGCGCACCCGCGCCTGATTCAGCGGTTTTCCGCGCGGGCTCATCAGCAGTCGCGGGCGCGGGTCGCCGGGCGGCGATGCATGGTCGACGGCGCGTGCCAGCACGTCGGCGCGCATCACCATGCCGGCACCGCCGCCGGCTGGCGTGTCGTCCACCGTGCGGTGCCGATCGCTCGCGAAATCGCGAATCTGCACCGTCTCCAGCGCCCATTGGCCCGCTTCAAGCGCCCGCCCGGCCAGCGAATGGCCGAGCGGACCCTTGGACATAGGCGGAAACATTTCCGGGTAGAGCGTCAGGACCGACGCGCGAAAGCTCACCGGTTGCCCCCGGCGTCCTTCGGCCCGCGCGGCCGCCGTGAGGAGTCGAAACCAGCAGGCTTGCCGCCCTTGCGCTGCGGCTTCTCCGCCTGTGGCGGCGGCGCGTCGTCATCGTCCACCAGCCCCGCCGCCACCGTGTCGATGCCGACGAAGCGCGCGCCGATGTCGACCACCGGCACCGCCGCTCTTGTAAACGGCACCAGCGCCGTGCGGCCGCCGGGAAACTCGACCTCCATGATGTCGCCGCCGCCGAAATCGTGGAACGCCGACACCTTTCCGATGGTCTGTGCGGTTTCGTCCTGCACGGCCAGCCCGATCAGGTCGGCGTGGTAGAACTCGCCTTCTTCGGTCTCGGCCAGCACCGAGCGGTCGACATGCAGCGCCGTGCCGTTCAGCGCCTCGGCGGCGGTGCGGTCGCCCACCTGCTTGAAGCGCACCACCACCACGCCCTTGGCCGGGCGCAGGTCGGCGATGTCGAAGCGGCGGCCATCCTTGTCGTAGAGCGGCCCGTAGTCGGCCAGCGCGGTCGGGTCGCCGGTGAAGGTCTTTACCCGAAGCTCGCCCTTGATGCCGTGCGCCGCGCCGATCACGGCCATCAGGATTGGGTTCCGGGGTTTCATGGAGACCTCTTGGGCAATCTTGGCGCCCGCTCGATAGCCGCGCCCACGTCGCACGGCAATTGTCGCCTTCATTCTATCATAACCGGCGCGCACGCATCCTGCCTGCATGCAGAAGGCCGAATTCCTGATTCCCGCCCATCCTGACCTTGCCGATGCGAGGCAGGGTTGGCTCGACGCGCTCGCGAAGGGACGGCGGCTGTCGCCGCTCACCGTCGAGGCTTATGAGCGCGACACGCGGCAATTTCTGCAGTTCCTGACCCGTCATCTCGGCGGCCCCCCGGGGCTGGCCGACATCGCGTCGCTGCGGCCGGCCGATCTGCGCGCGTTCCTGGCGTCTCGCCGCAACGATGGCGCCGGCGCGCGCACGCTCGGCCGCGGCCTTGCCGGCGTTCGCTCGCTTCTGCGCCACCTCGACCGGCACGGACAGGCGAGTGCTGCCGGCGTCGCGGCGCTGCGCAGCCCGCGCCAGCCAAAATCCCTGCCCAAGCCGCTTGCCGCGAAAGACGCGGTGCGCGTAGTCGATTTCGACGAGCAGCTTGCCGGGGAGCCATGGATCGCCGCCCGCGACGCGGCCGTGATGACCTTGCTCTATGGCTGCGGCCTGCGCATCGCCGAGGCACTCTCTATCGCAGCGGGCGACCTCGCCACGCCCACAACGGCGGTGCTGCGCGTCACCGGCAAGGGCGGCAAGACCCGCATCGTGCCGGTCATACCCGCCGCCCGAGCTGCAGTGATGGACTACCGCAAGCGCTGCCCCTACGACCTCGATGCCGACGGCCCGCTGTTCCGAGGCGCCCGCGGCGGCCCGCTGGCTGCCGAAATGATTCAGCGCGCCATGCGCAAGATACGCGGAGCGCTCGGCCTGCCCGACACGGCGACGCCGCACGCGCTGCGCCACTCCTTCGCCACCCATCTGCTCGGCCGCGGCGGCGATCTGCGCGCCATACAGGAGCTGCTCGGCCATGCCAGCCTGTCGACCACGCAGGTCTATACCGGCATCGACACGGCGCGGCTGCTCGAAGCCTATGACGGCGCGCATCCCCGCGCCCGCAGGCGCGCCTGATTAGACACCGCCGCGGCTTAACCCTTTCGCCGCAATTGCGCCCTAGCCTTCGCGCCATGCGTCGCGCCATTGCTCATGCCATCCCGTGGTTCGCCGGCCTCGTCGCCGCGGCAAACCTGCTGTTCCTGCTCGCCTTCGCGGCGACGCTGCTGTTTGCCACCGCGCAGGTCCGCGCCGAGGTGGCGTGCACGGGACAGGACCTGATCGCGAAGATGGCGGTGGAAGAGCCGGGCAAGCTCGCGGCGGTGCGCGCCGAGGCTGCCGCGGAGCCGAACGGGCATGGGCTGCTGTGGCGCGTCGAGAAGCCAGGCACCGCCCCGTCCTTCCTGTTCGGCACCATGCATATGAGCGACCCGCGTGTGACGAAGCTGCCGGCCGCTGCCGAGACGGCCTTCGGCTCCGCGACGTCGCTGGTGATCGAGACGACCGACGTGCTCGACCAGTCGAAGATCACGGAGGCGATGCTGACGCATCCGCATCTGATGATGTTCACCGACGACGGCTCGCTGCCCGCCCTGCTTTCGCCCGAAGATCGCGCGCTTGTGGAAGCTGCGCTCGCGGAGCGAGGGATTGCGCTGGCCGCTGTGCAGAAGATGAAGCCGTGGATCATCGCGGCGCTGGTAAGCCTTCCCGCCTGCGAACTGGCGCGCAAGTCGGCCGGCGAGCCGGTGCTCGACATCCTGCTGGCCGAGCGCGCCAAGGAACGGGGAATCGCGGTGCAGGGGCTGGAATCGATGGTCGACCAGCTCGAGGCGATGGCTTCGCTGCCGATGGAATTCCACGTGCGCGGCCTCGTCGACACGCTGAAGCTCGGCGACGGCATCGACGACGTGATGGAAACGATGCTCGTGCTCTACGCCGCCGGTGACATCGCCGCCGTGTGGCCGTTCTTCCGCGCCGTTATGCCGGCGCAAACGGAAGGCGACGAGGCCGGATTTGCGGCCTTCCAGGAAGCGATGATCGTGTCGCGGAACAAAGTCATGTCCGAGGAGGCCGCACCCTACTTCGACGCCGGCGGCGCCTTCGTGGCGGTGGGCGCGCTGCACCTGCCGGGCGCGGACGGTCTGGTCGAACTGCTGCGGGCGAGCGGCTACACGGTCACGCGCGTCGAATAGGCCGTTACGGGCTGTGACCGCCCGTGACGGAACCCCTTGCCGCAGAGGCCGTTGAGCGGCCAGAAGTCTGCAAAGGGAGACGACCCATGAACGACCGTCCCAATGAATTCGACCCGCGCGATCCGCGCACGACGCTGGAGAGCCCGCATATCGCGCGTCCTTCCGATCCGCTTGCCTACGACCCGCTGAACCCGGTTCCGCCCGCGCCGCGCTCGAGCGCTCGCGCCGGCCTTGTCCTGCTTGCCATGGTGGCCGCGCTGTTCGTGATCGGCTTCATCGCCTTCTCCGGCTCGGGCGTCGACGAGAATCCGACTGCCGGCATCCCACCGGCAAATCCCGATCAGGAACTGATTGTGCCGGGCAACAACGAGCCGGTGGCCCCGAATCCGGGTATGACCCAGCAGGAGGCTCCGGCCGCCGGGCCGCAGCAGCCGGCGACCGCCCCGGCAAACTAAGGCCAGCTTGCCCAGGCAACCAAGAGCAACAAGAAGAAGCGGCCGCCCAACGGGCGGCCGCTCTCGTTCTCGCGGGCCTCAAAGAAGCTGTCAGGCCGCCTTGGCACGGGGTGCGATCAGCCCGCGTGCGACCAGCAGTTCGGCGATCTGCACGGCGTTCAGCGCGGCGCCCTTGCGCAGATTGTCCGACACCACCCACATATTGAGGCCGTTGTCGACGGTGGAATCCTCGCGGATGCGCGAGATGTAGGTGGCGTCCTCGCCGGCCGATTCGAGCGGCGTGACGTAGCCGCCGTTCTCGCGCTTGTCGATGACGAGGCAGCCCGGTGCATTGCTCAGGATCTCGCGCGCCTCGTCCGCCGTGATCGGCTTCTCGAACTCGACGTTGATCGCCTCCGAATGGCCGATGAATACCGGCACGCGCACGCAGGTTGCCGTCACCTTGATCTTCGGGTCGAGCATCTTCTTCGTCTCGGCCACCATCTTCCACTCTTCCTTGGTCGTACCGTCCTCCATGAAGACGTCGATGTGGGGAATGACGTTGAAGGCGATGCGCTTGGTGAACTTCTTGGCCTCGACCGGATCGGCGACGAACACGGCGCGCGTCTGCGTGAACAGCTCGTCCATGCCTTCCTTGCCGGCGCCGGACACCGACTGGTAGGTCGCCACCACGACACGCTTGATGGTCGCGGCGTCATGCAGCGGCTTCAGGGCCACTAGCATCTGCGCGGTCGAGCAGTTCGGGTTGGCGATGATGTTGCGCTTGCGGAAACCGTCGATGGCGTCCGCATTCACTTCCGGCACGATCAGCGGCACATCCTGATCGTAGCGCCAGGCCGACGAATTATCGATGACGACGCAACCCTGCTTGCCGATCTTCGGCGACCACTCCTTCGACACGTTGCCGCCGGCCGACATCAGGCAGATGTCGACGTCGGAGAAGTCGAAGCCTTCCAGCGCCTTCACCTTCAGCGTGCGGTCGCCGTAGGACACCTCAGTGCCGAGCGAACGGCGCGACGCCAGCGGAATGACCTCATCGGCGGGAAAGCCGCGTTCCTCGAGAATGTTGAGCATTTCGCGCCCGACATTGCCGGTGGCGCCGACGACTGCGATTCTGAAACCCATGATATTCCCTTTCCTTGCCCTCTCCGCCCGTTGGCCCGGCGACTTGCCGGGTTTCCCCCGAGCCTGACCCGGGGAGAGGGACGAGCGGCCGAGGAAGGTCAGACCGCGGTGGCGGTCGTTTTGGCCGAAGTTTTCTTGGTGGAGCGTGCGCGACCGGTCCCGCCGGCATTGCCGGTCGAGGTCAGGGCGAGGAAGGCCAGCAGCAGGCCGCGCATCAAGTCTCTCCGCGCGCCATCGGCACGCCTTGCAAAATCGTGCCGGCTTTTACGCGCTTTGCGGCGCGAGTCAATCGCGGGGCAGTCGGCGGGCGGTCTTACAGGGCAGGCTCGGACGCTATATATGCCTCTATGACGGCATCGATGTCTTGGATCCGGGTGTCCCAAGGCACGATTCCGATCCTCAGATCGTCGTCCCACGCATTGCGGTTGAGCGGCACGATCGAACCTATGGAGAAGCCGGGCTCGATCTCGGCCTGCCCATACCCACTTGGCGAAGGATCGAACGAGCGCGCCGCCTTCATGGCGTCCTTCGCGCTTTCGGCGAAGATGAAGCCCCTGTTGTCGGCGCTCAAATGTCCCTCCGGGAAGGCGTGATCCACAAGGCAGTAATAGTGACCGGAGCCTTCGCCCGCCTCTGCAATGGGCAGCACCGTCCGCTTGGCGGATATGACGTCAAGCGAGAAATATCCGGTCTTGATGTCGAACGTCGACTTTGAAGGCCACTCGAGATCGGCGATCACCTCATCCATCTCTGCCGCGGCCCGCTGCCAGCTTGGCGCGTTGTCATGCAACCACCCTTGCAGACACAGATTTCTCGCCATCGATGACGTCAGCTTCGAGGCTTGCCTCAACTTCTCTATCTGGACGCCAACACGGCGCAGGTCACGGACCGTCTCGACCTGGTAGAGCTTCTCGCGCTGTGGCGTCATCATGTCGGCCGCGACGTCCGCGTCGATGCCGAAATCTGCGGCCGCACGCACAAAATCGGTGACGGTCCGGATGGCATGGTCGTAGGCCCTTTCGACCGATTGGGGCGTGAGTGTTCCGGTCTCGACCTCAATGAAGGGCGCATGGAATGCGAGCCGTGACGTAATGTCGATGGAACGCGCGAACGGTTCGCTTCCTTCCTCGCCATAAGCCGACCCGCCAAGGAAAGCGATTGCGCAGGCAGAAAGGCAATTGACGCCGGGAGCCAACGTAGTCCGGACCTTCCTCTCCTTGATGAGCCTCGCCAGTGCGAGCCCTTCCCGATAGTCGCCGCCGGTGCTGTTCAGGAAAACGATCGCCGAGTCGTCCTCCTCAATCAGCGAAGCCAGCTTCTGCACATCTCCCCGTCTGATCTTTCCCGACAGCTCAATCCTGGTAAGGTCGGACCACCCGTCGGAGACGGTGCCCGCCCTGATTATCTCGGCGGCGCAACCGGGCGACGTCCATGTCATCACCACACCGGCCGCCGCGGCGATGATCCACTCCGAACGGAGCCATTGAGCAAAAATGGACATAGCATCCTCCCGTAAACGGGAAGCTTAGCCAATTGGGATACGGTTGGCACCCGCTGAGGAAATCGGGCCGTTGACACCGGGCCCCGCCGGGACAAACCTCCGTCACAAGCGGCGGAGGGCGCATGAACGGCGAGGTCATCTATTTCGACGCGGAGCGCGGCACTGGCTTCATCGCCGGGCGCGACGGCAACCGCTATGTCTTCGACCGCGCCGACATCGTTGGCGCCGAGCGGCTGGCCAAGGGCGCGGCGGTGGACTTCACCATCGACGAAGACCGCGCACGGGCGGTGGCGCCGCTCGTCCAGCGCGGTTCGCGCGTGCTGGAGCGGCAGGCGGCCGCGCCATCGGCCGGCTCGGTGCCTTCGGTGAGCGGGTCGCTCGCCGAGGTCGACGGTGCCGGGTTTCAGGGAGACATGCAGGACGACGGCGATGGACTCGGCCTGTTCGCCTATTTCCGCCGCTGCGTCACGACGAACTACGCCGGGTTCAGCGGCCGCGCACGGCGCAAGGAATTCTGGGCCTTCGCGCTGTTCTCCGTCATTGTGGTCACGATAATTGCCCTGGCGGGCATCGCCCTCGACTTCGCCGCCGGCAACATGAAGCAGATCGCCTCCGATGCCGACTTTTCGGCCGGCGGCGGCCCGTGGATCACCGCGGTGCTCGCCGGCTTCAGCTGGCTTGCCCTGATCATCCCGTCGATCGCGGTGACGGTGCGCCGCATCCACGACATCGGGTTGTCGGGGTGGTTCTGGTTCCTGACCTTCGTTCCGTCGGTCGGTTCTCTGATTATCCTGGTCTTCACTTTGATCCCCAGCCAGCGGCACCCAAACAAATGGGGACCGATTCCGGCGGGCGTCGCGCGCGACTGAGGGTCAGAGCTTCTCCAGCTTGCGCAGCACCTTTTCCAGTCGCGCCCGCTTGGCGGGCTGGCCGATGCCGTCGAGCCGGTGGCGCACGACCTCCGCCAGCTCGGCAGGGTTGTTCGCCGTGGCCGCCGCCAGCGCGAATTCCGCATACATCGGCGTCTGGTTGACCGCGCTGGTGCGCAGCGCCGCCATCATCCGCTCCCATGCGAAGCGCCCGGTGCCCGGACGCGCGGCGAGCTTCGCGAGCATCGACATCGTCCTGTCCATGGCGATCACCGAGCTGCGATCCGCGGCGTCGAGGATCGCCGCCAGATGCGTCGCGATGAAATCCGGCTCGGTCCGGGCCAGCGTGTCGAGAGCGCAAAGCGCGCCCCAGATCATCCGGTTGTCGCGCTCCTGCAGCAGGGCGACGAAGCCGTCGCGGTGCGGCGCGATCAGCTCCGGCCGCCTGTCGCCGATCTCGTAGAGAACCTTGATCGCGTCGTGGCGAATCGGTTTCGGGCCGCGCATCGCGCCCGCCGCCAGTTCGGCGACGGCGGCAGCGTCGCCGCTTCCGGCGAGCTGCGCCGCAAGCTCTTGGTTCGGCACCTCGTCGTTGCGGCCGAGAGCCGAGGCGAGGCGCAGCAGGACGCTCATGCGGCGCCCCTACCCACCGTCAGGCGGACAACGCCCGGAACTTGGCGATCACCGCGTCGCCCATCGCCGTCGTGCCGACTTCCTTCATGCCGGGCGAGGTGATGTCCTTGGTGCGATAGCCCTCGTCAAGCACGGCAGAGATCGCCGCTTCCAGCCTGTCCGCCTCCGCGATCATCCCGAAGGAGTAGCGCAGGCACATGGCGAAGGACGCGATCATGGCGATCGGATTGGCGATGCCCTGGCCGGCGATGTCGGGCGCCGAGCCGTGCACCGGCTCGTACAGCGCCTTGCGGCTGCCGGTCTTGGCGTCCGGCGCACCTAGGGAAGCGGACGGCAGCATGCCGAGCGAGCCGGTCAGCATCGCCGCCACGTCCGACAGCATGTCGCCGAACAGATTGTCGGTGACGATCACGTCGAACTGCTTGGGCCAGCGCACGAGCTGCATGCCGCCGGCATCCGCCAGCATGTGGGTCAGCTCGACGTCGGAATAGCGCGCCTTGTGGGTGGCGGTCACCACCTCGTTCCACAGCACGCCCGACTTCATGACGTTGCGCTTTTCCATCGAGCAGACCTTGTTCTTGCGCGTGCGCGCCAGCTCGAAGGCGACGCCCGCGATGCGCTCGATCTCGAACGTGTCGTAGACCTGCGTGTCGATGCCCCGCTTCTGGCCGTTGCCGAGATCGATGATCTCCTTCGGCTCGCCGAAATAGACGCCGCCGGTGAGCTCGCGCACGATCAGGATGTCGAGGCCCTCGACGACTTCCGGCTTGAGCGAGGACGAGGCGGCAAGTGCGGGATAGCAGATCGCCGGGCGCAGGTTGGCGAAGAGCTGCATGTCCTTGCGCAGCCGCAGCAGCCCGGCTTCCGGCCGCACTTCGTAGGGCACGCCGTCCCACTTCGGCCCGCCGACCGCACCGAACAGCACCGCGTCCGCAGCCATCGCCTTGGCCATATCGGCTTCCGAGATCGCCTTGCCGTGCGCGTCGTAGGCGCAGCCGCCGACCAGGCCTTCCTCAGTCTCGAAGCCGGCGCCCATTTCCGCGTTCATCATGGCGATCAGCTTCTTCACCTCCGCCATCGCCTCGGGGCCGATGCCGTCGCCGGCGAGGAGGAGGAGCTTGCGGGATGCCATGGTCGCGCCTTTCGTACGGGAAATCTCGGGCGCGTTGCTAGACGCGGCAGCGGCGCGATGCAAGCCGGAATCACGCCCGGTCGCGTTGGAGCGGACAGGGCGCGCAGCGCTCAGTCAGCGCCGGAGCGCACCGGTCATCGCGTCGCGTACGTCTTCCGGCCACTTGGCCGCAGGCGGCCAGGCATTCGGCGTATCGCCCTCGGTCTGCTGGGCGAAGTAGAGTTTGCGCCCGCGCTTGTCGATCGCCATGAAGCTGTTGCCGCCGCCGCAAGCGTGCGGGATGCAGCCATCCGACCAGATCACGCCGGACTTCAGCGTTTCGGGAGCGCCGCCGACGACGAGACCGGTCGCGACCGATTCGAGATCGCCTCCGAGCAGCTTCTCCGCGGCGGCATAGACCGCTTCGTTTCGGAACGTGTCGAGCATGTGCTCGACCGCCGTCGGATCGAGGTCGGACCAGCCGGTATCGGCCTGCGGCTTGTAGGTCAGGAGGCCGGCAAGTCCGTAGCGCTCCGTCGGCGACCAGGTGACGACGTCGGCGCTGGCGCCGGGCAGGAGATAGGGGACGAAGTAGATCTGGCTCGGCGTCACCGCCGGAGAGGGCGCACCGCAATCCTCTCCGACATAGTCGCTGTCGATTTCGCTGCCGTTCTTCCATACGATCAGGGTGCCCGGAGGACAGGCATTGCCGCCGTCGCCGACGGAGATCAGCGCCACCTTGGAACCGCCGACCTCGACCTCCCGGTCGAAGGAGACGAAGTAGTTCGAGGCGAGCAGCTGCCCGTCGAAGGCGATCTCCTTTTCACCCGTATCCGTCTCGGTGATGGTGATCGTGCCGCCCTCGAAGGAATGTTTCTCCGGTTCCGCCGTCTGCGCGAATGCCGGAATGCCGCTCACGGCAAGGGCGAGTGCGGCAAGAATGAGGGGTCTGTGCATTTTCTGGTCTCCGGTCCGGACCAGACTGCCATGCGGCGAAAACGATGTCAGCCCGGTTCAGGCCGGCCTGACGATCCTGGCCAGGATACGCCGCACGAAGGGCGCGACGACAAGGACGCTCGGAAAAGCGATCGCCCAGGACGGCAGCCAGGCCGACAGCCACAGGAGCGGAAAACCGGCATTGAGGCCGGCCGCGAGCGCCGTCGAGACTCCGGAGACGAGGAATGACATCATGCCGGAGAGGAGCAGCCCGAACGCATAGGGTTCGAGCCACTTGGGCAGAAAAGGTGTCATTGGAGGATTCAGGCCCAGGGACGCGACGTGGCGTTCGTCTTCTCGAAGCTGTCGATGGCCGCGGCCTTCTCGAGTGTCAGGCCGATGTCGTCCAGGCCGTTCAGCAGGCAGTGGCGCTTGAAGGCGTCGAGGTCGAACTTGATCATGCCGCCGTCCGGCCCGCGGATCTCCTTCGCCTCGAGATCGACCGTCAGCGTCGCGTTGGAGCCGCGCGAGGCGTCGTCCAGCAGCTTTTCCAGGTCCTCGGGGCTGACCGTGATCGGCAGGATGCCGTTCTTGAAGCAGTTGTTGTAGAAGATGTCGGCGAACGAGGTGGAGATCACGCAGCGGATGCCGAAATCGAGCAGCGCCCAGGGCGCGTGCTCGCGCGACGAGCCGCAGCCGAAATTGTCGCCCGCGACCAGGATCTGCGCCTTGCGGTAGGCCGGCTTGTTCAGCACGAAGTCGGGATTCTCCGAGCCGTCCTCGTTGAACCGCATCTCGGCGAAAAGACCCTTGCCGAGCCCGGTGCGCTTGATCGTCTTCAGGTAATCCTTCGGAATGATCATGTCCGTGTCGATGTTGACGATCGGCAGCGGCGCGGCGACGCCAGTGAGCTTGGTGAACTTGTCCATGGGAAAGGTCCTTTCTTCGGGGTCGCCTTACACGGAATCCATCGTCTTTCAAAGGGCTTCGGAACATGGGCGGCTCATGCGCGTTCCCTGCGCATGAGCCACAGCGAACCCAAGCGTTTCGCCACGCCGGTCGTCGTCCTCGTCGAGGGACGCGACGTCGTCGTGGAAAGCGTCGCCGAAGCGGCGGCCCTGCTGGCGGATGTGCGTTGGCCGGGTCCGCGGGACGACTTTCACGCCGAGGCCTTGGAGACCTGCCTCAAGGTGCTCGAAGGACACCGCTCGACCGAGGATGCTCGCGCACGGCTGGTCGACGCGGCATTGGCCGCCGGCATCTACGATGACGTCGTCAGATGA
>JAHBYZ010000020.1 GCA_019635695.1 Rhizobiaceae bacterium
GCAAGCTGACGCCGGATTCGGTGATCGCACAAGGCACGGCGCCGCATACCGTCGGCTTCGTCGAGGGCCAGGAGTCGACCACCTTCGCCAAGGAGCCGACCCAGTGGATGACGCTCATCCCGACGATCTACAACGCCGACACCCTCGGCATCCGGCCTGATCTCGTTGGTCGCGAGATCACCAACTGGAAGGACATCCTGGACCCCGCCTTCAAGGGCAAGACCTCGATCCTCAATATCCCGTCGATCGGCATCATGGATGCCGCGATGATCTGCGAGTCGGCCGGCATCATCAAATACGGCGACAAGGGCAACATGACCCGGGAGGAGATCGACACCACGATCGATTTCCTGATCAAGACCAAGAAGGACGGCCAGTTCCGCGCCTTCTGGAAGACTTTCGACGAGTCGGTCAACCTCATGGCCTCGGGCGAGGTGGTGATCCAGTCGATGTGGTCGCCGGCGGTAGCAGCCGTGCGCTCGAAGGGCGTGCCTTGCGTCTACCAGCCGCTCGCGGAGGGCTACCGTTCGTGGGGAGGCGGCCTCGGCATCGCCAAGCACCTCTCGGGCGCCCAGCTCGATGCCGCCTACGAGTACATCAACTGGTATCTTTCCGGCTGGGTCGGCGCCTATCTCAACCGCCAGGGCTACTACTCGGCCGTGCTCGACACCGCCAAGGAGAACATGAGCCCCAACGAGTGGGGCTTCTGGATGGAAGGCAAGCCCGCCGAGGAGGACATCCTGTCGCCGGAGGGCAGGATCATGGAGAAGGCCGGCGCCGTCCGCGACGGCGGCTCGTTCTACGACCGCATGGGCCACGTCGCCTGCTGGAACGCGGTCATGGACGAGGACCGCTACATGGTCTCCAAGTGGAACGAGTTCATCGCCGCGTGAGCGTGACCTCGACCACACCGATCACGGAGGCGGCGCCCGATGCGGGCGCCGCCGACCGGCCGAAGAAGGCGGACCGGCCGCGCACCGGCATCGCGCCCTATCTCCAGGCGGCGCCGCTGGCGCTGATCCTCGGCGTCTTCCTGCTCGTCCCGATCGCCACCATCGTCGTGGTGAGCTTCTGGGACTACGACTTCGCCCGCATCATCCCCGACTTCGTGCTCACCAACTACCAGGAGCTGCTGGGCTCGAACGTCACCTGGCGCACTTACCTCAACACGCTCCGCTATGCGGCCATCGTCTGGGCGCTGACCGCCGTGATCGGCTTCACGGTGGCCTACTTCCTCGCCTTCTACGTCCGCAGCACCACCATGCAGATGGTGCTGTTCCTGGTCTGCACCGTTCCGTTCCTAACCTCGAACATCATTCGCATGATCTCGTGGATTCCGTTCCTCGGGCGGAACGGCCTCCTCAACTCGGCGCTGGTCGACATCGGCATTGTCGATGCGCCGCTTGAGTTCCTGCTCTTCTCCGATTTCGCCGTGATCCTCGCCATGGTCCACCTCTACACGCTGTTCATGGTGGTGCCGATCTTCAACACGCTGATGCGGATCGACCGCTCGTTGATCGAAGCGGCGGAGGATTGCGGCGCGAGCGGCTGGCAGACGCTCTCGAACGTCATCATCCCGCTCGCCAAGCCGGGCATCGCCATCGGCTCGATCTTCGTCGTCACCCTGGTGATGGGCGACTTCGTCACCGTCCGCTTCATGTCGGGCGGCCAGAGCGCCTCGGTCGGCCTGATGATGGCGAACCAGATCTCGCTCCTCCAGTACCCGGCCGCCGCCGCCCAGGCGGTCATCCTCCTCGTCACCGTGCTCCTCATCGTCGCGGCGATCCTCCGCCTCGTCGACATCCGCAAGGAGCTCTGAGCCATGCGGAAGCACGAGCCGCGCGGCGGCACCTTCATCGCCCTCTCGATCTTCTTCGGCCTGTTCGTGCTCTTCCTCTATGGGCCGCTCTCGACCATCGTCATCCTCTCCTTCCAGGGGGAGAACGGCGGCCTCACCTTCCCGATGAACGGGGTGTCGTTCCACTGGTTCGGCAACCTCTTCGAGAAGCAGGCGGTCGGCGACTTCGGCGGCTCGTTCACCCGCTCAGCGCTCCTCGGGCTGATGGTGATGGTGACGACGGTGGTGGTGACGCTCGCCGCCGGCCTCGCCTTCCGGCGGCGCTTCCGCGGCGGCGCCTTCCTCTTCTACCTGACGGTCGCGAGCCTGATCGTCCCGTCGATCCTCGTCAGCCTCGGCATCGGCCTCCTCTTCCGCATCCTCGGCCTGCCGCCGGCCTGGTACTCGTCCGCCTTCGGCGCCCACCTCACCTGGACGCTGCCGTTCGGCCTCCTCATCATGTTCGCGGTCTTCAACCGCTTCGACAAATCCTACGAGGAGGCGGCGCGCGACCTCGGCGCCGGGCCGTGGCAGACCTTCCGGAACGTCGTCGTGCCGATCATCCTGCCGAGTCTCATCGGCGTCGGCCTGTTCGGCTTCTCGCTCTCCTACGACGAGTTCGCCCGCACGCTGATGACCGCGGGCACCTTCAACACGCTGCCCCTCGAGATCTACGGCATGACCACCAACGTCACGACGCCGGTGCTCTATGCCCTCGGCACGGTGACGACGGCGTTCTCCTTCCTCATCATCATCCTCTCCCTCGTCGGCATCGTCGTCCTCCGGCGACGCCGGGCGCGCCGGCTCGCCGCCTGAGCCCGCCATGCGCATCCACGTCGTCAACCCCAACGCGACCCGGTCGATGACCGAGAAGATCGGCGCGGCGGCCCGCGCCGCGGCCTCCGCCGGAACGACCGTCGTCGCCGCGGACGTGCCCTCGGCGCCGGTCTCGATCGAGGGCTACTACGACGGCGCCCTGGCCGTTCCCGGCCTCCTCGCGGCGATCGCCGCGGCGGAAGCCGACGGCGCCGACGCCCACGTCATCGCCTGCTTCGACGACACCGGCCTCGACGCGGCGCGGAGCCTCGCCGACGCGCCGGTGATCGGCATCGGCGAAGCCGCCTGTCACATGGCGAGCCTCATCGGCGGGCGTTTCTCGGTGGTCACCACCCTGTCGCGGTCGGTTCCGATCCTCGAGCAGAACCTCGTCCGCTCGGGGCTCGACGGACGCTGCGGCCGGGTACGGGCGGCGGAGGTGCCGGTGCTGGCGCTGGAGGACCCGCGTTCCGACGCGCGGGCGCGGGTCGCGGCCGCGATCGCGGCGGCGATCGCCGAGGACGGCGCCGAGGCGATCGTGCTCGGCTGCGCCGGCATGGCCGATCTCGCGACGACCTATGCGCAGGAGTTCGGCGTGCCGGTGGTCGAGGGCGTGTCGGCGGCGGTCCGCCTCGCCGAGGCGCTGGCCGGCCTCGGGCTGAGGACGTCGAAGGCGGGCGGCTGGGCGCGGCCGCGGCCGAAGCCCGGCGGCTTTGAAGGCACCGCCGCGGCGGTCTGAGCCGGCCTCAGAGGAACGTCGCGTAGGCGCGGAAATCGGCGTGGTAGATGCGCTCGATGCGGGCGCGGGTATCGGCGTTCAGGAAGGCGCCGTAGTCCGGCCAGGCGCCGGCGGTCTCTTCCAGCGTGAAGACCTGGCGGGAGCGGTCGTCCTCGACGGCGGCGCGGCGCGCATGATGCATGGCCGCGACGCGCTTCATCTCGCCGGCGAGCAGCTCGCGCGCCGCGGGCCCCGGATCGGCGAACTCGTAGAGCGCCTCGAGGAGCGGCCGGCGGTCGGCGTTGATCACCGTCACGTCGCGGACATGATCCTCGATCGGGTTCCGCTGCTGCCGGTGGTGGAGGTTGCAGCGGGTGATGTTGATCCTCGCGAGATGGGTGAGGAACTCGTCGAAGGAAAAGCCGCGGGTGGCGACGGAGAATCCCAGCGTCTTCTCGATCCGCTCGTTCTCGTAGCCGTAGCGGAGCGCGTGCCGGTAGCTGCTCACCGCCCGGGCATAGGGGTCGCGGATGACCCGGACCCAGCGGAGATCGGCGAGGTCCCGCTGCCGGACCCATTCCTTGACGCGGTCGAGATGCGGCAGCACGTCGACGCGGTAGCGATGCGGCCAGTGATTGTGGCGCATCGCCGCCTCGAGCACGCCGACATGGGCGAAATACCAGAGGATGGCGGTGGTGCAGGCGGACTTCGCCGACCAGATCAGCCCGAATCCGCCGGGCGGATAGACGAGGGGTCCGGATTCGGCCTGCACTTCCCTGAGGATCGTCCGCTCGGCGCGGGACGGGCTCCCCGGCGGTCGCACGCCGAGGCCCTGGATGATCTGCAGAAGCCGCATCGTCGGACGGACTCGTCTCCACTCACCCGGACGCGCGGGCGCCGGCATCACATAGCCGAACGGCGCCGGACGATCAAACCGCGCCCGCGTCGCCGTCGCGCCAGTCGAGCGTGGCCGGGTCCGGCGAGACGCCGGGCTGCGGGCCCTGACGGGCGGTTGCGCGCTCGATCCACGGCTTCCGCGCCCGCGAGGTCCATGCCAGGCGGTGCGGCACCGCTTCGAGCGCGAAATTCGGATTGTAGAACGGGTCGGCGGAGAGAAGCTGCCACCACTGGCCGCGGAGATTGCCCGACTCGCGAGCATGGCGCTCGGTGCCCTCCGCCGTCGCCAGCGCATGCCCCCGCGACACGCTCTCGTAGTGATAGAGCTCCGCATGGGGCGTCCACAGGACGCGATAGCCGGCGACCCTGAGGCGGATGCAGTAGTCGACGTCGTTGAAGCCGACGGCGAAGTCGCGCTCGTTGAGGCCGCCGAGGGCATCGTAGATGTCGCGGCGTGTCACGAGGCAGGCGCCGGTGACGCAGGAGGTCTCGCGGGCGACGAGGAGCCGGCCGCGATAGCCGGCCGCGCCGCGGGGCGTCCGCTTGTGCTCGTGCGCCGCCCGGCCGTTCACGCCGAGCACCACGCCGGCATGCTGGATGGTGTCGTCGGCATAGTAGAGCATCGGCCCGACGGCGCCGACCTCGGGGCGGACGGCCTGGCTCACGAGCTCGGTGAGCCAGTCGGGATGGATGACGTCGATATCGTTGTTGAGGAGGACGACGACGCTGCCCGTCGAGACCGCGACGCCGCGGTTGACGAGACGGGAGAAGTTGAAGCCGCCGCGATCCTCGATCACGGTGACGTTCGGACGCTTCCGCGCCTCGGCGAGGACGGCGAGCGCCTCCGCCTCGTCGCTGCCATTGTCGACGATGACGATCTCGAGCGGCGCGTAGTCGGTGCGCTCGAACAGGCCGGCGAGACACGGCCCGATGAGCTCGTGGCGGTTCTTCGTCGGGATGACGATCGAGACCAGCGGCGGCGGCGGCGGCAGGGTCCGCCGGATCCGGATGCCGAAGCGCGGATCGGCCTCGACCGTCGCCGCCCTGCCGGTGCGGGCGAGATGCCCGGCGATCGTGGCCAGCGTCTCCGCCTTCGGCGGCACGGGCGCGGCGCCACCGCGATGGCAGAGCACGAAGGGGACGTGGACCACCGGCGCGCCCGCCGCGGCCTCGATGACGCGGAAGGCGAGATCGCGCTCCGCGTCAGCGCCGGTCGCGGGGCCGCCCGCGGCGCGGACGCTCTCGGCGCGATAGGCGGCGAGGCGCCCGAGGAGGTCCTGGCCGAGCATCAGCTCGGGGTCGAAATCGGGCTTGAAGAACGGATTCCGCCGGGCGCCGCCGGCATCCTCCTCGTCCTCGTCGGAGTAGACGATGACGGCCTCCGGCACGGCGAGGATGCGCTCGGCGAAGAGATAGAGCGCCGCCTCGGCAAGCCGGTCGCCGGGCGAAAGCGGGACGAGCCACGCGCCGGTCGCCGCGGCGACGCCGGCGGCGAGGGACTGGCCGGCCGGCGCAGCGACGGACACGACCCCCGGCGCAGGCGGCAGGTCGCCGCCGGCGACGATCAGCTCGAACGCGCCGTAGAGCTGGTCGCGCACGCTCCGCACCGTGCGCTCGACGGCGCCCGGGTCGGCGCCGGCCTCGACCGCGACCACCACGGAGAAGCGCGGACGCCCGGCGAAGGCGGCGATGTGGCGCCGGATCAGGCTCCGGTCGAGGCCGGACAGCACGTCGTTCGCCGCGATCCAGCGGGCGTAGTCGGCCGGATCATCGGGGCGCAGGAGCGGCTGCAACCGGCCGGGCTTCTGCCGCTTCAGCTTGAGGCGAACGGCGCGCTCGAGGCTGCGGAGGCCGCCGCGGGCGCCCCCGACGGTCTTCCATACCGACCGGGCGAGGCGACGCAGCCGCCGCGCGGCGCGCTCGTGCGCCGGAACGCCTTCCGTCGTGCTGGTCAAGGTCCGGGTCCGCCACGCCTCGTTTCCGTCGCCGGCCTTGGTAGCCGGCCGGACTCACCGGAGTCAAAGCCTTGTATGCCGCGGCGCGGAGCGCGTCAGACGGCGAGATAGGCGGCGCGGAGCTCGGCGTTGTCGAGAACGTGGTCGGCGCCGCCGTCGAACACCACCTCGCCCATGTCGAGAATGACCGCGCGATCGGCGAGCTCGAGGGCGGCGATGGCGTTCTGCTCGACGATGATGGTGGTGATGCCTTCCGCCTTGATGCCGGCGACGATCTTCTCGATCTCGCGGACGATCACCGGGGCGAGGCCTTCATAGGGCTCGTCGAGGAGGAGGAGCTTCAGCTCGCGGGCGAGCGCCCGGGCGACCGCGAGCATCTGCTGCTCGCCGCCGGACAGGGTCGTCGCCTCCTGCTTCCGCCGCTCGGCGAGGCGGGGAAAGTGCTCGTAGAGGCGCTCCAGCGGCCAGCCGAGGGGCGGCGCCACCTGGGCGAGGATGAGGTTCTCCTCGACGGTGAGGCCGCCGATGATGCGCCGGTCCTCCGGCACGAGCTGGACGCCCGCGCGCGCCGCCTCGAAGGAGCGGAGGGGATGGAGCGCCTTGCCGCCGAGGACGATCTCGCCCTTCTGCAGGGAGGGATTGTCCATGCGGGCGATCGCCCGCAGCGTCGAGGTCTTGCCGGCGCCGTTCCGGCCGAGAAGCGCGAGGATCTCGCCTTCCTTGATCTCGAAGGAGACGCCCTGCACGACGTAGCTCTCGCCGTAATAGGCGTGGATGTCGCGGGCCGCGAAGAAGGCCTCGCCGGCGCGCCGGCCGGCTTCGGCGGCGGTGCCGGCCGCGGCCTCGGCGGGCATGGCCCCGGAGCGGGCCCCCGAAACGGCCATGTCGGCGGTCATGGTCATAGATGCGCGCCCCCGAGATAGGCTTCCTGGACGACCGGGTTGCCGCGGACCTCGTCCGGCGAGCCGGCGGCGATGATACGCCCCTGGGCGAGCACCGTCACCCGGTCGGCGAGGCTGAAGACGACGTGCATGTCGTGCTCGATGATGACCTTGGTCATGCCGCGCGCCTTGATCTTCTTCAAGAGCTCGATCGTGGTGTTGGTGTCGTGCCGGCTCATACCGGCCGTCGGCTCGTCGAGCAGGAGCAGTCGAGGCTTCTGGATCAGGCACATGGCGAGTTCCAAGCGCCGCTTGTCGCCGCGCGACAGCGCCCCGGCATGGCCTTCGCGGCGGTCGATCAGCCCTACGTCCTCCAGCATCGCCTCCGCCTCCTGGCGGATCTCCTTCTCGTTGTCGACCGCGCGGAACATGTTGATCTTGAACGCCCCGTCGCGGCGCGCGAAAGCCGGCGTCATCACGTTCTGCAGGATCGACAGGTCGGCGAAGATCTCCGGCGTCTGGAACACGCGGGCGACGCCGAGCTGGTTGATCTCGTGCGGCTTCTTGCCGGTCAGCACGATGCCGTCGAACACCACCGCGCCGCTCGACGGCGGCAGCCTGCCGATGATGACGTTGAGCAGCGTCGACTTGCCGGCTCCGTTCGGCCCGATGATCGCGTGGGTCTTGCCCTCCTCGACCTGCAGGTCGATGTCGGACAACGCGTGAAGGCCGCCGAAATTCTTGTGCACGTCGGCGACGTGGAGGACGACGTTCTCTCTGGTCAACATGGCGCCCTCCCTATTCCGCCGCCGTCGGGCTGAGTTCGCGCTGGCGCCCGACCCGCGAGCCGTTGCGCGGGCGACCGAACCGGGCGCCGATACGCCGCGCCCCTTCCATGATGCCGCCGGGGAGGAACACCACGATCAGCACGAACAGCAGACCGAGCGACAGATGCCAGCCCTCGCCGACGAACTTGCCGGCTATGGTCACCGCAACCTCCCGCGCCCCGTCGGGCAGGAAGCTGAAGAAGCTCGACAGCACATTGTCGTTGAACGACGAGAAGATGTTCTCGAAATATTTGATCAGCCAGGCGCCGATCACCGGTCCGACGAGCGTGCCGACGCCGCCGAGGATGGTCATCAGCACGACTTCGCCCGACGCCGTCCACTGCATGCGCTCCGCCCCGGCCAGCGGATCGGTGACGACCAGCAGTGCACCCGCCAGCCCGGCAAGCATGCCGGAGATCACGAAGGCGGTGAGCGTATAGGGCCGCGTGTTGAAGCCGGTGTAGTTCATCCGGTTCTGATTGGACTTGATGCCCTTGAGCATCATGCCGAACGGCGAGTTGGTGATCCGCATGGCGAGCAGGAACGTCGCCAGCAGGAACACGGCCGAGAAATAGAATCCGTTCCACCCCGACAGCGACATGCCGAACAGGCTGGGCACCGGCACGCCGGCCGGCGCGTCGAAGAACAGGCGGTCGAGAACGCGCGGGTCGGAGCTCGCCATGCGCAGGCCTGTCTCGCCGTTGGTGATGGGAGTCAGCACGGAATAGGCCAGGCTGTAGCACATCTGCGCGAAGGCCAGCGTCAGGATCGAGAAGTAGATACCCGAGCGGCGCAGCGATACGTAGCCGATGACGAGCGCGAACACGCCCGCGATCGCCACGGCGAAGATGATGGCCGGCAGCGCATTGAGGCTGAGCAGCTTGAACGACCACATCGCGGCGTAGGAGCCGACGCCGAAGAAGGCGGCGTGGCCGAAGGAAAGATAGCCGGTGAGGCCGAACAGAATGTTGAAGCCCAGCGCGAAGATGCCGAAGATCATAAAGCGCTGCAAAAGGTCCGGATAGGCCGCTCCGAACGGCGCGGCCAGGATCGGCAGCAGCAGCACGATCGCCGCGAAGCCGACGAACAGCGTCAGGTCCCTGCGTGACATGAAGCCAGCCATCTATGCCTCCATCACGCCACGGCGGCCGAGCAACCCGCGCGGGCGCACCAGCAGGATGATGACGGCGACGAGGTAGATGATGACCTGGTCGATGCCGGGAAAGAACGCCTTCAGCTGGTGCATCGACGCGAAGGACTGCAGGATGCCGAGCAGGAAGCCGGCGGCAACCGCACCGGGCAGCGAACCCATGCCGCCCACCACGACGACCACGAAGGAGATGACCAGGAAGTCCATGCCGATCGTGTAGTTCGGTGGCAGCAGCGGGGTATACATGACGCCGGCCATGCCGGCCACGACCGCCGCGATGCCGAACATGATGGTGAAGCGCCGGTCGATGTTGATGCCAAGCGCGCCGACGGTCTCGCGGTCGGCCATGCCCGCGCGCACCACCATGCCGAAGGTGGTGAACTGCAGGAAGGCGAAGACGGCGGCGATCACGCCGAGCGAGAACAGGAAGTAGACCAACCGCCACAGCGGGTAGGTGATGACGCCGGGCTGCATGCCGAGCCACGCGCCGATATCGGCCGCGCCGCGCAGATCCGTCGGCATCGGCTGCGGAATCGGGTTCGGGCCGAATGTCGCCTTGATGATCTCGCCGAGCACGATGGCCAGGCCGAACGTGACAAGGATCTGCTCGGCATGCGGCCGCTTGTAGAAATACTTGATGAGCCCGCGCTCCATGCCGATGCCGATGGCTAGCATCACGGGCACGGCCAGCAACAGGGAAATGGGTACGGAATAGTTGACCAGCACCGCGCCGAAATCACCGAACCAGGCCTGGACAAGCGGCGCGCGGATTTCGACCGGCGCGCCCCACGGCGACAGCTTTTCCGGATCGACCGTGACGGTTTCGAGCGTCAGCAGCTGGCGGAAGGCGACGGCGCAGAAGGCGCCGATCATAAACAGCGCCCCGTGAGCGAAGTTCACGACCCCCAGCGTTCCGAATACCAGCGTGAGCCCGAGCGCGATCAGCGCATACGCGCTGCCCTTGTCCAGCCCGTTGAGAAACTGAAGGAATAGGACGTCGAACATTGCTGCCTCCCCGAACCGACCCGCCAACCGGCACCGCAAAGCCCGCCCCGCCGGATGGCGGGGCGGGCAGGCGTCACTCTAGCGGCACTGCGGCACCGGCTCCGCGGCGCCCAGTTCGCCACCGAAGATGGCAGGATCGTAGTTCGCCGTCTCGCGGTCGATCTCCTTGACCACGTTGAGCACGTCGAACTGGCTGGTCGGCTTCTCGTTGCCGCGCACCACCAGCACCGACTTCATGCACTGATGGTCCGCCGCGCGGTACAGCGTCTTGCCGTTGCCCATTCCATCGAACTCGAAGCCCTCCAGCGCCTTGATGACCTGCGGCGGATAGAAGGTGCCGGCCCGCTCGCAGGCGTCGGCGTACAGCAGCGCCTGCACATAGGCCGTGTGCGCGGCCTGCGACGGCGGCGAGCCATACGCCGCGCCGAACGACTTGGTGAACGCCTTCGAACCCTCGTCCGGCAGGTTCCAGTGCCAGTTCGAGGTGCCGAAGATGCCCTTGATGTTCTCGCCGGCGCCCTTGGCCATCAGCTCGGAGAACAGCGGCACAACGATCTCGAACTGCTTGCCGTTCACCTGCTTGTCGCGCATGCCGAACTGCACGGCCTGGGTCAGCGAGTTGACCATGTCGTTGCCGTAGTGGTTCAGGATCAGCACATCGGCGCCCGAGTTCAGGACCGGGGTCAGGAACTGCGAGAAGTCGCCCGCGCCGAGCGGCGTGCGCACCGTCTGCACGGTCTGCCAGCCGAGGGCTTCGGTGGCGTTCTTGATAGACTCTTCCTGCGTCCAGCCCCAGGTGTAGTCGGCCGTCAGGTGATAGGCGCGGCGGTCCTTGCCGTAGGCTTCACCCAGCACCGGGGCGATGGCGATACCGGACTGATAAGCGTTGAAGAAGTGACGGAAACCGTAGCGGCGCTTGTCCTTGCCGGTCGTGTCGTTGGAGTGGGTCAGCCCGGCCATGAAGATCACACCGAGTTCCTGGCACAGGCTCTGCACCGCGATCGCCTCACCTGAGGACGAACCGCCGGTGATCATGATCGCGCCATCGCGCTCGATCATGCGGGTGGCGCCGGCGCGCGCCACGTCGGACTTCGTCTGGCTGTCCGAGCTGACGTACTGCACCTTCTTGCCGAGGATGCCGTTGCCCTTGAGCGCCGACGGCTTGAGCACGTTGAGAAGCCCGCCGTCGCCCTCGCCGTTGAGATGCTTGATGGCGAGTTCGTAAGCCTTCTGCTCGTCCGCGCCCTCTTCCGCGTAGGCGCCGGTCAGCGGCAGGTTGAGGCCGAATGTGACGGTGCTGCCGGTCGGGTTGTTGCAGAATTCCTGCGCCCATGCGCCGCGTGAGAACACCAGCGGCGAGACGCCGGTGGCGATGATGCCGGCAAGGCCGGTACGCAAGACGTTGCGGCGGGAAATCCCGCGCTTGAGTTCGCTCATTGTTCTCCTCCTTGATCGCGGAAGCCAGAACCTGAGCTACAGGCTCCCCGCGGCGGCACTATCCGCGGGCATTGACACCTGTTCAATATGCTATTGTTCCTTAACGGAAATTCTGTAAATAGTTAGACAGCTCTAATGTCAATTCAGTCAACACGTTGACAGCCGGGATGTCATGCGCGCTCCGATCGGGTTGAGGATTTCGACGCGCCGCAAAGTGCTCGGCATCTCGCAGGCGTCGCTGGCGCGGGCCGCCGGCGTCTCGCCGAGCTATCTGAACCTGATCGAGTCCAACAAGCGTCAGGTCGGCGGCACGCTGCTTCAGCGCATCGCGGCGGAACTGTCGATGGACATCGACGAGTTGACGGGCCAGGCGGAGCATCGCCTCATCCACGAATTGCTCGAAGCCTTCGCCGATCCGGCGCTCGCCGGCAGCGGCATGGGGCTCGACCAGGCCCGCAACCTGGTGGCCACCGCGCCCGAGGTGGCGCGCGTCGTCGCCCGCCTCTACCGCGCCTACGCCGCCGCCATGACCGCCGCCGACGCCTATTCGGACAGGCTGCGCGCCGACCCGCTGCTGTCTCAGATGCTCCACCAGATCCTGTCGGGCATCACCGCCGTGCGCTCCGGCGCCGAGATTCTCGAAGGCACGCCGGACCTGCGCCCCGACGAGCAGCAGCGCTTCCTGGCGTCCATCAACCGCGAGACCCGCAGCCTGGGCGCAGCGGCGCAGAACCTCATCGGCCAGTTCGATCAGGCGTCCAGCGCGCGCGGCTTCGCCTCGGCGCGGCGCGAGGTGGACGACATGATCTTTGCCGCCCAAAACTACTTTCCCGGCCTCGAGGAGGCAGGCGCCGCCCTGCGCGCCGAAGTTGAGACGGACGGGCCGTTCGGCGAGGCGGCAATCGTGCGCCTGCTGGCGCGGAGACATGGGGTGGCCGTGCAGCGCTCGGCACCGTCTCGCGTCGGCAGCGCCTTCGGTTTCGACCCCGGCGCAAGAACGCTTTGGTTCCGCAACACGGTGCCGCAGTCCACTCGGCAATTCCAGATGGCGCGTCTGCTGGCCGAGCTTTCCGGCCCGCAGACGCTCCAGACCGTGGTCGCGTCCGCACCGCTGTCGTCGGAGACTGCGCGGCGCGGGGCCGCCCGCTATCTCGGCTCCTACCTGGCAGGCGCTATTCTGTTCCCCTATGACGGCTTCCTCGCCGACGCGCGAACGCTGCGATACGACATCGACGCGCTAAGCGAGCGCTACGATGCCAGCTTCGAGCAGATCGCTCATCGTCTGGTCACGCTGCGGCGGCCCGATGCTGCCGGCCTGCCGTTCGGTTTCCTGCGCGCCGACCCGGCGGGGCGGCTGTCGAAGCATTTCCCGCTGCCGGGCCTGCTGCTGCCCAGCAGCGGCCATGCCTGTCCGCTCTGGGCCATCTACGCCGCCTTCCGCACGCCGGGCAGCGTCGTGCGGCAGCTCGCGCGCTTTGCCGACGGCTCCCGCTTCCTGTTCGTGGCGAAGGCGGTTTCGCGGCGCAGCGGCGGTTTCGCCGACCCCGCACCGCCCAATTCCGTCCTGCTTGTCACCAATGTCCTGCATGCCGACGGCACGGTCTACGGCGACGGCCTCGACCTGGCCGATTCGCGGCTCGACGTACCCGTCGGCCCGACCTGCCGCCTGTGCACGCGCACCGACTGCGCCAGCCGCCAGGAACCGCCATGGGCGCCGGGCGGTGAGGAGGTCCCGCCGCTGCTTGCGTCGTGAGCGCGGGGCTTGGACTTGATGGCCAGTTGGGGTTATCTGGCGCGGGGACCCCTTGGAGGAGGGGCGGAGGAACAGGTTTGGCGACCGACATTCTTATCGCCGAAGACGAGCCCAGCATCCTCGAGGCGCTGAGCTTTGTTCTGCTGCGGGCTGGCTGGACGATCGAATCGGTGACCGACGGCGAGGCGGTCATGGGCGCGGTGCGCAGGGAGCGCCCGCGCGTCCTCGTGCTCGACATCATGCTACCCAAACGGTCCGGCTTCGAGGTGCTGAAGCAGATCCGCAGCGACCCGGCGACCAGCAAGCTGCGCGTTCTGGTGCTGACCGCCAAGGGCCAGCAGCAGGATCGTCGCGTCGCCGAGGAGCTCGGCGCCGACAGCTTCGTCACCAAGCCTTACGCCAATGCCGACGTGGTCAGCGCCGTTCGTGCCCTGCTGGACGAGCCGGCAGCGCTGGCAAAGCCGTGAGCGCCGGGCGCTTTCCGGGAGCCGGTCCATGACACGCCGCAAGATCATCGCCGCTTCGCTCTTTTTCACCGTGTTCGGCGCCCTCGCGCTGATGCCCCCGCTTGTGCTGCTGGCGCGCTTCGATGGCCGCGTGCTCGGGGTTCCGGTCGAGACTGTCTACGTCTTCGCCCTGTGGCTGGTGATGGTTGCAGGAGCGCGCTGGTTCAGCCGCACGCTGCCGGACGACCGGCCGCCGCCCCAGCGTCAGCGGGACATGCAGCCGTGACCCTGACCGTCGACCTGGTGATCGCCACGGCGGTGGCCTATGTCGGCCTGCTCTTCCTCGTCGCCTATCTCGGCGACCGTTATTCGGGGAGCACGGAGGGCGGGCTGCTGCGCTCGCCCTTTGTCTACACCCTCTCCATCTCCGTCTACTGCACCAGCTGGACGTTCTACGGTGCGGTCGGCTCGGCGGCGCGCAACGGGCTGGAATTCGTCACGATCTATCTTGGCCCCACTATCGTCTTCGTCGGCTGGTGGTTCATCCTGCGGCGGCTGGTGCGCATCAGCCACGACCAGCGCATAACCTCGATCGCCGACCTCCTGTCCTCACGCTTCGGCAAATCGAGCCGGCTGGGCGTGCTGGTCACCCTGCTCGCGGTCATCGCCATAGCCCCGTATATCGCGCTCCAGCTCAAGGCCGTCACCTCATCCATCGAGGCGGTGGCGGGCTCGTCCGAATTCGGCCGCGGCGCGCTGGAGGGCTGGGACGAGGTCGGCCTTGCGCTCGGCGTCGCCGCCGCGATGGCGATCTTCACCATCCTGTTCGGCACCCGCAACGTCGACGCCAAGGAGCAGCATCACGGGGTCGTGGCGGCAATCGCTCTGGAGGCGATCGTCAAGCTGACCGCGCTCGTCGCGGTCGGCGTTTTCGTTCTCTACGCGGCCGGCGGCCTCGACGCCCTGTTCACCCGCGCCGCCGACGCGGGCCTGCGCATCCATGCCACGGAAACCTTCGGCGACCGCTGGGTCGCCTCCATGGTGCTGGCGGCCGCCGCGATCATCTGCCTGCCGCGCCAGTTCCAGGTCACCGTGGTCGAGAATTCCGACGAAAGCCATCTGCGCACGGCGAGCTGGGCCTTCCCCGCCTACATGCTGGCCATGAGCCTGTTCATCGTTCCGATCGCGCTGCACGGCCTCACCACGATGAAGCCGGGCTCCAATCCGGACATGTTCACGCTGACGCTGCCTCTGGCCGCCGGGCAGGACGGGCTGGCGCTGTTCGCCTTCATCGGCGGCTTCTCCTCCGCCACCTCCATGATCATCCTGGAATCCATCGCGCTCTCGATCATGGTGTCGAACCACATCGTGGTTCCGATCATGCTTCGCCTGTCGAGCGACGATCGCGGCAGCGACGGGCTGGGCGTGCGCCGGCTGATCCTCAACGCGCGGCGGCTCTCCATCGTGCTGATCCTGCTGCTGGGTTTCGGCTATTTCTACCTGACGCGAGCCTCCGACGCTCTGGCGCCGATCGGCCTCATATCGTTCACCGGCGTCGCCCAGTTCCTGCCTGCCATCCTCGCCGCGCTGTTCTGGCGCGACGCTTCGACCAGGGCGGCGATCGCAGCCATTTCCGTCGGCTTCCTGATATGGCTGTGGTCGAGCTTCCTGCCGTCCTTCGCCTCGTCTTCCCCCGTCGTGGCGGGAATCATGGCGCAGGGACCGTTCGGCATCGAATGGCTGCGCCCGCAGGCCCTGTTCGGTCTGGAAAGGCTGGAGCCGCTCGCCCATGCCGTGTTCTGGAGCCTGCTGCTGAACACGACGGTGCTGATCGTCGGGTCTCTTGTCTCCACCCAGTCGGCACTGGAGCACATCCAGGCCGCCCTGTTCCTCAACGTCTTTCGCCCGGTAGCCGGCGATCCCAGCCCGTTGCGCGGTTCGGCCACGGTCGACGATCTCTTCCTCGTCGCGCGGCGGGTGTTGGGGCACGAACGCGCGATGCGGCTGTTCGCCGAGGAGGCCAAGGCGGCCGGCATGGCCTCAACGAGCCTGGAGCCGACGCCGGCCTTCATCCACCGGCTGGAGCGTGAGCTGGCCGGCTCGATCGGCACCGCCTCGGCTCACGTCATGTTGTCAAAGGTGGTGTCCGGCGACGCGGTTTCGCTGGAGGAGGTCATGCAGATGGCCGACGAGACCCAGCAGGTCATCGAGCACTCGCAGGCGCTGGAGCGCACGTCGGCGCAACTGCGGGCAACCGCCGAGAAGCTCGAATTCGCCAACCGGCAACTGCGCGAGGTGGACCTGCAGAAGGACGAGTTCCTGAGCCAGGTGAGCCACGAGGTGCGGACGCCGATGACGGCGATCCGCGCCTTTTCGGAGATCCTCCTCAACGAGGGTGATCTCGACGGCGAGTCGGGCCGCAAGTTCGTCGCGACCATCCACAAGGAGAGCCTGCGGCTGACGTCTCTGCTCGACGAAATCCTCGATCTCTCCGCGCTGGAACGCGGCGAACGGGTCTGGGAAAGCCGCCCCATCGACGCCGAGGCTTCGCTGGATCAGGCATTGCGCGTTTGCGACGCGCTCGCACGCCAGAACGGCACGCAGATTCGCCCGCATCCGCGTGTGGCCGCCGCAACGGTGCTGGCCGACCCCGACCGGCTGGGCCAGGTCTTCATCAACCTCATTTCCAACGCCATCAAGCACAACAGCGCGGCATCGCCCGTGGTGACGGTGCGCTCGCGCATCTCGGGTGAGCGCTATGTGGTCGAGGTCGCCGATAACGGGGCCGGCGTCCCCGAGCAGGAGCGGTCGCGCATCTTCGACAAGTTCTACCGCGGCAGCCTCGGCGAAGCGACGTCCAAGGCCGGCGCGGGTCTCGGTCTTCCGATCAGCCGCGAGATCGTGACGCGACTGAACGGCTCGCTGGAATTCGTTCCGGGCACCAGCGAGGGCGCCTGCTTCCGCGTCACCCTGGCCGTTCACAAGCCGGCAGCGGAAGCGGTTTAGCCGCCGGCTTCGATTGCCGGCAGGATCACGCGGAACACGGTGCCCGACGGCTCGGCGCCGTCTACCGCAATACGGCCGGCGTGACGCCCGACGATGTCGCTGACGATGGTCAGCCCGAGCCCGGCGCCGCGGTCCGAGGGGCGGGTGCGATGGAAGGGCTCGAAGATGCGGTCGCGCTCTTCTGCGGCGATGCCCGCCCCCTCGTCCGCCACTTCGAGCACGCCGTCCGGGTCGATCCTGACGGCAATGGCGCCGTGTCCGCCGCCGTGCGCAATGGCGTTCTGCACCAGGTTGACGATCACCCGCTCCAGCGCCGGGCGGTCGCCCTGTACGGCGAAGTGCGCCCGCTCGGCGTCGAAGCCGAACTCGTAGCCGGCCGCAATCGCCAGCGGCGCAAGGTCGGCGGCAACGCCCCGCGCAAGCCCCACGAGATCGAGCTCGGCGAACGAGCCACGCGAATGATCCAGCCTTTGCGTGTCGAGCAGCTGCTCGGCGAGGTTGCCCAGTCGGGCGATGTCGAGGAGAAGACGCCGGTCGCGCTCCTCGCCCGGCGGGGAGGTCTCGATCCGCGTTTGCAGGATCGCGATCGGCGTCTTAAGCTCGTGGGCGGCGTCGGCGAGGAAGCGGCGCTGCCGCGCATACCCCTCGTCGAGGCGACCGAGCGCGGTATTCACCGCTTTGACAAGCGGCACCAGTTCGGCCGGCAGATTGTCCTCGGGCAGCCGCGTGCCCCGCTTGCCCGCGTCGATGGTGGCGGCAAGAGCGGCAGCGCGGTCGACGCCACGGAATTCACGCCGGATGATCCACGCAATCGCCAGGATGGCCACGAAGGCGAGCGTCAGCACGATCGGCACCACCGCGCGCGCCGTCACGGCGAGAACGGCGCCCCAGACCGCCTGCGTCGGGCTCCCGCCGACGAGAACATGCACCCTGCCGGCCGCAGATTCGGCGACGCGCAGGCTGGCCGCCAGCGTGCCGGCGTCGCTCGTGTCGGCGAAGTTCGCCGTACCGAGAGAGCTCAGGCTTTCAACGATGCCTCGATAGGTCTGGGGCACTTCGCCTTCCACGATGCGCCCCTCGGCGCGGTCGACGACCACGAACCAGAGCCCGGACGAGCGCGCACGAAGATCGGCCAGGTCAGGGGTTTCCCGAATTGCGAGCGCGCCGTCCGGAGCGCGCTCGACGGCTTGGGCCACGATCAGGGAATCCTGCTCGCCGATCACCACGCCCTCGATGCCGTAGCGCAGCATAAGGACGTAGATTCCGGTTGCCGCGACGATGACGATCGCCAGCGCCTGAAACAGCACCAGCCGCGCCGTCAGGCGTCCCCGCAGCGTTCCACGCCGGCGAAACATCACGGCGCCTGCCTGATGAGGTAGCCGATGCCGCGTATCGCATGGATGCTGACCCGCGCCCTCGCATCGGCAAGGCGCTTGCGCAGGCGTGAAATATGCGCGTCGAGCGTATTCGACGCGATCTCGTCGTCGAAGCCGAAAACGGCCTCTTCGAGCAGGGCGCGCGTCACGCTGCGGCCGCTGCGCCGCATCAGCGCCTCCAGCACCAGCAGCTCGCGCCGCGGCAGGTCCAGCGGCGCGCCGTCCACCGCCGCCTGCCGGCCTTCCATGTCCAGGCTCAGATTGGCGAGCATGATCGGCTGCATGCGCAGCTCGGTCGGCCGCCGCAGCACCGCGCGCAGCCGCGCCATCAGCTCCTCCACCGAGAACGGCTTCGGCAGATAGTCGTCTGCTCCCCCGTCCAGGCCGGCGATGCGATCCTCGGTCGATCCGAGCGCCGACAGCACGATCACCGGCGTATGCGCCTCGCGCGCCCGCAATAGCGGTATCAGCTCCAGACCGTCGCCGTCCGGCAGCTTGCGGTCGAGCAGAACCAGGTCATGCTCGGCGCCCCGGATCGCCTCGCGCGCCACCGCCAGCGAGCGCGCCGAATCCACCACGATGCCCTGCCCGCGCAGCGTGGCGGCAAGCATCGCGGCCATTTCCGGCTCGTCTTCGACAAGAAGCAGGCGCATGTCTCCCTTTCCCGACCGGTACGACCCATATGGCGGCAACATTGCGCCACCATTGCGCCCTCACCATATGGCTGACGCGGCGCAATGCTCTTGCAATGTTGGGGTCATATTGCGTTGCGTCATAGCTTACGGAGCGTGTGCGATCTGGCCCGTTGCCTGCGTGCGCGACCTTTGCCAGCATCCAGGACACACGCATGAACGCCCCGATCCGCCCGGCCTTCGACAAGGCCCAGCCACTCGACAGCAAGGCCTCCGCCAAGACCACCGAGCCGGCCGCTCCGCGCCGCCGTCGCCGCTGGCCCTGGGTTGTGCTCCTCCTGCTCGCGGGCGCCGCCGCAGGCGCCTACGGCTATCGCGACCGGCTTATGCCCGCACCGACGCCCGCTCCCGAGGCGGCGGCGCCGGTCGAGGTGGTGATGCGCCTGTCGGGACTGGAAGTGGCCAAGGTCGAGCCGGCGCGGCTGCGCGAGACCGTGCGTGTGTCGGGCTCGCTGTCGCCGTCGCGTCAGGCCGCGCTGACGGCGCAGGTCGGCGGCCGCGTCGAGTCCATTTCAGTGCGGCCCGGCGAGACCGTGTCCGAGGGTCAGGTGATCGCCGAGCTGGACACCGCCAGCACCCGCACCCAGATCGCCCAGCAGGAGGCTGCGATCGCCGCTACGCAGGCGCAACTCGACCTCGCGCTGCGGCAGCTCGAATCCACGAAGGCGCTGGCGGAGAAAGGTCTCGCGTCCCCGTCGGCGCTGGAGAGCGCACAGTCCAACGTCACTGCGCTCCAGGCCAATCTCGCCGCCCAGCAGGCGCAGCTCGCCGGGATCAGGCTGTCGCTCGAATACGCCACCATCCGCGCGCCGATTTCCGGCATCGTCTCGGCGCGCAACGTCGACCCCGGCCAGACGGTCGGCGCCGGCACCACGGTAGCGACCATCGTCGACCTGTCGGAGATGGACGCGCGCGTGCTCGCGCCGCTGAGCGCGGCTGCTGCGCTCGCCGTCGGCCAGACGGCCGAGCTTTCGGTCGAGGGCATCGCCGGCCGCACCTTCGAGGCGGAAATCAGCCGCATCAACCCGGTCGCCGTCGAAGGCACCCGCTCGATTCCGATCTACCTGTCTCTCGATAATGCGGATTCCGCGCTGCGCGGCGGCATGTTCGTGTCCGGTTCGGTCATCCTCACCCAGAAGGAAGGCGCCATCGCCGTCCCCGCCGGCGCGCTGCGCAAGGACGGTGATGGCGACTACGTGCTGGCCGTGCGCGACAACCGGCTGGCGCGCCTGCCGGTGACCCCCGGCAAGACGTGGAACAATGGCCGTCTGATCGAGGTGACTGGCCTCGCCGGCGGCGAGACGATCGTCGCCGCGCCGCTACCCGAACTGGCTGCGGGCATGGCCGTGGCTGTGGAGGGCTGATCCGATGTGGCTCACCCGCGTCAGCGTCTCGCAGCCTGTCTTCGCCACCATGGTCATGGCGGCGATCCTCGTCTTCGGCTTCTACTCGTACCTGCGCCTGCCGGTCGAACAGTTCCCCGAGATCGACTTTCCGGTCGTGGCGGTCGTGGTGTCTTATCCCGGTGCTTCGCCCGAGGCGGTGGAAAGCGACGTGGTCAAGCCGATCGAGGAGGTGATCAACACCCTCAGCGGCATCGACACCATCCAGTCCACCGCCCAGAACGGCCAGGCGATGATCATCGCCATGTTCGAGATGGAGGTGGACTCGTCCGACGCCGCGCAGGAGGTGCGCGACAAGCTGGCGCGCATCGAAACCCTGCTGCCGGACGGCGCCGACAAGCCTCAGGTGCTGCGCTTCGACCCGGCCGAGATGCCGATCATCTCGCTGGTCGTCAGCTCCGACACCATGGCGCCGCGCGACCTTACCAAGCTTACCGAAGACGCGATCGTCAATCGCCTCACCGCCATCCAGGGCGTCGGCAGCGCCACCGTCGTGGGCGGCCTGTCGCGCCAGATCAACGTCCTCGCCGACCCCAACCGGCTTGTCGCCTTCAATCTCGGCATCGGCGAGGTGATGAACGCGCTGTCGCAGGACAACCGCAACGCCGCCGCCGGCTCGGTCCGCGACGGCGCGCAGGTCGCGCCGATACAGGTCGAGGGGCGGCTGGAAGAAGTGCAGGACTTCCTCGACCTCGTTGTGGCGCGGCGCGGAGGGCAGCCGGTGCGCCTGGGCGATGTCGCGACCGTCGAGGACGGCCAGGCCGAGGACGCCAACATCGCGCTTATCAACGGTCAGCGCGCGCTCGCCATCAACATTCTCAAGGTGCAGGGCGCCAACACCGTCCAGGTGGCCACCGACATTCGCGCCGAAGTGGCGAAGCTGGAGGCCGGCCAGCTGCCGAAGGGCGTGCATCTGCAGGTCGTTACCGACAATTCGGTCTACGTCACCCATTCCTTCGAGGCCGTGCAGAGCATGGTGATCGAGGGCGCGTTGCTGGCCGTCGTCATCGTTTTCCTGTTCCTGAATTCCTGGCGCTCGACCGTCATCACCGGGCTGACGCTGCCGATCTCGATCATCGGCACGATGATCGCGCTCTATTTCTTCGGCTTCACGCTCAACATGATGACGCTGATGGCGCTGTCGCTGTCGGTCGGCATCCTGATCGACGACGCCATCGTGGTGCGCGAGAACATCATGCGCCATCTGCACATGGGCAAGAGCCACGTGCGCGCCGCCCTCGACGGCACCAACGAGATCGGCCTGGCCGTGCTCGCCACGACGCTGTCCATCGTGGCGGTATTCCTGCCCGTCGCGTTCATGGAAGGAATCCTCGGCCGCTTCTTCCTCCAGTTCGGCGTCACCGTCGCCGTGGCCGTGATGATTTCGCTCTTCGTCGCCTTCACGCTTGACCCGATGATGTCCAGCGTCTGGTACGATCCGGCCGCTCATCCAGGCGCCAGGCGCGGCTTTCTTGGCCGCGCGGTGGAGCGCTTTGACCGCTTCTTCGTGTGGCTGACCGGAATTTACCGGAGCATCCTCGCATGGTGCCTGCGCCACCGCATCACCACGATCGGCGCTGCGATTGCCATGTTCGTCGGCAGCTTCTTCCTGGTCCCGATCGTCGGCGCCGAATTTGTACCCGCCATCGACCGCGGCGAGTTCCAGGTCGACGTCAAGACGGCGCCCGGCTCCTCGCTGGAATACACCACCGCCAAGGTGCGGCAGGTGGAGAGCCTGCTGCGCGGTTTCCCCGAGGTCGCGCGGACCTTCGCGACGGTCAACTCCGGCCAGGCGCGCGGCGAAAATCGTGGCATCGTCGTCGCCAAGATGGTTCCGGAGAGCGAGCGCACGCGCAGCTCGGTCGACATGACCGTTCCGGTTCGTGACGCGCTTGAGGCCATTCCAGGCATCCACGTCACCGTGGGCGCCGCGAGCGGGCTGGGCAACGTCGCGAAGCCCGTGCAGATCGCCATCATGGGTGAAGACACCGCCGTCCTGAAGCGCCTTTCCGACGAACTCGCCGGCAAACTGAGACAGATTCACGGCCTGACCGACGTCGAGACAACGCTCGAGCAGGCACAGCCCAACATCGGCATCCGCGTCAACCGCGAGCTTGCCAGCGACCTTGGCATCTCGCTGCAGCAGGTGGGCGCGACGCTGGAGCCCATGCTGGCCGGCAAGCAGGTGTCCGACTGGACCGACCCGCGCGGCGACAGCTACAAGGTGACCGTCCGCCTGCCGAGGGAGCTTCGCGACAGTCCCGAGGTGCTCGCCGACCTGCCGATCGCCCAGAGCGGCGCCACCGGCAGCTCCGCGACCGTCACGCTGGGCCAGGTCGCCGACATCGTGATGACCGACGGGCCGGGCCAGATCGACCGCAAGGACCTGTCGCGGCAGGTCGGCGTCAGCGCCAACCTCGCCGGCGTCAACCTCGGCGAGGTGACGACGCCGGTGCAGGAGGCGATGAACGCGCTGTCACTGCCGCCAGGCTACCGCGTGACGCTCGGCGGCGACGCCGAACAGCTGGCGGATGTTGGCGGCTCGGCCGGCTCGGCTCTGCTGCTGGCCGTCGTCTTCATCTACCTCGTGCTCGCCTCGCAGTTCGGCAGCTTCCTCCAGCCGGTCGCCATCATGGTGTCGCTGCCGCTCTCGCTGGTCGGCGTCATGCTCGGCCTGCTGGTCGGCGGCTCGACTCTGAACATGATGTCGATGATCGGATTCATCATGCTGATGGGCCTGGTCGTGAAGAACGCCATCCTGCTGGTAGACAACGCCAACCAGCACGTGCGCGCCGGCATGCCGCTGAAGGAGGCACTGCTGGAGGCCGGCACCACCCGCTTCCGGCCGATCGTGATGACCTCGCTCGCCATGATCTTCGGCATGCTGCCGCTCGCGCTCAGCCTGCACGAGGGCTCCAGCCAGAATGCGCCGATGGCGCACGCCGTTATCGGCGGCCTCATCAGCTCGACGCTGCTGACGCTTGTGGTCGTGCCGGTGATCCTCACCTGGGTCGACACGCTCGGCCGCAAGGTGTCGGGCCTGTTCCCGAAAGCGCCCGACGATCACGAGGTCGAGGCGAAGGGGCTTCCGGCCGAATAGAGGCCGGAAGACAGTTCAGTCCGGCAGTACCGCCGTCGCCTCGATCTCGACCTTGGCGCGATCCTCAATCAGTGCCACGACCTGCACGACGCTCATGGTCGGGAAATGCTTGCCCATGACCGAGCGATAGGCGGCGCCGACTTCGGCCAACCGCGACACGTAGGCCTTCTTGTCGGTGATGAACCACGTCAGCCGCACGATGTGCTCCGGCCGGCCGCCGGCCTCGGCGAGGATGGCGACGATGTTGGCCAGCGTCTGGCGAACCTGTTCCACGAAATCATCGGTTTCGAACAGCTGATCGCCGTTCCAGCCGATCTGGCCGCCGAGCCAGACGGTGCGGCCTTCAGCGACAATACCGTTGGAATAGCCGCGTGCAGGCTTCCAGCCCTGCGGCTGCAAGGTGCGGATCGTACTCTGGCCGCTCATTGCATGCTCCTCATGCTTCATGCCGTCAGACACCGAGATAGCGGTGCTGCAATTCCTCGCTCAGTTCGCTTGGCGGGCCGGACCAGACCGTGCGGCCGTTCTCCAGCACCATGCACGCGTCGGCTACCGGCAGTAGTTCAGGCAAGGTCTTGTCGACGATCAGGATCGACTCGCCGTCCTGCTTGAGCCTGCGGATTGCCGCCCAGATGTCCTGCCGGATCACCGGCGCCAACCCTTCCGTCGCCTCGTCGAGTATCAGCAGGCGCGGATTGGTCATCAGCGCGCGGCCGATCGCCAGCATCTGCTGCTCGCCGCCCGACAGCGTGTTGGCCATCTGGCCGCGCCGCTCGGCCAGCCGCGGAAACAGTCCGGTCACGCTTGCCAGCGTCCACCTGCCCGGCCGCGCGGCGGCCACGAGGTTCTCCTCCACGGTCAGGTTAGGGAAGCAGCGACGCCCTTCCGGCACCAGCCCTATGCCAAGCCGCGCCACGCGATAAGACGGCATCCCCTTGAGCGCCTTGCCGCCGAAGCGCACGCGGCCGCCATGCGGCGGCGTCAAATTGCAGATGGCGCGGATGGTGGTGGTCTTGCCCATGCCGTTGCGGCCCATCAGCGCCACCACCTGCCCCGCCTCCAGCGCAAGGTCGACGCCGAACAGCGCCTGGCTGGCGCCGTAGGAAGCCTCGACCTTCTCGACCTCCAGCAGGCTCATGCCTCATCCCCGAGATAGGCGCGGCGCACGTCGGGGTTGCTGCGAATGTCGTCGACGCTGCCGGTCGCGATCACCTTGCCGTAGACCAGCACCGAGATGCGGTCGGCGAGCGCGAACACGGCGTTCATGTCGTGCTCGACCAAAAGGATCGGCGCCTCTGCCCGCAGGCGGTCAAGGAAGCCGGTCAGGCGCTTGGAGCCTTCCGGCCCCATGCCGGCCATCGGCTCGTCCAGCAGCAGCGCCCGCGAGCCGAGCGCCAGCGCAATGGCGATTTCCAGCTGCCGGCGCTCGCCATGCGAAAGCTCGGCGGCCGGAATGCCCGCCCGCCCGGCCAGCCCTACCCGCTCCAGCGCTGCCATCGCTGGATCGACCAGCGAGCGGTCGAGCATCACCGGCCTGAAGAAGCGGAAGCTCGACCCCTGCACGCTCTGAACCGCCAGCATGACGTTGCGCAGGGCGGAAAACTCCGGCGCCAGCGACGACACCTGGAAGGTGCGCCCGAGCCCGCGCCGCGACCGCTCGGCGACGCTCAAGGCGTTGATCGTCTCACCCGCGAAGCGGATTTCACCGGCATTCGGCTTCAGCGTGCCCGCGATCTGGCCGATCAGCGTCGACTTGCCGGCGCCGTTGGGGCCGATCAGCGCATGGATCTCGCCGGGGCGCAGGTCGAGGCTGACATGGTCGGTCGCCTTCAGCGCGCCGAAGCTCTTCACGAGGTCGGAAACGGCGAGGATCGGCTCAGTCATGCCGCGCCCTCCCCGCCAGCAGGCCGACGATGCCGCCGCGCGCGAACAGCACGACGCCGAGCAGCACCAGCCCGAGGAAGAACTGCCAGCGCTCGGTTATCCCGCCCAGCCAGTATTCGAGCACGACGTAGAGCGCAGCACCCACCACCGGACCGTAAAGCCGGCCGACACCGCCAAGGACGATGAGCACGATAAGCTCGCCCGACATGTGCCAGGACAGCATGGACGGGCTGACGAAGCGGTTGAGGTCGGCGAACAGCGCGCCGGCCACGCCGGTGACCATGCCAGAAATGGTGAATGCAACGAGACGGATGCGGAACGGCGCGATGCCCACGGAGGCGGTTCGCACCTCGTTCTGTCGCGCCGCCTGCAAGGCCGCGCCGAACCGTGAACCGCGTATCAGGGCGAACAGCAGCAGTCCGAGCGACAGCAGCGTGTAGCAGATCAGGAAGAAAGGCAGCGGCCGCAGCGTGTTCACGCCCGGAAAGGCGTTGCGCAGCATGATCGACAGGCCGTCCTCGCCGCCATAGGCGGGCCACGAGAGGGCGAAGTAGAAGATCATCTGCGCGAAGGCGAGGGTGATCATGATGAAATAGACGCCGCCGGTGCGCAGCGAAATCGCGCCGATGGCGGCCGCGACAAACCCGCTGGCGAGGATCGCTACGATCCAGATCACCGGCATGAGTTTTGTCCCCGGCAGGAAACCGAGCAGCGGCGCGCCCGAGACGGCATGCGATGCAAGGATACCTGCCACATAGCCGCCGATGCCGAAGAAGGCGGCATGACCGAACGAGACGAGGCCGCCGAGCCCGAGCGCGATGTTCAGGCCCACCGCCGCCAGCGCGAGGATCGCAATGCGGGTGGCGAGCGTCACGTAGAAGTTCTGCCCCGCCCACGAGGCCCACAGCGGCACAGCCAGCAGCAGCAGCGCGATCGCGGCATTGACGAGATGTTCGCGCCGCATCGCCATCAGCCTTGCGCCGCGAACAGGCCGCGCGGGCGCACGGCAAGGATGACGGCCATCAGGAGGTAGATCAGCATCGAGGCGATGGCGCCGCCCACCAGACCCGCCTGCGAGGCGTTCATCACGAGGCCGAACGCCTGCGGCAGCAGGAAGCGGCCCATCGTGTCGACCAGCCCGACCAGCAGCGCGCCGACCAGCGCGCCCTTGATCGAGCCGATGCCGCCGATGACGATGACCACGAAGGCGAGGATCAGCACCGGCTCGCCCATGCCGACCTGCACCGACTGGATAGCGCCCACCATTGCGCCGGCCAGTCCCGCCAGCGCCGCACCCAGCGCGAAGACCAGCGTGTAGAGCGTCGCCACGTCGACGCCGAGCGCGCCGATCATCTCGCGGTCGCTTTCGCCCGCCCTGATGCGCATGCCGAGCCGGGTGCGCGAGATCAGCAGCCACAGTCCGACCGCGACCAGCACGCCGACGGCGATGATCGCCAACCTATAGAGTGGATATTGCGCGCCGCCTGGCAGCGAAACCGCGCCGGAAAGCAGCGGCGGAATGTCGAGATAGAGCGGGAAGGAACCGAACAGCCAGCGCGTGCCTTCCGAGAAGACGAGGATCAGCGCGAACGTCGCCAGCACCTGGTCGAGATGGTCACGCCCGTATAGCCGGCGGATCACCAGCAACTCCACCACCGCGCCGGCCGCGGCCGCCGCCGCGAGGCTGGCGATCAGCCCGAGCCAGAACGAGCCGGTCCACGCCGCCACCGCCGCGCAGGCGAATGCGCCGACCATGTAGAGCGAGCCGTGCGTAAGGTTGATGAGGCCCATCACGCCGAAGATCAGCGTCAGCCCCGCAGCCATCAGGAACAGCATCACGCCGAGCTGAAGCCCGTTCAAAAGCTGTTCGATGAAGAGGGCGGTTTGCATTGAGGAATGCTTGTCTCGGCGGAAGTGGTTGCGCGCGACGCTGACGACCGCCTCTCCCCGTTTATGGGGAGAGGGTAAGGGTGAGGGGCGGCGCGAACGCCGCGGGCAACCCGCCAAGCGTGGCGCCGCCCCTCATCCGTCTGCCGGCACCTTCTCCCCGCTAACGGGGAGAAGGAAGTTCATCACATCTTGCAGTCTTTGGCGTAGGCGTCGCCGTGATCGGTGAACGCCGTGCCGATGATCTTGTTGGTCAGCACGTCACCGACCTTCACCACCTCGCGGACGTAGATGTCCTGGATCGGGTGCTGGTTGGTGTTGAACTTGAACTTGCCGCGCACCGACGCGAAGTCGGCCGCCTTGAGCGCCGCGCGGAACGCGTCCTTGTCCTTGACGCTGGCCTTGCCGACCGCCGACAGGATCAGGTTCGCCGTGTCGAAGGCCTGTGCTGCGTAAACCGAGGGCAGACGTCCATAGGCGGCCTTGAAGCTCTCGACAAAGGCCTTGTTGGCCGGATTGTCGAGGTCGTTCGACCATGAGGCCGAGTTCTTGACGCCGAGCGCGGCGTCGCCGATGGCGCCGAGCACGTCCTGGCTGAACGAGAAGGCCGGCCCCATCAGGGGGATGCCGACGCCCGATTGCGCGTACTGCTTGGTGAAGGCGATGCCCATGCCGCCCGGCAGGAACACGAACACGCCATCAGCCCCGGAAGCGCGGATCTGCGCGATCTCGGCGGCGTAGTCGGTCTGGCCGAGCTGGGTGTAGACCTCGCCCGCCAGCTCGCCCTTGTAATAGCGCTTGAACCCGGTCAGCGAGTCCGTGCCCGCCGGGTAGTTCGGCGCCATGATGAACACCTTCTTGTATTCACCGTTGGCGTACTGGCCCATCGCCTCGTGGAAATTGTCGTTCTGGTAGGCGACGTTGAAGTAGTTCGGGCTGCAGCCCGCGCCAGCCAGCGGCGACGGCCCGGCGTTCGGCGACAGGTAGATGATGTCCTGCGCCGTCACCGACGGCACCACGGCCATGGCGAGGTTCGACCAGATGATGCCGGTCATCAGGTCCACCTGGTCGGACTGCACCATCTTGTCGGCGATCTGCACCGCCAGCTCCGGCTTCTGGCCGTCGTCCTCGACGATGACGGTTATCTCCGCGTTGCCCGACTGCTTGATGGCGAGCTGGAAAGCGTCGCGCACGTCGACGCCGAGGCCGGCGCCGCCGCCCGACGTCGTGGTGATGAGGCCGATCTTCACCGGTTCGGCGAAGGCCAGCCCGGACACGCCCATCGCAAGGCCGAGTACGGCCGCTGCCACGATCTTCTTCATAACTTCACTCCCGTTTTCATTTCGTTCCCGTTCCATCCGGATCGCTCCGGCATTCCTGCGTTCCCGGCTGTCGCGGCACGCCGACCCGAGCCCCCTGACTCGAGGTCGGGTCTCAAAGTTCGGTGCGTAGCATCCACAATTCCGGGAAAAGCTCCACCTCCAGCATGCGCCGGAGATAAGAAACACCGGCCGTCCCGCCAGTGCCGCGCTTCAGCCCGATGATGCGCTCCACCGTGGTGACGTGGTTGAACCGCCAGCGGCGGAAATAATCCTCGAAATCGACCAGCTTCTCGGCCAGTTCGTAGAGCTCCCAATAGCGCTGGGGATCGCGATAGACGGCCTTCCACGCCGCCCGCACGGCATCGCTCGGCTCGCGCGCCGCGCGCCAGTCCGTCTTGCCGGCCTCCGCGCCGATGTCGAAGCCGCGGCGGGAAAGCAGCATCAGCGCCTCGTCGTAGAGGCTGGGCGCGGCGAGGATCGCCTCCAGCTTGGCCATCGTCTCCGGCACATGCGCATGCGGTTTCAGCATCGCCACGTTGCGGTTGCCTGCAAGGAACTCGATGGCGCGATACTGCCACGACTGGAAGCCCGACGACTGGCCGAGCCGGTCGCGGAACGCCGTGTATTCGCTCGGCGTCATCGTGCGCAGCACGTCCCAGGCGCTGTTCAGCTGCTCGAAGATGCGCGCCACCCGCGTCAGCATCTTGAACGCGGGTTGCAGCGCGTCGGCGCGGATCGCTGCGGTCGCGGCAGTCATCTCGTGGATCGCGAGCTTCATCCACAGTTCGGACGTCTGGTGCTGCACGATGAACAGAAGCTCGTCGTGCTCGGCCGAGATCGGGTTCTGCGCGGCAAGCAGCCGGTCGAGGCCCAGATAGTCGGCATAGGACATGCGTCCGCGAAAGTCCGTCTGGGCGCCGTGGGCCGCGTCCTGTTGCGAGCTCATCGCTTTGCCTCCTCGCGCAAACGGAAGCGCTGGATCTTGCCGGTCTGCGTCTTGGGCAGCGCGTCGGCGAAGCGCACGGAGCGCGGATATTTGAACGGCGCGATCGTCGCCTTCACATGGTCCTGTAGCCGCTTCACCGTGCCGGCGTCACGCGCGACGCCGGCCACCAGCACCACATGCGCCTCCACGATCTGCCCGCGCGCCTCGTCGGCGACGCCGATGACGGCGCATTCGGCGACATCGGCATGCGCCAGAAGCGCCGCCTCCACCTCCGGTCCGGCGATGTTGTAACCGGCCGACACGATCATGTCGTCGGAGCGCGCGGCGAAGTGGAACCGCCCCTCCCCGTCCTGTACGAACGAGTCGCCGGTCAGGTTCCAGCCCTTGCGCACGTAGTCCTTCTGCCTCTCGTCGGCGAGGTAGCGGCAACCCGTCGGCCCGCGCACCGCCAGCCGCCCGACCTCGCCGCGCGGCAGCTCGTTCATCTCGTCATCGACGATCTTCGCCTCATAGCCCGTCACCGGCCGGCCGGTGGTCGCCGCATGCATGTCCCCCAGCCGGTTGCTGATGAAGATGTGCAGCATCTCCGTCGCCCCGATGCCGTCGAGGATCGGCTTGCCGGTCTTGGTCGTCCATTCCTCGAACACCGGCCCTGGCAGCGTCTCGCCGGCCGACACCGCGATGCGCAGGGACGACAGGTCCGCCCCCTCGTCCATCGCCTTCAGCATGGCGCGATAGGCCGTGGGTGCGGTGAAGGAGATCGTTGCCCTGTATTTCTCGATGATCTCGATCATGTTTGGCGGCGAGGCGTTTTCGAGCAGCGTGGCGGCCGCGCCGAAGCGCAGCGGAAACACCGCCAGCCCGCCGAGCCCAAAGGTGAAGGCCAGCGGCGGCGAGCCGACGAATACGTCGTCCGGCGTCACGCCCAGCACCTCTTTCGCATAGCCGTCGGCGATGATCAGGATGTCGCGGTGGAAGTGCATCGTCGCCTTCGGCACGCCGGTCGTGCCGGAGGTGAAGCCGAGCAGCGCCACATCGTCGCGGCCGGTCTTCACAGCCTCGAACGACACGGGCTTCTCCAGCGCCGCGCGGTCCAGCTCCGCGTCGTGATTTGCCGTGCCGTCGAAGCCGATCACCTGCTTCAGGAACCGGCTCTCCTTGGCGCAGGCGGTAATCTCGTCCATCGCCCGCGTGTCGCAGAGCGCCAGCGCGATCTCGGCCTTGTCGACGATCTTCGCCAGTTCGCCCGCGCGCAGCATCGGCATGGTATTGACCACCACCGCGCCCGCCTTGGTCGCCGCCAACCAGCAGGCTACCACGGCCGGGTTGTTCGGCCCCCGCACCAGCACGCGGTTGCCAGGCTTGACGCCGTAGTTCTCGACCAGCGCGCGCGCCAGCCGGTTGGTCCAGTCGGTCAGTTCCTTGTAGCTGCGCCGCCGCCCGTTGCCGATCAGGGCGGTGCGGTCGCCGAAGCCGCGCTCGACCATGCGGTCGGTCAGCTCGACGCCGATGTTCAGCCATTCGGGATAGTCGAAGCCCGCCAGCGGCAGTTCCGGCCACTGGTCGAACGGCGGCAGGTTGTCCCGCGCGAAGGTGTCGCTATGACCTGACGGCCCCAGCATCGAACGCTCCCATTGTCTGCCGCGCGATCACCACCTTCTGGACGTCTGACGCGCCCTCGTAGATGCGCAACGCGCGGATTTCCCGGTAGAGGCTTTCGACGATGTGTCCCTTTTTCACACCGTCGCCGCCGTGAAGCTGAACCGCGGCGTCGATGACCGCCTGCGCCCTGTCGGTCGCATGCAGCTTGGCCATCGCCGCCTCGCGGGTGATGCGCGCCGCGCCCGAATCCTTGGCCCAGGCGGCGCGGTAGACCAGCAGCGCCGAGGCATCGACGTCGAGAGCCATGTCGGCCAGATGCCCCTGCACCATCTGCAAATCGGCCATCGGCGCGCCGAACAGCTCCCGGCCGGAAGCGCGCGCCAGGCTCTCGTCCAGCGCACGGCGCGCGAAGCCGAGTGCTGCCGCCCCCACGGTGGGGCGGAACGTATCCAGCACCGACATGGCTATCCGGAACCCCTCGCCGGCCTTGCCGATGAGCGTGGAGGCCGGCAAGCGCGCGTCCTCGAACGACAGCCGTGCCAGCGGATGCGGCGCAATTACCTGGATGCGCTCTGCCACGCTTAGCCCCGGCGTGTCCGCCGGCACGAGGAAGCAGGAAAGCCCCTTCGCCCCAGGCGCCTCGCCGGTGCGTGCGAACACGCAGTAGACATCGGCGATGCCGCCGTTGGAGATCCACGTCTTCTCGCCATTGAGAACGTAGTGATCTCCGTCGCGCACGGCCGCCATGTCCATGTTGGCCACGTCCGAACCCGAGCGCGGCTCCGACAGCGCGAAGGCGGCCAGCGCCTTGCCCGCCCGCGTCCTGTTCAGCCATTCGCGCTGCTGCGCCGAACCGAACAGGCTGATCGCGCCGGTGCCCAGCCCCTGCATGGCGAAGGCGAAATCGGCCAGCCCGTCGTGCCGCGCCAGCGTCTCGCGGGTGACGCACAGCGTTCGCACGTCGATCGGCTGCGGGTCCGCGGGATCAACTGCCGTCGGCCTCAGCCAGCCGCCCTCGCCGAGCGTCGCGACCAGCCTGCGGCATGCCGCATCGACCTCCTCGACGCTCTCGCCGTGTGCGGCCGGCAGATTTGCCGCGCACCACGCCTCCAGCCGCTCCGCATGGTCGCGGTGGCGATCCTCGAAGAATGGCCAGGTGAGGAAGGAGCGGTCGGCCACGTCAGTTGCCCTCGAACACCGGCTTCTCCTTCGCAACGAAGGCGCGGTAGGCCCGCTCGAAATCCTTGGTCTGCATGCAGATCGCCTGCGCCTGCGCTTCCGCCTCGATCGCCATTTCGAGGCTCATGTTCCATTCCTGGTTGAGCTGCGTCTTGGTCATCGAATGCGCGAAGGTCGGCCCCGAAACGATACGCGCAGCAATATCAAGCGCCTCCGCCTCCAGCGCCTCGGCGCTTACCAGCCGGTTGTAATAGCCCCAGCGCTCGCCCTCTTCTGCGCTCATGCTGCGGCCGGTGTAGAGCAGCTCCGCCGCCCTGCCCTGCCCGACGATGCGCGGCAGCATGGCGCACGCGCCCATGTCGCAGCCGGCGAGCCCGACGCGGGTGAAAAGGAAGGCGGTCTTGGCCGCCGGCGTCGCGATGCGGATGTCCGACGCCATGGTGATGATCGCGCCCGCGCCGACCGCCACGCCGTCGACGGCGCTGATGATCGGCTTGCCGCAGTTGAGCATCGCCTTGACGAAATCGCCGGTCATGCGCGTGAAGGCGAGAAGGCCCTTCATGTCCATCGCCACCAGCGGCCCGATGATGTCGTGCACGTCGCCGCCCGAGCAGAAATTCCCGCCATTCGGCAGGAACACCACGGCGTTCACGTCGTCGGCGTAGACCAGGTCGCGGAAGGTGTCGCGCAGCTCGGCATAGCTTTCGAAGGTCAGCGGGTTCTTGCGCTCCGGCCGATCGAGCTGGATGACAGCAACCGTTCCTTCCATGCGCCAGAGAAAATGCTTGGGCCTGAGCCCCGCCATATTGCTCAATGCTCCGCCTCCCACTCGCTGCGGAAATTGCGCAGCATGCCCGACAATTGCCGCGCGTCGCCTTCGCCTACGCCGTGCAGAAGCTCGTCCACCCAGCCCTCGTGCGCAGCCGCCATCGCCTCGAACGAGGCGACGCCCGCGGCCGTCAGCATCACCATCGAGGTGCGCCTGTCCCCTTCGCGCCGCGTGCGCAGCACCAGCCCGTCGGCCACCAGCCGGTCGACGATGCCCGTCACGTTGCCGTTGGAGACGAGCAGATAGCGCGACAGGTCGCTCATCAGCATGCCCGCGCGCTCCCGATAAAGCGCGGCCAGCACATCGAACCGCGGCAGGGTCGAGCCGAAGTCGCGCTTCAGGCGCTCGCGCAGCTCGCCCTCGATAATGTGGGTGGCGCGCAGCAGCCTGATCCACAGGCGCAGCCGCTCCTTCTTGCCGTCCGATGCAGTGACCGCAGCGAGAGGCGCGCCGGACATCACTCGCCCCCCGCGATCGCGATGGCCTGTCCGGTCACAGAGATCGCCGCGTCGCTGATGAGCCACTGCGCGGTCGCCGCCACCTCCTCCGGCTTGATCAGCCTTTTGTTCGGATTGCTCTCCGTAAAGCTGCGCCGCGCCTCGTCCTCGCTGCGGCCGGTCTTTTCCATCACCCGCCTCACGCCGCGCTCCAGCATCTCGGTCTCGACATAGGCGGGGCAGATCGCGTTGACCGTGACGCCCGTGGTCACCAGTTCGGTGGCGAGCGCCTTCATAAGCCCAACCACGCCATGCTTGGAGGCAACGTAGGGCGCCACATAGGCCGCGCCGCGCAGCCCGACGATCGAGGCGATGAAGACGATGCGCCCGGCGCGACGCGCGATCATGCCTTCCAGCGCCGGCTGAACGGTCAGGAACGAGCCGGTCAGATTGACGTCGATGATGCGCTTCCAGTCTTCCAGCTTCACCTTGTGCGCGGGCGCGGTCGCCACGATGCCAGCGTTCGCCACAACCACGTCGAACGGCCCGCGTGCGCTTTCGGCCATCGAATAGAGTTCGGCGACCGACTGCTCATCGGTGATATCCGCTACCTGTGCGTGAACGCTCGGATGCTCCGCAGCGACCTGCTGCAGTTCCTCCCGCCGCCGCCCGCAGATAGTCACCGCCATGCCCTCGCCGGCCAGAGCCAGCGCGATGGCGCGGCCGATGCCCGACGAGCCGCCGGTGACGAGCGCGTGCTTCCACGAATGCGCCATCATACCTTCCCCGCCGTCTGCTCGGCCCGTTCGGCCAGCCGGTAGAGCTGGTCGCGGCCGGGGAAATAGGGGCTCGGCCACGTCACGCCGCGGTCGTTCAGCTTCGCCGCGGCGTGCAGCGTCCAGTACGGATCGGCCAGATGAGGCCGCGCCAGCGCCACGAGATCAGCGCGCCCTGCCATCAGGATCGAATTGACGTGATCCGGCTCGAAGATGTTGCCGACGGCAATGGTCGCCATCCCCGCCTCGTTGCGGATGCGGTCGGAGAACGGCGTCTGGAACATGCGGCCATAGACCGGCTTCGCCCGGGTCGAGGTCTGCCCGGCCGACACGTCGCAGATGTCGACGCCCGCGGCCTGCAGCATCTTCGCGATCTCCACCGCTTCGGCCGGCGTCACGCCCTCGTCGCCGACCCAGTCGTTCGCCGAGATGCGCACCGAGATCGGCTTGTCCACCGGCCACGCGGCGCGCACCGCGTGAAACACCTCCAGCGGCCAGCGCATGCGGTTTTCCAGGCTGCCGCCGTATTCGTCCGTGCGCCGATTGGTCAGCGGCGAGATGAAGGCCGACAGCAGGTAGCCATGCGCCATGTGCAGCTCCAGCATGTCGAAGCCGCAGCGCTGCGCCATCTCAGCCGAGGCCACGAACTCGTCGCGCACCGCGTCCATGTCGGCGCGCGTCATGGCTCGCGGCGTCTGGTGCATTGGCGACCAGGCCACCGCCGACGGCGCGATGATCGGCCAGTTGCCGTCCTTGAGCGGCATTCCCTCGTCTTCCCAGCCCACCTGAGTGGAGGCCTTGGGGCCGGCATGGCCGAGTTGCATGCAGATCTTCGCCCTGGTCTCGGCATGCACGAAATCCACGGTGCGCTTCCACGCCGCCTCGTGCTCCGGCGCGTAGAGGCCGGGGCATCCCGGCGTGATGCGCCCTTCCGGCGACACGCAGGTCATCTCGGCATAGACCAGCCCCGCCCCGCCCTTGGCGCGCTCGGCATAGTGCACGAAGTGCCAGTCGGTCGGCGTGCCGTCGACGGCGCGATATTGCGCCATCGGCGACACCACCACGCGGTTCTTCAGCTCCATCCCGCGCAGCCGGAACGGCGCGAACATGGGCGCGCGGGCGGCGTCCGCCCCCGCCTGCTTCTGGAACCAGCTCTCCGCCCCGCCGAGCCACGTGCTGTCGCGCAGCCGCAAATTCTCATGGCTGATCCGCTGCGAGCGGGTCAGCAGCGAATAGGTGAACTGCACCGGGTCGAGCTTCAGATAGCGCTCGACCTCCTCGAACCATTCCAGCGAGTTGCGCGCCGCCGACTGCAGCTTCAGCACCTCGGTGCGCCGTGCGTCCTCATACTTTCCGAAGGCTGCCGCCAGCGTCGGCTCAGAATGCACGTAGTCAGCGAGCGCGATGGCGCTCTCCAGCGCCAGCTTGGTACCCGAGCCGATGGAGAAATGCGCGCTCGCCGCCGCATCGCCCATCAGCGCCAGGTTCTCGTGCGACCAGCGCGCGCAAAGGACTCGCGGAAAATTCAGCCAGGCCGAGCCGCGCAGATGGTTGGCGTTGGACATCAGCGCATGGCCGCCGAGATGCGCGGCGAAGATGCGCTCGCAGGTGGCGATGGATTCTTCCTTCGACATGTCGCCGAAGCCGAACTTCGCCCACGTCTCCTCGCTGCATTCCACGATGAAGGTCGCCGTGTCCGGGTCGAACTGGTAGGCGTGCGCCCACACCCAGCCGTGCTCGGTCTGCTCGAAGATGAAGGTGAAGGCGTCGTCAAATTTCTGCCGTGTGCCCAGCCACACGAATTTGCATTTCCTGACATCGATGTCGGGCTTGAACACCTCGGCGAATGCCGCCCTGGACTTGGAGTTCAGCCCGTCGGCGGCGACCACGAGATCGTAGTCCGCCATGTACCGCGTTGGCTCGTCGACCTCCGTCTGGAAGCGCAGTTCCACGCCGAGCTCGGCCGCGCGCTTTTGCAGGATGTTCAGCAGCGTCATGCGGCCGATGCCGCAGAAGCCGTGCCCGGTCGAAACCGTGCGCGTGCCGCGATAGACGACGGCGACGTCGTCCCAATAGGCGAAATGCTTGCGAATATCGGCGGCGCTCTGCGCGTCGTTGTCGTGCAGGTTGTCGAGCGTCTCGTCGGACAGCACCACACCCCAGCCGAACGTGTCGTCGGGTCTGTTGCGCTCGACCACCACGATCTCGTGAGCCGCGTCGCGCAGCTTCATCGAGATGGCGAAATAGAGCCCCGCCGGACCGCCGCCGAGCACCGCGACTTTCATGGTCGTCCGCACTCCGTCATCAACACCTGCAAGGTTGCACCGATCCGGATTTCCTTCAAGCATGAAATTTTAGGTTTGAAGGATTTTCCTGTGGCATACCGTGAGAACGATGACGCGGCCGCATCCTGCGGCTATGAAAATGGCGACACACGGGAGCGCGCGATGATCCACCACAAGGTAACCGACTGGAACGACGCCTATTCCAACGGGCCGAACATCCCCGGCGGAGACCGCTGGCCGGCGGCCTGGGTCGAACCCGCCGCCGCCTACCGCGCCGATCTGGCGGCCGCCGGACGCGCGCGGCTCGACGTTTCCTATGGTGCGCGCGAACGCAACCGCTTGGATTTGTTCATGCCGGCCGGCACGCCGAAGGGGCTCGTCGTCTATGTCCACGGCGGCTTCTGGCTGCGGCTCGACAAGAGCTTTTGGTCGCACCTGGCGCGCGGCGCGGTCGAGAGCGGCTGGGCCGTCGCCATGCCCGGCTACACGCTTTGCCCCGACGTGTTCATTGCCGACATCACGCGCGAGATCGGCGCGGCAATCGAGAAGGCAGCGGGCGAAATCGCCGGCCCTGTCCGGCTCACCGGCCACTCCGCCGGCGGTCACCTCGCCGCGCGCATGATCTCGGCCACCTCGCCGCTCTCCGAGGCGACGCGCGCCCGCGTGGCGCACACGGTTTCGATCTCCGGCGTCCACGACCTGCGGCCGATGATGCGCACTGCCATGAACGCCACCTTGCGCCTCGACGACGCCCAGTGCGCCGCCGAGAGCCCCGCCCTCCTCGCCCCCCTGCCCGGCGCCCGGCTGACCTGCTGGGTGGGTGCGGCCGAGCGCGCCGAGTTCGTGCGCCAGAATGCGCTGCTCGCCAACATCTGGACGGGGCTTGGGGCGGAGACGACGGCCTATGAGGAGCCCAACCGGCACCATTTCGACGTCATAGACGGACTGGCCGATGCCGGCCACCCGCTGCTGCGCACACTGCTGGAAGTCTAGACGCCGCCGAGATCGGGCCGGCGTGCGAACCAGGGCTGCGCCTGCTCTATCTGCGCGGCGAGCGAAAGCAGCGTCGCGTCTTCGCCGTAGCGTCCGGCAAAATGCACGCCGACCGGCAGCCCGTCCGCCGACCAGTGCAGCGGCAGGCTGATTGCCGGCTGCCCGGATGCGTTGAACGGCGCGGCAAACGGCGCCAGCGCGAACAGCCGCGCCAGGAACGTCTCCACGTCGCCGTCGTCCGTTGGCAGGCAGCCCAGCGGCGGCGGCGGGGTCGTCATGGTCGGCGAGAGCAAGATGTCGAAATCCTCGAAGAAGGCCGCCATGCGGCGCACCTCCATCTGCATGCGCATCAGATTGCCCAGGTAGAATTCCAGGCTGGCCGCCTTGCCGCGCTCGACCACCGCCGCCGTCTGAGGTTCCAGTTCGCCCTTTTCCAGCGGCCGGCCGCGCTGGCGCTCCATCATCGCCACCATCGGCCCGAGGCTGGTCATCAAGACGTTGAACTGCGAGCTGACGACCGCGTTCCAGTCGAAATCCGGACGCCTTTCCTCGACGATGTGCCCGAGACCTTCGAGCAGCTTCGCCGTCTTCTCGACCGCCGTCACGCATTCGGCGTCGACCGGCCCGTCCGTCAGCGTCTTCGCCCAATAGCCCACCCGCAGCCGTTTCGGCGGGCGCGCGATCGCTGCGACGAAGCCGCCTTCCGGCGGGCGCACGAAATAGGGCGCGCCGATGTCGGGACCAGCGGTGATGTCGAGGATCGCGGCGGTGTCGCGCACGCTGCGGGTCACCGCATGCTCGTGGCTGATGCCGTGCGCGGCGTCGCCGCGATGCGGCCCGTAGGGGTTCAGCCCGCGCGTCGGCTTGAGGCCCACCAGCCCGTTGGCCGAGGCCGGGATGCGGATCGACCCGCCGCTATCGGTCGCATGCGTGGCCGGCAGCATGCCGCTCGCCACCGCAGCACCCGCACCGCCGCTGGAGCCGCCGGCGATGCGCTCGCGGTTCCACGGATTGCGCGTCGCGCCGTAGCGGTGCGGCTCGGTCGAGGCGCTCAGCCCGAACTCCGGCGAGTTGGTGCGGCCGAGCAGCACGAAGCCGGCGGCCCGCAGCCGCGCCACCAAGGTCGAATCGAACGGTGCCGGCGGGTCGACGAACATGCGGCTTCCATTGGTCAGCGGCAGCCCGCGCACCGGTGCGTGCAGGTCCTTGACGAGATAAGGCACGCCGAGGAAGGCCGGCCGGTCGGTCCGCTTCTCCAGCTCGTCCAGCGCCTGGTCGTAGGCCTTGAGGATGACCGCGTTCACAAGCGGGTTCAGCGCCTCAATGCGTTCGATCGCCGTCTGCGCAAGCTCGCGCGCGCTGATGGCGCCGCTCCGCACCAGTCCGGCAAGTCCTGTCGCGTCGTGCTTCTCATAGTCGGCCTTCGACAGCGTCATTCTGCTTCTCCGGGAAGTTCGACGGGCGGCACGCCGCCGGTTCCGCACACGATGTTGAGGATCGTCGCGTCCTCGGGGCCGACCGATATGTAGGCGTGCCCCATGGTCGCGTCGTAATAGACGCTGTCGCCGGCTTCGAGCCGTATCGGCGCGTAGAACTCGGCGTGCAGCTCGACGGTGCCGGACACCACGTAGACCAGCTCCTCGCCGGGATGGCGGATGAGGTCGGGAAACTCCTCGATACTGCGCGCGGTTACCCGCACAAAGGTCGGGTCCATGCCCTTGCGCGTCAGGCCGGTGGCAAAAGGCTCGTAGACATAGGTGCCGGTCGCCAGCTTGCGCCGGTCGCGGGCGCGGGTGACGTCGAGCCGCCCGCCCGCCGGGGTGGAGGCCGGCGCCGGTCCTTCCAGCAGCGTGGTCAGGTCGATCGCCAATCCGCCCGCCAGCCGCAGCAGAACGTCGTAGGTCGGCGACATGCGGTCGTTCTCGATCTTGGAGATGGTCGAGATCGCCAGCCCGGCCCGCTCGGCCAGCTCCTTGAGCGTGAGGCCTGCCGCCTGCCGCAGCCGCCGCAGGCGCAGCCCGAAGGCGCCCGCCTCGCGTGCGCCCTCGGTGGAACGCGTCTTCTCAGGCGACGGCATCGGGACCTCCTCGCAATCGCCAATCGGTAACATCGGAAAATTCGTTTGACAAATTTTCTGATAGGAAAATGATTGGGCCGAACGCGGGGGCTCCATGGCCTGGCTGGTCACCATCCTGATTACGGGCGCGGCGCTCGCCGGCGGCGTGGCCATCGCCTATGTCACAGGCGCTGCCGCCGTGCTCTCCTTCGTCGCCGCCGACCAGGCGCGCTATCTCGCCATCCTGCCGCAGCGCGTGCTGTCGCAGCTCGACGTCTTCACCTTCCTCGCCATGCCGCTGTTCATCCTCGCCGGCGAACTGATGACACGCGGCGGCATCACGCGGGCGCTGATCGACCTGGCCATGCTCGTCGTCGGCCGCTTCAAGGGCGGGCTCGGCCACGTCAACGTGGCCACCGCGATCTTCCTGTCATCTATGTCGGGCTCGGCCGTCGCCGATGCCGCCGCGATCACCAGCGCGCTGGTGCCGGAGATGGAGCGTCGCGGCTACAAGCGCGAATACTCCTCGGCGCTTACCGTTGCCTCCTCGGTGCTCGGCCCGCTCATACCGCCCTCGATCGTGATGATCTTCTACGGCGCGCTGATGAACGTGTCGGTGGCTGCACTCTTCGCCGGCGGCGTGCTGCCCGGCCTGCTGCTCGCGGCAGCTCTCTTCGGCTACAATGCGTGGGCGGCGCGGCGCTACGACCATCCCGGCGGGCGCGACGTGGCGATGCCGCCGCTTATGCCCACCCTGCTGCGCTCCGGCCCTGCCCTGCTGGTGCCGTCGATCCTGCTTGCCGGCATCATCTTTGGCGTCGTCACCCCGACCGAAGCTGCGGCGCTTGCGGTGATGGCGGCGCTCGCCATCAGTTTCGTCTATTCATGGCTGGAGCCGGGCGCGACGCCGGCGAGCGCGATGCGCAGCCTCGGCCGCCATCTGAACGGCGCGCTGGAACGCGCCGCCACGCTCACCGGCGCGATCTTCGTCATCCTCTTCGCCGCGGCCATCTTCGGCTACCTCGTGGCCATCCAGGGCCTGCCGGAGGTGGTGCTCCACATGGTGGAATCCGCCGGCATGTCGGGCCTCCAGTACATGCTGCTCATCACCCTGGTGTTCCTGCTGGTCGGCATGGTGATGGACAACACCATGGCGCTGGTCCTGCTCGTGCCGCTGCTCATCCCGGCGGCAATAGCCGGCGGTGCCGACCCGGTGCATGTCGGCGTCGTTACCTGCCTCAACCTGACGCTCGGCCTGATCTCGCCGCCGGTCGGCGGCTCGCTGATGGTGGTCTCGACCATGAGCGGCGTGCCTTACCTCAAGCTCGCACGGGCCATCCTGCCGTTCTTCCTGCTGGAGATAGGCGTCCTGCTGCTGCTGGTCGTCTTTCCCGAAATCACCCTCTACCTGCCGCGCCAGGCCGGGCTGATGAACTGAACGCCTGCTGACAACGAAGAAAGGGGAAATGCCATGATGAGGAAATATCTGGGCGGCCTCGCCGCAGCACTTCTCGGCACAGCCGGCATGTTTGCCGCTGCGCCGGCATCGGCCGAGGAAATCCGCATCGCCGTCGGCTGCCCGGCGGTGCCGCAATGCGCCGATTGGGTGTGGGCCGAGGACGTCGCCAAGCAACTCAACGACGCCGGTCTCGAAGCGAAGGTCTATGTCGGCGGCGCGCTCGGCAAGGATCCCGAACTGGTCGACCAGCTGTCGCAGGGCCTGCTGCAGTTCGCGCTCACCAATTTCGTGATGATCAACCAGGTCGACAAACGCGTTCAGGGCTTCATCACGCCCTACATGTTCGACGACATGGCGCACATGTTCCGCGCCCTCGACGAGACCGACCTGCTCGCCCCCATCGCCGCCAGCATGGAGGCGCAGGGCGTCAAGATCGCGGCGCTCACCGGCCTTGGCGGCACCGTTGGCTTCTTCAACACCAAGAAGGAAATCAAGTCGCCGGCCGACTTCGAGGGCCTGCGCATGCGCGCCATCGACTCCTCGCAGATGGAACTGCTCAAGAACTGGGGCGCGGCCGGCGTCGTGGTCGACATGCCGGAATTCACCACCAGCGTTCAGCAGGGCATGGTCGACGGCTACGTCAACCCGCCGGCGGTTGCCTTCATCTTCAAGCACACCGACTTCCTGAAGTTCTACACCGACGCTGGCGCCGGCACGCCGTTCCGCTCGGCGCTGATGTCGAAGGACTGGTATGACGGCCTCTCGGCCGCGGACCGCGCCAAGGTCGACGAGGCGGTCAAACAGGCCAACATGCGCAACCGCGAATGGACCTATGCGGCGGCCAAGCAGGAAATCGAGCTTCTGAAGAAGGCCGGCGTCACGGTGACCACGCTCACGCCAGAGGCGCGCGCCGACTTCGTGGAACGCGCCAAGAAGACATGGCCGCTGCTGATGCCGGCTGAATCGGTCGCCGCCTTCGAGGCTGCCGCCGCGGCGACCCGCAAATGAGCTTCGGCCGCGCCATCGTCGCCACCAGCAACGCCGTCGACCGCGTCTGTCTGACGCTGGCGAAGGCCGCGCTGGTCGGCATGGTCGCGGCCATCGCTCTCCAGATCGTCGCCCGCTACGGGCTGCGATCGCCGCCAAGCTGGACCGAGGAACTCGCCCGCTACCTGATGGTGTGGGGCGGGCTCCTCGGCGCCTCGGCAGCGTTCCGGCGCAGCATCGATCCCGCGGTGGTCCGTCGCGACGAAGCCGGCAGCGACCGGTCGGCACGCTTCGCGAAGATTGCGCTGGCTGTTTCGGTGCTGATCTTCCTGCTGCCGATCCTCTACTATTCCTTCTTCGCCGCGGGCTTCGACTGGTCGCGCAGCTTCCTGATGCGCAACCTCGCGCGCGCCTCGTCGGGCCTCGGCCTGAACCTGATCTTCGTCGCTGCGGCGATCCCGACCTTCTGCATCGTCATCCTCATCCATCTCGCCGCGCGCCTTGTCGCCGGTCCGCTCAAGCCACAGGCAGCGAATGCGCCAGATATCGTCTGAAGAAGTCTACACGGCGCTGCCCATTGCCGATTGCATCGACGTCGTTCAGGCCGCGATGATCGCGGTATCGCATGGCAAGGCGAACCTGCCGCTGCGCTGGCTGATGCCGATCGACAATGGCAATGCCATGGGCATCATGCCCGGCGGCCTGTACGAGCCGCACATCCACGGCATCAAGCTGATCAGCCTCTATCCGGACAACCCGAAGCGAGGTCTCTCCAGCCACCAGGGCGTGATCCTGCTGTTCGATTCCGGCGACGGCCGTCCAATCGCGGCGGTGGAAGCGTCGAGCGTCACCGCCCAGCGCACGGCTGCCGCGAGCGCAGCGGCGACCCGCGCCTTGTCGCGTCCCAACTCCCGCGTTCTCGCCATTCTCGGCGCCGGCGAGCAGGCCGACCACCATCTGCCCGCCCATCTCGCGGTGCGGCCCTTCGACGAGGTCCGCGTGTGGACGCGCACCTACACCAATGCGCAGGCCTTCGCTGCGCGCCATGCTGCCAAAGCGGCGTCGATCCGGGCCGTGACCACCGCTCGCGAAGCCGTAGCCGGCGCCGACGTGGTCGTGACGGCAACCGCCTCCCCGAAGGCGATCCTGATGGGCGAATGGCTGGAACCCGGCCAGCACGTCAATCTGGTCGGCGCCAGTGTCGCGTCGGCGCGCGAGATCGACGATGCGGGCGTGGCCCGCGGGCGCTACTTTGTCGACACGCTCGCCGGCGCGAAGGCGCAGGCCGGCGAATACCTCGACGCGCTAAAGGCGGGCGCGGTAACCGAAGCCCATATCCTCGGCGAGATCGGCAAGGTCTACGACGGCACCCTGCCCGGCCGCATGAACGACGCCGACGTGACGATCTACAAGTCGCTCGGCGTGGCGGCGCAGGATCTCGCCGCCGCCCACGAAGTCCTCAGGCGGGTTTCCGGGAATTGACCGGACCTGAAATCGAACCCGCCGGGTGCCTGTCCACCCGGCGGGTTCGTGGCGCAGCCTCCGGCTTCTCGCCGTCCGGCTAGGTGCGCCGGCCGCGCGCGCTATTTGGCGGCGACGACAAGACCGAACAGCTCCGCGAACACCGTCTTCGCCTTGCCCGTCTGCTTGACGGCCTTGGCCTCCTCGACATTCGTCGCGGCACCGACCTCGATCAGCGCTACCATGCCCATGGCGTAGTGCGGCGTGCACTTGACGCCGTAGACGCCCTCGGCGGTCAGCGTGACGGTCAGTTCCTCGTTGAACTTGCTCTTGAAAGCCTCGGCGCCCTCGGGAAGCATGCCCTTGATCGTCTCGACATTGTGGCCCTTGTCGGTTGGCACGAAGCGGATCGTGTCGCCCGGTGCCGCCTTGATGAAGTCGGGCTGGAACACCATCGTACCCTTCTCGCCCTTGTTCAGCATCAGCACCTCGATCTCGGCCGCGCCCGCAGCGCCCGCCGCGATGACTGCGACACCGAAAGCCAGCGCTGCGATGATCCGTTTCATTTTCTTGTCCTTTCTCGGTATTCGGCTGCTATCGCCGTTGCACCCCTGATAGGCTCCGGCGCCGGCCGAGTGTTTGCGCCAGCGCAAACTGCGGTTAGAAACCGTGCGGGAAGACCGACCGTGGGAAGCACATGAGTCTGGACAGGAGCCTGATTGCCGGACTGCCCGGGTTTGCGGGCCTCGATGCCGGGGACCTTGACGCCGTTCTCGCCCGCGCGCGCTCGTCACGCTTCCCCAAGGATACGGAAGTGTTCGCCCAGGGCGCGCAGGCGGGTTCCTTCTTCCTGCTGCTGGCCGGACATATCCGCGTCGTGCGCACCTCGCCGGAGGGCCATCAGGTCATCGCGCGCTATATCAACGAGGGCGAACTCTTCGGCATCGCCATGGCCATGGGCAGGACCACCTATCCGGCCTCCGCGGTCGCCGCGGTGGACTGCGTCGTGCTCACCTGGCCCAACGCGGCATGGCCGGAGCTTCAGGCGCTCGCGCCGGCGTTCGGCGCCAGCGCCTACAGGACGATCGGGACGCGCCTGCAGGAAACGCAGGCGCAGGTCATGGAAATGTCCACCCAGCAGGTCGAGCAGCGCATCGCCAACGCGCTCCTGCGCATCGTGAGTCAGTCCGGAAAGAAAACTCCGGAAGGCATCGAGATCGACTTCCCGATCACGCGGCAGGACATCGCCGAGATGACCGGGACGACGCTTCACACCGTCAGCAGGCTGCTGAGCGCCTGGGAAGGCGAAGGTCTCGTGAAGAGCGGTCGTCAGAAGGTCGTCATCACCGATCCTCATGCATTGATGCTGATGGCCGACAGCCGGCGCAGGAAGTAGGTCCTCCGCCGGTCCGGACTGCCGGTTCCGCGCCGCCGGGTTCTGCTCACGCCGTCCTATCGCGCGTCGGCGTTCTCGAAAGCCGATGGTCCGCTGACCAGTGCGTCGCTGGCCATTGCCGCCAGCAGCTCGCGCGAGAAAAGCTCCTCGTCGAGATCATGCGCGTCGCACACGTCCTTCACGGTGTGAAAGACGCCGATGGGGCAGCCGATGCAGAGCATCCGGTTCCGCATGAACAGCCGGATCGTGGTTGGCCATCGCCGCATGATCTCGTCGACCGTCATCTCCCGATCGAACGTCGGTAGTGGTTTCACGTCCGGCGCCTCCAAAGAACACAACCAAACCACCTCACCGGCCCGCCGACTTTGCGCCGGCGCAAACAAAGCGCCGATGGAAGCGCCCTCCGCCCGCGACATCGGTGCGCTTGTGGTTCCACGTGCTGATCCGTAAAAGTGGCAAACAATATGCCACTTTTAGGCGACGATGCGATGCCTGCTGCCCCTGATACCGTCCGCCCTCAGCCCGAAATGCCGCTCGCGCACCCGTTGGTGGACCGCGCATTCATCGGCGTGCTCGTCCGCGATTTCTATTCAAGGGTGCGCGCCGACAGCCGCCTCGGTCCGATCTTCGCAGCCGAGATCACCGGCGACTGGGAGCCGCATCTGGAGAAGATGACCGACTTCTGGTGTTCGGTTATCCTGAAGAATGGGGCCTACAGCGGCCGCCCGGTGCCCGCGCATCTCAGGCTGAAACAGGTCACCGAGGCCGATTTCGACATCTGGCTCGGCCACTTCCGAAACGCCGCCGCAGCCTGCTGCCCGCCTGAAGTCGCCGAGATATTCGTCGACCGGGCCGAGCGGATCGCCCGCAGCCTCAAGCTTGCGATGTTCTTCAGGCTGGAACGGCCAGGGGTTGAGACGGTCGGGTGATCGCTTTGCAGGCCCCCTCCCGTCGGCCGTATCGGTCGCGCGCGCACCGGATCGCGATCGTGTCGTCTCGGCGGTCGCGTTGTCGGCCCTGTTCCGTCTAATATCGGCCGTCGCTGCCCACGCGACGGGGAATCGCCTGCATGCGCCTGACACTTCAGACGGACTACGCTCTCAGGATGCTGATGTACCTCGCCGTCCATCGGGGGCGGCCATGCCGGGTCACCGACGTGGCGGCCGACTTCGGCATCTCACGCAACCATCTGCTGAAGGTTGCGCTCAAGCTGGGGCGTCTGGGGTATCTCGCAACCGCGCGCGGGCGAACGGGTGGCATCGCCCTGGCGCGGGCGCCGGCGGACATAAATCTGGGTGACGTCGTGCGGCAGATGGAAGACGTCTTCGACCTGACCGAGTGCATGCGCAGCAACGGCAGCTGCGCGATCACCCCGGCATGCAGGTTGAAAGGCGTGGTCGGCCGGGCTCTCGACGCGTTTCTATCGGTCTTCGACGGCGTCACGCTGGCCGACATTGTCGCAAACGGAAGTGAATTGCGAACCCTACTTGAACTGAACCGGCCGTCGGGAAAGAGTGTCGCTCTGGAACCGGCTCCGGGAGGGGAATGAATGCTGGCGAACCTCACCTCTTCGGAACGGCAGAACGCACTCGTCCTGGCGGTTGCCGTCGCGCTTGCCGGCGCGGTCATGGCCATCGCGGGACGTGCGGACGTGCTGGGCATCCACGGCCTGATCGTCGCGCTCTTCGGCGGCGTCGTGGCTTGGCTGGTCATGGCTTCCTTCTATGCACCCGAACCAGCCGAGGATCGCGCCGCGTCCTACTATGACGACCCGATTAAGGTCGGCATCGTGCTCGCGATGGCCTGGGCGGTGTTCGGAATGTTCATGGGCGTCTGGGTGGCGGCGCAACTCGCCTGGCCCAACCTTGCCTTCGACGCCGCGTGGTCGACATTTGGCCGCCTGCGCCCGACCCACACCACGGGTGTCATCTTCGGTTTCGGCGGCAACGCGCTGATCGCCACGTCATTCCACGTCGTGCAACGCACCTCGCGCGCCCGCCTCGCCGGGCAGGTCAGTCCGTGGTTCGTGCTGCTCGGGTTCAACCTGTTCTGCGTGCTTGCCGTTTCCGGTTACCTGCTCGGCGTGACGCAGTCGAAGGAATATGCCGAGGCCGAGTGGTACGCCGACATCTGGCTCGTGATCGTCTGGGTGACCTACTTCATCCTCTACGTGGCCACGATAGCGCGGCGGAAGGAACCGCACATCTACGTCGCCAACTGGTACTTCATGGCCTTCATCCTGGTTGTGGCGATCCTCCACATCGTCAACAACCTCGCGCTGCCCGTCTCCTGGGGTCTGGCCAAGAGCTACACGATCTGGCCCGGCGTGCAGGACGCCATGGTGCAGTGGTGGTACGGGCACAACGCCGTCGCCTTCTTCCTGACCGCCGGCTTCCTCGGCATGCTCTATTACTACCTGCCCGTGCGCGCCCAGCGGCCGATCTTTTCCTACCGCCTGTCCATCCTGAGTTTCTGGGGCATCACCTTCTTCTACATGTGGGCCGGCTCGCACCACCTGCACTACACCGCCCTTCCGCATTGGGTGCAGACCCTTGGCATGACGTTTTCGGTGATGCTGCTGGTGCCGTCATGGGCCTCGGCCGGCAACGCCCTGCTGACGCTCAACGGCGCTTGGCATCGCGTGCGCGACGATGCCACGCTGCGCTTCATGATGGCGGCGGCGGTCTTCTATGGCCTCTCGACCTTCGAGGGATCGTTCATGGCGATCAGGCCGGTCAATTCGCTGAGCCACTACACGGACTGGACCGTCGGCCACGTCCACGCCGGCGCGCTAGGCTGGGTCGCGCTCATCACCTTCGGCTCGCTCTACACGCTGGTGCCCAGCCTGTGGAAGCGCGAGCGCATGTATTCGGCGGCGCTGGTCGAGCTTCACTTCTGGCTCGCGATCGCCGGGACGGTCATCTACGTCTTCGCGATGTGGAACTCCGGCATCATCCAGGGCCTGATGTGGCGGACCTACACCGAGGAAGGCGCGCTGGCCTATTCGTTCGTCGACTCGCTCGTGGCGATGTACCCGTACTACATCGCCCGTGCCTTCGGCGGCCTGCTGTTCCTGCTCGGCGCGCTGGTCGGGTGCTACAACATCTGGATGACGGTGCGCGCGGCTCCCGCTGCCGCGACGCGCGGGGCGGATGCGCCCGTTGTCCCCGCAGCCGTGCCGGGAGAATGACCGATGCCTGAGCTCTTCCACCGCAAGCTCGAGCGTTCGACCATCGGCTTCGTGATCGCCATCATTGCCGCTGCCAGCGTCGGCGGCATCGTCGAGATCGCCCCGCTCTTCACCATCGACGAGACCGTCGAGGAAGCTCCCGACATGCGGGTCTACACGCCGCTCGAGCTCGCCGGCCGCAACATCTACGTGCGCGAGGGCTGCTACGCCTGCCACAGCCAGATGATCCGCACGCTGCGCGACGAGGTCGAGCGCTACGGCCCCTACTCGCTCGCGGTCGAGTCCCAATACGACCGCCCGATGCTGTGGGGCTCGAAGCGGACCGGACCGGACCTTGCCCGCATCGGCGGCAAATATTCCGATTTCTGGCATGTGGCGCATCTCAACAACCCGCGCGACGTGGTGCCGGAGTCGAACATGCCGGCCTATCGCTGGCTCGGCCGGACGGCCTTGAAGACCGAGGACCTGCCGCTGCATCTGGCGGCGCAGAAGGCGCTCGGCGTTCCCTATACCGACGAGATGGTTGAGAACGCCGCGCGCGACGCCTACGGCCAGGCGACGCCTGACACCGACTTCGCGGCGGGCGTGAGCGAAAGATACGGCGACGCGACTGAGGTCAGCGCCTTCGACGGCGTTGCCACGCAGCTCACCGAAATGGACGCGCTGGTGGCCTATCTCCAGGTGCTCGGGCGCCTGACCGACGCCGCCTATCGCAACACGGCGGCCACCGAGCAGCCGGCGGATCCGGCGAACTGAGGAGGCCGCGATGGATTTCAGCCACGACACGCTCGTCGCCATCTCCAAGAGCTGGGGGCTTTTCTATATGATGGCCTTCTTCCTCGGCGTCTGCGCCTACGCCTTCTGGCCGCGCAACCGGACGCGGTTCGACCGGGCCAAGCACAGCATCCTCGATCGGGACGACACGCCATGGCAGCGCTAGAGCACGATCCCGTCACCGGCCGCGAGACGACCGGCCACGAATGGAACGGCATCAAGGAGCTCGACACGCCGATCCCGCGCGGCGTGCTGATGTTCCTGATCGTCACCCACATCTGGGCGATCGCCTGGTGGTTCTTCGTACCGGCATGGCCGATCGGCGCGACCTACACGAAGGGCCTTCTCGGCGTCGACCAGCACAGCACCGTCGAGGCCCGCGTCATCGAAGGCCAGCAACAGCGCGCGTCATGGACCTCGCGGCTGGAGAGCGAGCCCTACGACGCCATCCTCGCCGACGAGGCGCTGATGAAGACTGTGCGCGACACCGGGCGCCAGCTGTTCGGCGACAACTGCGCGGCCTGCCACGGCCGCGACGGCAGGGGCCGCGCGAACTATCCCGACCTGACCGACGGCGACTGGCTGTGGGGCGGCAGCCCCGAACTGATCGAGCAGACGATGCGTGTCGGCATCAACACGGCCCATCCCGAGACGCGGGTGGCGCAGATGCCGGCCTTCGGACGCGACGAGATGCTCGACCGCGAACAGGTTCGCAGCGTTGCCGCCTACGTCTATTCGCTTTCCAACCCGGACTATTCCACGCCGCAGAACATCGACCGCATCAACGCGGGCCGCGAGGTCTTCGTGTCCACCTGCGCCGCCTGTCACGGCGACAACGCGCAGGGCAATGTCGAGGTTGGCGCGCCCAATCTCACCGATGCGCACTGGATCTATGGCGGCAGCCTCGACACGATCATCGCCTCCGTGCACGGCGGGCGACAGGGCCACATGCCGACATGGGACGAGCGGCTGACGACCGCCGAGATCCGCACGCTCGCGCTCTACGTCCACGATCTGGGGATACGACAGCCATGAACGGGCGCGCGCGTCCTCGCGGCGGATGGCTGCCCTGGGTTCTCGTCCCGGCGGGGCTGCTTCTCTTTGCCGGCGCAAACGCGCATCTGGTCTACGTCGCGTTCCAGTCGCAGCCGGGCTGCGTCGCGCATCTCAAGGCCGCGGATGGCAGCGGCGGCTACCGCGCCGCCAAGTCGGCCTGCTGAAGGAGGAAGCCATGGGCGAAGCCGACAAGGGCTACTGGTTGCTGAGCGAGACCTCGGGCATCGGCGAGACCCGCGATCCGGCGCTCCAGCGCAATCTTCCCGTGTTCGAAGGACTGCGCTGGCTCGCCGCCGGATGGCGCGATTTCTGGACGGGCCCTGCGTCAAGCCTGGCCTACGGATTCGGCGTCTTCGTGCTTTCGGCACTGTTCGTCTGGACCCTGGTCGGGTTCGGCCGCGACTACATCCTTTTCCCGGCGCTCGCGGGTTTCCTCATCGTCGCGCCTTTCCTGGCGATCGGCCTCTACGAGAAAAGCCGCGCCATCGAGGAAGGCCGGGCGGTGGCGCTGGGATCGATGCTGCGCGTGCGGCCGAGCGCCGGTGCGCAGGTGTTCTTCACCGGCCTGCTCCTCAGCCTGCTGATGCTGCTGTGGACCCGCGCCGCAGTCCTGCTGTGGTCGCTCTTCTTCGGCGTGACCGCTTTCCCCGGCCTTGATCATGTCGTCGGCATCCTGCTCGGCTCGCCCTACGGCTGGGCGATGCTGGTGATCGGCACCGCGATCGGCGGGCTCTTCGCCGCCTTCGCCTTCTCGATCAGCGTGTTCGCCGTTCCCATGCTGCTCGACCGGCGCGTCGACGCGCTCACGGCCATGGGCACCAGCATGAGGCTCGTCTGGAACAACCTGCCCACGATGATCGCCTGGGGCGCGATGGTGCTCGTCCTCTTCGCCGTCTGCGTCGCCACCGGGCTGGTCGGGATGATCGTGATCTTTCCGCTGCTCGGACACGCCACCTGGCATGCCTACAGAGCCATGGCTCAGCCCGGGGCCTGACGATGAGCTGCTGCGCGCCGGGAACCGAAGCGGCCCTGGAGATCGGACCGGCGCGCAGGATTGACGCGCGCGAGGTCGTTCTTGCCAGCCGCGATCTCGGCGACGGTCTCATGCAGACGGATCTGTCGGTCCCGGCCGCGCATTGTGCGGCATGCATTCGCACGATCGAGGGGACGCTGCGCGGGCTCGACGGTGTCGTGTCGGCGCGTGTCAACCTGACCGCAAGGCGCGTTGCGGTCAAATGGCGGCGTGGCGATGCGGACGTGCCACCGCTGATAGCAGCCCTCCGCGTCGCCGGATACGACGCCGATCTCGCCGGCTTCGCGGACGCTTCGACCGATCCCGAGATGACGCGGCTGCTGCGCGCAACCGCGGTCGCCGGTTTCGCGGCGATGAACATCATGCTGCTGTCGGTCTCGGTTTGGTCCGGCGCCGGCGACGACACGAGGCAGGCCTTCCACCTGATTTCGGCCGCGCTCGCCCTTCCTGCGCTGGCCTATTGCGGGCGCATCTTCTTTCTGTCCGCCTGGAGTGCGCTGCGCGCCGGCCGCACGAACATGGACGTCCCCATCAGCGTCGGCCTGCTGCTTGCCTTTCTGCTCAGCCTCTACGACACGATCACCGGCGGGCCGCACGCCTATTTCGACGCTGTCACCTCCCTGCTGTTCTTCCTCCTGGCCGGCCGCACCGCCGACCAGGCCATGCGCGGCCGGGCGCGCGACGCGGTGCGCTCGCTGGCGCGCATGATGCCGCGCGGGGCCACCGTGCTGTCGCCGGATGGCAGCCGCAACTATCGCGAGGCCGACGCGGTCGAAATGGGAGACACGGTGCTTGTGCTCGCCGGTGAGCGCGTGCCCGTCGACGGCACCGTGATCTCGGGCGCAGCCACGCTGGACATGTCGGTGGTGACCGGCGAATCCGCCGCCGAACCTGTGACGCCCGGCTCCAGGGTCTTGTCCGGTTCGCTGAACCTTGATGCGCCGCTGACCATGCGCGTCGATCGTCCCCAGAAGGATTCGTTCCTGGCCGATATGATGCGGCTGATGGAGGCCGCCGAGGGCGGCCGTGCCGGGTACCGGCGCATCGCCGACCGCGCCGCATCCCTCTATTCCCCCGTGGTGCATGTCGTGGCGCTGGCGACCTTCGCGGGATGGCTGTGGGCATCGGGCGACGTCCACCGGTCGCTGTCCGTCGCCATCGCTGTCCTCATCATCACCTGCCCTTGCGCGCTTGGCCTCGCGGTGCCGATGGTTCAGGCGGTGGCGGCGCGGCGCCTGTTTTCGATCGGCGTGACGCTGAAGGACGGGGCCGCTCTGGAAAAGCTCGCGCAGATCGACCGCGTGGCGCTCGACAAGACGGGTACGCTGACTTCGGGTTTGACGCGGGTTGCCGCGTGTACCGTACCGGAGAGCGAACTCGACGCGGCAGCAGCACTCGCCCGCCTTTCGCTGCATCCGGCATCGCGCGCGGTGGCCTCGATGCTCCCGGCTGCCTCCCTGCCCGTCGAGGACGTGAGGGAAGTCCCCGGCGACGGCATCGAAGGCAGGATCGGCGAACGCGTCTATCGGCTCGGCCGCAAGGGCTGGGCCGATCCGCGCAACAGCGACGTGGCGGACGCCACCACCTGGCTTTCGGTCGACGGCCGATGCGTGGGGCACTTCAAGATTTCGGACAGCCTGCGGCCCGGTGCGGTCGAAGCCGTAGGGCGGCTGCGCGAACTCGGTCTGGGCATGGAGATCCTGTCCGGCGACAGCGGCGGCGCGGTTGCCGCGACGGCGCGAGCGGTTGGAATCCGGCAAGCGACCGCAGGCATGCTGCCGCGCGACAAGATCGCGAGGCTGAAGGCTCTCGCCGCGGACGGCTGCAAGGTCCTGATGGTCGGAGACGGGCTGAACGACGCGCCGGCGCTTGCCGCCGCACACGTGTCGATGGCGCCCTCCTCTGCAGCCGATGTCGGGCGCAACGCAGCCGATCTCGTCTTCCTCGGAACCAGCCTGCAGGGCGTGCCCGAAGCCGTTGCGATCGCCCGCAAGGCGCAGCGCCTCGTCACCCAGAACATCGCACTCTCGATCGCCTACAACGCGCTGGCGCTGCCGCTGGCACTGACGGGATACGTGACGCCGCTGCTTGCCGCCGTGGCGATGTCTACATCCTCTATCCTCGTCGTCGCCAACGCGCTGCGGCTTGCCGGCCGCGGCCCTTCGCTGCCGCACGGCTGGAAGCCGGAGGCGGGAAACCGGCTCGCGGAGGCTTTATGAGCCTGCTCGCATGGCTCGTTCCGGTAGCGCTGGGCATGGGCCTGGCCGGGCTGCTCGCCTTTCTCTGGTCGATGAAGAGCGGACAGCTCGAAGATTTGGACGGCGCGGCCGAGCGGGTTCTCCTGCACGACACCGACGACGCGCCGCTGCCCGATAGGACCCCCCGCGCTGCGGACGGCATTGCCAAAACACGGAGCAAGTGAATGCACCAGCAATCCGACAGGAAGTTCGACTGGGTGGCGGCGCTGGCCTTTGGCCTCGGCACGGCAGTTATGGTGCCGAGCCTTGCCGCGCTGGCGATCGCGGTGGTCGCGGCAGCCGTAGCGGCTTTCTCGTGACCTTGGTCGACGAAAAGGCCACCGGGTCCGGGATCGCGCTTTCGCGGTAACGCCGCGCGGCATCCGTTCCCTCAAAAGTCGCTTCCGGCAGCATTCCCGAAACTGTGCAGACCCTCTCCCGCTATGGCGCGGATTTCGCGTAGCACCTGCTCCACTTCGGCTTGCCAGCCCCGATCGGGCCGCTCCGGAGCAGGCTGCAGCAGCTCATCCAGCAGAGCGAGCGCAACCCCAAGGGCGCCGCTGGCCCGGCGTAAGGCTTCAAGACCCACGGCCGTTTCGTGTCCTGTTGCGGGCGTCGAGCCCGTATCGCGTGCGTCGCGCATCGTGTTCCTGGAGCGGGTGGCTGGAGGGTCGGGTCAGGCGCCGGCCATGCGGTTCCACAGCCGGGCGACAGCCAGCCGGGCGCGGGCGACCGCACCATCATCGCGCACCAGCCGGAAGCCGAGATTTTCGGGCGGTGTGCCGACTGCGCAGCCGCCGCTCTTTCCGTCGCGCACGAAGTTGGACATTGTGGCCCGGTGCCGGCCTTCGAGCACGTGCACGCCGCAGTTCTCGGTCACGGACTTGACGGCGCCGTCGGCATCGAGCGTCGTGCGGGCGTGGCAGGTCGACGTCCACTCCCAGACATTGCCGCCGAAATCCTCAATTCCCTTGGCGTTCGGCCCGTAGTGGCCGCGCGGCTTGGGCTGCGGATCGGCCGGCCGCTTCGCCGCGGCCTCCTCGCGATACCGCCGCAGCCAGCGCACCGCCGGATTTGCCGGATCGTCTGCCGCGGCCGACTGCGATTCGCCCCCGAAGCGCTCGCCGGCCGCGGCGGCGGCCTCGGCCGCCGTCGGAAGCCGCCAGCTTTCGCCGGTCGCCTCCGAGAACCATTCTGCATAGGCCTGCGCGTCCAGCCAGCTCACGCCCGTCACCGGAACATCCGTCCCCGCGCTCGCCGCGTCCGCGGGGTTGCAGGCGCCGGCGGCCACGCAGCGCTCGTAGTCGGCGAGGCCGACCTGCTGCTTCGTGATGCGGAAAGCCGGCACCGCGATACGGTCCACCGGGCTGGCCGCCGGCACGCCGTCGCGCAGGAATTCGCCCGGCAGCGGAAATTGCAGCACCGTCGCCGCAATCGACACCGTCTCGGCCGCCGGCAGAAGCGGCGCGCGTGCAACGTCGGTCGCAAGACCGGCGGCGAGCGGCACGGCAAGAGCGGCCGCCGCGCCAAGCGCGGCATCGAACAGGGTCATCGGCATGACAGGCTCCTGGAAATGGCGGCCCGGAGGTTTTCCGGGCCGCGTTTGCCCCGTGGTGGCTTTGGGGGCGTCAGTTTGTGGGGATTGGGCCGGGGGCCTCGACCTGCTTCATCAGGTCGTCGTTCCAGTCGCCCTCGACCAGGAAGTGCGCGGTGGCGCCCAGTTCCACCGCCTCGATGAGGTTGTGGTTGACGTAGGCATAGACGCCCGGCTGGCGGAACGTGTAGAGCGCCGCCCCCGCCGAGCCGCCGCGGATGAACCAGGTCTCCAGGTCCTTGGCGGGCGGGTTGGCGAACTTGCCCTCTTCCCAGACATGGTCGCCATGGCCGCCGATCAGGTGGGGC
>JAHBYZ010000021.1 GCA_019635695.1 Rhizobiaceae bacterium
GTCGGCCTGTTCGCCTATCCGACGCTGATGGCGGCCGACATCCTCGCCTACCGCGCAACCCATGTTCCGGTCGGCGACGACCAGAAGCAGCATCTGGAGCTGACCCGCGACATCGCGCAGAAGTTCAACAACGACTTCTCCGCCCGCATCGCCGATCTCGGCCTCGGCGTCGAGATGATGATGGGCGAGGAGAAGGTGAACGGCTTCTTCCCGCTCACCGAGCCGCTGATCGAGGGGCCGGCGCCGCGCGTCATGTCGCTGCGCGAGGGAACCAAGAAGATGTCGAAGTCCGACCCGTCGGACCTGTCGCGCATCAACCTGACCGACGACGCCGACACCATCGCCAAGAAGATCAGGAAGGCCAAGACCGACCCGGCGCCGCTGCCCTCCGAGCTGGACGGCTTGAAGGAGCGTCCCGAGGCCGACAATTTGGTGACGATCTATGCGGCGCTGGCGGAGATTTCGCGCGAGAAGGTGATGAGCGAGTTCGGCGGCCAGCAGTTTTCCGTCTTCAAGCCGGCGCTTGCCGATTTGGCGGTGGAGAAGCTGGCGCCGATCGCCGGCGAGATGCGCCGCATCTCCGCCGACGCGGCCTATGTCGACGCCGTGCTCAGGGACGGCGGCGAGCGCGCCGGGGTGCAGGCCGAGGCCACGCTGAAGTCGGTCAAGCGCATTGTCGGCATGATCGGCGGCTGAGGTCGCCGCGCGCTTCCCGCCGCCTTGTCGCGGCGGGAGCCGGATGGCAGATTGCCGGCGATTGAGACAGCCTGGCGGGGACGCCCAGGGGGACGCATGGTTTCGAAACGTCTGAGCAGGGAAGCCGGCCACCGGCGCAAGTTCCTCGCCGTCATCGACGAGACGCCCGAATGCGAGCGCGCGGTCGCCTATGCCGGCCGCCGCGCCAAGACCACCGGCGGCGTTCTGATCCTGCTCTACGTCATCAACTCCGCCGAGTTCCAGCAATGGCTGGGCGTCGAGGCTATCATGCGCGAGGAGGCGCGCGCGACCGCCGCCGCCGCGCTGGAGAAACACGCCGGCAACGTCCGCGAGAAGATCGCCATCGAGCCTGAGCTCGTCGTGCGCGAAGGCCCGCGCGTCGACGAAATCCACAAGCTCATCGAGGAGGACCAGGATATCGCGATCCTGGTGCTGGCGGCCGGCGGCGCCAAGGAGGGCCCCGGCCCGCTCGTGTCCTCCATCGCCGGCAAGGCCGCCGCCTTCCCGATCCCCGTCACCGTCGTTCCGCAGAACCTGTCCGACGAGGACATCGAAAGCCTCGCATAGGGGCGCTTGGCACATTATATTCGGGCTTGCCCCTATTCGAGCTTGCTCGAATAATCGAGCTTGATCGCCAGCCTTCGCCAGCCTATTTTAGAACAATTCAAAAGTAGCTGTGCCTGAGAGGCAGCTCGGAGATCGCCATGTTTATCCAGACCGAATCGACCCCGAACCCGGCAACCCTGAAATTCCTGCCCGGCAAGGTCGTGCTGGAAGAGGGCACCGCCGACTTCCGCGACGCCGACACCGCGCGCGCCACCTCGCCGCTGGCTGGTCGCCTGTTCGACGTTCCGGGCGTCACCGGCGTGTTCTTTGGCTACGACTTTGTCACCGTTACCAAGGACGGGCCGGACTGGCAGCACCTGAAGCCCGCCGTGCTCGGCTCCATCATGGAGCACTTCATGTCCGGCGCGCCGGTGATGGCGCAGACGGCGACGGGTGCGCCCGGCGACGTCGAGGACGAGGAGTTCTACGAGCAGGGCGACGAGGAACTCGTCGTCACCATCAAGGAACTGCTCGACACGCGCGTGCGCCCGGCTGTGGCGCAGGACGGCGGCGACATCACCTTCCGCGGCTACCAGAACGGCACCGTGTTCCTGCACATGAAGGGTGCCTGCGCCGGCTGCCCGTCTTCCACCGCGACGCTCAAGCACGGCATCCAGAACCTGCTGCGCCACTTCGTGCCCGAGGTCCAGGCGGTCGAGCAGGTCGCCTGATCGCGCTTCACAGTTCTAGGCAGCTACCCGAAAGGCAGCCACCGAAAGAAAAAGCCGGGCCCCGCGCCCGGCTTTTTCCCATCCCCCGCCAGATTGTCTCCCGTTCGGTGTTGCCCGGGACGGTCCTGACTTATTTCACGATCACCTTCGCGCCGACCTTCACGCGGTCGTAGAGGTCGATGACGTCCTGGTTCATCAGGCGGATGCAGCCCGACGACATGGCGCGGCCGATCGACGCCCATTCCGGGGTGCCGTGCAGGCGATAGCCGGAATCGTTGCCGCCCTTGTAGAGATACATGGCGCGCGCGCCGAGCGGGTTGGACAGGCCGCCCGGCTGGCCGCCGCGCCACTTGGCGAGTTCGGGCTGGCGCTTGATCATCGCCGGAGGCGGCGTCCACACCGGCCATTCGCGCTTCATGGCCACCGAAGCGGTGCCCTTCCACTCGAAGCCTTCGCGGCCGACGCCGATGCCGTAGCGCATCGCCTTGCCTTCGCCCATCACGAAGTAGAGGAACTTGTCCTTCGTATCGACGATGACGGTGCCTGCCTTCTCCTTGGAGGGATAGGACACGACCTGCCGGTGGAACTTGCGATCCACCTTGTGGATCGGGATCGCCGGCATCTGGAAGCCGGCATCCTTCCGTGATCCGTAGTCGGCGGTGAACACGCTGCCGCCGGTCGTGCAGCCCGCCAGCGCAAGGCTCGCGCCGACCAGCGCGGCTGCCACAATGCTCCTGAACTTCATGCCTCTTCAGTCCCCCGCCGCAATGCCGATCGACGGCCCGATTCGAGCCGCCTTTTCGCCTTTTTGTTTGAGCGCGGGGCGCCGGCTTGCCAAGCGCTTTATGGCGCGGCGGCTTGGGGCGGTGCCTTGCGGCCCTGCGACTATGGTAAATCCGCAACAATTCGCGAAGTGCTGATGAAGCCGCTGCACAGCGGTTGGGCAGGCTTGTCACCAGCCGCCGCGAGATGGGTTCAAAACGTGAACGACCCGTGCGATAAGGGCGCATGCCCATCGTTTCGCTCTTCGCCCGGGATCCACTTGTCGACGGCCGCCAGTCCGAGCGCGCCATGGTCGTGCGCCGCGGCGTGCAGCGCCTGCTGGTCGAGATGGGCGCCGCCGTTCTGCCCGAGCTGTCGCTGGTCAGCGGCCGCCGTGCCGACCTCGTCGCGGTTGCCCGCAACGGCGACATCTGGATCGTCGAGATCAAGTCGTCGGTGCAGGATTTCCAGGTCGACCGCAAATGGCCCGAATACCGGCTGTTCTGCGACCGCTTCTTTTTCGCCACGCATCCGGAAGTTCCGGCGGACATCTTCCCGGAAGATGCCGGCTTTATCCTGTCCGACGGCTACGGCGCCGAGATCCTGCGCGACGCGCCGCAGCACCGCCTGCCCGCGCCGACCCGCAAGGCGCTGACCCTGCGCATCGCCCGTACCGGCGCCGCGCGGCTCACGGCAGCGGAGATGGCCGGCGTGTCGATCCCCTCGCTGGAGGGCGAGGCGGAGTAGGGGTGCGCTTCCCGCTCTTGTTATCGACCGAGCAAGTCATAGAGATCCACCCATTTCGGGTTCATGGCCTCGATCAGTTCGAGCTTCCATTTGCGACGCCATTTCTTGATGCGTTTCTCGTCGTCGATGGCGTCGCGGATATCGTTGTATTCGCGATACCAGACGAGGCGCTGCACGCCGTATTTGGCCGTGAAACCGGGCGTCAGCCGCTCGCGATGTTCCCACGCGCGGCGCTCGAGGTCGCTCGTCACACCGGTGTAGAGCGTGCCGTTGAGCTGCGAGGCCATTATGTGGACATAGCCGCCCATGGGAGGATGAAAGCAGGTGCGGGGAAGACGGACAAGCAGCAATAGGAAAGCCCATCGCAGACCTTCGCCAGGATGCCGCTCGCTTTCCGCCGTCATCCCGGCCGAGCGAAGCGAGAGCCGGGACCCATTGACCAGCGCGGCCGGGTCCTCGCTGGCCGCGACCTCGATGCCGGCTGCATTTGCTGCGCTCCGCCAACGAGAACCCGGCCGCGCTTCACGCCCGACCACCAATGGGTCCCGGCTCGCGGTCGCTCCGCTCCCTTGGCCGGGATGACGGCCGCGAGGTCTGCCCCTGCGCCGCTATCCCCCGTTTACGGGAGCTCTATCCCGCACTTTCCGCCCGTCTATCCCCGTCCTCTCCGCCTCCCCTATCCTTGCCCCATCTCCCGCGCGGGAAACGGTCGCGCAGCCGAGCGAACGGGCGGGAGACGGTGCCGGGCCGGTCGCCTTCGGAAAGCGGCTGGGCGATGAGCCCCCAGGTCCGGGTCCCCTGGCAGGAGAAGCCGCGACGACGCGGTGGACACCTGCGGGACAAGCAACCGGACGGGCGGTCTTCGGATCGCACGAAATTATATCTACGAGCGATCTGGCGACCGCCCGTCTTCTCAGCCCTGCGTGCGGGCTGCGCTCTTTCTCAAAAGCCAGACCGGAAACGGGGCGTGGAAACCAGATCGGCTGCCTACCTCGGCGCGCGCTTGGCGAGAATCCGCTGCAGCGTGCGGCGGTGCATGTTGAGCCGCCGTGCGGTTTCCGACACGTTGCGGTCGCACGCCTCGTAGACGCGCTGGATGTGCTCCCAGCGCACGCGGTCGGCCGACATCGGGTTTTCCGGCGGCGCCGCCTTGTCGCCGGTCAGCGTCAGCGCCGCGTAGATCTCGTCGGCGTCCGCCGGCTTGGAGAGGTAGTCCACAGCGCCGAGCTTGACCGCCGTCACCGCGGTCGCGATGTTTCCGTAACCGGTCAGGATGATCGTGCGCGCATCCGCCCGTCGTTCGCGGATCGCGGCCACCACGTCGAGGCCCGAGCCATCGCCGAGCCGCATGTCGACCACCGCATAGGCCGGCGGCGCCGCCTTCACCTTGGCCACCGCCTCGTCGACACTCTCGGCCGTGTCGACCGCGAAGCCGCGCTGCTCCATGGCGCGCGCCAGCCGGGTCAGGAACGGCTTGTCGTCCTCGACGATCAGGAGGGTCTTGTCCGCGCCGAGGGCGCCGGCCGCCGGTTCTTCCGCCATCCCTGTCACCTCGCTGCAGCAATCTGTTCTTTTGCGGCCTGTTTAGCGCAAAAAGGCCGCAAGTCCAGCAGAGCGGGCGATGCCCTGCGTTAGGCCAGGGCCTGCACGAAGCGCTCGCGCGGCCACTCCACGCGCACGACCGCGCCCTGGCCGGGCTCGCTGGCGTTGGAGAACGTGATGGTGGCGCCCGAACGCTCCAGCAGCGTCTTGGCGATGAAGAGGCCGAGCCCGAGCCCGCCGCCGGCGCTGTCGGTGCCGGAGCGGCTGGTCATGTAGGGTTCGCCGATGCGGTCGATCACCTCGGCCGGAAAGCCCGGTCCGTCGTCCAGAACGGCCAGCGCCACGGCCTCGTCGTCCCAGCGCCATTCCACGGTGACCGTCTCGCGGGCGAAGTCGACGGCGTTCTCGACAAGGTTGCCGATGCCGTAAAGCACGCCGGGATTGCGCCGCGTCACCGGCTCCGGTCCCTCGCGCTCTCCCGGCGCCAGCCGGATTTCGATGCCGAACTCGCGGTGCGGCGCGATCACCTCCTCGATCAGCGAGGTCAGCGGCAGGCGCGACATGTGCACCTCGCCCTCTGAAGAGAGGTTGGTGAGGCGCTTGAGGATTTCGCGGCAGCGCTCGGTCTGGCTCCTGAGCAACGCCACGTCCTCCCTGAAGCGCGGGTCGGAGGCGAGCGCCTTCTCCATCTCCTTGGCAACCAGCGCAATCGTCGCCAGCGGCGTGCCCAGCTCGTGCGCCGCGGCTGCCGCCAGCCCGTCGAGCGCGGAGAGATGCTGCTCGCGCTGCAGGACCAGTTCGGTCGCGGCAAGCGCGTTGGCGAGCTGCCGCGCCTCCTCGGCGACGCGATAGGCATAGACGCCGGTGAACGCGATGGACGATACCAGCGCCATCCACACACCGGCGACGTAGATGAACGGCATCGGCAGTTCGGCGCCCTCGAACCACGGCAGCGGCAGATGGAAGAAGGCGAGCAGGCTCGCCGCCGCCACCGCCAGCAGGCCGATCAGCAGCGTCATGCGGAACGGCAGCGACGTCGCCGACACCACGACCGGCACTGCCATGAGCAGCGAGAACGGGTTGGTCAGCCCGCCGGTGATGAACAGCAGCCCGGCGAGCTGCAGCGCATCGAAGGTCAGGATGCCGAGTGCTGCGCGCGGCTCCAGCCGGTGCGTGGCGGGGAAGCGGAACGCCAGCAGCAGGTTGAGCCAGGCGGAGCAGGCGATCAGCGCGAAGCACGGCCCCACCGGCAGCGGGAAGTTGAGCCAGAACGCCACCACCACCACCGCCGCGCTCTGCCCGGCCACGGCCAGCCAGCGCAGCCGGATCAGCGTGTTCAGCCTCAGCCGGTGCAGTTCGGACGAGTCGGGTGTCGCCAGCTCCTGTGCCATGCCCGGCTTATGCGCCGATGCGCCGGCCGCGTGAAGCCCCGCCGCCTCAGCCGCGCGGTTTGGCGCGCTTCGTCGGTGCTGCCAGTTCGGGTCGCTCCGGCCATTCATGGCGCGGATAGCGGCCGCGCATGTCGGCGCGCACGTCGGCCCACGAGCCGCGCCAGAAGCCGGGCAGGTCGCGCGTGGTCTGGATCGGCCGGTGCGCGGGCGACAGCAGTTCCAGCGTCAGCGGCACGGTGCCGGCAATCGTCGGATGCACGCTCTGGCCGAACAGCTCCTGCACGCGGATGCCCAGCGTCGGCGCCTCGCGCTCGTAGTCGATCGGCAGCCGGCTGCCCGTCGGCGCCTCGAAATGCGTCGGGGCCAGCTCGTCCACCTTGCGTTGCAGCTCGTAGGGCACCAGCGAAATGAGCCCCTGCCGGAGCGCGGCCGGGTCGATGCGGTCGAGCGCGGCTTCGCCGGAGAGGAACGGCGCCAGCCAGTCGTCCAGCCGCGCGGCGAGCGCCTCGTCGGTCATGTCGGGCCACGGCTCGCCCAGGCCGCGGCGCAGCCAGCCGAGCCGCGCGCGCAGCGCGGTCGCCGCCTTGTCCCACGGCAGCAGGCCGAGCCCATGCCGGCGCACCGCCTCGACGATCGCCGCGTCCGCCTCCGCGCCCCTCGGCGCCGGTAGCAGCCGCTCTGCGAGCTGGATCGCGCCCAGCCGCTCCGTTTCGCGGACCCGCATCGCGCGCCGCTCGGCGTCGAAGAAGGTTTCGGTGCGCCGCTCGATCCGCTTGCCGAGCACGGCGCGGATGTCGACTTCCGACACGGCGGCGGCCGACGCGATGCGGGCATTGGTCGCCGCACCCTGCAGATCGGCCACGACGAGGAATTTTTCCCGCGCCAGCGCCTCCGTCTCGTCCAGCATCGCGCCGCGCCCGTTGGCGAGCACGAAGCGCCCGTAAGCCCCGCGCGCCATTGCGACGCGGTCGGGATAGGCGCGCAGAAGGAGCGGGCCGGCGGCGGCGCTCGTCATCTGCCCCTCACCCTTACCCTCTCCCCGTGAAGAACGGGGAGAGGGGGACACCAACGTCGAGGTCCCCCTCTCCCCGTTCTTCACGGGGAGAGGGTAAGGGTGAGGGGCAAGCTGCTGCGCCAACCGCCTCGCCAATGCCCGTGCCGCCTCGGCCCTTGCCCCTTTCTCGCCGGCAAACCGTGACAGCCGGTGGTCGAGGTCGATTGAATTGCCGCCCAGTCCGCGCTCGGTGACGAGCACGGCGAGCCGTGCCGCCGTGCCAGCGCCGCCGGCCTTTCCAGCCTCCGCCACCATGTGCGCCAGCCGCGCCGGCAGCGCCAGCTTGCGCATCGCGGCGCCCGCTTCGGTCAGCCGCCCCTCGCCGTCAATCGCGTCCAGCTCGCGCAGCAGCGCCCGCGCCTCGGCCAGCGCGGGTGCCGGCGGTGGGTCGAGGAATGAAAGCGTGGCAGGGTCGGCGACGCCAAAGGCGGCGCAGTCGAGTACTAGACCTGTGAGATCAGCAGCGAGGATTTCGGGCGGATTGTGGTCGGGCAGAGAGGTCCATTGCCCGGCGTGCCAGAGCCGGACCGCCACGCCCGGCCCGGTACGCCCCGCCCGCCCCGCCCGCTGCTCGGCCGAGGCCTTCGACACGCGCACGGTCCCCAGGCTGGTCAAACCCGTCGCCGGCTCGTAGCGCGGCAGTCGCGACAGTCCGGAGTCGATCACCACGCGCACGCCGTCGATGGTGATCGAGGTCTCGGCTATGGAGGTCGCCAGCACCACCTTGCGGCGGCCGGCGGGGGCAGGGCGGATCGCTGCGTCCTGCGTGCGGCCGTCGAGATTGCCGTACAGCGGCACGACGTCGACGTTTTCGGCCACGCGGCCGGTGAGCTGCTCGGCGGTGCGCTCGATCTCGCGCTGGCCGGGCAGGAAGGCGAGCACGCTGCCGCTCTCGTCCGCCAGCGCCTCGCGCACGGCCCGCGCCACCGCCTCCTCGATGCGCATGGCGGGATCGCGATCGCGGTAGCGGATTTCGACCGGAAAGCGCCGGCCCTCGCTCTCGATCACCGGCGCGTCGCCGAGCAGCCGCGCCACCCGCGCGCCGTCGATGGTGGCCGACATGACCAGCAGCCGCAGGTCGGGCCTGAGCGCCCCCTGCACGTCGAGCGCCAGCGCGAGGCCGAAATCGCCGTCGAGCGAGCGCTCGTGGAATTCGTCGAACAGCACGGCGGCGATGCGGGGCAGTTCGGGATCGTCGAGGATCATGCGCGCCAGCACGCCCTCGGTGACGACGAGGATGCGCGTCCTCGCGGAGGTGCGGCTGTCCATGCGCATGGCGTAGCCGACCGTTCCGCCCGGCTCCTCGCCCAGCAGCGCCGCCATGCGGCGGGCGGCGGCGCGGGCGGCGAGCCGGCGCGGTTCCAGCAGCAGGATCGTGCCGTCGCCGCGCCAGCCGGCGTCGAGCAGGGCGAGCGGCACAAGCGTCGTCTTGCCGGCGCCGGGCGGCGCCACCAATACGGCGCGCTCCTTGTCCGCCAGCGCGGCGGACAGCGCCGGCAGCGCAGCGGTCACGGGCAGATCGGGCAATGCCGTGGTCATGGCAGCCGCCTAGCCGGTGCGGCCGGCGCGCGTCAATTCGCGCCTACTTGAAGATGTCCTCCTGCCGCCGTCCGGGCCGGCTGCGATAGGGCGGGAACGACCAGCCGAAGCGCAGCGCGCCGCCGCGCACGAGGAAGGCGGCGAGGAAGCCCGCCAGCGCTGCCGCCAGCAGCGGCGCGCCGGCCAGCGTCAGCACGGTGAAGGTGGCGGAGCCGGCGAGCGCGGCGGTGACGTAGATTTCGGGCCGCAGCAACACCGACGGTTCGTTGGCCAGCAGGTCGCGCAGCACGCCGCCGAAGGTGGCGGTCAGCACGCCCATGACGACGCCGATGGTCGGCGATCCGGTCAGTGTCAGGCCCTTCCACGCTCCGAACACGCAATAGGCCGCAAGCCCGACCGCGTCGAACCACAACAATGCGATGTAGCGATATTCGATCAGGTGTGCAGTGAAATACACGACGACCGCCACCGCCGCGCAGACGATCACATAGGCCGGCTCGACCACCCAGAATACGGGTGCGCCGAGGATCAGGTCGCGGAAAGTCCCTCCGCCGATTGCGGTCACGCTGGCGAGGAACAGGAACCCGACGATGTCGAGCTGCTTGCGCGAGGCGGCGAGCGCCCCGGTCGCCGCGAACACCGCGATGCCGGCGAAATCGAAGACGAGGATCGGGTTCAAATCGGCCTCCCGCTGCGACCTTACGGGAAGCGCTGAAGCGGCGGAAGATCGAGCTCAGAACGCGTAGCGTTCGCCTTCGGGGCCGTAGTGGTCGATATAGCGCTGCGAAATTGCGTCGACCGGCAGGATGACGAAGACATCGGTCGTGCGGAATTCATGGTCGATCACGCAGCCGTCGCCGATCTTGGCGCCGAGCCGCAGATAGCCCTTGATGAGCGGCGGCAGCGCGTTCAGCGCGGCGCGCATGTTAACCGCTTCCTTCGGCATCAGGTCCATGGCCGTGTGACGGCCCGCCACCGCGCGCACATCCCATTCGGGCGCCGGGCGGCAGTGATGGGCGAGGAAGGACAGCGCCTCGGCATGCGCGGCCGGTACCGTGCCCGGAAACGAGGCGCAGCCTGCCATCACGTCGATGCCATGGTGGTTCACATAGGCCCAGATGCCCTGCCACAGGACACCGATCGAGCGCTTGGAACGGTATTCGGGCAGCACGCAGGAGCGTCCAAGCTCCATGAAGCGCCGCCCGGGGTGGCGGGCGACCAGCGCCTCCAGTTCGAATTCGTCGACCGAATAGAAGCCGGCATTGGCGCGCGCCACCTCGTCGCGCAGCAGGCGGTACGTACCCACGATGCGGTCGAGGTCGCCGCCGGGCAGCGCCGTATCGATGACCAGCAGATGGTCGCAGATGGCGTCGAAACGGTCTGCGTCGCGCCGGTCGATCGCCAGCGCCTCGCCGGCGCGCGCGCCCATTTCTTCGTAGAAGACGCGATAGCGAACCCGCTGCGCGGCCTCGATCTCGACCGGGGTGCGGGCGAGTCGAACCTCAAGCGACGCAATGCGCCCGAGCGGCAGGCCCTGGGCGATTGCCGCCTCATAACGTTGGGTGCCGCCCGCGCGAGCGGCGTATTCAGAGCGTTCAAGCAGCGCGCTGGCCATCAAGATTCTCCTGCTTCGCCCGAGCGTGGAGATAGGCGTACAGTGCAACAGCGCGGTGACATTACAATGCCTGTGGCGCCGGCGACAAGTTGCGCCGAGCGGCGAAGTTCGCGGCGTGGCATTTCGTCCACAACCGGCAGTCCACGACCAACAGGCCGCGGCCGGTCACGCCGCCGCCTGCTCCTCGACCGCCAGCACAAGCGATTCGGGATCGAGCGGCTTGGTCAGGTAGCCGTTGGCGCCCCGTGCCAGCGCATTCTGGCGGGTTTCCTCCTGTCCGTCGGCCGACAGCACCAGCATGGGCACCGGCGGCCGGCCGCGCTCGGCCTCGTGGCGCCGGATGCGGCCGATCGCCTCCAGCCCGTCCATCAGCGGCATGTGCAGGTCCATCAGGGCCACGTCGAAATGATGGTCCGGCGCCGTCAGCGCGTCGACGGCGGCCTTGCCGTTGGCAACCACGCGCACCGTGTGGCCTGCCTTGGAGAGCGCTGCGCGCGCCAGCACCGCGTTGATGTCGTTGTCCTCGGCCAGCAGCACGCTCAGTGCCGCGGCCTTGCCGGGTGCGGCGTGGCGACGCGTCGCGGCGACCGGCGTGCTGGCGCGCAGGCCGGTCTTGCCGGCGACCAGAACCCGCAGCATCGTCTCGGTGCGCACCGGCCGCGGCAGGAAGGCGTCGTAGCCGGCGGCGCGCAGTTCCTGCAGCTTGCCCCGGTCACCGGGCGCGATCAGCGTCACGGCCTCGGCATGGGCCAGCCCGCCGCCCTTCAACGCGCGCAGTGTGGCGCCGTCGGTCGTTTCCGCCGACGCGTCGACCATCAGCGTGTCGAACCCGTCGGCCATCTCGCCCGCGATCCGCAACGCGTCGTCGGCATTGTTGGCCAGCGTGACCTGCGCCGACTGGTCGCGCAGGGTGCGCGCCGCGGCCTCGGCCTCCATCGTGTTGCGCGAAACCAGCAAAATGCGACGCCCGGTGAGCGCTGCCAGGGGGGCCGACGACGAGGCCGGTTCCTCAAGCGGCACCGTGACGGTGAAGACCGAGCCGTGGCCATGCCTCGAACTGGCCTCGACCGTACCGTGCATGGCTTCCACGATCCGCTTTGAGATCGCCAGGCCGAGGCCGGCGCCGCCGTGCTTGCGAGTGCGGCTGCCATCGCCCTGCTCGAACTCGCGGAACAGCCGGTCGATCTCGCTCTGCTTCAGGCCCGGGCCGCTGTCGGTGACGGCGATGACCAGGTGCGGCCGGCCGTCGCGTGCGCGCACGGACATGTCGACCAGCACGCCGCCGACCTCGGTGAATTTCACCGCGTTGCCGATCAGGTTGAGCAGCACCTGCCGCAGCCGGTCGGGATCGAGGAGCGCGCTGGCCGGCACATCGGGCGCCACGTGGCAGCCGAGCCCGATGCCGCGGGCATAGGCGCGCGGCGCCATCAGTTCGACGGCGTGCTCGACAACCTCGCGCGGCGACACCCGCTGCGGCTCCAGCTCGAATTTGCCGGCCTCGATCTTGGAGAAGTCGAGCAGGTCCTCGATCAGCGCCAGCAGCGCGCCGGCCGAGACCGAGACGGCGCCGACATAGGTCTTCTGCTCCGGCGTCAGCTCGGTTCCGCCCAGCAGCTTTGCCATGCCGATGATGCCGTTCATCGGCGTGCGGATTTCGTGGCTGACGGTCGCGAGGAAGCGCGACTTGGCCTGGCTGGCGTGCTCGGCCCGCTCGCGGGCGCGCATCAGCGCCAGTTCGGCGCGCTTGCGGTCGGTGATGTCGCGGGCGATGGCCCGGTGGGAAATGGCGCCGGTGGCCTCGTCGCGCACCGACAGCTCGATCCAGGAGAACCAGCGTATGCCCATGCTGGTTCGGATCGCCACGTCGGTCGAGCTCAGGAATTCCCCGTCCTCGAATGCGGCATCCGGCGCCACCCGCATGTCGATCCCGAGATCGCCGAGTGTCTTGCCGACCAGCGCTGCAGGTTCCTTATCGAGCAGCGAGGCCAGAACCCTGTTGGCCTGCACGATGCGGCCGTCGCGGTCGCGGTGCACGACGACGTCGCCGAGAGCGTCGACGAGGCCGCGGAAACGCTCCTCGCTCTCGCGCAGCTCCCACACGCGGTCGGCCAGTTCCTCGACCTGCCGGCGCTCGGCTGCGGTTCCCTCGGCGCGATGGCGCAGCCGTCGAGCGCGCGCGGCGGCTTCAAGGCCGGCGACGCCGAGACCGAGCGCCCCGATCACTATCATCACCAGGACCAGCGGCAGCGGGGAGCCGGTGGCCGCGGCGACCACCGCCACCAGCAGCGTGGCGACCGACAGAGCGACATGCAGGAGCAGCGCACCGTCGCGGCGCCGCGAAGGCTGCACGGCCGCCTGCGCGCGCACGGGCTCGGGCGGCCCGCCCGCCACGCGAGCCGGCTCTGCCTCGAGCAGATATGCAACGTCCCTTTCCGCCACCATGGCCGGGACCATAGGGAACAGGGTTTTAGGAAGCTTTTGGCCGACCGTTCAAAATTTAACGGACGACCGACTCGCTCACATCTCGATCACAAGGCGCCCGCGCACCTTGCCGGCGACGATGTCGTGGGCGGCGTTGGTCAGCGCGGCGAAGGGCATGGTCGTGGTGATGGCGTCGAGCTTGGAGCGGTCGAGGTCCGAAGCGATGCGCTTCCACGCCTCCAGCCGCAGTGCCTTGGGCGCATTGACGGAATCGACGCCGAGAAGCGACACGCCGCGCAGGATGAACGGCGCCACCGAGGCGGGAAGGTCCATACCCTGCGCCAGCCCGCATGCAGCCACCGCGCCGCCGTAGCTGGTCTGCGCAAGCACGTTCGCAAGCGTGTGGCTGCCGACCGAATCGACGCCTGCCGCCCAGCGCTCCTTGCCGAGCGGCTTTCCTGGCGCCGAAAGCTCGGCGCGGTCGACGATCTCGGCCGCGCCGAGACCCTTCAGATAGTCGGCTTCCGAGGCGCGTCCGGTGGATGCGATCACATGCCAGCCGAGCTTGGCCAGTATCGCGATGGCGACCGAGCCGACGCCGCCGGCCGCGCCGGTGACGACGACCGGGCCGCACGACGGCGTCAGGCCGTGTCGTTCGAGCGCCATGACGCAGAGCATGGCGGTGTAGCCGGCGGTGCCTACGGCCATGGCCTGCCTCGGCGATGTGCCCTTGGGCAGCGGCACAAGCCAGTCGCCCTTCACCCGCGCGCGGCCGGCATATGCCCCGTAATGCGTCTCGCCGACGCCCCAGCCGTTGAGGATCACCTTGTCGCCACGTTTCCAGTCGGCATGCGTCGAGTTGAGCACGGTGCCGGAAAAGTCGATGCCGGGGATCATGGGAAAGCGCCGCACCACCGGCGACTTGCCGGTCAGCGCCAGACCGTCCTTGTAGTTGACCGTGGTGGCCTCGACCGCGACTGTGACGTCGCCCTCCATGAGATCGGCTTCGGTCATCTCGACCTCGCGAACCGACTGCGTCTTGTCCTCGCGGCGCTCGATCAGCATTGCCTTGAAGGTGTCGGGCATGGCGGGCTCCTAGCTCTCCTGTTTGGCCGCGCGATCGCGTCGCCAGTCGACGACTTCCTGCAGGATCACCAGCACGGCGCCGACGGTGATGCAGGTGTCGGCGAGGTTGAACACGGCGAACGACCAGACCGGTGTGTGAAAATAGACGTAGTCGACCACATGGCCAAGCAAGACGCGGTCGATGAGGTTGCCGACCGCGCCGCCGACGATCAAGGCGAAGCCGGCTCGCGCGAACACCTGCCGCGGCTCCGTCCGGATGGCCAGCCACAGGATGAAGCCCATCACCGCCAGCGCCAGCGCCGCAAGCACCCATGCGGGCAGTCCGTCCATGAAGGAGAAGGAGATGCCGGTGTTGACCGTGCGGTGCCACGCCAGAAAGGGCAGGAACTCGATGGTTTCGCCCATCGCCATGCGCGACTGCACCAGCCACTTGATCCACTGGTCGACGGCGACCGCCGCGACGGTCAGCAGGCCGTAGGCAGGCAGCGCGCGCATCAGCCCGCCACCTCCGGAAGCGCCTTGCGGCGGATCTCGTAAAGCATGACGCCGGTGGCGACCGCGAGGTTGAGCGAATCGGCCTTGCCCGTCTGCGGAATGCGGGCAAGGCGGTCGCATGTCTGCGCCAGCGCGTCGGGCAGCCCCTGCTGCTCGTTGCCCATCAGGAGAAGCACCGGGCCGCTGCCATAGTCGATGCGGCGATAGTCGGTGGAGCCGGCGAGATGCGTGCCCACGACCAGGCCTGAGAAACTCCTGCGCCAGGCCAGAAAAGCTTCGGGAGAGGCTTTTGCCAGCGGAACGGCGAAGACCGAGCCCATGGTCGCGCGAGTCGCCTCGACCGAGAACGGGTCGGTCGTGTCGCCGACAAGGATCACGCCGGCCGCGCCCACCGCGTCGGCGGTGCGGATCACCGTTCCAAGGTTGCCAGGGTCGCGCACGCGGTCGAGAGCCACCCAAACCTCCCCCGGCTTCGGGCGGATGGTGTCGAGTTTCGTCCAGCGCTGGCGGAACACGCCGACCACCATCTGCGGGTTGTCGCGCCGCGTGATGGCCGACAGCACCTTCTCGCTGGCTTCCAGCACATTGCCGCCAGCCGCCACCGTGCGGGCCGCGACCTTCTCGACCGCCGGATTGCCGCGGCCGGCCTTGGCGAAGACCAGGGTGGTGATGCTCCAGCCGGCGTCGAGCGCGTCGATGACCAGCTTCAGCCCCTCGGCCATGAAGGCGTTCTGCTGATCGCGGAATTTCTTCAGCGCCAGCGCCTTGATGTCCTTCACCAGCGGGTTGGCGACGCTAGTGACCTCTTTGACCCTGCCGGGCGCGCGCGTTTCGTTCATTGTCCCACCCAGCGCGAGAACAGCGATGTCGACAGTGCGCGTCCCGCCGCCTTCTCGCGGATGACGAGTTCCCCGGACTCCACCGCGCCGCCCATGCCGGCAAACGTATCGCGCATCAGCGCGTGGATGGCGAAGAAGGACGAGCGGATGGAATAGGCCGTCAGCACGACCGCCAGCGGCTTCGGCGTCAGGATTTCGCGCACCAACTCGGTCATGCCGGGCAGGTGGTCGAACAGCTGCCACACCTCGCCCTTCGGCCCGCGGCCGAACTGCGGCGGATCGAATAGCACGATGTCGTAGCGGCTGCCTCGCCTCGCCTCGCGCTCGGCGAACTTCTGGGCGTCGTCGACGATCCAGCGGATCGGTTTTGTCCCCAGTCCCGCGAGCTCCTGATTCTCGCGCGCCCACAACGTCGCCTTCTTGGAGGCGTCGACATGGGTGACCTCGGCCCCCGCGCGCGCTGCGGCCAGCGAGGCGAGGCCGGTATAGCCGAACAGGTTGAGCACCTTCACGGGCCGTCTGGCCTCTCTGATCAGGCTCTCCATGTGGCGCCAGTGCGATGCCTGCTCGGGAAACACGCCGACATGGCGGAAGGATGTGAAACGGCCGAGATAGTCGATGCCGTCATGCTTCATCGGCCATGTCTCGCCGAGTGCTCCCTTGGGAAAGCGCCAGCGGCCCATGCCTTCCTCGTCGGTGTCGCCCGTGAAGATCGCGTCGGCCTTCGCCCACTCTTTCTCGGGCAACGCCCTTCGCCAGATCGCCTGCCCCTCCGGCCGCACGATCAGATACTGGCCGTAGCGCTCAAGCTTCTCGCCGTCGCCCGAATCGATCAGCGCATAGTCGTCGGAAGGCAGCACCTCGAGGATCACCGGCACGCGCTCGGCCGGCAACTTTCCTTCGCGACGCGGGAGATGCGCCTTCGGCGCGGCCTCGACTGCCTGTCGCGCCGGCTGCAGCCCCGCTTCCGGCTGGCGCGGGCGCGGTGGTTCACCCGGGCGGTCACGCCGCTTTTCGGGGCGTCCGTCTCGCTGATGTCGCTGCGGTTTCAAGCGCTGCTCCGCATGGTGCCGGCGCTTGTGCCATAGCGGACGGGCGGGAGCAACGCGCCGCTAGAGCAATCCCCGCCGCGCCAGATTGGCCATCAATGCCGACACGCCGAACGTCCAGGGCGGGCAGTCGCGCGACAGCGACACCGTATTGACCAGCGCGCCGAACCCCGGTGCGGCTATCTTCACCACGTCCCCGACCTTGTGGGTAAAGCCGCTGCCCTTCTCGCCGCGATCCGCCGTCGGCGCGAACAGCGTGCCGAGGAACAGGACAAAACCGTCGGGATACTGGTGATGGCGGCCGTGCGCGTGGGCGACGAGGTCGAGCGGGTCGCGCGAGATGCGGTTCATCGAGCTTCGGCCCTTGAGCTCGTAGCCCTCCGGCCCGGTCACATCGAGCGTCAGTTCGGCGTTGCGCACGTCGTCGATGCCGAACGTGTCGTCGAACAGGCGGATGAACGGGCCGATCGCGCTCGAAGCGTTGTTATCCTTGGCCTTGCCGAGCAGCAGCGCCGAGCGGCCCTCGATATCGCGCAGATTGACGTCGTTGCCGAGGGTCCCGCCCTTCACGCGGCCCTTGGAATCGACGGCCAGAACAACCTCTGGCTCGGGATTGTTCCACGAGGAATCGTGGTGCAGCCCGACCTCCGCGCCCCAGCCCACCGACGACAGCACGGGCGCCTTGGTGAACACCTCGGCGTCCTTGCCGATGCCGACCTCCAGATACTGGCTCCAGATGCCTTCCTCGATCAGCGCGGCCTTGACCTTCATGGCTTCCGGCGAGCCGGCGCGCAGCTTCGCCATACTGTCGCCGATCAGCGCCTCGACGCGGGCGCGCACCGCCGCCGCGCGTGTCGCATCGCCCGCTGCGCGCTCCTCGATGACACGCTCGATCATGGAATTGGCGAACGTCACGCCGCAGGCCTTCACCACCTGCAAATCGTTGGGCGCGAGCAGGTGGATGGCGCTGGCGTCGCGGGCGCGGCTCGCCTTCGCCACCTCGTCCAGCGAGCCCACCCGGCGGCCCTTGGCCTTGCGCACGACGGCGACCGGGTCGTCTGCTTCGAGCAGCGCGCTCATGGTCGGGTGCGCGGCGGAGGTGATGTCGAACAGCGCGCCGTCGCGCAGCACGACGAGCGCCGGGCCTTGCTGGTCCGGCTGCCACACACGGCCGACGAGGGTTCCACGCGCGGTTCCGGAATCGACGATCGACCAGTCCAAGGCGCTCCTCCCTCGCTTGTGGCGGCGCGACCTTACACGGTTCGCGCCCCGATGGTAGCGCTACCGCTCGCCTTTCTGATAAGGGATCATCAGCGCCTTGGGATAGGTCGCGCGGCGCGCCACAAGTACCAGCGCTGCGATCGACAGAACGTAAGGCAGCATCAGGAAGACCTGATACGGCAGCACGCCGCCGGAAAGCTGCTGCAGCCTGATCTGGTAGGCGTCGAAGGCGGCGAACAGCACGGCGCCGAGCAGCGCCTTGCCCGGCCGCCACGAGCCGAACACGACGAGCGCGATGCAGATCCAGCCGCGGCCGTTGACCATCTCGAAGAAGAACGAGTTGAAGGCTGACATGGTGAGGAACGCGCCGCCGATGGCCATCAGCGCGCTGCCGGCCATCACCGCGCCCATGCGGATCGCCGTGACGGAGATGCCCTGCGCCTCGACGGCCGACGGGTTCTCGCCCGCCGCGCGCACGGCGAGCCCGAGCGGCGTGCGGGCCAGCACATAGGCCACGACGGCGACGGTGACATAGGCGAGATAGGTCAGCGGCGTCTGGTTGAACAAAGCCGGGCCGACCACCGGGATGTCCGACAGCAGCGGGATCGGAACCGGCAGGAACGGCTCGATCTTCGGCGGTGACGTCACTTCGGGCAACACCACGCGGTAGGTGAAGTAGGTCAGGCTGGTGGCTAGCAGCGTGATGCCGATGCCGACGACGTGCTGCGACAGGCCGAGCGGCACGGTCAGCGTCGCGTGCAGCAGGCCGAAGGCGGCGCCGGCGAGCGCAGCGACCAGCACGCCGAACCACAGATCGCCGCCCAGATAGACGGTCAGCCAGCCGGCGAAGGCCCCGACCACCATGATGCCCTCGATGCCGAGATTGAGCACCCCGGCGCGCTCGCAGATCAGTTCGCCCATGGTTGCGAAGATCAGCGGCGACGCGATGCGGATCGCGGCCACCCAGAACGAGGCTGTGAACAGGATTTCGAGGGCTTCGGTCACCGCCACCTCACCCGATACCGCGTCAGCATGATCGCCACGACCATCGTCAGCAGCGCCAGCGCCACCATCACATCGGCGATGTAGGAGGGGACGCCCGCCGCGCGGCTCATGGCATCTGCGCCAACGAAGATGCCGGCGACGAAGATCGCCGACACCACCACGCCGAGCGGGTTGAGCAGCGCCAGCATGGCCACCACGATGCCCGAATAGCCATAGCCGGGAGAGAGATCGAGCGTCAGGTTGCCCTTGAGCCCTGCCACCTCGGAGAAGCCGGCCAGCGCCGCCAGCCCGCCGGAAAACAGCGCCGTCTTCATCAGCACGCGATTGACCGGAATGCCGGCGAAGCGCGCCGCTTCGGGGTTGTGCCCGACCGCACGCATCTCGAAGCCGAGTGTGGTCTTCTTCATCACGATCCAGACCACGACAGCGGACAGGATGGCGAGGACAAATCCGTAATGCAGCCTGCGGCCGGTCACGATGCGCGGCAGGCGGGCATCGGCGATCAGCTTCTGCGATTGCGGCCAGCCGAGCCCCATCGGGTCCTTGAGCACGCCTTCGAGCAGCATCGAGACAAACAGGACCATGATGAAGTTGATGAGCAGCGTGGTCACCACCTCGTCCACTCCGAAGCGGATCTTCAGTACAGCCGGGCCGGCGAGCAGCATCGCGCCGGCGAGGATTGCCGCGGCTATCATCAGTGGGAGCAAAACGACCGCCGGCAGGGGCAGAGCCCCGGTGCCGAGCACCACGGTGATGATCGCGCCCGCGTAAAGCTGCGCCTCCGCGCCGATGTTCCACAGCCTGGCGCGGAAGGCGACGGCGACGGCCAGCCCGGTGAAGATCAGCGGCGTCGCGCGCGTCAGCGTCTCCATCAGCGCGAACTGCGAGCCGGCGGCACCTTTCAGCACCAGCCCGAAGACGGTGAAGGGCGACGCTCCGGCGACCAGCACCAGCAGCGACGCGATGACCACGGTGACGAGGATCGCGCCGGCCGGATACAGAATCGAAGCCAGCGCGGATGGCGAAACGACGGGCTCAAGCCGCATGGGCGGCCCCATCCGATCCCGCGCCGGCCATCATCGCGCCGATCTCGGCGGTCGTCTTTTCGCCGCGCGAAAACGGTTCGGAGAGACGGCCTCGATACATCACCGCGATGCGGTCGGCGAGCGCCAGCACCTCGTCGAGATCCTCCGAGATGAGCAGCACCGCCGCGCCCCGTGCGCGCGCAGCCAGCAGCCGCTCCTGCACATAGGCGACCGCGCCGACATCCAGCCCGCGCGTCGGCTGGTTGGCGAGGATGATGGCCGGGTCGCCATCAAGCGCGCGGCCGAGAATCAGCTTCTGCATGTTGCCGCCGGACAGCAGGCGGATGCGCGCGTCCGGGCCGGGGCACTTGACCTCGTAGTCGCCGATCACCTGCTCGGCAAAGCCGCGCATCGCCCGGCCGTTGAGAAAGCCGGATTTCGAGAAGCGCGGCGAGCGGTAGGCTTCCAGCGCGACGTTTTCGGCGATCGTCATGTCGCCGATGGTCCCGGTCGAGTGGCGGTCTTCCGGGATGCGGCCGATGCCGGCGGCGAGGGCCGCGCGCGGCGACCAGCCTGCCTCGGGTCTGCCGTTGATGGACAGGCTGCCGGACGACGGCGCTGCCATGCCCGCAACCAGCGCGGCGAGCGTTGCCTGCCCGTTGCCCGACACGCCGGCTATGCCGACGATCTCGCCGCCGTGGAGTCGCAGCGAGACGCCGTCGAGGCGGACACCCGGGCCGGCGGTGGACACGCCGTCCAGCTGCATCAGCACCGCGCCGCGCGGCACCGGCTCGACCGCCGGCGGCAGCACTTCGCGCCCGACCATGAGCTTCGCCAGCTCGTGCACGTCGGTGTCGGCGGTGCGCCGCTCGCCGGCGACCTTGCCGCCGTGCAGCACGATCACGCGGTCGCTGCCGGCCATCACCTCATGCAGCTTGTGCGAGATGAAGATGACCGACAGCCCGCCCGCCGTCAGCTTGCGCAGGGTCTCGAACAGCGCCCGGCTCTCGGCCGGCGTCAGCACGGCGGTAGGCTCGTCCAGGATCAGCACCTTCGCGTCGCGGTAGAGCGCCTTGACGATCTCGACGCGCTGGCGCTCGCCGACCGCCAGCGCCGAAACAAGCGCCGAGGGGTTAACGGCGAGGCCGAATTCGCTGGTGATCTCCGCAATGCGCCGGCGTGCCTTCTCGCGGTCGAAGCGCGGTGACAGAAGCGGCTGCGTGCCGAGCGCGATGTTGTCGAGAACGCTCAAGTTCTCGGCCAGCGTGAAATGCTGGTGCACCATGCCGATGCCTGCTGTCAGCGCGGCGCGCGGATCGCCCGGCGGCAGCTGTTTGCCGAACGCCTCGACCGTCCCTTCGTCGGCTACGTAATGGCCGAACAGGATGTTCATCAGCGTCGTCTTGCCTGCCCCGTTCTCGCCAAGCAGCGCCAGCACCTCGCCCTGCGCCAGCTCGAACGAGATGGCATCGTTGGCCGTAAGCGGGCCGAAGCGCTTGGTGATGCCGGACAGGCGGAGGACGGGTGCCGTCATGGGAACGCGCGGGCGGTCCACGACCGCCCCCGCTCGCCCTTTGAATGGGCGCTAGCTCGACTTCGGCTCTTCGTCGTTGATGGTCACGGTGAACGTCCCCGCCTTGATGGCGGCTTCCTTCTCTTTGACCTTGGCCATCACGTCGGCCGGCACCTTGCCCTCGAATGTACCGAGCGGCGCGATCGAGCAGCCGCCTTCCTTCATGAAGGAATAGACGCCGTAGTCGGCCGCCTTGAATGTGCCGGCCTTCACTTCCGCGATCGCCTTGTCGAGCGTCGGCTCGAAGTGCCACAGCGCCGAGGCAATCACCGTGTCAGGATAGTCGGCCTGCGTGTCGATGACGTTGCCGATTGCCAGAACGCCCTTTTCCTTGGCCGCGTCGGACACGCCGAAACGCTCGGCGTAGAGCACGTCGGCTCCCCCGTCGATCTGCGCGAACGCCGTCTCCTTGGCCTTGGGCGGGTCGAACCACGAGCCGATGAAGGCGACCTGGAAGGCGATGTCCGGCGCGCTTTCCTTCGCGCCTGCCATGAAGGCGTGCATCAGCCGGTTCACTTCGGGGATCGGGAAGCCGCCGACCATGCCGATCTTCTTCGACTTGGTCATCGCACCGGCGATGATGCCGGTGAGGTAGGAGGCGTCCTGGATGTAGTTGTCGAATGGCGCGAAGTTCGGCACCGCGTCGTCGGGCTTGAACGACGAGCCCATCAGGAAAGCCGTGTCCGGATAGTCGGCCGCCACCGAGCGCGCCGCGTCCTCGACGCCGAACACCTCGCCGAGGATCAGCTTGTTGCCGGCTTCGGCATATTCGCGCATCACGCGCTCATAGTCGGTGTTGGACACGTTTTCGGTCGCGACATATTCGATGTCGCCGCGGTCGCGCGCGGTGACGGCGGCCTTGTGGATGCGGCTCACCCATTGCTGCTCGAACGGCACGGTGTAGACCGCCGCGACCTTCAGCTTTTCCTGGGCGAAGAGACGGCCCGGCATCAAGGTCAGTGCCGCAGCACCGGCGCCGAGCTGAAGCGCCGAGCGGCGCGTGAAACGGAGATTGGATGGCATTTTCGACATTGTTCGACCCTCTGGCTGTTTTTCTGGCTGTGTGGTCCCGCCGATTTTTATCGTTTGGTCAACGATAGAGGCAAAGCCGGAGGCGCGGAAGGGGAGCGCGCAGCGATTCTCCAGCGGAAACCGCTGATGCCGGGCGCTGGGAAACGCGATATGTTGCCGGCCTGGGGAGGGACCGGCGATGAAGGGGGTCTGTGTCGCGGCTCTGCTTGCCATGACGATTGCCGCTGCGGCGCAGCCCGTCTCGCGCGAGGTCGAGGCGACCGTGGCCGACGGCACGCTGCGCGGCACCCTGCTTGCCCCGGCCGCGGCGTCGAAGGCGGCCGCCGTGATCGTCGCCGGCTCCGGCCCGACCGACCGCAACGGCAACAGCCCGCTCGGCATCTCCGCTTCGACCTACCGCATGCTCGCCGAAGCCCTGGCTGAGCGGGGCGTAGCGACGGTGCGCTACGACAAGCGCGGCATCGGCGGCAGCGCGGCGGTCGCGCCCGACGCGAACGCCGTGACGGTAGCCGCCTTTGCCGGCGACGCAGCGGCCTGGATCGAGGTTGCGCGCCGGGAGGTGGGCACTCCCTGCGCCTGGCTGGTCGGCCATAGCGAGGGCGGGCTGATGTCGCTGGTGGCTGCGCAGGACAACGCGTCGGTTTGCGGGCTTGTCCTGTTGTCCGCGCCCGGCCGCCGCTTCGGCGACCTGCTGCGCGACCAGCTCTGGTCGAACCCGGCCAACTGGTTCCTGATGTCGGATGCGCTGCGCGCCATCGCGGCGCTGGAGCGTGGCGAGAAGGTCGACGTGTCGGGCATGCACGAGGCGCTGCAGCGGCTCTTCTACCCCGGCGTGCAGGGCTACCTGATCGACCTGTTCAGCCGCGACCCGGCTGCCCTCGCCGCAGCCGAGACCCGGCCGATGCTGATCGTACAGGGCGGCAACGACATCCAGGTAAAGCGCCTCGACTTCGACGCGCTCGCCGCCGCGCAGCCGAAGGCCGAGACGCTGTTCATGCTGGCGATGAACCATGTGCTGAAGGACGTGCCGGAGAACGACCCGGCCGCTAATATCGGCTCCTACTCGAACCCGGATCTGCCGCTGGCCGCCGGCCTGGCCGATGAACTGGCAACATTTCTGACGAGGCGGCGCTGAGCGTCGCGCCATCTTCTGATCACGATCACGTGATTGTGTTCGACTGCAATGGGCTGGGGAGAGGGCGCGTGAACCGACGGCAATTGCTGGGTCTTGCTGCAACGGCGACCGTCGCCATGGCGGGCGTCGGCCGTGCGTGGGCGCAGCAGGCCGACCCGGTCGCGGCGCTGACCGAATGCATCGACCACCACCGCAAATATCGCGCCTGCTTCGCCACCAAATTCCGCACCGGTTTCTGCGATTTCTCCGGCTTCGACGGACAGCCGACTACGCCGGAGAAGCTCCTGCGCATGCTGACTGTTGGCGGTGCGCGGCTGGAGCAGCTTTCGCAGCGCGGGCCGACTGCCGCGCTGCTCTATCATCTGCGCGACGACGGTCCCATGGACGTCTTCCTCCTCGACCGCGACGGACCGGTTGCCTTTGAGCGTACGCAGGGCGACATCGCCGCGATGCTCGGCGGCTTGCGCGTCACGCTCGACCTCGAAACCCGTGCCGCGACCCGCGGCGCCACGGCCATCGTCCGCAAGAAGGAGGCGCCGGAGGTCGCCGCGCTGGCCGTCGGCATCGCCGCCGTGTCGGAGCGCCTGCTGCCGGGCTCGGTCGGCCGGCGCCTGGCTTCCGGGGGATATGAGCGGCTGCTGGTCCTGCCGTCGGGCGCCGTCGGCCAGGCGCCGCTCTCCGCGCTGGTGCTTGCGGACGGCCGCGCACTGATCGACCAGGCGTCCATCTTGCTGCTGGCAGATCCCGAGGCGCTGTTCCTGAACGAGGACAATTTTCCCGATGTGTCGATGGCGGCGGAAGCGATGACCTTCGACACGCGCAGCGTCTTCTCGGGATCCAAGCTGCTTGTCGGCAATCCCGCCTTTGGCAAGGTGGAAGGCTGGCGCCTGCCGCCGCTCCCCGGTGCCGAGGCCGAGATCAGAAGCGTCGCGACCGAACTGGCCGCCGATGACGTGCTGACCGGCAAGGCCGCCAGCCAGAAGAAGATCCTCGCGTCGCTGCGGCAGATGCAGGAGAGCGGCGGCATCGCCTATTTCGCCACGCACGGCGTCTCCGACGCCGTCAATCCGATGGACGGCAGCTTCCTTGCCGTTGCCGGCGGCCTGCTGCGCGGTCAGCAGATCCGCAAGCTGCGCATGGTCTACCGGCACCCGCTGGTTGTGATGAGCGCCTGCCAGTCGGGGCTGGGCAAGACCTTCGGCGGCGGCGGCTACGGCCTTGCGCGGGCCTGGTATGCTGCCGGCGCCGGGCAGGTGGTCGGCTCGCTGTGGAACGTCAGCGACGAGGGCACCAGCTACATGATGACGCGTTTCGCGCGCGCTCTCGCCGGCGGCGGTGAAACGGTGGAAGGCGCGTTGCGGCTGGCGATGCAGCAGACGCGGGACAATTTCTCCAGCGATCCGGCGATCTGGGCGAGCTTCACGAGCTTCGGCAATCCCGGCGCATAGCGCATCCGGCAAGCCGCCTCGTCAGCCGACGCCGACATATCTCTTGACCAGCCCCGGCTCGTCGCGCAATCGCGACACCTCGACCGTCTCCCGGTTGCGGCCGTTCTCCACGAAGGCGACGCGGTCGGCCACCGACAGCACGGCGTCGACGCGCTGCTCAACGAGGATGGTGGAGACACCCCGGGCTTTTAGCGACGCCACGGTCTCGCGGATACGCGCGATCATAGACGGCATCAGCCCTTCGGTCGGCTCGTCCAGCAGCAGCACGGAGGGTTCGAGGCAGAGCGCGCGCGCCATTGCGAGCATCTGCTGCTCGCCGCCCGACAGCGTGCCGGAACGCTGGCGCCAGCGCTCGCGCAGGATCGGAAACAGGTCGAGCACACTCTCCCTGACGTCATTCCCCTTTTTACGCGCGTTCAGCCCGATTTCGACATTTTCGGCCACCGACAGTTCGGCGAACAGGCGGCGGCCCTGCGGCACATAGGCGACGCCGGCTTTCGGCACTTCGTGGGCCGGCAGCGCGGACAGTTCGACGGCGCCGAGCCTCACCGTGCCGGCGGTCGGCCGCACCAACCCCATGATTGTCTTCAGCGCAGTGGTCTTGCCGGCACCGTTGCGGCCGAGCAGGCACAGCACCTCGCCGGCCCGCAGGTCCATCGAGAAGCCGCGTAGCACCTGCACGCCGCCGTAGCCGGCGTCCACCTTGTCCATGGCCAGCGCGTCAGCCATGGCTTGCGGCCTCCTGCGGCGCGCCGAGATAGGCCGCCTGCACCGCCGGGTCGGCGCGGATCGCGTCGGGCGCGCCTTCGGCGATGACGCGGCCCTGGTCCATCACCGTGATGCGATCGGCCAGCGCCATCACGACGGCCATGTTGTGCTCGATGAGCATCACCGTCGCGCCTTTGGCGATCTCGCGTACCAACTGGACGAACCCGTCGATCTCGGCGTCGGAAAGGCCCTGTGTCGGCTCGTCGAGGATGAGCAGGCGCGGCTTCAGCGCCAGCCCCATCGCCACCTCCAGCAGGCGCTGGTGGCCATAGGCGAGGTTGCCGGCGAGCTCGCTCGCCCGGTCTCTCAATCCGACGCGGGTCAGCGCCTCGTCGACGGCGCGCTTCAGGGCGGCTCCGCCGGCGCTGCGCTGGGCGGCGAGCGCGACATTGTCTGCGACCGACAGCGCCGCGTAGATCGAGGTGATCTGGAACGTGTATGCGATGCCCAGCCCGACGCGGCGGTGCGCCGGCAGGCGCGTCACGTCGGTACCGTCGAAGACGATGCGCCCGGCGGTCGGCGCGATGCGCCCGGAGACCAGCGACACGAAGGTCGTCTTGCCGGCGCCGTTGGGGCCGATGACGGCACGGATTTCGCCGGCGGGGAGATCGAAATCGACGCCGTCGACCGCCTTCAGCCCACCGAAGCTGCGCGACAGGCCCCGCGTGGAAAGAAGGGGCGCGTTCGATGTGCCAGCTAGGGCAGCCATGGCAGCCACCTTGCGCGCACCGTGCCCATGACGCCCTTCGGGAAGAACAGGATCAGCAGGACAAGGGCCAGCCCGACAATGCCGAGCGCCGAGATGTCCCAGTCGGGGAAGTTGCGGTTGAGCAGGTCGTTCGACAGGTCCGTCAGGTAGAACATGGCGAGCGTGCCCACGAACGGTCCGATGACCGTGGCCGCCCCTCCGACCAGCACCCACAGAAGCGGCAGGATCGAATAGGGCACGTTGGCGAAGCCCGCGCCCATGTAGCCGAACAAGAGGGCATAGGCCGCCCCCGCCGCCGCGCAGAGCGCGCCCGAGACGGTGAGCGCGGCGAGCTTCGTGCGAAAGGTGTCGTAGCCCAGCATGCGGGTGCGCTCCTCGTTCTCGCGTATGGCCACGAGCGTGCGGCCGAAGCGCGAGCGCACCAGCGCCAGCGACGCGAGCAGGGCGGCCGAGAACAGAGCGAGTGCCACGAAGTAGCGCGTCGTCGGGTCGGTCAGGTCGAGCGGGCCGACTACGCGCAGATCCTGCGCGATGGTCAGCCCCTCTTCGCCGCGCGTCCAGTCGCCGAACCACAGCGCCAGCAGGTAAGCGACCTGTCCGAACATCATGGTGACGATCATGAAGGCGACGCCGCTTGTGCGCAGCGCCAGCAGGCCGATGCCGGCCGCGAGCACCGCCCCGCAGGCAATGCCGAACAGGAACGCCGGGCCGATTCCCCAACCGCCGTGGTAGACCGGCAGGCCGGCGCCATACATGCCGGCGGCGAAGAACATGGCGTGGCCGAGCGACAGCATTCCGGCATAGCCGAAGACGAGGTTGTAGCCGATCGCGAAGACCGCCAGCACCATCACACGCGAGACGATGCCGTGGTGATAGGCGGGCAGCACGAACTGAGCCGCGAAAAGCAGTGCGATAACCGCCAGATGCAGGGCAGCGATGCGGGCCCGCTCGCTCATCGCTGCGCCGTCCCGAACAGGCCCTGCGGCCGGAACACGAGCACGAGCGCCACGGCCGTGGTGGCGACGATCTTGGCCAGCGTCGGCGAGAAGAAGACCGAGAGGATCCCGTCTGAAAGTCCGACCAGCAGCGCCGCCACCATCGTCCCGCGCAGCGATCCCAGGCCGCCGATGATGACGACGATGAAGGAGAGCAGCAGCGGATCGTGGCCCATGAGATAATGCGCCTGCCGGATCGGCACGACCAGCACCGCGCCGATCGCAGCCAGCATCGCGCCGGCCACGAACACGCCGGCATAGACCTTGTCCACCGCGATGCCGAACGCCGTGGCCGTCTCGCGATCATATTGCGTGGCGCGCATGATCAGCCCGATCTTCGTGCGCGTCAGCACGAACCATGTCAGGCCGAGCAGCAGCAGCGAGAAGCCGATCACCGACAGCTTGTAGGCCGAATAGCCGAACCATGGCAGCTGCAGTCGCACGTTGAAGGGCGCCACCACCGGCCGCGCGTCGGCGCCGTAGAAGGTGAGGGCGACCTGCTGCAGGATGTAGAGCAGCCCGATCGTGGCGACGATCGTGGCCTCGGGATTGTAGTTCAGCCGGCGCAGCACCAGCCGCTCGGAGGCCAACGCCACCGCGCCGACCGCGAGCGGAGCAACGACCAGCGCCGCCAGGAAGCCGATTGCCGGGTGTCCGCCGACCGCGTTGCTGACGGCCCAGGCCAGCACCGCGCCGAGCATGAAGAATTCGCCATGGGCGACGTTGACCACCCGCATGACGCCGAACACCAGCGACAGGCCGAGCGCTGTCAGCGCCAGCACCGCCGCCATGACGAGGCCTTCCAGTGTCGCAAGCAGGAGATAGGGACCGAAACCCATGCGTCAGTCATCCGCCACGGGAGGCCACTGGCGTGAGGCGTGGATGAGAGCCGTTATCCAAAGTTCGTCGCCAACGAACTCGTAGACAATTCGATAGCTGGGGTGGGGGATCACCTCGCGCGTATCCGGGAGCGGGCCGGGTCTGCCGGACATCGAGAACCGTTCAAGGCGTGTTGCCGCAGCTTCAAAGCGCCTGTCCTTCGCTCGGCCGCCGCTGGGTTGTCGCGAGCGATGTAGTCGATCGCCTCCTCACGGTCTGCCTCGGCTTCAGGTGTCCAGACAACCTTCAACCGCGTCCCTCAGCCGCTCGGCGCCGCAGTTCGGCCCGCTTCTTTGCGAAGTGGGCCGAAACCTCCTCGTTGCTCCGCCCGCGGCCGGCCTCTATCGACTTTCGAGCCTTCTCGACCTTGCGCCGAACGAACTCCACGTACTCTCTTTCGTCCCGCAGTTTCTCGACATATCCGCGCATGAGATCGCGCACGATCTGTGACGCTGGCCGGTCGACTTCGGCCGCCGCGGCCATGAACGCATCGCGCAGCTCGGGCTCGAGCTTCATGGTGAAGACGGCTTCCTTGGCCATGGCGATCTCCTTGGTACTGACGACGTATATACGTCGTCAGTACCTTCGGGCAATGCAGGCAGGATCAGAGGGGCTTGGTCGTGTAGTCGACGTCGGTGTCGTAGAGCCCGTCCTCGATGGCGGTCTTGTGCACGACGTTGAGCTTCCCGCCGCTGACCTGGCTGATGTATTGGCTGCCGTAGACCTGGTGGGTCTTGCCGTTGAAGCGCTTGGCACCCTGCGGATGCTCCGGCCCCTCGGCGAAGTCGGTCAGCGCCTCGGTCGCCTCGACCAGCTTGGCCCTGTCCTGCGGACCTTGATAGCCGGCGGCTTCCATCGCCTGCTTGATGACGTAAAGCGTCTCCCAGCATCCATACATGTGGGCGGCCGTCGACACGTCCTTGGCATCGTTCACCGATGCGCCGTTGTCGTCGATGCCGACGGCGGCGCGGTAGGCCTTCTGCGCGTCGGAAGCGTCCGCCTGCAGGTAGCGCGGGCTGCCCTCCCAGAAATAGGTCCCGTCGAGGAATTCCAGGCCGGGCGAGTTGATGTCGACCGCCTCGAGCGAGTCGATGAAACCGAAGAGCTTCGGTCCGCCGGTACCGTAGAACTCGCCGAGTTCCTTGACGAAGGTGAGCACCGCCGGCCCGACCATGACGTGGTAGATCACCTCGGTCGATGCCGGGATCTGCGGGAAATAGCGCGTGAAGGACGATTCCGTCGGCGGAATCGGCACCATGCCGACGACCTCGCCTCCGGCTTCCTTGAATTTCTCCGGGAAGTAGTCGCGGTGGTCGTGGCCGAAGGCGTAGTCGGGGAAGACCAACGTGATCTTCTTGCCGACATTGTTGGCGATCCACGGTCCGACGGCGCGCACCTGGCTGCGCACGTCGGTGATGCCGGGCTGGAACACGTAGCGGTTCAGCGAGCCCGATGCGACGTGGTAGCCCTCCGACACGACGTAGTAGGGCAGCTTGAGCTCGCCCGCCGCCGGAGCCGAGCCGACGACGACATGACTGAACAGCGTGCCGTAGGCGACGTCGACATTGTGCTGGCGCGCGAATTTCTCCACCACCTCGGCGCCGCGCGCGGGGTCGGTGCCGTCGTCCTCGGTGATGATCTCGATCGGCCGGCCGTTGATGCCGCCCGCATCGTTGATGGCCTTGGCGGCGGCCATCGTCGTGCGCTCGTACCAGCGGCCGTAGGCCGCGCCGATGCCGGTCCGGTGCGCCTGGAAGCCGATCTTGATCGGCGCCGACGATTGCGCCTGCGCGTAGCGCACATAGCCGGGCGCAAGACCGATCGCAGCGCCGGCCGCGAGGCCCTTAAGGGCGCCGCGGCGGGTGATCGTCGTCTTCGGCAGTATCAGGGAAGTGCGTTTCTCGGTCATGCGTGTTCCCCTCGGTTCGTTGGCATCAAATCGCCTGCGCCGCGCCGCGCGCGCGGCGGAAATTCATGTGTGTGCAAATCAAATCACCAATCCAGAAAGCTGGCAACAGAATAGGCGGACCCAGCGTCAGAGGGGGTCGTCAGAAACCGGTTGGCGAGGAGAGCAGCCACAGGCCGAGCACGGTGTAGCCGATCATCAGCAGGGCCAGCGGAATCTGGCTGACCGTCGCCCGCCGTGCGTCGCCGTGCAGGCGGAAGGCAACGACATGCGCCATCAGCACCGCCAGCACATGGGCGGCGATGATGGCGCCCGCCTGCAGGTTCCACACCACCCATGCGCTTTCGGCCCCGGTGGTGGCGCCTGCCAGCACATGGTAGCCGGCGGTACCAAAAAGGTTCGCGCCGTTCGACAGCGGGTCGGAGATCGCCGCCAGCGCATACTGGCCGTAGAGCACGAACGACACGAGGTAGTGCGAGAAGTGGTAGGCGAGCGCGATCGGCGCGATCGACCAGACCAGCGCGCCGGCCGCGGCGCCCGTCTCCAGGAGTGTGCCACGCCTTCCGGCAAGCCGCTGCCCGATCCATACGCAGCCGAGAAAGGCGCCGGCCAGCGTGGCGAAGGCAAGCATCATCCCAAGCGTGTTCGGCCAGATCAGCACGGTGCGGCCGGGGAACTCCAGCGGGTTTACCCCGATCGCGCCCAGCCACAGAAAGGTGCGCATCAAGCCGTCGAAAGACACGGTCGACAACGCCAGCAGCAGGAACAGCGTGCCCGACAGGCCGAGCGAAGCGGCGTCGAGCGCCTTTGCACCCGGGAGGTTGAAATGCAGCGCGCCGTCGTCGCCGCGGCGCAGCATGGCGAGCTTCGAGATCATCGCGAAGAAGACCGAGAAGCACTCGACCTGCCGCGTGAACGCCTCGTGGCCGAAGACCAGCACGCCGACGAATCCGAACAGCCAGTAGGCGGCCACCACCACAGCGAGCAGCTCCGGATCGTCTGGCGCGGGGTGGATCAGTTCGAACCACGCGAAGGCGAGGAAGACGAGAATGGCCGGCGCGGCCCCGATCCGCCGGGGCAGCACGGCCAGCGGCGGGGCGTGCCTGCGACCGGCGAAGGCGAGCACGGCGCGGGCCGGGCCGTACCAGGGGTCCAGCCAGCGCCACAGATTGCCGAACAGGCCCACCAGAAGCGTCAGCCCGACCCACCACACGGTCCAGATGACCAGCGGCAGCGGGTTGGACAGCGGGTCGCGGCTGCCCTTCAGCCCGCACCAGATCAGAAGCATCAGCACGACCAACGACAGGGTGCTGGTGAGAACCCGGCCGTCGACGGGAAGGCGAAGCAGCCGGGCCGACCATCGCGCCAGCCGGTCCAGCGGTTCCGGAGGAATGAGCGCCAGAGCGGTGAAGCTGGCCAGCACGGCAAGCGCGCCGCCGACCATGTAGTGCCCGGTGGGCAGCAGCATGACGAAGCCGCGATCGGCAGCATGAGCCAACGCCGCGGCGGGCGCGAGCGCGGCGATCGCGCAGAGGATGCCGACGGCGGTGCGGGAAGCGGATTTCGTCATGCGTCTGCATTGCCGCACATCGGCGGCGCGCCCGCAATGGTTCGCGCTGTCGTCACGCGAAAAGGCCCCGCCGTGCTATGGGGCTCGCACGGCGGGGCAATGGACCGGACTGCCGCCACCGCGAAGCAGTCGGCTCTTCCGGTCGAAATCGGCGGCCGGGTGCTGGCCCCGGCCGGCGGATTCTTTCGCGCGACTCAGGCGGCCAGATCGTGGCGCTGCGGCGCCACGTTGAGGCGGTGCCGGTAGAGCGGATCGAACTGGCCGAGCGCGGACTGCATGCCGGCCACGAAGCTCTCGGAAATCGAGAACAGGCCGCAGCAGACCGGGCGCTTGCCGAAACCGTCGGCCCGGCCGAGTTCTTCCAGCCTGGCGCCGTAGCTCGCATACACCCGCTTCATGTGCGGCTCGTAGTTGCACACCACGGTGTGGATGCCGTGCGCCAGCGCGCACTCGCCGGTGGCGAGGCACAGCAGGCCGAGCGCGCGGTTCACGCTCATGCCGCCAAAGTCGCGAGCGACAGCCTCGGCGTCGACGCAGGTCCGCGTGGCCTCCCAGATGCCGGGCGCGCTGAGTGCCGCCGCCGCCGGGAATGTGTCGCGGAACACGTCGTAGAGCAGCGTCGGCCCCGTCGTCGGCATCAGCCGCATCGAGCCGTAGAGCGCCCGGGTCTGCGGATTGATCCAGACCAGATAGGCAGGGCCGAAGTCGTCGTAGGTGTCCTTTTCCAGTCCGTCTCTTATGTCGACGCTCCAACCAAGCTCGTCGACGAAAACACTCTTCCGCAATTTGTACATCTGCAGAAGGATATCCTGATATTGCGCGAATTGGTGCGGTTGTATTGTAATGAACATCTGAATGGCCCCTTCAGAACGCAAGATTCTTTGATAAGATTGTCGCAAAACTTCCCGTCGAGAAATCCCGGGAGTTCAGCTAGGTAAATCTACGGTATCCGGCGGTGACCGTGCCAGCAGGCAGCCGGAATCGCGCACCGACTGCATGCAGGGGAGGGGTTCGCTTGGCGTGCCGGCGGGTCCATTCCAGCGGCGTCATCCTCGGGCTTGTCCGGGGGATCTACCGTGGCTTCAGGGGTATGCAGATCCCCGGGACAAGCCCGAAGGTGACGCCGTGGGAGCGTTTGCGGCAATCGCGCCGTCGCAGGTGACCCCGTCGTGAGCGGAAGCCGTCCGCCACGACGCGGCTATATATTAATGATGCGCAGCTTCACCGCCTTGGCGATGGCCTTGACGGTGTTCTCGGCGCCAAGCTTGTGGCGGGCGGAAAGCAGATAGGCCTCGACGGTGCGCGGCGAGATGTTCAGCCGTCGGCCGATGTCCTTCGCCGACTTGCCGTCGGCGGTCAGGATCAGGGCTTCCATTTCGCGCGGCGCGAGCTTCGGAATCTCGATGCCCTCGCCGAAGATTTCCTCCATCGCCTTGCGATGCAGTGCATGGGCGATTTCGCCCCACCCCGCCCGGTGCCGCCGCACCAGTGCGTCCCACTCGCCCTCGTCGACGGCGGCATTGACGGAGAACAGCGCGCGCCGGCCGTTGCGGTCGACTACCGGCACCGAATAGCCGTAGGCGCTCAGCCCGTGGGCGACGAAATCGGCGAACAGGTCGGCGGCCTTGGGCGACATTTCGAGGTCGCGCCAGTCGAAAGGCAATGTTCGCGTGAACCCCTCGATCACGACGGGGTCGACGCGCGTGTAACCCTGAATGAGATAGCGCGTCAGCCAGGCGGCGGGATAGGTGGACTTGACGTAGGGACCGTCGACGGCGATCGCCGGCAACTGGCCGAGATGATAGGTTGCGTTGCTGAGGCCGTAGCTGTCGCGCACCGCGACAACTGCCTCCATCACGTCCGCCGCTGCCTCGACCGCCGCGAACGCGCGCTCGAAGGCCTTGTCGGCCTGATTGCCCCCCGGCATGCGCTGCCTCCCGCGCAGCGGTCTCCATGGCTCCCCACAAGCCAAGTCGCCGTCGCACCCCATTGCGCCGTGTAAACCCTACAGTTGGATACCAGAAATAGTTTCCGGGTAAAGCATCAGAGTTTCGAAGGCGGGCCGCAAGTGCGTCTGCGATGTCCCTGAAACGAAAAAAGCGGGCCCGGCAGCCCGCTTCCCTTCGTCCCCGTTACCGTGATCCTCCGCCAGTACATCCGTGGCCGGAAGCGATACGGGTCTGATACGGCCGCCGAACCGGGGAACCTCACGGCGAATCCCGCCGGACATCCCGCGCCGGCTCAAGGCGGCCGCTGCGCACTGATATGGCGATCACATGTGTCGCTTTCAAGTCATGCCGGCCGCTATGGCTTGGCGCGGGCGATCTGGTTGTTCACGACCCCGATCTTGTTGTCCATCAGCTCGACGATGCCTGCGGCGCCGAACGACGCGAACACGGACTTGGCCAGCTCGAATTGCTCCAGCGCCTTGCGGAACTCCGGCTCGCCGGCACCGAGACTCGCCATGTTCCAGTGCACGTCGCCGAGATTGTTCTGCGTGAAGGCCCACTGCATTGGCTGCGTCTCCCTGGTGAAGACCTTGAGGGTAGCCTCGAACGCGGCGCGCGCCTCCGGCAGCCGCTCGGCGGTCTGCTCGCGCGTCGACAGGTTGAGCAGGCTTGTGCCCAGCCCGTTCTGCGCGTTGGCCCATTCCAGCGGCGCGCCCTCGAAGCTCAGAATCTCCAGCGCCGCACGCCGCATCTCGACCGATTCCTTGAGACTGCCGGTCCCTTCCTCGTAGTTGGCGATCGACTGGAGCACGTCGCCGAGACTGGCTGTCGCGGTCGCCCACTGCATCGGCATCCGGTCGCGGGTGAATTCCTCCAGCGAGGCGCGATAGGCACTCGCTGCCTCCCTGTAGATGTCCAGTTCACCGCCGCCGCCGGCCATGGCGGTGGACGCGGCCGTCAGCCTCAGCGTGTTGCCGAGGTTGAACTGCGTCATCGCCCAGTCGAGCGGCAGGCTGGCGCGCGGATAGGCCGATGCCGCGTCGCGAAACGCCTGCGCGGAGGCCTGCAGGGTGGCGGTGTCGCTGTTCTTCTGGCCTAGCGTCTGCAGCGCGATGCCGAGATTGTTCTGAACCGCCGCCCAGTCGATCGGCACCTTGTCGCGGTCAAGCAGCGACAGCGCCGTTTCGAACGACGCGCGCGCCTTGTCCAGGTTGGGCGTGCCGAACCAGTCGTGCTGGCCGAGCGCCGCATAGGCGTTGCCCAGATGCATGACCGTCATCGCGTGCTGAAACGGCCAGGTCTCTCGGTCGCGCACGGTCAGCGCCGCCTCATAGGCCTTCACCGCCTCGTTCATGAATGACGGGTCGTTCTTGCGCTTGCCGTGCGCGAGCAGGGCGTTGCCCAGATTGTTCTGCACGATGCCCCAGCTCACCGGATCGTTCTCGCGCGTCACCACCTCGAGCGCGGCGCGATATGCCGTCTCGGCGTCCTCCAGGCTGGCAAGGTCGGGGCGCTGTTCGGCCAGCACGGCGGTGGCAAGGCCGATATTGCCCTGCGTGGAAGCCCATTGCAGCGGCGCCGTCTCGCGCGGTCGCTTGGCGAGAGCCGCGCGATAGGCTTCGATCGCAGACTGGATCATGGCGTGATCGCCGGCGCGCAGGCCGACGAGATAGAGCACGTTGCCGATATTGTTCTGCGCCGCCGACCAGCTTTCGTCGTCGCCAGCCGCGGCCAGGATCGGCAAGGTTTCCTCGAACATGCCCTTGGCCTTGAGCAGCTTGTCGCTGCCGTCCTCGCGCTCGCCGAGCGTGTTGAGCACGACCGCCATATTGTTGCGGGTGCGCGCCCAGTCCGGACCTTTCTCGCCGTTGGGCAGCATGTCGAGCACGGACTGGTAGGCGACCAGCGCCTCTTCAAGCGCGGTCCGGTCCGCGGTCTGCCCGCCCAGGCTGTGCAGCGCCTCGGCCTCTCGATTCCTGTAGTTCCAGGCAAGCTTGTCGTCCCAGCGCTCGACCAGTTCGAAGGCCTTGCCGTAGTCGGCCGCCGCCTCGCGGAAGGCGAAGGCCAGAGCCGAGGCATCGGCGCGTTTGGCATAGACGGCAGCATCGGCGATGCGTTTCTGCTTGAGCAGATCCTCCAGCTGGTCCACCGCCGGCTCGTCCTGCTCGATGCGAGCGACGGCCTGGTCTAGGAAAGCGCGTGCCGACTGGATCGCGCCTTCCGCGATGGCGCGGTCGGCCGCCGCCGCAAGCGCGGCGATCTCGGGATCGTCGGTTGACAGCGCCTCGCGCTGGCCGAGCATCTCGCGCAGCCGCGCTGCCTGATCCTCCAGCACCTTCTGCAATTCGTCGGGGCTCTCCGGCATCCTCTCGGTGCCCATGGCGCGCAGGATGCCGTAGAGCGAATCGAGCTTCACGCCTTCCTTCGCGGCCACCCGCTCCACCTGCAGGCGTTCGGGGTCCGGCAGCGCCGCCATGGTCAGCAGCAGCTGCCTGCGCTCGCCGGTGATGGTCTTGTCGACGCCTTCCGGCTCCTCCGGGGCGACGCCGAAATAGACCAGCCGGCGCAGGCTTTCGTTGACCCACGGCCGCTGGCGCGCCCCGGTCGAGAGATAGACCTCCTCCGTCACCATGCGCATCACCTGCCCGAACTCCGCGCCCTGCATGGCGGCGAGATGGCGCAGCAGCGCCTTGGCGTACGGGCTGTTCTCGCCCGTCGCGCCGTCCAGCGCTGGCTCGCCCGGCTCCGCCGCAAAGCCGATCACCATGCCGAGGTTCTCCTCTGCGCCCGGCTTCGGTGCGTTGAGAGCCGTGGCGCCGCGCACGACGGTCAGTCCGCCGGCGGCCACCGGCTCCGGCTTCGCGTCCTTGCTGGCGCGGATCACCGTCCCGTCGGGAAACGGGCTTGTGCGGCAGGCGTCGAGCAGCACGATCGTCAGAGGTACGTTGCGCTTCAGCTCGTCGAGGATTTCGGACAGCGGCACCAGCGTCTCGGCCGCGTCGTCGAGCGACGAGTGGTCCGCGTCGACGGGCAGCAGCCAGTTCTCGCCGCCGGCCTCGATCCCGTGGCCGGCATAATAGAGCAGCGCGACGTCGGCCTCCGCGGCGTCCTCGGCGAAGCGTTCCAGGTCGCGCCGCAGCTTGCCGGCGTCGCGATCGGTCACCGCGCGTGTGTCGAACCCGAGATCGGTCAGCAGCTTGGCCATCTCGCGCGCGTCGCCGGCCGGGTTCGCCAGCGGCGACACATGCTGGTATTCCGACTGACCGATCACCAGCGCCACGCCGCTCAGACTCTGGGCGCGGGCCGCCGACAGGGTGACGACAAGCAGCAGCGCCGCAAAGGCGAGACGAAATGGATTGAGCAGGTCACGCATCGCAAGCCTCGTAGGCGGCTACCGTATCCGCCGCGTGTCGCTGTCTCTAGCGGCCAATTGTGGCGGCGGAAGTCTCTTGTTCACGGGCTCGTGAACGCGGCAATCTGCCCTGCTGAAAAGCGAGGCCGCACGCAAATGTGCCCATTCTTTCGCCTTGCGGGCGGCGCGGCGGAAAAATAGGCTCATCTTCACCGGGATCGCCCAGGGGTGCGCGATTCCGACAACCGCATGAGGCGCAAGATGAAGAACATGATGCTCACGCTGGCCAGCGCGACCGGCCTGGCCCTGACACTCGGCATGTCGCTGGCCGCCGCACCGGCCGCCGCGCAGGGCAAGACCCTGACAATCTCGTGGTGGGGCTTTAACGGCGAAAAGCTCGACCAGTTCGTGGTGAAGCCTTTCGAGGCGCAGTGCGGCTGCACGCTGGTATTCGAGACCGGTAACAACGCCGACCGGCTGAACAAGATCAAGATTCGCGACGGCGCCGGCGTCGACGTCATCTACCTGACCGACAACTTCTCGCAGATCGGCATCGAGGAAGGCCTGTTCCAGAAGGTCGATCGCTCGAAGATACCCAACGTCGCCGGCATCTACGACCTGGCGCAGGACCCGCAGGGCGGCTACGGCCCGGCCTACACGATCGGCCGCGTCGGCGTTATCTTCGACTCCGCTAAGGTCAACCCGCCGATCACCAAATGGGCCGACATCTGGCGCGACGACCTGAAGGGTCACCTGTCGCTGCCGAACGTTACCACGACGTCCGGCCCCATGGTCGTGATGATCGCCGGCGAGAAGGCCGGCACCAACGCCTTCGAGGATTCCAAGCCGGCCTTCGAGCAGATCGCCGCGCTGAAGGACAGCGTGGTGAAGAACTACAACACCGGCTCCGAGCTGGTGAACCTGTTCTCCACCGGCGAGGTGACCGCCTCGATCGCGCAGGACTTCACGCTCGGCCAGTTGCAGGCGGCCGTGCCGACCATCACCTGGGCCAACCTCGAGGACGGCGCGATCGCAACGCTTAACACGGTCAACATCCCGAAGGGCGCGGCCGAAGTCGAGCTGGCGCACCAGTTCATCAACTTCATCCTCGACCCGGCGCTGCAGCAGAAGCTCGCCGAGGAAGGCGTCGATGCGCCGGTGGTGAAGTCGGTGACCCTGACGCCCGAGCAGGCCAAGAAGTGGACCTACGGCGCCGACGTGGTCGCCAACCTGAAGCGCCTCGACTACTCCAAGATGAACGCCGCCAAGGCCGCGTGGATCGACGAGTGGAACGAGATCTTCGGCATGTGATCGGCTGATTGCCGAGCGCCTCACCGACCGATTTCCCCGGCCGCGCGCGGCCGGGGAGACATTCCGCTCCCGACCGAACAGATATGCTCAAGCGCCACGCAGGCTGGATCCTCGCCGCACCCGCGACCTTGCTGGTCGTGCTGTTCCTGGTGCTGCCGGTGGCGGCCACCATCGCCTCGACCTTCGGCGACCCCAAGGGTGTGTTCGCGCCCTACATCGCCTTCTTCAATTCCGGTTTCCGCCGCACCGTCCTGTGGCGCACGCTGGAGATCTCGCTCGCCACCACGGCGATCTCCCTCGTTCTCGGCTTCTTCGCCGCCTACGCCGTGTCGCGCGCGCCGTCGCGCATGAAGAGCGTGCTCATCATCGCCGCCGTCTTCCCGCTGCTGACCGGCGTGGTGGTGCGCTCCTTCGCCTGGCTGATCATCCTCGGCAAGAACGGCATACTGAACAATTTCCTCGTCGGCATCGGCATCACGGACCAGCCGTTCAACATGCTCTACACGCAGGGCTCGGTTATCGTGGCGATGGTCTATCTGTTCACGCCGCTGATGATCCTCACCCTCGTCGGCGTTCTGGAGAACATCCCCGACGACGTGATCCAGGCCGCGTCCTCGCTCGGGGCCAGGCCGTCCGCCGTGTTCCGGCAGGTGATCTTCCCGCTCGCCGTGCCAGGCCTGATCGTCGGCGCGGTGCTGGTCTTCACGGGCTCGTTCACCTCCTACGCGACGCCCCAGCTCGTCGGCGGCGAGCGCCAGATGATGATGGGCACGCTGATGTACCAGCGCGCCATGGTGGCGTTCGACTGGGTTGGCGCCTCCACCGTGGCGGCGATCATGGTGGTCATCACCATAGCCGTCGTGCTGGTGATGACGCGCATCGCGCGCCGCCTGAACCCGATGGCGACCTGACATGACCGCGCGCCTCAGCCCCTGGCTCATCGCCTTCACGACGCTGATCTACATCTTCCTTGCGGGGCCGCTCGTCATCGTCATCGGCGCGGCGCTGTCGGATACGACCTACCTCACCTTCCCGCCGCAGGGCCTCACCCTGCACTGGTTCGTGCGCATTTTCGAGATCGGCGCGTTTCGCACCACCATCGTCACCAGCCTGCAGATCGCCTTCCTGTCGACCGCGCTGGCGCTGGCGATCGGCATCCCGGCCGCCTACGCGCTCAACCGCTACCGCATCCAGCTCCCGGCATGGCTGTCGACGCTGTTCGTGCTGCCGATCCTGGTGCCGGAGATCGTGCTGGGCTTCTCGCTGCTGCGCTCGGTGGCGGCCGGCATGAACGCGCCGATCTATGCCAGCCTGCTGATCGGCCACACGCTGATCGTGCTGCCCTATTGCGTGCGGGTCATCTCGGCCAGCCTCTCTTCCTTCGATTTCTCGGTCGAGGAGGCGGCGATCAGCCTCGGCAGCCCGCCGGCGAAAACCTTCTTCACCATCGTGCTGCCCAACGTCCGCTCGGGCGTCATCGCCGCCTTCATCCTCGCCTTCATCACCTCGATCAACGATGTGTCGACCTCGATCTTCCTGACCGGCCCGGGCATCTCGACGCTGCCGATCCAGATCCTCGCCCATGTCGAGCAGTTCTTCGACCCGGTGATCGCCTCCGTCTCGGTGCTGCTGATGTTCCTCACCGTCGCCGTCATGGCCATCGTGGAACGCACGCTCGGCCTCACCTTCCTCGCGAAATGACGACATGACCCAAGCCCTCGAAATCAGGAACCTCACCGCCCATTACGGGACGACCAAGGTGCTGGACGATCTGTCGCTGTCGGTCGGCGCCGGCGAGCTCGTGTCGCTGCTCGGCGCGTCGGGCTGCGGCAAGACCACGACGCTGCGCCTCGTCGCGGGCTTCCTGACGCCGACCAACGGCACGATCACGCTTGGCGGCCGCGACCTGACGAAGCTGCCCGCCCATAAGCGCGACATCGGGCTGGTGTTCCAGAACTACGCCCTGTTCCCGCACCTCTCAGTCATGGACAACGTTGCCTTCGGGCTGAAGCAGCGCGGCCTGCCGGCCGCCGACCGGGCCGCGCGGGCGGGCAAGATGCTCGAGCGCGTCGGTCTGTCGGCGCTGGCAGACAGGCTGCCCGGCGCACTGTCCGGTGGTCAGAAGCAGCGCGTGGCGCTGGCCCGTGCGCTGGTCATCGAGCCGCCGCTCCTGATGTTCGACGAGCCGCTGTCCAACCTCGACGCCAAGCTCAGGATCGACATGCGCGTCGAGATCCGCCAGCTCCAGCGTGCCAACGGCACGACCTCGGTTTACGTCACGCACGATCAGGAGGAGGCTTTCTCGATCTCCGATCGCGTGGCGATCATGCATCAGGGCCGCATCATGCAGCTCGATACGCCGGAAACTCTATACCAGAAGCCGGCCAACGCCTTTGTCGCGCGTTTCGTCGGATTCGAAAACCTGATCCCGATGGAGGTCGTGCGGCGCAATGGCGACAGCGTCACGGCGCGTGCGCCGGGCGGCGTCGAGCTCGATTTCTCGGCAAAACGCTTCCCGGCGATCCCGGAGAAATTCGTGCTCGGCACGCGGCCGGACGGGCTGACGGTGACGGCCGATCCCGGTGCCAAGGGCATCCCCGCCACGCTCGGTCTGCGCACTTATCTCGGCCGCGCCTACCAGTATCAGTGCGAGACCGAAGCCGGCACGCTGGTCGCGAACGGCAGCCTCGCCGCGCCGCTCGCGGCTGGCGAGAAGGCGCGGCTGGAGCCGGTGCCGGAACAGTGCTGCGTGCTGGCCGTCGAATAGCATCCCATGACCATTCTGATTACCAACGCCACGCTCATCCCGTGCACACCGGACATGCCCGTCATCGAGCATGGCTGGGTCCGAATCGACGGCGATACGATTGCAGCCACCGGCGCCGGTCCCGCACCGTCGATCCCCGGCGCCGAGACCCTCGACGCCGGTGAAGACATCGTGATGCCCGGCATGGTCAACCCGCATTGCCACATCGCCATGAGCCTGTTCCGCGGGCTGGGCGAGGACGTCGACGACCGGCTGTTCCGCTACGTGCTGCCGATGGAACGCAAGTTCGTCACGCCGCAGATGGTGCGCGTCGGCACCGCGCTCGGCGCGCTGGAGCTGATCGAGGGCGGCGTCACCACCGTCGCCGACATGTACTATTTCGAGACCGAGGTGGGCCGCGTCGTCGACAAGGCCGGCTTCCGCGTCGTCGCCGGCCAGACCATCGCCGACTTCGACCCGCCCGACCACAAGACCATCGATGCCGGCTTCGCGCTGACGGAGGAGCTGGTCGCCGAGTTCCGTGGCCACCCGCGCGTACTCCCTTCCATCGCGCCGCACGCCCCCTATTCGACCGATATCCCCGTCATGCGCCGCGTCGCCGAGTGGGCCGACCGCAATCCGGACGTGCCGGTGCAGATCCATCTCGCCGAAATGGATTCGGAGATGGAGTGGTGCGCCAAACACCACAATGCGCGGCCCGTCGAAGTGGTCCAGCGCGCGGGCCTCTTGCGCAAGGGTCTGATCTGCGCGCACTGCCTGCACATCAATGACGGCGAAATCGACATCATGGCGCATGCCGGGGTCTGCGTCGGGCACAATGCGCGCTCCAACGCCAAGGCCGGGCGCGGCATCGCGCCAGTGGAGGCTATGCGCGCCGCCGGCATACCCGTCGGCGTCGCCACCGACGGCCCGATGAGCGGCAACACGCTCGACATGTTCTCGCAGTTCGGCCCGGTGTCGATGTTCCAGAAGCTCGCCGGTCACAGCCGCAAGCCTATGCCGGGCAAGGAGGTCATCCGCATGGCCACCATCGAGGGCGCGAAGGTGCTCGGCCTTGACCACAGGCTGGGTTCGCTCGAAGCCGGCAAGCAGGCCGACCTCATCCGCGTGTCGCTTGCGCCGGCGCGCGTGCAGCCGATCTACGATCACTACGCCACGCTGGTCTTCGCCTCGATGGCGACCGACGTTCAGGACGTCATGGTAGCCGGCAAATGGCTGATGCGCGGCCGCGAGGTGCTCACGCTCGAACGCAGCAAGGTCCTGCGCGACGCCCACCAGGTCGCCACCGAGTTCAAGGCCGAGATGGCGCGGATCGATGCCCGTGGCTAGGCTCAAGGTCGTCATCGATACCGATCCAGGTCTCGACGACGCGGTGGCGATCCTGTTCGCGCTGCAGTCCGGCCTGTTCGACATCGCCGGCATCACCACGGTTGCCGGCAACCTGGGCATCGGCGTGACGACACGCAACGCCGGGCGCCTGCTGGCCTTTGCCGGCCGCGGCGACATTCCCGTGGTCGAAGGTGCCGAACGGCCCCTGTTCCGCAGCGCCATCCAGACCGCCGACATCCACGGCGGGGACGGCATGGGCTGGGTCGATTTGCCGGAGCCGGCGGTGCCGCCCGATGTTGACGCGGTGGCTTGGCTTGCGGACCTGCTGATGCGCGAGGAACCGCATTCGGTGGCGATCCTCGCGCTCGGACCGCTCACCAATCTGGCGAAACTTCAGACTGACCATCCCGACGCCGCGCACCGCGTCGGCCTGATCGTGGCCATGGGTGGCGCAGTGAACGAACCGGGCAATATGGGCCCGCGCGCCGAGTTCAATTTCCAGGCCGACCCGCATGCGGCCGGCATCATGTTCGCCGCCGGCCTGCCGATGATCGTCATTCCCCTCGACGTGACGCGTAAGGTGCGCGCCACGCGCGACTGGTGCGCCCGGCTTGCCGCCGGGTCGCCTGTCGCCGCCAAGGCCGGCGAGGTGATCGAGGCCTATTTCCAGTCAACACAGGGTCGCGAGAGCCGGCCGCTGCACGATCCATGCGTGATGCTGTTCGCTGCGCGGCCGGACCTCTTCGCGGTCGAGACCATGCGGCTTGCCATCGACACCGAGGACGGGCCGGACGCCGGCGCGCTGTTCCCGGGCGAGGGCGCCGAGGTGGCTGTGGCCATGCGGGTCAACGCCGAGGCCGCGCTGGAGCTGCTGGCGAAGGGGCTCGGCGCCTAGGCTGCCCGCAACTCCCGCTCCACCAGCTCGATCCAGTAGCGCATGCCGGTCGGGATCGCGCCGTCGTTGAAGTCGTAGCGCGTGTTGTGGTGCAGCGCGCCCGCTTCCGCCGGGCCGTTGCCGAGCCAGACATAGCAGCCCGGCGCGTGGTCGAGGAAAATCGCGAAATCGTCGCCGGCCGTCGAGGGCGGGAAAGCGGTCAGCACGTTGGCCTCGCCGACCGCCGCAGCGGCCGCGGCGCGTGCGCCCGCGGTCACGGTGGCGTCGTTCACCACCGGCGGCATGTTGCGATGGTAGGCATAGTCGGCCTCGATCCCCATCGCCGCCGCGATGCCCGCCGCCACGTGGCCGATCTCTGTCTCCAGCAGCGCCCGCACGGCCTGTCTGTAGGCGCGGGCCGTGCCGCCGACGCGGGCGAAATCGGGAATCACGTTGAGCGCCTCGAAGCTGCCGGCCTGCAGCGCGCAGGCGCTGACCACGGCCGACTCCACCGGGTCGACCTTGCGCGCCACGATGGCGTGCATCTGCGCGAGGAACTGGCCGGCGGCGGCGATCGCGTCGCGGCCGAGATGCGGCTTGGCGCCGTGCGTGCCCTCGCCGCGAAAGGTCACCTCCCAGCGGTCGGACGAGGCAAGCTGCGGCCCCGCCACAGCGGCGATCCTGTCTGTCGGCAGCCCGGGCATGTTGTGCAAGGCGTAGACCGCGTCGACGGGGAAGCGGCGGAACAGCCCGTCGGCGACCATGGCCGCAGCGCCGCCGCGGCCTTCCTCGGCCGGCTGGAAGACGAAATGCACGGTGCCGTCGAATTTGCGCGTCTTCGCCAGATGGCGCGCCGCGCCGAGCAGCATCGTCGTGTGGCCGTCATGCCCGCAGGCATGCATACGGCCCTCGAACCGCGACTTGTACGGGCGCTCGGCCGTCTCCGGCATGGCGAGCGCGTCCATGTCGGCGCGCAGCGCGATAGCCCGGCGGCTGCTGCCGGCGCTCAGCGTGCCGACGACGCCGGTGCCGCCTATGCCCGTCTCGACCGCGATGCCGGCTTCGGAAAGGCGCTCGGCGACGAGCCCGGCCGTGCGGTGCTCTTCGAAACCCAGTTCAGGATGCGCGTGGAGGTCGCGCCGCAGCGCTACCAGCATGTCGAGTTCGGCAAAAATGGAGGTCGATGAAGAAGGTGATTGCAAGACACGCCGGATGGACTGAATGAAGGGAAACGAGCATAGGCCGACGGGCGCCAAGCGCGCCATAGCAATAGATGCGTGAAAAGAATTTGCAGCTCGCGCCGCACGATTTCTGGCAGTCGATCCACCCGGCGGGCAGCTTCGAACCTGCGCCGGCACAAGGCCATCGCGATCTGTATCCCGCAACCTTGCCGGATGGTCGCCAGATCGTGCTGCCGATCCGCGTTCTGCCGGGCGGCGAGGATCGGGCGGTGGCCTCCCTCATTCTCAATCAGGCAAGCTTCGCCGTGGCCGACGCGCTTGCGGATGCCGTGGCCGACAAGGTGAGGGCGCTGGAAGTCGAAATCGTGGTCGGGCTGCCGACCCTCGGTCTGGTGCTGGCCGACGCGCTCGCCCGCCGCCTCGGCCATTCCCGCTGCGTGCCGCTCGGGACCTCGCGAAAATTCTGGTACGACGAGCAGCTTTCGCAGCCGCTCTCGTCGGTGACCAGCCCCGGTGTGGCTGAGAAGCGCCTCTATGTCGACCCGCGCATGCTGCCGCTGCTCGCCGGCCGCCGGGTCCTGCTGGTCGACGACGTGGTCAGCACGGGCTCGTCGATGGCTTCAGCGCTGGCGCTTCTCGCGCGCACCGGCGTCGCGCCGGCCGGCATCGCGGTCGCCATGACCCAGAGCGAGCGCTGGCGCGCGAAACTGGCCGATGCCGGTTGGGCCGGCATCGTCTCAACCGCAATCGCCACGCCGTTGCTCGCGCGCGGCGGAGACGGCGGCTGGCGTCCCACGATGTAGTTGCATGTAGTTATCGTGCCTCTACTCCTTTATCCAAAGTTGTAGGCAGCGATCTTGCTGCATTAAGCGATGCGCAATTTTCCCTGCGTAAGCTCAGTGAAGGGAAGAATCGCGTCGCGATGCATTCGCGGCTGCCAACGGGTTGGGGACCATGGCACAAGCGACAATACCCGCTTCGCGGCAGTCCGACCTCGTCGGCCTCGCGCGCGCCATCGGGCAGATCGGCGCCCATGTCGATACGCTGCGTGAGCGCGTGCGCCTGCTCGAGGCGGTGATCGAGAATTTTCCGGGCGGCATCTCGCTGTTCGACGACCACCTACAGATGGTGCTGTGCAACCGGCGCCAGCAGGAGATGCTGGAGTATCCGCCCGAGCTGATGGCTGCCGGCTATCCATCGATGGAGCAGCTTTTCCGCTTCAACGCGGCGCGGGGCGAATACGGCCCGGGCGATGTCGAGACCATCGTGGCGAAGAAGATGACGCTTGCCCGCAAGCGCGAGGCGCACTGCTATGACCGCACACGGCCGAACGGCGCGATCATCGAGGTGCGCGGCATGCCGCTCGAAGGCGGCGGCTTCGTCACCACCTATCTCGACGTCACCGAGCAGCGCCGGACCCAGGCGCTGCTTGCCCACATGGCGCAGCACGATCCGCTGACCGACCTGCCCAACCGCATGCTGTTCCACGACAGGCTGAGGACGGCGATCGCCCACGTCAAGCGCGGCGGCATGATGGCGGTGCATTATCTCGACCTCGACGACTTCAAGCCCGTCAACGACAATCTCGGCCACCAGGCCGGAGACGAGCTGCTGATCGGCGTCGCCAAGCGGCTGCGGCAGGCGGTACGCGAATACGACACCATCGCGCGGCTTGGCGGCGATGAGTTCGCCATCGTGCAGACCTCGATCCATGAGCCGCACGACGCCGCGGTGCTCGCAGATCGGCTACTCAACAAATTCTCGACCCCGTTCGCCGTTGGCGGCACCGAGGTCAATGTCGGCGTCTCCATCGGCATCGCGGTCGCGCCGGACGACGGCCTGTCGTCGGATGACCTCCTTATCAAGGCCGACAGCGCGCTCTACCGTTCGAAATCGTCCGGCCGCGGCTGCTTCCACTTTTTCCGGCCGGCGGCTTAGCGGCTGGGTCAGCAGCGACTTGGATCCTCCCCTGCGAAGCGGGGGGTCCAAAGGACGGGAGAGACAAGCGGCTCTCCCTTAAGGACCATGCGAAGCATGGTGGAGGGGGCGTCAGTGGCAAAACCCCGCGCGTGCAGCTATACGCCGTCGCCAAGAACTCACAGGACAAGAAGACATGAGCATTGCGAGCGAGACCACGGCCCTGCTGGAAAGGCTCGGCGTGTCGCGGAGGGACTTCGAGGGCGGCGACATGGCGGTCCGCAGCCCGGTGACGGGCGAGAAGATCGGCGCGGTGCGCACCGCAAGCCCGGCCGAGGCGAAGGCCGCGATCGACCGTGCCGACGCCGCCTTCCGCGAATGGCGCAGCGTCCCGGCGCCGAAGCGCGGCGAGTTCGTGCGACTGCTCGGCGAAGAACTGCGCCAGCACAAGGACGACCTCGGCCGGCTGGTCACGATAGAGGTCGGCAAGATCGCCTCCGAAGGCCTCGGCGAGGTGCAGGAGATGATCGACATCTGCGACTTCGCCGTCGGCCTGTCGCGCCAGCTCTACGGCCTGACCATCGCCACCGAGCGGCCCGGCCACCGCATGATGGAGACGTGGCACCCGCTGGGCGTCGTTGGCGTGATCTCGGCCTTCAACTTCCCGGTCGCCGTCTGGTCGTGGAACGCCGCGCTCGCGCTGGTGTGCGGCGACGCGGTGGCGTGGAAGCCGTCGGAAAAGACGCCGCTGACGGCGCTCGCGTGCGCGGCGATCTTCGACAGCGCGGCAAAGCGCGCCGGCTTCGTGCCGGACGGCCTGCTGGCAACACTGATCGGCGGCCGCGATGTCGGCGAGGCGCTGGTCGACCACCCGAAGGTGCCGCTCGTTTCGGCGACGGGTTCCACCCGCATGGGCCGCGACGTCGGCCCACGGCTGGCGAAGCGTTTCGCGCGCGCCATCCTCGAACTCGGCGGCAACAATGCCGGCATCGTGACGCCATCGGCCGACCTCGACATGGCGCTGCGCGCGATTGCTTTTGGAGCAATCGGCACGGCCGGCCAGCGCTGCACCACGCTGCGCCGCCTGTTCGTGCACGACAGCGTCTATGACAGGCTGCTGCCACGCCTGCGCAAGGCCTATGAGAGCGTCTCCGTTGGCAGCCCGCTGACGACGAAGGCCCTTGTCGGCCCGCTGATCGACAGGGGCGCGTTCGACGGCATGGGCAGGGCGCTCGACGCGGCGAAGGCACTTGGTGGCAAGCTCACCGGCGGATCGCGCGTCGGGATCGAGGGACCGGATGCATTCTACGTGCGCCCGGCGCTGGTCGAGATGCCGAAGCAGGAAGGCCCGGTGCTGGAGGAAACCTTCGCGCCGATCCTCTATGTGATGCGCTATTCCGATCTCGATGACGCGATCGTGCTGCACAACGCGGTCGGCGCGGGTCTCTCGTCCTCGATCTTCACGACCGACCTGCGCGAGTCCGAAAAATTCCTGTCGGCCGAGGGCTCCGACTGCGGCATCGCCAACGTCAACATCGGCACGTCAGGCGCCGAGATTGGCGGCGCCTTCGGCGGCGAGAAGGAAACCGGCGGTGGCCGAGAGAGCGGCTCGGACGCATGGAAGGCCTATATGCGCCGCGCCACCAACACGGTGAACTATTCGAGCGCTCTGCCGCTGGCGCAGGGCGTCACTTTCGACATCGAGTAGGCTTCCATGGAGCGCCGCGCGCGTCGCGGCGCTCAAACATTCACCACTCCTTAACTACGCGAACATTACCCCTTTGAGCAGGGATTCGAGGGGACAGTGCATGAGCGTAGTGGCGTTTCCGTTTCACCGGCGTCGTGATCTGGTCGTGGGTGTCGCAAGGGTTCTGGGCAACAAGCATGGCGAGGCGGCGAACGTCTACTGGCGTCGCACGGCCAAGCGCCTGCTGAGGATGGCTATGGGCATGGGCATGGATCGCGAGGCGGCGGAGAACGACATCCGCGCCCTGCTTCACGCTGTGCTCCGCGAAATTCAGAGCAACGCGCTGATGCCCGCCGCAGCGCGGTAGGCAGTTGGCGGGCGCGCGGACCTTACCTACTGCGCGAGAAACTCCCTGAGCAGCGCGATCTCGGTGTCGCCTGCCAGCGTCGGCGCGTGGCCGACGCCCGCGAACTCGACCAGCCTAGGCTTCGGCCCCCGCGCGGTCATCATGCGGGCGACTTCCGGGGACAGCACGTCGGAGGCTTCGCCGCGCACCAGCAGCGTCTTCGCGACGATTGCGTCGTAAGCGTCCCACACGTGGACGTCGTCCCCGTTCTGGGTCAACAGGCTGACGATGTTGGGGTCATAGTGCACCGTGACGCGCCCGTCGTCGGTGCGCCGCGAGGACGTGTCGACCATGCGCCGCCAGAAAGCCTCGCTGTTGTCGCCAAACGGCGCGTAGTTCTTGCGGAACCAGGCCTCGAGCTCGCTCATGGTGTCGTAGACTGGCGGATTGCCGACATAGTCGACGATCCGCGACGTCCCTGCCTTCGGTATGTCCGGCCCCACGTCGTTGATGACGAGATGGGTGATGCGCCCCTGGAGCCTGCCGCCGGCCAGTCGTATGCCGATCAGCCCGCCCATCGACGTACCGACCCAGCGCAGCTTGTCGACGCGGTAATGGTCGAGCATGCCGAGCGCGGTTTCGCCGGCGGTTGCGTAGGAGTAGTGGCGCCCATCGCGCGCCCACGCTGAAAGCCCGCGCCCCAGCGTGTCGGGGCACAGCACGAAATAGGTGTCGGACAGCGCCTCCGCCGCCTCGTCGAAATCGCGCCCGGTGCGTGCGAGCCCGTGCCACATGACCAGTGCCGGCAGCGCCGGATCGCCCCACTCGGTGACGTGCAGCTCGAAGCCGGCAGCCTCGACATAGGTGGAGCGTGGCCCCGAACGGCGGATTACATGCAGGTTCATTTGTGTCCGCCTTTGCCTATCAGCGTTCCCGCTATACCGGCCGGAAAGAAGTACACCAGCAGGATGAACAGCACGCCGAGCCACAGCAGCCAGCGCTCGGGATTGAGCAGATCGGGCAGCAGCGGCACATCGGCGGTCGCGTGCGCCGCCACCTCCATCAGGTCCTTCAGGTAGAACTGCGCCAGCGTCATGATGACGACGCCGATCACGGCGCCGACGATGGTGCCCATGCCGCCGATGACGACCATCAGCAGGATGTCGATCATGATGGCGAATGAGAGCGCCACCTCCGGCCCCGTATATTTGAGCCAGACCGCGCGCAGGATACCGGCAATTGCTGCGATCACCGCCGCGATGCAGAAGATCGCGGTGCGATAGGCGACGACGCGGTAGCCGATGGCCTCGGCGCGCATCTCGTTCTCGCGGATCGCCTCCAGCACCGTGCCGAGCGGCGAGCGCACGATGCGCAGCATCAGCACAAACAGCACCAGCGCCGTGACGAACACGAAATAGTAGAGCGCGAGCCGCCCGTTCAGCGCGACGCCGAACAGGCGCACCACCTTGCCGTCGGCGTCCTCGAACAGCTTGTTCGCCGGGGCGAAGAAGCGCGGTATGTCATAGGTGATGCCATCCTCGCCGCCGGTGAAATCCGAAAGCTGGCTGGCCAGCACCAGCATCACGCTGGCCGCGGCCAGCGTCACCATCGCGAAGAAGATCGCTTTCACGCGCAGCGACAAGAGCCCGATCAGGATGGCGAGCACGAGCGCCGCCAGCACGCCAAGCGCACCGCCGAGCAGGATGGCGTCGAAGCCCGGTCCCATCGTCTTCAGCGCGATTGCGGTGGCGTAGGCGCCGAGCCCGAAAAACATGGTGTGCGCGAACGACACGATGCCGGTGTAGCCGATCAAGAGGTCGTAACTGGCGACCAGCACGATGAAGATGCAGATCCGCGCCGCCACCTCCTGGCTGCGCACGTCGGGAAACAGGAACGGCGCTGTCGCCAGCACCAGACCGATGGCGAGCACGACGCCGTAGACGATCGCGCGGCCCATGGGGATGCGACGCGCAGGCGTTGCAGCCGCGGTTTCCAGCGTAGCGGCGGTCATAGGTCGACCCTTCGCATGGCGCGCGATGTCGACCGTCTCCGCTGCCCCTCACCCTTACCCTCTCCCCGTGAAGGACAGGGAGAGGGGGACCTCGACGTTGACGCCTCCCTCTCCCCGTCCTTCACGGGGAGAGGGTAAGGGTGAGGGGCAGTGCGACGTTGCAGGGAATAGCGCTCGATCAAGACAGCCATCCTCATCCCTTCACCGCCGGCTTCAGCCCGAACGGCCGCCACAGCAGGATCGCCATCATCAGGATCATGTTCGAGGCAAGAGCCATCTTGGGGAACAGGAAGGCGACATAGTTGGCGACGAGCCCAACCATGATCGCGCCAAGCAGCGAGCCCTCGATCGATCCCAGTCCGCCGATGATGACGACGATGAAGACGAGGATCATCAGTTCCGCGCCGAGCGCCGGCGTGATCAGGCTCTGGTAACCGGCCCACATCGCCCCGCCCATGGCGGCAAGTGCGGAGCCCGCCATGAACACGGCGATGAACAGCCTGTCGATGCGGAAGCCGAGCGCCTCCACCATCTCGCGGTTCTCCACGCCGGCCCGGATCAGCAGCCCGACGCGGGTGCGGTTGAGCACGAGATGCAGTGCCGCGTAGACCAGCGCGCCGAGTACGAACGCGAAGATGCGGTAGGTCTCGATGGCGACGTTGCCGATCACGACCGAGCCCTCCAGCACGCGCGGCCGCGGCACCGGGATCGGCACCCCGCCCCAGATCGCGAGGATCAGCTGCTCGGCGACAATCAGCGCGCCCATCGTGATGAGGATCTGGCGCAGATGGTCCTTGTAGACCGGCTTCACGATCACCCGCTCGAAGAACCAGCCGAGCGCTGCACCCAGCGCGGTCGCCGCCGCGATGGCCAGCATCAACGCCAGCAGGTTCAGCGCCGCGCTCTCCCCGTGCACCCATGAGGCCATCGCGGCCAGTACGCTGGCCGCCACGAAGGCGCCGAACGACACGAAGGCCGAGTGGCCAAAATTGAGCACGTCCATCAGCCCGAAGATCAGCGACAGGCCCGACGCCATCAGGAAGATCATCATGCCCATGGCGAGGCCGGCGACGGTCAGCGTCACCCAGGTCGATGGCTGCGCGATCAGCACGAAGGCGATGACGGCGAGCGCGACGGGGAGCAGGTAGACCCCGCCGAAGCGTTCGATGTTGGCTGAAAGGGCCTTCATCAATGGGCCTCCAGCGACAGGCTGAGCAGCCGCGTCTGCAGCGCGGTGTCGGCCGCCAGTTCCGCCATGCCGCCGCGGTGCACGATGCGGCCGTCGTCGATTACCGCTACCGTCGACCCGAGCGCCTTTGCGAACAGAAAATTCTGCTCGACCAGCAGGATCGTCGTATCGCGCGCAATGTCGCGGAAGGCGTCGATCATGGCGCGGATGATGGATGGAGCGAGTCCTTTGGTCGGTTCGTCGATGAGGATCACGTCGCGCTTCTCGATGATGGCGCGCGAGATCGCCAGCATCTGCTTCTGCCCGCCCGAAAGCGCGTAGGCCTGCTTGCCCCAGAACTTCTCCATCGCCGGGAACAGCGCCATCACGCGGTCGAGCCGACCCTTGTCGAAGGAACCGTTGGCCGTCGCCAGCCGCATGTTCTCCTCGATGGTCAGCCCGCCGAATATGCCCATGTTCTCCGGCACATAGGCGATGCCGAGCCGGGAGATGTCGGGCGTGCGCATGGCGGTGATGACGCGCTCGCGGAAGATGATTGTTCCCCGGCGTGCCCGCCACAGCCCCATGATCGTGCGCAGCGTCGTCGTCTTGCCGGCGCCGTTGCGCCCGAGCAGCACGTGCACGCCGCCCTCCGGCACGTCGAGCGAGACCCCGTGCAGTATGTGGTACTGGCCGATGTCGGTGTGGACGTCGTCGAGCCGCAGGATCGCGTTCATGCCACGTCCTCCGCGCCAACGCCGAGATAGATCTCGCGCACCAGCGGCATCGCCATCACAGCGGAAGGCCCGCCATCGGCGATCAGTTCTCCGTTGTGCAGCACCACGATGCGGTCGGCGAGCGCGCGCACCACGTCCATCTTGTGCTCCACCAGCAAGATGGTCTTCGACCGGTCTTCCTTGATGGTCGCGATCAGGTCGAGGATGACCGGAGCCTCGTCCACCGACATGCCGGCGGTCGGCTCGTCGAACATGTAGATGTCCGGCTGCATCGCCATCAGCAGCGCCACCTCCAGCTTGCGCTGGTCCCCATGCGGCAGCGCCGACGCCGGTAGTTCCGCCACCGTGTCGAGCCGCGCCCGCTCAAGGTAGGCCTGCGCCTCTTCCGCGATGTCGCCGAAGGACGCGGCGGCGCGCAGGATGCGGGGGCCGACGCCGCGCCGCGCCTGCACGGCCAGCCGCACGTTCTCGCGCACGGAGAGTTTTGGAAACAGGTTGGTGAGCTGGAAGGCGCGGCCTATGCCGGCCTTGGCACGGGCCGACGGCGCGAGACCCGTGATGTCTCGGTCGGCCTTGAATATTCGCCCTTCCGTCGGCCTGAGCTGGCCCGACACCAGGTTGAACCAGGTCGTCTTGCCAGCCCCGTTCGGCCCCACGATCACCGTCAGTTCGCCCGGCACGAAGGCGCAGGTCACGCCGTTGACGGCCGCATGGCCGCCGAAGCGGATCGTCAGGTTTTCGGTGCGGAGGGAAGGGGTGGACATTGGAGGCCTTTGCAGGTGACGCCCCCTACACCACGCTTCGCGTGGTCCCCTTCCCCCGTAAACGGGGGAAGATCCTGCGTCGCGGCCGGCCGCGACCTCGGTTCCTCCCCTGCGAAGCGGGGGAGGGGGACCGCCGTAGGCGGTGGAGGGGGCGTTGCCGTGCGCTACTGCAGATTATTCCGCCCGACCGGGATCTTCATCTCCTCGGCCTTGATCTCGCGCACCAGTTCGGGGATCGCCCATGCCACGGCCGG
>JAHBYZ010000022.1 GCA_019635695.1 Rhizobiaceae bacterium
TCCCTGTGTAGTGCGGATGTGCGATTGTGTTGCGGGCGGGAGACCGTTGGGTCCCTGGTCCTGAGACCGTGATCCGGCACGGGTCCCCGCCCGCTTCGACACACCTGAACAGTTGCACGAGGCCGTTGCCGCGGACCTCGCATCACAGGGACAGGCACTATGACACTATCACCGACCTGGATAGGAATCGACGTTTCCAAGGCATGGATCGACGTGGCTGATCCGAGTTGCGCCCGCATCGCTCGGATAGCCAACTGCCCCGCCGAACTGGCGCAACTCGCTGCCTCGCTGGCTGCGCGCAACGAGGCCGCCATCTTCGAGGCGACCGGAACCTACGATACGGCGCTGCGCCATGCGCTGGCCACGGCAGGCGTGGCTCATGTGCGCGTCAATCCGCAGCGCGCCCGCGATTTCGCCCGCGCCACGGGGCGGCTCGCAAAGACCGACGCGATCGACGCGGCGATGTTGGCCGAGATGGGGCGTGCGCTGCAGCCACAACCCGATCCGCTCCCCGATCAGGAGCGCGAGAGACTGGTTCTGCTGACCCGTCGGCGCGACCAGCTCGTCGCCATGCGCATGCAGGAGAAGACACGCCGTGCCGATGTGGGCGCCGATGCGGATGATGGCACCGTCGCCGTTGATCTCGACAGCCATATCGCATGGCTCGACGAGGCCGTCGCCAAGGTCGAGAAGACTATGCGCCAGCTCCTCGACGCGTCTGCCTCACTGGCGAGCGCCGACGCGCTGGTGCGCTCGATGCCCGGCATCGGGCCTGTCACCTCAGCCGTCCTCATCGGTCTGCTGCCCGAACTCGGCGTGCGTTCGGGCAAGCAGCTCGCGATGCTGGCTGGCCTGGCGCCGCTCAACAACGACAGCGGGGACAGACGCGGCCGGCGCACAATCCGTGGCGGCCGGCGCCGCGTCCGCCAGGCCCTCTATATGGCGGCTGTGGCCTCGCTGAAGACCAACTCGCCGCTCAAGGCATTCTACAACCGGCTGCGCAGCGCCGGCAAAGCTCCTAAAGCAGCGCTGATTGCCCTCGCCAGGAAGATGCTCACAACACTGAACGCCATGGCCAAAACCCAGACCGCGTTCAGGGCATGAACTACAGTTGCCGGCTCTCGCTTCGCTCGGCCGGGATGACGGTGGAGAGGTGGCGCCTCGCCTCGCCGTTACACGTTCAGAATTTCCCCAGTTCGTCCTTCCAGAACGCGCGCCAGCGGGCCACGTCGGCTTCCGCTCCAAGCTTCATGTGGGTGACGTTGAGCATGGTCTTGCCGTCGCCCTTCGGCTCGGCGGCGAGCTGGACGGTAGAGCCGTCGGCAAGGGTGGCGCGCCAGTAGCTGCGCTTGGGCGTGATGCTGGTGCGCGCGTCGGAGCCGACCGCTACGTCGCCTAGCGACTTCGCCGCGCCGAGATGGGCGGCGACGCGGGCGAACAGGCTGGTGCGGTCTTCGGCGACGGTGCGGTTGGCCGAGACCTCGAAGGCCCCGGAATTGCGCTGGCCGGGCTTGCGGCGGCCGATATGCTGTTCGAAGGCGACGGTGATCGACTGCGCCCACCATGGCGAGGCATCGCCGGTGGCGGCGACCTTTTCGGCGATCTGCGTGTGGGAGAGGTCGCGCGCGCCGATCCGTTCGAGGAAGGCGAGCCAGCCCGCCCAGTCGCGGCCGGTCTTGTCGCCGAAGGCGGCGGTGGAGATGGGTTTTGTGGACATGGGCGGACACCTCCTGCACCGCGAAAACACCCCCTCCACCATGCTTCGCATGGTCCCCCTCCCCCGTAAACGGGGGGCGGATCCTGAGTTGCGGCCGGCCGCGATGTGGTTCCTCCTCCGCGAAGCGGGGGAGGGGGACCGCCGAAGGCGGTGAAGGGGGTGTTGAAGGCGCGCGGGCAGAGAGGGAGCGGCCGGTCCGCCTTTGCCGCCCCCTCTCGCACCGGGTGGACTGGCCTCAGCCTACCCGATGATACGAAGGTTCGAGAGTTCGTCGGCGATTTTCTTGAAGATGTCGGCGAGCGTGCCGCCGGTGGCATTCCAGAACAGCTTGGCCGGCTTGGACGGATCGCTGGCGTCCTTGCGGAAGCGTGATTCCGACGCGCATTTCTCCAGCGCGGCAAGCTGCGCGGCCTGCGCGGCGTTCGAGGAGGAAAGGTCGAGCGCGACCGTCATCACGATGACTCCGGCCGTCTTGGCGTTGCTGCAGACGGCATCCATCTGCTGGTTGAGCGCGGCCGTGTAGTTGGCATTGGAGTAGTCGAACGAGCCGAGGCCGGATGTGCCGGTGAGCAGACGGGTGGTCGTCTGCCCGTCCTGCGCGACCGCGGTGTAGCCATAGGCCGAATAGGTCGATTTCGCGCCGGCGGGATCGGAGAAGCCGAGCGAGGACGGCGTGTAGTAGGTGTTCTCGCCGTCGGTGAGCACGATGACGACCTTGTCGTTGCCGCGCTCGGTCTCGGGCCGGCCGCCGGTGAAGGGCGCCGTGCTCGAAACGGTTCGCCAGCCCCACGCGATGCCTTCCGGCACGTTGGTGGCGCCGTTCGGCCCCATGGCGTCTATAGCGCCCTTGATGCCGGCGATGCCGGTCTCGGTGGTGACGTCGGTGAGCTCGGTGATGGGCCGCGTCGTGCAGGAATAGTTGGGGCCGGTGCCCTGCGGCGAGGTCGCGCCGAACGGCCGCACCTCGTAATATTTGGCCATGTTTTTCTGGCGGGTCGAGCCGGACGACGATTCCGTGCCGTCGTTCCACCAGTTGTTGGCGGCCGAATAGTTGTCGGGGCTGTCGTCGGCCTCAGTCGCCCAGCGGTCGCCCGGCTCGTCCGGGGCGAACATAGGCACGAACAGCGTCTTGCCGTCGCCGAAGGCGATGCCGACGTCGGAGATGCCGGCGTCGGGCGCGGCGTCGTTGACGTTGAGCGGCCAGGGCCGCGCCTCGACGCAGCCCTGCCAGCTGGCATAGGGGCCGAGCGTGTTCTCGTAATAGCCGGTCTCGCGCCATTGGCCTGTGCGGCAGGTGCCGTTGCTGTAATAGCGCGTGCAGACATATTCGGTGCCGGTGGCCACCCACTCGCGGGATTCCACCTTCTGCATGTCCTGGTAGAGCGAGAAGCGGGTCAGCGGCTCGTTCTCGGCCGCGCCCCAGTCGCTGCCGCGCTTCTTCCAGATGCCGCCGGATTTTTCGGCTGTGCGGTTGCCGGTGAGCGTCGCCCAGTCGAAATTCTCGTGGTGGACCGGCGACAGCCCGAAGCCGTCCATCCACGACGCGCCGGCATTGTCGGGCCCGACATTGACCGAGCCGGCGAAGGGCACCAGCGAGAACTGGACCGGCCTGTCCACCTGCTTGATCTGCTGCGCCTGCAGCGCGATGGTGTCCACCAGCTGCTTGGCGGCGGTCTTGAGCAGCTCGATGCGCTTCTGGCCCGAGCCGGTGCCGGTGTAGTCCATCGAGCCCGAATTATCGAGCACGAGCGCGACCTCCAGCGTGTTCTTCATGCGGATTTCGGTCGAGGCGTTGAAGGCGATGTCGGTGCTGATCTCCTCGCCGCGCACGCTCTGAAACACCGGGAAGAACAGCGGCTGGTAGTGCAGCGTCGCCGACAGCTTGAGCGTGCCGCCGCCCGACTGGGTGGTCGGCAGCGTGACGTTGAGGGCAGTGGTTTCGGGCGGAACCGGGCCGAGATTGGCGACGAAGAAGTCGCGGGCGTAGGTCTTGACCGCCTCGTCGGAGGCGCCGGAGACGAGATGGCGCGCCGCCGCGATGCCTGCGGCGTCGAGCGCGTTCATGGTCGCCTGCTTCTGCCGGTTCATCTCGGCATAGTCGACGGCGATCGCCAGGCCGCCGAGCAGCGGCACCATGGCCGCCGCGACGGCGATGCCGTAGCTGCCGCCGCGGTCGCGAAAGAAGTTGCGCATCTTGCCAAAGCCCCAAGCAGATGGGGCAGAGTGGCAGACGCGCGCTAAGGCGGCGTTCACGGATGGGTAAGAATTGTTGTCCTTTCGCTAAGGCGCTGTTTACCAGCCATGCCGTGGCCAAAGAAAAGGCCCGCCGCGCGGAGCGGCGGGCCAGGCCCTGGAGGATGGCCTTAGGATTCGGTCTGCGTCAGCTGGTGATGCGCAGGTTGGAAAGCTCGTCGGCGATTTCCTTGAAGGTCTGCTCGAGATTGGCGCCGGTGGTGTTCCAGAACAGCTTGGCCGGCTTCGAGGCGTCCGACGGATCGCGGCGGAAGCGCGAGTCCGAGGAACACGACTTCAGCCCTTCGATCTGCGCCTTCTGCGCCGTGTCGCTGGTCGACAGGTCGAGCGCCACCGTCATCACGATGACGCCCGCTGTCTTGGCGTTGCCGCAGGTCGCCGACATCTGCTGGTTCAGCGCCTTCGAGTAGTTGTCGTTGTCGTAGCCCGACTTCGACACGTTGCTGTCGGTGCCCATGAACAGGCGGGTCGTAGTGCCGCCGCTCTGGGTGATGCCGGTGTAGCCGTAGGCCGAGTAGATCGACTTGAGACCGGCATTGTCGGTCGAGCCGAGCGACGAGGGCGTGTAGTAGGTGTTCTCGCCGTCGGTCAGCACGATGACGATCTTGTCGACGCCGTTCTCGGTGTCCGGCCGGCCCTGATTGAAGGGCTCGCCGCCGGAAACCGTGCGCCAGCCCCAGGCGATGCCTTCCGGCACGTTGGTGCCGCCGCTCGGGTTCATGGCGTCGATGGCCGCCTTGATAGCGGTCAGGCCGTCGGTCTTGGTGACGTCGGTGAGCGGTGTGATCGGATTTGTGGTGCAGCTGACGTTCGGGCCGTCGTCGCCCGCCGCGGCGCTGATCGCACCCTGGGGGGCGGCCTTGAAGTATTTCGGCATCGAACGCTGGCGCGCGAGATAAGTCGAGGTCCCGGTGCTCGTCGACGTGGTGTCGTCGTCCCACCAGCTGTTGTTCGAGCTCATGGTGCGCACGCTGCCGTTGCTCTGCGTGGTCCACCTGTTGCCGACTTCGTCGGGCCCGTACATCGGCACGAAGAGGGTAGCCGGCGTACCGCTGACGGGCGCGGCGTCGGTCGTGTTGTAGGGCGACGGGCGCGTCTCCACGCAGCCCTTCCACGCGGCATAGGGCGCGTAGACCGGCACGTCCGAATAGACGTCGACCCAGCCCCAGCCGCGGCAGGTTCCGTTGCTGCGGTAGCCGCCCGTGCAGGTATAGTTGCTGCCGGTCTTGACGCTCTGGGTGCCGGTGATGCGCTTCACGTCGTTGTACATGGTGAAGCGCGTGACCTTGGTGTTCTCCTCAGCACCCCACTCGGAGCCCTTCTTGTAATAGATGCCGCCGGACAGCTCGACGCGCTTGTTGCCCGTCATCGTCGTCCAGTCGAAGATCTCGTGGTGGACCGGCGAGCGGCCGTCGGTGTCCATCCACGACGCGGTGGCATATTGCGGCCCGACATTCACCGAGGCCGCGAAAGGCACCAGCGAAAACTGCACAGGCTTGTCGACCTGCTTGATCTGGCCCGCGGTAGCGGCGAGCTGGTCGACCAGCTTCTTGGCCGCGTCGCGCAGCAGCACGATGCGTTTCTTGCCGGAACCCGAACCGTTGTAGTCCATGGAGCCGGAATTATCGAGGACGAGCGCGACCTCGAGCGAGTTCTTCAGCTGGACTTCCGCATAGGCGTTGAAGTCGAGCTTGGCGCCGGCCCCCTCGCTGTTGCTGCCGATCAGCGAGGTGAAGGCCGGCAGGAAGTAGGGGGCGTATTTGAGGTCCGCCGACAGCCGCACCGTGCCGCCGCCATGCTGCAGATTGTTCGGCAGCGTGACGTGCAGCGTGGCGTTGGCCGGATCGACGCCGCCCAGATTGGCCTTGAAGAAGTCCTGCGCGTAAGTCTTGAGCTGGGCCTCGGTGGCGCCTTCGAGGTAGCGGCGCGCGGTTGCCACGCCGGCCGCGTCGAGCGCGTTGAGCGTCAGCTGGCGCTGTCGCGACATCTCGGCGTAGTCGACCGCGAGCGCGAGCCCGCCCATGATCGGCACGATCGCGGCGGCGGTCATCATCATAAAGTTGCCGCGCCTGTCAGCAAGGAAACGACGCAACATTTCGGTCACCCCGGGAAAATCCAGTTCTTCAGGGTGCATGATGACAGGCAGAGTTTAAGGCCGGGTGTTACCGACCTTTCCAAACTTCGCTGCGTGGTAAACCCGGCGTTTACGTTCCGGTCATCGCCGCCTGGCGAGCGGCGGCCGAACGGATCCGGCGCGGCCCGGAGAAGCGCTCGCCGACCATCAGATCGATGCCGAGATCGATCAGCCCGACGGCGTCCTCGTCGCGCGAAACCGCCGTGGCGACCAGCGTGAGGCCGGCCTCGGCCGCCGCCGCAGCGATCTCCACGCCGGGCGCGCCGCGCCGGCGCGAGCGTTCACGGTCGAGCAGGCGGTTGGCGGCAACCTTGACGAAAGCGACGCCGCGCCGGGCGGCCGCTGCCGCGTCGCTGCCGCCCCCGTCCCAGTTCTCGGCGGCGAGACGAAACCCGGCAGAGGTGAGCAGGTCGAGGTGCTGGCGCGTCTCGCCACCGGCCGAAAGCAACGCGGCGGGAATGGAAAACACCAGCGAGGCGGTCAGCGGCTTGTGCAGCTGGGCCAGTTCCGCGATCGATCGCACCTCGTCGGCCGACGACAGCAGGGCCTCGGAGATGGCGACGTGGAACGGCATGCGTTCGGTGGCCGAGCCGAGCTGGCGCCGACCGGCAGCGATTGCCGCCCGCACCAGCGCCACCTCGAAGGCGGTCTGGTCGACGCCCGGTACAGACTGGGCGAGGCGGCGTATGTCGACGGCACGCCCCCCTTCGCCCGGCTCGACATGCATATGCACCTCGAAGGCGGCTGCGGCGCTCTGCGAAACGGAGATGATGGGCTGCAGGCTGACCTCGGCCTCGCCGGACGCCACGATGCGGGCGAGAGCGCGCTGGACGGCGTCATGCGATCCGGCTTCGGGCTCGCTGGACGGACGCTCGGGCGGCAGGCGCACCACCTGTGCCGCCTCGGCCGGAACGGGGCCCGGCTGCGGCTGTGCCACCGCTGGCGCAGCGGGTTCGACCGGCTGGGCGGCCCGCGCCGCGGCCTCGGTCAGCTCGCGGATTTCGTCGCCGATCTTGCGGTTGAGCTCGCCGATCGAAGCGGCGTCGCGCTCGCTGCGCGTCGACAGCTCACGCAGCGCCATCTCGATCGAGCGGGTGAAGCGGGTGAGCTCGGCCTGCGACTGGCGGGCGCGCCGCAGCGCCAGCACGGCGACGCCGAGCGCGGCCAGCGCAATCAGGCCCGCGAGCAGGGGAAGCACGCTCGAACCTCCGCCCGCCGGCGCGGCACCCTGTGCCAGCGCGGCGCCGAGAATGGCGACCGTGACCACCGCCGCGAGGCCGGCGACCGTCCGCTTTCGACCCATGGACTCCGTTACCCGTCGTCGGACCGCCCCTGTGGGCGATCTTTTCCACCTCGGGCGTTTTGCCACCCCGGTACGGTGCTGTTAAGCGAAAGCTGGTGACACGGTGAACACGTTCGGTTAATGCCGGGCGCCTCCGACGCACCGAGAACGACGACCAGATGCCAGACGCGCCGGCGCTGCCAGCAAGCCTCGACGAGATTTCGCAGCCTTACGACGCGATCCTCAGCGACGTGTGGGGCGTGATCCACAACGGCGTGGAGGCGCACCCCGCCGCCTGCGCTGCCCTGGTTCGCGCGCGGGCCGGCGGCAGAGCGGTCGTGCTGGTGACCAACGCGCCCCGTCCCGCGACGGTGATCGAGAGGCATCTGGCCCATCTCGGCGTGCCGCGCGAGGCCTGGGACCGCATCGTCAGTTCCGGAGATGTGACCCGGGCGCTGATCGCCGATGGCCCGCGGCGGATATTCCACATCGGGACCGACGCCGACCTGCCGCTCTATGACGGGCTGGATGTGGAGCTCGTCGAGGAATTCGAGGCGCAGGCGGTGGTGTGCACCGGCCTGTTCGACGACGAGAACGAGACGCCCGAAGATTACGCGGAACTGTTGCGGCGGCTGCGGGCGCGCAATCTGCCCTTCGTGTGCGCCAATCCCGACATCGTGGTGGAGCGCGGCGACAGGCTGATCTGGTGCGCAGGCGCGCTGGCCCGCGACTACGGCCAGCTCGGCGGCCGCACGCTGATCGCCGGCAAGCCGTATCGCCCGATTTATGAGGCTGCTCTGGCGGCGGCGGCGGACGTGCTCGGCCATGCGCCGAGGAAGGTGCTGGCGATCGGCGACGGCGCGCTGACCGACTTGAAGGGCGCCGCGCAGGCCGGCATCGACGCGCTGTTCGTCAGCGCCGGCATCCATGCTTCCGAATATGGCGCGCCTGAGCCGGATCCGGTGCTGCTCGCCGCGTTCCTGGCGCGCCACGGCCTGACGCCGCTGGCGGTCATGCCGAAGCTGGCGTGAGGGCGCGATGACCGCGATCCGCCGCTTCGCGAACCCCGCGGACCTGCCGCCCGATCTCCGGGGGGGCGTGGTGGCGATCGGCAATTTCGACGGCGTGCATCGCGGCCATCTGGCGGTGCTGGACGAGGCGGTGCAGCGCGCCCGCGCCGAGCGGCGGCCCCTGCTGGTGCTGACCTTCGAACCGCACCCGCGCGATCATTTCCGCCCGGCCGAGCCGCTGTTCCGGCTGACGCCGGCGCCGCTGAAGGCGCGCCTGCTTGGCCTGGCCGGTGTCGACGCGGTTGTCGAGATGGCGTTTGACGCGAAACTGGCGGAGACGCGCGCTGCCGATTTCGTCCAGCGAGTTCTGGTCGAGGGGCTTGGCGCCGCGCATGTGGTGACGGGTTTCGACTTCCATTTCGGCCAGGGGCGCGAGGGCGGACCGGCCTATCTGCGCGAGGCCGGCGAGCGGCTGGGCTTCGGCGTCACCTGCATCGAGGCGTTCGGCGACGAGGGCGGCGAGACGGTGTCGTCGAGCCGCATCCGCGAACTGCTTTCGCAGGGCGAAGTGGCGGAGGCGGCGGGGCAGCTCGGCTATCGCTTCACCGTGGAAGAGGAGGTGACGCACGGCCAGAAGCTCGGCCGCACGCTGGGCTTCCCGACCGCCAACATGGCGCTGCCGGCGGGCACGGCGCTGCGCCACGGCATCTATGCGGTGCGGCTGCGCGAGCCGGACGGCACGCTGCACGACGGCGTGGCGAGCTTCGGCCGCCGCCCGACCGTGGAGGACGACGGCAGGCCGCTGCTGGAAACATACGTCTTCGACTATGCCGGCGACCTCTACGGCAAGACCTGCACGGTGTCGTTCTTCGGCTATCTGAGGCCGGAACTGAAGTTCGACGGCCTCGACCCGCTGGTCGCCCAGATGAACCGCGACGCCGAAGAGGCCCGGGCGCTGCTGGCCGGGGTCAGGCCGCTGAGCGAGGCGGATCTGGCGCTGGGGTTTTAGGCGTCCAGAAGTCGCAGACCGAAATGGGCCACGAAATGCGAATAGTCCCGGTCGCGATGAAACAGCGTGTGATCGTGCTGGAGGCAGAAGGTCGCGATGATGAGATCATTCGTCTTGCGGACGGTGATGCCCTGCGACCGCAAATGGCGGTAGTTCGAGGCAGCTCGAACGGCGATCTGCTCGTCCAGCATCCGAGCGCCATCAAACTTCGACAACGAACGCCGGATACGCTCCGCGTTGGCGTCGTTCGCGGCGCCTTGCAGCAATTCAACCAGGATAAGGTCGCCGATTAGTATCTGCCTTGTCGGCAGCCTCTTTAGCTGCTCCACCGCCGGCAAAGGCTGCCGACGCAGCGCGGCGATCCAGATCGAGCTGTCTACGACGATCAAGGCCACTGCTCGATTTCGCGACCCTCCCGCATGACGTCGAGGTCGCCCTCCCAGCCGAGGCCGATCAGATCGTCGATCGCTTTCCTTCGCTGGTAATCCAGGACGACACGCCGCAACGCCTCCTCGATCGTCGCCTTCTTGGTAGCCTTTCCGGTCGCCTCCATCGCTTCCGCGAGCAATTCGTCGTCTATGTCGATGTTGGTGCGCATCGTTTGGCCCGATGTGTATAGATTGGCCATATCATACACATAGCGGAAAAGCGCGACAAGGATTGCGTGCGGCGCGACGCGCGCGGATATTCCGCGAGTTGAGGCGAACGGCGCGGGTGAGGCCATGACCATCGGACGATATTTCGCGGGGTTCGCACTGGCGTGCGCTGGCGTGTGGGCATCGAGTGCCTTCGCGCAGGCGCCCGAGGCCAAGACCTTCCGCTCCTGGAGCGCGGCCTGCAACGAGCAGCTTCGCTGTTTCGCAGAGACGCAGAATGTCGCCGGCACACCGTCTGATTTCCAGCTGCGGCTGGCCCGCAACAAGGGCGAGGCGAAGTGGAACGTCATCCTGGTGACGGCGGCGGCGAGCCCGGCGCAGCCCTTCGAGATTTATGCCGACCTCGACGGAACAACTGTGGAGTTTCGCGGCGCGGAGGCGGCAGGCGCGTTCGGCGAGCCCAGCGACCTGCACCTGCTCGGGGCGAACGCCACCGAACTGATGCAGCAGATGGGACCGGCATCCGAAGTCGGTTTCGAGTTCCTCGACGGTAATGGCGACCGCCACGCGCCGCGCTTTTCGCTGTCGGGCCTGTCGGCGAGCCTGCTGTGGATCGACGAGAAACAGGCTCGGCTGGGCTCGCCGCGCGAGGCCGGCGGCGTGCCGGCCGGGCTGGAGCCTGTCGAGGCCGCAGCCGGAGGCAACGCCGGCAGCCCCGGCACCGATCTGCCCGAGGAGGTGCTGATCGTGCACAACGAGCACGGCGACTGCGAGGCCTTCGAGGACCTGCCGAACGGCCACGAATACATCACCATTCCGCTCAACGGCGAGCGCACGATGTATCTCGTTCCCTGCTACGCCGGCGCCTACAATTTCGCCCATGCGGCCTACATTATGGAAGGCAGCCGCGTGACGCGGCACTGGTTCGCCGACTATGCCGACGACGTCGGCTGGACGGCGACCGACGTCATCGTCAATCCCGAGTGGGAAGGCGGCGGGCTGGGGCGGCTCTCGATGTTCAACCGTGGCCGCGGCATCGGCGACTGCGGCAGCACGGGGCTGTGGCAGGTGAGCGAAGGCCGCCTGCGCATGCTGAAATTCACCTACAAGGCTGACTGCGACGCACAGGGCGAGCCGGGCGAGTTCCCGGTCGTGTTCGAGGCGGAGAAGTTCGAATAGCTTTGCCGCTTTGCACGCGCGGATGGTTGGGCTACAAGCCGGCCATGCACGCGCACCTCGCCGCGATACGAATTATTCGCCCGGCCTTCCGGTAGCCTCCGGAAGGTCCGGGTTTTCGCGCAGCCCTTGCGGCGCGCCCTCCTTCACCGCATAGACGCATCCTTCGCGCCGCCAGTGCCGCGCGCCATCCGTGACCGGAACGATGACCGATACCGCCGAGAAGCTCGACTATTCCAAGACGCTCTATCTGCCGCAGACGGAGTTTCCGATGCGCGCCGGACTGCCGGAGAAGGAGCCGCAGATCGTGGCCCGCTGGCAGGAGATGGGGCTGTACAAGAGGCTGCGCGAGGATGCGAAGGGCCGCCCGCTCTACGTGCTGCACGACGGCCCGCCCTACGCCAACGGCAACATCCACATCGGCCACGCGCTGAACAAGATCCTCAAGGACGTCATCACCCGCTCGTTCCAGATGCGCGGGTTTGACTCGAATTACGTGCCCGGCTGGGACTGCCACGGCCTGCCGATCGAATGGAAGATCGAGGAGGAGAACTACCGCTCGAAGGGCAAGCAGAAGCCGGATTTGGCCGACCCGGAGGCGATGGTCGCGTTCCGCAAGGAATGCCGCGCCTATGCGCAGCACTGGATCAAGGTGCAGGGCGCCGAGTTCCAGCGGCTCGGCGTGGTGGGGGATTTCGACAACCCCTATACGACGATGAACTACCACGCCGAGGCGCGGATCGCTGGCGAACTGCTGAAGTTTGCCGACAGCGGCCAGCTCTATCGCGGCTCGAAGCCGGTGATGTGGAGCGTGGTGGAGCGCACCGCGCTGGCCGAGGCCGAGATCGAGTACCACGACTATGAGAGCGACACGATCTGGGTGAAGTTTCCGGTCGAGCTATCGCTTTCCAGCGAGGAAGGGCCGGATAGCGGCGCGCGAGCGAAGCAAACTCGCCGTCAATTCGATGGCGCCTTTGTTGTCATCTGGACCACCACCCCTTGGACGATCCCCGGCAACCGCGCCGTCGCATTTTCGCCGCGCATCTCTTACGGCCTCTACGAGGTCACGGCGGCCGAGAACGATTTTGGTCCGCGTCCGGGTGAGAGGCTGATCTTCGCCGACAAGTTGGCCGAGGACGCGTTTGCAAGGGCGAAACTGGAATATCGGCGTTTGGTGGATGTCGATGTCGACGACATGGCGTTTTGGACACTCGCCCACCCGCTGCGCGACCTCGGCTACACCTTCCCCGTCCCCATGCTCGCCGGTGACCACGTCACTGACGATGCCGGCACCGGTTTCGTGCATACCGCGCCCGGCCACGGCCGCGAGGACTTTGACGCGTGGATGGATGCGGCGCCGGAGCTGCGCCAGCGCGGCATCGACACTGCCATCCCTTTCACCGTCGACGACGCCGGCTATTTCACCAAGGACGCGCCGGGTTTCGGGCCGGATCGTGCGGGCGGGCCGGCGCGGGTGATCGACGATGCGGGCAAGAAGGGCGACGCCAACAAGGCCGTGATCGACGCGCTGATCGCGGCGAACGCCTTGTTTGCAAGGGGCCGGCTCAAGCACCAGTACCCGCATTCGTGGCGGTCGAAGAAGCCGATCATCTTCCGCAACACGCCGCAATGGTTCGTCCACATGGACAAGGAGCTGGGCGACGGCACGACGCTGCGCACGCGCGCGCTGTCCGCCATCGACGCCACGCGCTTCGTGCCCGCGGCCGGGCAGACCCGCCTGCGCGCCATGATCGAGGACCGGCCCGACTGGGTGCTGTCGCGCCAGCGTGCCTGGGGCGTGCCGATCTGCGTGTTCGCCGACGAGGACGGCAACGTGCTGAAGGACGCGGCGGTCAACGAGCGCATCCTCGACGCCTTCGAGAAGGAGGGCGCGGACGCGTGGTTCGCGGCCGGTGCGCGCGAGCGCTTCCTCGGTTCGCGCGCCAACGAGAACTGGACCATGGTCAGGGACATCCTCGACGTGTGGTTCGATTCCGGCTCGACCCACACCTTCACGCTGGAGGATCGCCCGGACCTGAAATGGCCGGCCGACGTCTATCTGGAAGGGTCCGACCAGCATCGCGGCTGGTTCCACTCCTCGCTGCTTGAAAGCTGCGGCACGCGCGGCCGCGCGCCCTACGACACCGTCATCACCCACGGCTTCACCATGGCTGAGGACGGCCGCAAGATGTCGAAGTCGCTCGGCAACCAGGTGTTTCCGCAGGACGTGATGGCGAAGTCCGGCGCGGACATCCTGCGCCTGTGGGTGATGACGACCGACTACTGGGAGGACCAGCGGCTCGGCCAGAACATCATCCAGACCAACATCGACGCCTACCGCAAGCTGCGCAACACCATCCGCTGGATGCTGGGCACGCTGGCGCACGACGAGGGCGAGCAGGTGGCGCTCAAGGACATGCCGGAGCTGGAGCGGCTGATGCTGCACCGGCTGTCGGAGCTGGATGAAGTGGTGCGCAAGGGCTACGACGCCTTCGATTTCAAGCGCATAGCGAAGTCGATCAGCGACTTCGCCGTGGTCGAGCTGTCGGCATTCTATTTCGACATCCGCAAGGACGCGCTCTACTGCGACGCCCCGTCGAGCCTGCGCCGCAAGGCGGCCATCGTCACGGTGCGGCACCTCTTCGACAACCTCGTGACCTGGCTGGCGCCGATGCTGCCCTTCACGACCGAGGAGGCGTGGCGCGAGCGCTATCCGGGCGTGGAATCGGTGCATCTGGAGCAATTCAGAGCCATTCCGGCGGAGTGGAACAACCCCGGGCTCGCCGAGAAGTGGCAGAAGGTGAAGGCCGTGCGCCGCGTCGTCACCGGCGCGCTGGAACTGGAGCGTGCGGGCAAGAGGATCGGTTCGTCGCTGGAGGCGGCACCGGTGGTGCACGTCACCGACGCCGAACTGCGCGCCGCGATCGCCGATGTCGACATGGCCGAGATCGCCATCACCAGCGGACTGACGGTTGAGGTCGGCGAGGCGCCCGCCGGCGCCTTCACGCTGGACGAGGTGAAGGGCGTGGCCGTGGTGCCGGCGCTGGCGGCGGGCACGAAGTGCGCGCGCTCATGGCGCTACACCGACGATGTCGGCTCGGATGCCGACTTCCCCGACGTGTCGGCCCGCGACGCGGCGGCACTGCATGAACTGAAGGCGCTCGGGCGGCTGTAGCCCGCCCGTTAGCCTTGCCGGGCGGCCCGCGTTGCCCGATTGCCACGCTTGCGGTAAAAGGATGGCAAGAGCCTCCGGCGTCATCTTGTCGCCGGATTCCGGCTTATTGCCATAGTGTGATGGAGTTCCCGGCTTCGACCGGGCTGCGAGAGGGCTAGTCTTGACCGTTTCCGTTTCGCGATCGTCGCTGCGCGTGCTGAGCCTCGGCCTCGCCGGCGCCTCCGCGCTGGCCCTTGGCGGCTGCATGGGTTCGCCGACCTATGGCACCAACAAGACCGCCAACGCGCAGCTGATTTCGGATCTGTCGGGCGCGCTGTCGCTCGGCCTCGGCGACAGCAAGCGCAACGAGATCGAATATCAGCCGCGCCCCGAACTGGTGAAGCCGCAGACGACCGCCGTGCTGCCGCCGCCGCAGGACAGCGTGACCGCCTCGACAGCGGCCGGCTGGCCGGAATCGCCGGAGCAGCGCATGGCGCGCATCCGCCGCGAGGCAACGGAGAACCAGGACAACCCGGCGTATCGCTCGCCGGTCGTCAACGACATAGCGCCGACCGAAACGGCCGCCCTGACGCCGGGCCAGCAACGCGAGGAGTTCCGCCGCATGCGCCGCGAAAGCGCCGGCAGCGCCACCGAGCGCCGCGTGCTGAGCGAGCCGCCGCTGGAATATCGCGTGCCGGCCGACACGGCCCCGATGGGCGACCTCGGCGTGTCCGAGGACAAGAAGGAGCGGCAGGCCAAGCGCGACGCAAAGAACAAGCGCAAGAGCAGCAACAGGGGCGCTATCGGCGAGCCGCCGGTCACCCAGTAGGATTCGGGTGAGGGCGGTCTGCAAATGGCGGCCTTCTGCGCTTCCAGTGCTCACGTACGAAAAGTACGCTCCGCTCCGGTTCTCGAAGGCCACCATTTTGGTCGCTTGCGCGCCCATCTTCGATTCCGGCTCGCCCTGACCCGAATCCGGGTGGTCGCATAGGTCCGTGCCGGGAAGGTCTATTCCGGCCGGCGCGAGCGGAAGAAATCCACAAGCAGGGTCGATGCCTCGGTCTCGGCGATGCCGCCGTAGGTTTCGGGCGCGTGATGGCAGGTCGGCTGCGCGAAGAAGCGCGGGCCGCTGATCACCGCGCCGCCCTTGTCGTCGGTAGCGCCGAAATAGAGCCGCCTGATGCGCGCGAACGAGATCGCCGCCGCGCACATGGCGCAGGGCTCCAGCGTCACGTAGAGGTCGGCGTCCGGCAGCCGTTCGGATTGCGCCTCGCGGCATGCCGCGCGGATGACGGCGATCTCGGCATGGGCGGTCGGATCGTTTTCGGCGCGGGTGCGGTTTCCCGAGCGCGCCACGACCTTGCCTGCCTGCACCAGCACGGCGCCGACCGGCACCTCGCCGCGGGCGGCCGCGGCGCGGGCTTCCTCAAGCGCCATCGCCATGAAGTCGGGACGGGTCATGGGTCATTGCCTCGGTGTGTGCTCGACGATCCCACCCCACCCCCGGCCTTCGGCCGTACCGACCGGGGCGAGACACGTGTCTCGCCCGTCCTTCGGACCCCCATTGAGGGGAGGGAGGGGCGCCAAGCTTGCCGACCTCCTCCCCCTCGATGGGGGAGGTGGCCCGAAGGGCCGGAGGGGGTGATTGCACGGGTCAATGTTTCACTCGCGCCCTGCATGCGGCTCTGGTAGTTACCCGCCCTCAAGGGCAAAGGCCATCATGCACGACGACAAGACGAAGAAGCGCGGGAAAGCCAGACAGGCCGAGGAAGCGCGACCGGAAGCGGGCGAACGCATCGCCAAGCGGCTGTCGCGCGCCGGGGTGGCCTCGCGCCGCGACGCCGAGGCGCTGATCGCCGACGGGCGCGTGAGGGTGAACGGCAAGGTGCTGGAAACGCCGGCCTTCACGGTGACCGACGCCGACCGCATCGAGATCGATGGCGAGCCGATCCCGGCGGTGGAGCGCACAAGGCTGTTCCTGTTCCACAAGCCGGCCGGCGTGGTGACCACCAACCGCGATCCGGAAGGCCGCCGCACGATCTTCGACGTGCTGCCGGCGGATCTGCCGCGCCTGATGACGATCGGACGCCTCGACATCAACACGGAAGGGCTGCTGCTGCTGACCAATGACGGCGGTCTGGCGCGTGTGCTGGAACTGCCGCAGACGGGCTGGCTGCGCCGCTACCGCGTGCGCGTGCATGGCGAGGTCGACGAGGGCAGGCTGGCGGCGCTGAAGGACGGCGTCGCGGTCGACGGCGTGTTCTACGGCGCGGTCGAGGCGTCGCTGGAGCGCCTGCAGGGCACCAATGCGTGGATTTCGGTCGGCCTGCGCGAAGGCAAGAACCGCGAGGTGAAGAACATCATGGCCTCGCTCGGTCTGGAGGTGACGCGGCTGATCCGCGTGTCCTTCGGGCCGTTTCAGCTCGGCGAGCTGGCGGAAGGCGCCGTGCAGGAGATCCGCGGCCGCATGCTGCGCGACCAGCTCGGGCCGCGGCTGATCGAGGAGGCCGGCGCCAATTTCGACGCGCCGGAAGCGCGCAAGGCAACCCCCGACCGCGAGGTGAAGCCCGAGCGCGGGGAGCGGAGCGGCGAACGTCCGGCGCGGACCTCGCTGCGCGAGGAGGCCGGCGGGCTGGTGAAGAAATTCCGCCGCGACCGCGAGGACGCGCGCGGCAAGGCGCTGTCGCGGCTGTCGACCTCCGCGCCGCCGCGGGGTGGCGAGGGCAGGGGCGGCAAGCGCGACGAGCAGCGCGGGCCGGAGCCGCGCAAGCAGCGCACCGCCAATGTCTGGATGGCGCCCGGCGCCCGGCCGATGACCAAGAAGGACGAGGCACCGGAAGGCGAGGAGCGCGTCGTCAAGGTCGCGCGCAAGCCGGGCGACCGCAAGGCCGCGCACGACGCGGCGGCCAGACGCTACCGCCCGGGCCGCAAGGAGCGTGCGGCCGGCGAGACCGCGTCGGAGCCGCCCCGCCGCGAGTGGAAGCCAAGGCCGGAGGGCGAGGAGCGCCCGAAGCGCGAATATCGGCCAAGGAACGAAGCTGCCGGCGCAGACCGGCCGAAACGCGAGTGGAAGCCGCGTCCGCAGGGTGAAGATCGCCCGAAGCGCGCGTTCAAGCCGCGCGGCGACGCACCCCAGCGCGACTGGAAGGCTAAGCCGCCGCGTGCCGGCAAGGCCGAGCGGGCGGAGGCAAAGACCACAGGCGAGGCGCCGGCGCGCGAATACCGCCCGCGCCCGAAGCCGCGCGACGGCGACGAACGTCCACAGCGCGAATGGAAGCCGAGGCCGGAGGGTGCGGAGCGTCCGAAGCGGGCCTTCAAGCCTCGTGCCGAAGGCGTTGAGGCTGGCGAGAGGCCGAAGCGCGAATGGAAGCCGCGTGCCGAAGGTGCGGAGCGGCCGAAACGGGATTTCAAGCCTGCCGACCGCAAGCCGTTCGCCAGACGAGAGGACGGCGGCGAGCGACCGGCGCGCAAGTTTGACGGCAAGCCGCGCGGTGACCGTCCCGGCGGCGGTCGCCCGTTTGCCGGGAAGCCCGGTGGCAAGCCAGGCGTCGGTCCCCGCAAAGGCCCGCCGAAGGGCGGTCCGCGTGGCGGCAAGCCCGGGAGCCGGAAAGACTAGATGCGCGTCGTCGGCGGAGAGTTCCGCGGCAGGCCGCTTGCCGCGCCGCGCACGCAGGCGATCCGCCCGACCTCCGACCGCACGCGCGAGGCGGCCTTCAACGTGCTGGCGCATCGCTGGGCCGACAGGCTTGAGGGCGCTCGCGTGCTGGACCTTTTTGCCGGGACGGGCGCACTCGGCATCGAGGCGCTGTCGCGCGGCGCGTCGTTCTGCGTGTTCATCGAGGAGGGCGCGGAGGGCCGGGGGCTGATCCGCGACAATGTCGAGGCCTTCGGGCTGCAGGGCCGCACCAAGATATTCCGCCGCGATGCGACGAAGCTCGGCATCGTCGGCACGCTCGCGCCCTTCGACCTCGTTTTCGCCGACCCGCCCTACGCCAAGGGGCTCGGCGGTCCGGCCCTGGCCTCGGCCCGCGAGGGCGGCTGGCTGGCGCCCGGCGCGCTGTGCGTGGTCGAGGAGGCGGCCGACGCCCCGTTCGAGCCGCCTGCCGGTTTCGTGATCGCCGACGAGCGTCTTTATGGCGACACGATCGTGCGTTTCGTTGAAACTTCCTGAGATCGATTCCCCGCCCGGAGCCCATCCATGACAGTCACGCGCCTCGCTGCCGCCCCCCTTGTCGCGCTCTGGGTTGTTGCGTTCGGCCTTGCCGGCGTCGCCGCCGCCGAAACCCAGCGCGGCGAAGGCGTGTCGAGCTTCACGCTGGACAATGGCATGGAGGTGGTGGTGATCCCCGACCGCCGCGCACCGGTGGTCACCCACATGGTCTGGTACAAGATCGGCGGCGCCGACGAGGAGCGCGGCAAGTCCGGCATCGCTCACTTTTTCGAGCACCTGATGTTCAAGGGCACGGCCAACCACAAGGCTGGCGAGTTCTCGCGCGCCGTGGCCGAGATCGGCGGCAACGAGAATGCGTTCACTTCCAATGACTACACCGCCTATTTCCAGCAGGTGACGCCGCAGGCGCTGCCCACCATGATGGCCTTCGAGGCCGACCGCATGCGCGGGCTGGTGCTGTCCGACGCCGTGATCGGGCCAGAGCGCGACGTGGTGATGGAGGAGCGTCGCCAGCGCATCGAGGGCAATCCGGGCGCGGTGCTGTCGGAAGAGACGCAGGCGACGCTCTACCAGAACCATCCCTACGGCGTGCCGGTGATCGGCTGGATGCACGAGATCGCCAAGCTGAACCGGCAGGACGCCATCGACTTCTACAACCGCTACTACGCACCCAACAACGCGGTGCTGGTGGTGGCGGGCGACGTCGATGCCGGCGAGGTTCTGGCGCTGGCCAAGAGCACCTACGGCGCCGTGCCGCGCGGGCCGGACCTGCCGCCGCGGCAGCGGCCGCAGGAGCCGCCGCAGGACACGCGCCGCACGGTGACGCTGAAGGACCCGCGGGTGACGCTGCCCAGCGTACAGATTTCCGTCATCACGCCGTCCTATACGAGCGCGGCGCCCGGCGAGGCCGAGGCCCTGGACCTGCTGTCCGAAATCCTCGGCGGCGGCATGCGCAGCCGGCTCTACCAGGAGCTGGTGGTGAAAACCGGCATCGCCTCCTCGGCCGGCGCATATTATCGCGGCTCCGCGCTCGATCCGTCGAGCTTCACGGTCTATGCCGCGCCGCGCGCGCCCGACGGGCTGGCGGCGGTGGAGGCGGCGGTGACGGCGGAAATTGCGAAAATCGCCGCCGACGGCGTGAGCGCCGACGAGCTCGACCGCGCGAAGAACCGCTTCACCCGCTCGATGATCTTCGCGCGCGACAACCAGCAGGGCATGGCCCGCATCTACGGCACCGCGCTGACCACGGGTCAGGACGTGGCCGATGTCGAGGAGTGGCCCGACCGCGTGCGCGCCGTGACCGCCGAGCAGGTGCGCGACGCCGCCCGCAAATACCTGAAGCTGGATAGCTCGGTGACCAGCTACCTGCTGCCGGCAAACGGAGACCGTTCGTGATGAACCGCATCGACAACGAGCACGTCACCGCGCCGGTGCATGCCGCACTGGTGGTCTTTTTCGCCGCCTATTTCTTTATGTTGGCAGCCTTGGCTCCGGCGCGCGCCGAAACCGCGATCCAGGAGGTCAGGTCGACCTCCGGCGTCACCGCCTGGCTGGTCGAGGACTATTCGGTCCCGATCATCGCCGTGAAGTTCATCTTCGAGGGCGGCACGACACAGGACCCGGCCGGCAAGGAAGGCCTGATGACGCTGATGAGCGGCCTGTTCGACGAGGGCGCGGGCGATCTCGATTCCGATGCGTTCCAGCTGGCGCTGGACGATGCGGGTGCCGAAATGGGCTTCAGCGCAGGGCTGGACGGCCTGTCCGGGTCCATGCGCATGCTGGAGGAGAAGCGCCGCGAAGCCTTCGACCTGCTGGCGCTGGCCGTGAACCGGCCGCGTTTCGACCAGGCGCCCATGGACCGTATCCGCGCGCAGCTCATCACCGGCATCGAGGCGTCCGCGCGCGACCCGGAGACGCAGGCCGGGATCGCGTTCTCGAAAGCGCTCTACGGCGACCATCCCTACGCGCGCCGCTCGGACGGAACTCCCGAAACGCTGCGTTCGATGACCGCCGACGACCTGCGGACCCTGCACCGCAGGATTTTCGCGCGCGGCAAGATGCATGTCGGCGTGGTCGGCGCGATCGACGCCGCGACGCTGGCGCAGGAGCTGGACCGTGTGTTCGGCAACCTGCCGGCGGAGCCCGAACTGACGGCGGTGCCCGAGGTGACGCCGAAATTCGGGCAGGAGGTGCGCGTCGACTATCCGCTGCCGCAGACGACAATCCGGCTGGCCTATCCGGGCGTGAAGCGCGACGATCCGGACTTCTTCGCCGCATTCCTGATGAACCATGTGCTGGGCGGCGGCACGTTTTCGTCGCGGCTGTTCGACGAGGTGCGCGAGAAGCGCGGCCTGACCTACGGCATCGGCTCGGGCCTTTCGACGCCAAAGGCCTCGGCGTCGCTGTCCATCGGCACGTCGACGAACGCCGACCGCGCCGCCGAGACGCTTTCGGTGATCCGCGAGGTGGTGGCGAAGATGGCGGCCGAAGGCCCGACCGAGGAAGAGCTGGCCGACGCCAAGCGCTACCTGATCGGTTCCTACGCCATCAACAACCTCGATTCTTCCTCGGCCATCGCCAGCACGCTGGTCGGCTTGCAGGTGGAGGGACTTGGAATAGACTACATCCGCCGCCGGCCTGACCTGATCGGCGCGGTGACCCGCGAACAGGCGGCGGCCATGGCGAAACGGCTGCTTTCGGTCGATCCCGCCGTGCTGATACTGGGACCTGCAGCCGACGGAGGCTGATTTGGAAGCGATGGCGAAGCCGCGGGCGCGCAAGCCGAAGGAGCCGGCGCCCGCTCCGGGCGAGCCGCCGGCCGGGCCGACGGTTGCCATCGCCTTCGGCGGCGGCGGCGCGCGCGGGCTGGCCCACATCCACATCATCGCGGCGCTGGACGAACTGGGCATCAGGCCGAAGCTGATCGCGGGCTCGTCCATCGGCGCCATCGTCGGGGCGGGCTACGCGGCCGGCATGAGCGGCAGCGACATTGCCGACTATGCCCGCTCGACGCTCGGCAACCGCGCCGAGGTGATGGCGCGGATATGGAAGTCGCGACCGGGCACGCTGGGCGAGCTGATGAGCGCCGGCTTCCGCGTCACCCAGTTCAACATCGAGCGCATCCTGCGCTCGTTCCTGCCGCCGGTGCTGCCGCAAACCTTCGACGGCCTGAAGGTGCCGCTGCTGGTCACCGGCACCGATTTCTACGCCAACGCCGTGACCGTGTTCGACAGCGGCGACCTGATCTCGGCGATCGCCGCGTCGGCCGCGCTGCCGGCCATATTCAAGCCGGTGCGCCGCGACGGCCGCATCTATCTCGACGGCGGACTGGTCGACCCGGTGCCGTTCGACCTGCTGCACGGCAAGGCCGACGTGGTCATCGGGGTGGATGTGGTGGGCTCGCCGCAGGACAACGGCAAGCGGCCGACCTCGATCGACCTGATGTACGGCTCGACGCAGCTGATGATGCGCTCGATCGTCGACAGCAAATGCCAGCTCTGCCCGCCGGACGTGCTGTTGCGGCCGCCGGTGTCGGGCTACCGCGTGCTGGACTTCCTGCGCATCGAGCAGCTGATGGCCGACACGGCCAAGTGCAAGGACGAGGCCAAGCGCCAGATCGAGGCGGCCGTGGAGGCGAAGATCAAGAAGCGGCGCTAGCCGATCGTCGACGCCTTGCCGGTCGAGAACGGCGAGTTGGCGGCTGGCGGCGGGGCGGGGATGCCCTGATCTGGCGGCGGCGCGCCGTCGGCGATGCGCCTGACGACGCGGAAGGCGACCCAGACCGAGGCGATGCCGAAGATCACCGCCCCGGCGGCCCAGCCGGCGATGGCTCCCTCGATGCCCCACCAGACCGCGCCGGCCCAAACGAAGGGCACGACGCCGAAGGTCGACCGGCCCCAGTTGAAGAAGGTCGACCAGGTCGGGAAGCCGAGATTGTTGAAGGCCGCGTTGGCGACGAACATGGCGCCGTTGAACAGAAAGCTTCCGGCGGCGAAGTAGCAGAAGAACAGGATGACGTCCCGCGCCTTGCCGGCCGCGCCGAACACGAAGACGATCTGCTCGGCAAGAAGCGCCAGCAGCGCCCAGACGGTCAGCACGTAGACGACGATGAAGATCATGCTGTCGCGCAGCGTCATGGTCAGCCGGTCGTAGCGCTTCGCGCCGAGGTTCTGGCCGAAGATCGGCCCGACCGAGCCCGAGAGCGCGAAGACGGCGGCAAACGCGATCGGCAGCACGCGGCCGATGATGGCCCAGCCGGCCACCGCCTGGTCGCCGAACGAGGCGATCTCCCGGGTGACGTAGGTGTTGCCGATGGGCGTGGCGATGCCGGTGAGCACCGCCGGCAGCCCGATGGCGAAGAAGGGGCGGGCCGACGCCAGCAGCGTGGCCCGGTCGGGCACGGCCATCAGGCGGTGGACATGACGCGCGCCCCAGATGCCGATGGCAATCATCACGATGCGGCAAAGCACGGTGGAGATGGCGGCGCCGTCGAGCCCGAGCCCGAAGCCGAAGATCAGCAGCGGGTCGAGCAGCGCGGCGGTTATGCCCGACGACAGGGTGACGAACATGGCGCGGCGCGCGTCGCCGACGCCGCGCAGGATGGCGGCCGCGCACATGCCAAGCGCGATCAGCGGCGAGGAGGGCAGCACGATCTGCATGAAGCGGGTGGCCAGCCGCAGCGTCTCGCCGCGCGCGCCGACGCCATAGAGCAGGGTCTCGGTGAAGGGCCATGCGGCGAACGAGACGACCGCGACCGACAGACCCATGAAGACCATCGACACGCCGCCGAAGCGGGCCGCGGCCGCGCGGTCGCCGCGGCCGAGCGCGCGCGAGACGAGCGCGGAAGCCGCGATCGAGAGGCCAATGCCGATGGAGGTCATGAAGAACAGCAGGGTCGAGGCGAAGCCGACGGCAGCCGCCAGTTCCTCGACGCCGAGCAGCGAGATGTAGAAAAGGTTAAGCGCGTCGACAACGAACACGGCGACGAGCCCGACCGAGCCGGTGGCCGTCATGGTGACGACGTGGCGCATGGTCGAACCGGTGGTGAACTTGCCCGGAGTGCTCGCCGTCTGCGGTCCCGCCATGCTGCCGTTTCCTCCTGGCCGCGGGTCTTTTGAACGCCCGCAAGCATTGCGCTGCCACGACGCGAGTCCTAGATGGTCGCACGAGGGCGGCAGGCAATGCCGCAGCAATAGCCGATCGGATGACCATGAGCGACAGCATAGATACTGCCCGACTTGAGGGTCTCGTCGCAGCACTCGTGGAGGCCGCGGGCAAGGCGGGCGCCGACGCGGCCGACGCGGTCGCCGTGATGGGTCGCTCGCGCGGCGTCAGCGTGCGGCTGGGCAAGGTCGAGTCGACCGAGGCCTCCGAGAGCGACGACATCGCGCTGCGGGTGTTCATCGGCACGAAGGTCGCCAGCGTCGGCGCCAACGCCTCTTCGGACCCGAAGATGCTGGCCGAGCGCGCGGTGGCCATGGCGAAGGTGTCGCCGGAGGATCCCTATCAGGGCCTCGCCGACGAGGCGGAGCTGGCGAAGACCTTTCCCGACCTCGACCTCTACGATCCGACCGAGGTGGCCACCGAGGAACTGCGGCAGGCAGCGCTCGAGGCCGAGGAGGTGGCGATGTCGGTGAAGGGCATCACCAATTCCGGCGGCTCGGGCGCGAGCGCCGGGCTGGGCGGGCTGGTGCTGGCGACCTCGGAAGGATTTCTCGGCAAATACGTCGCGTCGCGCTTCTCGCGCTCGGTGAGCGTGATCGCCGGCGAGGGCACCGGCATGGAGCGGGACTACGACTACACCTCGCGCCAGCATTTCTCCGAGCTCGACACGCCGCGCAAGATCGGGCTGGAGGCGGCCGAGCGCGCGGTGAAGCGGCTCGGCGCCCGCAAGGCCAAGACCGGGCCGGTGACGGTGATCTTCGATCCGCGCGTGGCGCGGGGCATAGCCGGTCATATCGCCGGTGCGATCAATGGCGCTTCCGTCGCGCGCAAGACCAGCTTCCTGCGGGACATGATGGGCAAGCAGGTAGCCAATGCCGGCATCACCGTGACCGACGACCCGCGCCGGGTGCGCGGGCAGGCCTCGCGTCCCTTCGACGGCGAGGGCGTTGCCGGCGACGCGCTGACAATGGTCGACAAGGGCGTGCTGAACCACTGGTTCCTGTCGACCTCCGCCGCGCGCGAACTCGGGCTGAAGACCAACGGTCGCGGCTCGCGTTCCGGCTCGTCGGTCAACCCGACCTCGACCAACCTCGCCATCGAGCCCGGTACGGTGTCGCCCAAGGACATGATCGGCGCGCTGAAGAGCGGCTTCTACGTCACCGAGGTGTTCGGCCAGGGCGTCAACATGGTGACCGGCGAATACAGCCGCGGCGCGTCGGGCTTCTGGGTCGAGAACGGCGAACTGGCTTACCCCGTGTCGGAGGTGACGATCGCCGGAAACCTGAAGGACATGTTCCTCGCCATGGTGCCGGCGGACGACCTCGACCGCAATTACGGGACGGCAGCGCCCACGCTGCTCGTCGAAGGCATGACCCTTGCCGGCGACTGACGCGGATACGAGGCTGGACGACGATCTCGACCTCATCCGCGTTGCGGCGGAGGAGGCCGGACGGATCGCCATGGGCTATTATGGCCGCGATCCGCAGGTGTGGATGAAGGCCGGCGTGTCGCCCGTCAGCGAGGCGGACTACGCGGTTGACAAGTTCCTCAAGGAGACGCTGCGCAAGGCGCGGCCGGACTATGGCTGGCTGTCGGAGGAAACCGTCGACACGCCCGAGCGGCTGTCGGCGCGGCGTACCTTCGTGGTCGATCCCATAGACGGCACGCGCGCCTTCCTGGAGCGGCAGGACGTGTGGTGCGTGTCGATCGCGGTGGTGGATGCCGGCCGGCCGCTGGCCGGCGTCCTCGACTGCCCGGCGCGCAAGGAGGTTTTCGCGGCGCGCGCCGGCGGTGGCGCGACGCTGGACGGCGCTCGCCTGACCGTGAGGCAGCGGCCCGAAGAGCCGCGCATCGCCGGGCCGAAGGCGCTGCTCGACCAGATGCCCGCCGACATGCAGCAGCGGGTGAACCGGCACCGCTACGTGCCCTCGCTCGCCTACCGCATCGCCATGATCGCGGACGGCAGGCTCGACGGCACCTTCGTCAAGGCCAACTCGCACGACTGGGACCTCGCCGCGGCCGACCTGATCCTGGCCGAGGCGGGTGGCGCGGTGTGCGACACGGCGGGCAGGTCACTGCACTACGCGGGGCCGGACCCAAGGCGCGGCGTGCTCGCCGCCGGCAGCGGCGCTCTGCTCGAACGCATGGTTGCCGTGGTCGCGGCCGCGGCAACCTGATGGCGGTTTCGTTGGCGGGCGATTTGGTCTAGACAGCTTGTCGCGCCAGCCAAACAGCCGCGCAGCACCCCGGCGGGACGCCGCGGGCAGAGGCACAGTTCGGGTTCGGTAGGATGTCGGGCGAAACACCCAAGCAATTGCTCCATCTCGTTTTCGGCGGCGAGCTCAAGAAGCTCTCCGGCGTCGAGTTCCGCGATCTGGAAGGGCTCGACATCGTAGGCATCTTCCCCGACTACAAGTCGGCCGAGGCGGCGTGGCGGGCTAAGGCACAGGCCACTGTCGACAACGCCCACATGCGCTATTTCATCGTGCATCTGCACCGCCTGCTGGACCCCGACGCCATCGCGCCGAAGCCGGCCTGAGCGATGGTGCGCGCGGCCACGATTTTGCCCGGCCCGTGCCGGATGGACCGGGGCATGCAACCGATTGCCTTCGATCGCTGTCGTCACCGCGCCGGGTATAGCCGCGCATGAGCGAGCGCTGGGCCCGCGCGGTGCTGTCGACCTATCGCTGGGCGGGTGCGGCGAGCTTCCCCTTCGTCGGCGGCTATGTGGCGTGGCGCGCCAGCCGCGGCATGGAGGACAATGCCAGGCGCCACGAACGCTATGGCCGCGCCACGGCGCAGCGGCCGGCTGGCCCGCTGATCTGGGTGCATGCGGCAAACGACGCGGAAACGCTGGCGATCGTCCCGCTGGTCTCGCGGCTGAGGGCGCTCGGCATCGGCGTGGTGCTGACCACCGGCTCGGTGACTTCGGCCGACATCGTCGGCGAGCGGCTGAACGGCTCGGTGATCCACCAGTACGTGCCGCTCGACCTGAAGCCGGCCATCGCGCGCTTCCTCGACCACTGGCAGCCCGACCTCGCCATCTTTGCCGAGAGCGAGATCTGGCCGATGACGGTGCTGGAACTGGCGGCCCGGCGGGTGCCGCAGGTGCTGGTCAACGGCCGCATGTCGGATCGCGCCTTTGCCTCGTGGCGGCGGCGCTCCTCGCTGGCCGAGGCGCTGTTCGAGCGCTTCGCCAAGGTGGTGGCGCAGGGCGACACCGATGCCGAGCGTTTCGTGGCACTGGGCGCGCGGCCGGTGACCGTGTCCGGTAACCTGAAGACCGACGTCGCCTCGCCGCCGGTGGACGAGCTGGAGCTGAAGCGCGTCCGCAACGACATCGGAGAACGGCCGCGCTGGTCGGCGCTGTGGACCAGCGCCGGCGAGGAGAAGGTCGCGGGCGAGGTCCACCGGCTGCTGATGAACCGGCATCCCGACGTGATGACGATCGTGATGCCGCGCGATCCGCGCCGCGCCGACCAGATCGAGGCCGAGCTGACCGGCATGGGACTCAACGTCGTGCGCCGCAGCCGCAAGGACAGGATCACGCCGAAGAGCCACATCCTGATCGGCGACACCGCGCGGGAAACGGGCCTGTACCTGCGACTGGCCGACATCGCTTTTCTCGGCGGCTCGCTGGCCGGCGGCGGCGGGCAGAATCCGCTGGAGGCGGCGATGCTCAAGGTCGCCATCCTGTCGGGGCAGAATATCGCCTATCACAGCGATCTCTATGCCCCGCTGATCGCCAATGGCGGCGTGCGGCTGTTGCGCGACGGCGAGATGCTGGCCGGCGCGGTCAACTTCCTGCTGCGCAACGACAAGGCGCGGCGCGACATCGGCGCGGCCGGGGCCGCCGCCGTCGAGACGATGCGCGGCGCACTGGATCACACCGTGCGCGAGCTTGGACCTTTCGTGCAGCCGCTGGTCGTCAAGGCCCGCCTGCAGGACGATGCCGGACGCCGCAGGTAGGGCGAAATGGCATCCGAAGCTCCCCCGTTCTGGTGGCAGAAGGCGGACTGGCGCGGCGCGCTGCTGTGGCCGGTGTCGCTGCTGTGGGGGCCGGTGGCGGCGCGCCGCCTGCGCGGCAACCGGGTGGCCTTCGAACTGCCGGTCATCAGCGTCGCGACACTGGCCATCGGCGCCACCGGGCGCACGCTGGTCGCCGGGGCGCTTGCGCAGGCTGCAATGCGCGCCGGCCGGCGGCCCGGCCTGCTGACGCTGGGACCGCCCGGCACATCATCTGCGCCGCACCGGGTCGACGCGCATCACGACCTTGTCCGCCATGTCGGGGGCGAGGCGATCGAATTGGCGCGAGTGGCGCCCACCGTCATCTGTTCGGACGCGCTGGCCGGCGCCCGGGCGCTGGCCGCGGACGGCCGCGACCTCATCATCGTCGCCGACGGCCGCATGGCCGACCGGCTCAAGGTCGACCGGCTGGTCGTGGTGGCCGAGGCGCGGCGCGGGCTGGGCAACGGTTTCGTCGTGCCGGCCGGGCCCGTGCGCGCGCCGCTGACCGCGCTGATGCGGCAGGTCGACGCCGTCGTGCGGCTTGGCGAGGGCGACGCGGCCGATTTCGTGGTGCGCCGCGCCTCGCGTGCGGCGCGCGCGGTCGTCGAGGCCCGCATCGTGCTGCCGCACGACCTTCCGCCGCGGGCGCTCGCCTTTGCCGCCATCGGCGACAACGACGCCTTCTTCGAGGCGCTGGCGCGGGCCGGCGTGGAGCTCGCCATGCGCCGCGGCTTTCCGGACGGCCATTCCTACGCCGCCGACGAACTCACCGATCTGGAAGCTTTGGCCGCGAAGGACGATCTCGCGGTGCTGACGACGCGCCGCGACCTGGAGCGGCTGCGGCAGGCCGGACCGGCGGGCGAGGCGCTGCTCAAGCGCACGCGCGTGGCCGAGCCGGAACTCGTCTTCGATCCCGTCGATGCGCTGGAGGCGCTGGTGCGCGACGCCGTGGTCGACTGGCGCAACCGGCGCGCGGTTTGATCAGCGGCGCGAGCGCAGGCCGGGATTCATCTCCAGCTCGCGCTGCAGCGACATGGCGGCGTTGAGATAGGCCTCCTGCCGCGCCACGCTCCAGTATTTCAGCTCGTCGAGCGGGATGGACTCGCCGGATACCGCGCAGCGCACGAACGCGCCCGGCGTGACGACCTGGAAGTCGCCGTCGAGATAGCGGATGCGCGCCTCGCGCGCGCCGGGACCTTCGAAGCGGTTCATAGCGATGGGTGGAAATCCCTTTGGATCGCCCGTTACCGCCACAGATGGCGGCCCGGGTCAAGCACTCCCCTGATCCCGAGCTGCCGGTTCAGCGCCTGCCGAACAGCCGCTCGATGTCGGCGAGCTTGAGTTCTATGTAGGTAGGGCGGCCGTGATTGCACGTGCCGGAGCCCGGCGTGGCTTCCATCTGGCGCAGCAGCGCGTTCATCTCCTCCGGCTTGAGCCGGCGGCCGGAGCGCACCGAGCCGTGGCAGGCCATGGTGGCGGCGATGGCCCACAGCCGCTCCCTGAGCGTGTCGACCGTGTCGTGCTCGGCGATCTCGTCGGCCAGGTCGCGCACCAGAAGCTGCACGTCGGCCTCGCCCAGCATCGAAGGCGTCTCGCGCACCATCACGGCGCCGGGGCCGAAGCGCTCGAGTCCGAGGCCGAGCCGGGCTAGCAGCGGCGCGGCGACCGCCAGCCGCTCGGCATCCTCGGCCGGCAGGTCGACGATCTCCGGCAGGAGCAGCATCTGGGCGGGAACGGCGCGGCTTTCCAGCCCGGTCTTCAGCGCCTCGTAGACGAGGCGCTCATGGGCGGCGTGCTGGTCCACGATGACCAGCGAATCCGCGGTCTGCGCGACGATGTAGTTCTCGTGGATCTGGGCGCGGGCGGCGCCCAGGGGGTGGTCGAGCGCGGCCGGCGCGGCCTCCTGAGGACGCAAATCGGCGCTCGGGCGCGGGATGCCGGCGAGCACCGCCTGCGCGGCCTCGGCGAAGCCGTGCCCCGACGCCGGTGCGGGGGCGCGGTCGAGCGGGCCGAACATGCGGCCCCAGTCCCGGTCAGGGTGGTCGCGCCGGGGAGTGCCGGCCGGAAATGGAGCGTGTCCTTCGGTGCGGAACGCCTGTGCCATGGCGTCGGCGGCCGAGCGGGCGGGACGGATGCCGGCCTGCGCCAGCGCATGCCTGATGCCGCCGACGATCAGCCCGCGGATCAGGCCGGGATCGCGGAAGCGCACGTCGGCCTTGGCCGGGTGCACGTTGACGTCGACCTGCGTGGGGTCGAGTTCGATGAACAGCGCGGCTACGGCGTGGCGGTCCCGCGGCAGCGTGTCGGCATAGGCCGCGCGCAGCGCCCCGGCCACCAGCCTGTCGCGCACCGGGCGGCCGTTGACATAGGCGAACTGCATCAGCGCGTTGGCGCGGCTGTAGGCGGGCAGCGAGATGCGGCCGGCGAGGCGGATGCCCTCGCGCGCCGCGTCAAGCTCCAGCGAATTGTCGGCGAACTCGGCGCCGAGCACCAGCGCGAGCCGGCGCAGATGCGCCTGCGCGCCGGTCTCGGAAGGAAGCTCAAGCGTTGCGCGGTCGCTGCCCGACAGCACGAAGCGCACCTGCGGGAAGGCGACGGCGATGCGCTTGACCACGTCGGAGATCGCGGCTGCCTCGGCGCGCTCGCCCTTCATAAATTTGAGTCGGGCCGGCGTTGCGTGGAAGAGGTCGCGCACCTCGACCACGGTGCCGGGATTGCAGGCGGCCGGACGCACCGGGGCGACCTGTCCCGCATCGACGCGGATCTCCGCGCCCTCGGCGCCTGCCGTGCGGCTGCGGATCGTCAGACGCGCGATCGAGCCTATGGACGGCAGCGCTTCGCCACGGAAGCCGAGCGAACGTATGTCGGTGATGTCGTCACCGAGCTTGGACGTGCAATGGCGTCCGACCGCGAGCGGCAGTTCGGCGGCGGGGATGCCGGATCCGTCGTCCGTAACGCGGATCAGCGACAGCCCGCCGCCCGCCGTCGCCACTTCGATGCGCGTGGCGCCGGCGTCGATGGCGTTTTCGACCAGCTCCTTGACGACGCTGGCCGGCCGCTCGACCACCTCGCCGGCGGCGATCTGGTTGACGACGGTCTCGGGCAGCTGGCGGATGGACATTCAGCCAGTCTATCGGGATTCGCCAACGGGGCGAAATCGCTCTGTGGATCGCGGAGATTGCCGCGTTCAAGCCACCGCGCCGTCCCGGCCGGCCGCCGCGGATTTTTCGCGCACCCGCCTGTCGCGTCGGCTGACGCAGCGGAAATTCAGGTGATCACCTGATGTTTCGCGGCAGCGCTTTCGGCTGAACTGCACGAAGACGACGCCGAAGGGGGAGACTTGCCGTGGACATCAATGAAGCCCGTTCGAAGCCCTTCATCGCCATGACGTGCGTGTTCGCCGCGCTGCTCGTGCTGGTCTCGCTGCTCCCCTCCGACAAGGGCCGGGACGTGGCCGAGCTTGCCGCGACGGCCTCGGATGGAGGGACCGTCGCCGTCGTCGGCGCCCGGTAGGCGCGGCGGAATCGGGATAGGGCTTTCGGTCCTTGGCTGACCGCTACTCCTACGCCACCGCCTCCGCCCGCCGCTTGGCGGACAGGTCGGCGGCGACGCCTCGCGCCGCAAATTCGCCCGCAGCATCGGCTGAAACATCGCACGCGATGCGGGAGCTATCGATGCGACAGGTGATCTTGGCCGCCTTGACGGCTTTTGGCTGGGTGTCGCCGTTGTCGGCAGGTCCGGCGGCCGACCGGATCGCAGACGTCTATCGAGACGTTGCGCCGTCGCTGACCGCGCGGACAAAGAACCTCTTCACGGGTCCGGCGGCGCGGCAGTTTTCCGCCCGCGACCGCGCCGTGGCCAATGGCGGCGAGATGGGCTGCGTCGACTTCGACATGTCGCTCGACGCGCAAGACTATGACGAGGACGAACTGGCGCGGACGCTGCGGCTCGACGAGACGGTGAATGGCGACGACGCGATCGTCGTGGCGCATTTTGATCTTTTCGGCCGGCCGACCGAAATCGAATGGACGATGCGCCGCGTCGGCGGCGAGTGGAAAGTCGCCGACATCGCCTCACGCACGAACGGGTGGCGCTTCAGCGAGTTCGACTGCTCGCGCTGAAGCGCATTCGGTCTAGGCTACCGCGTCCGCGCGGCGCCGCGCCGACAGGTCGGCTGCAACCCCGCGTGCCGACAGCCAGTCGAAGGCCTCGCGTTCCGGCATGGGGAAGGCGATGGAGTAGCCCTGCACCTGGTCGCAGCCGAGCTTCAGAAGCGCTTCGAGTTCCGCCTCGGTCTCCGCACCCTCCGCGATGATGGAGATGCCGAGCCCGCGCGCCAGTTCGGTGATGGCGCGCACGATCTTGGTGTTGTCGTTGTCGAGGTCGATGTTCTGGACGAAGCGGCGGTCGATCTTGAGCCGGTCGATCTCGTTGGGATTGATGTGGCTGAGCGAGGCGTAGCCGGTGCCGAAATCGTCGAGCTCCAGATGCACGCCCGCGGCCCGTATGGCGCGCAGCTTGGCGGCGATGCCGGTCTTTTCGTCGTCGAGGATCACGCTTTCCACGATCTCCAGCGACAGCCGGTGCGGCGGCAGGTCGACGGCCTGCATGGTGCCGAACAGGAAGTCGGTGAAGTCCGGCTCGCGCAGCTCCGCGCCCGAGACGTTGATGGCAAGGCGGCCGAAAACGGTGCCGTTGCGATGCCATTCGGCAGCCTCGGCGATCGCCTTGGCGATGACGATGCGGCCGATTGCCGACATCAACCCGGCCTTTTCGGCGACCGGGATGAACTCGCCCGGCGAAACCGGCCCGCGCTCGGGGTGCCGCCAGCGAACCAGCGCCTCGACGCCGGTGACGCGGCCGTCCTTGAGCGAGATCTGCGGCTGGTAGTGCGGCGCGAAGGCCTGCTGCTGTATGGCTTCCTTCAGGTCCTGCTCCAGCCGCTTGCGATGGTCGAGCTCGGCGCGCAGCTCGTCGGAGAAGAAGGAGCAGGCGCCGCCGCCGGCCTTCTTGGTCGAATAGAGCGCGAGGTCGGCGTGGACCAAGAGGTCGGCGGCGTTGTCAGCGTCGACGGGATAGACGGCGATGCCGGCGCTGGCGCCGGGGTGGATCGTCGCGCCGCCGAAATCGATCGGCTCGTTGATGCGTTCCAGAATGCGCAGCGCCAGGTTGTGGATGTCGTCGGTCGTGCCCGCCCCGTTGAGCAGCATGACGAACTCGTCGCCGCCGAGCCGCACGCACAGGTCCGAGGCGCGGCAGGCGGCCTTCATGCGCTCGGCGGTCCTGACCAGCACCAGGTCGCCGGCGGCGTGGCCGAGCGTGTCGTTGACCTGCTTGAAGCGGTCGAGGTCGATCTGCACCACCGCCAGCCGCTCGCGCCGGCGGAAGGCCGCCTTGATGAGCGTGTCGAAATGGTCGCGCAGGAAGGTGCGATTGTGCAGACCGGTCAGGCCGTCATGGACGGCGATATAGGCCATCGAGTTGCGGGCGTCGACGAGCTCGGTCGTGCGGCGCGCGATGACGTTGCTGACCGGGCGGAAGATGAACAGCACCACGAGCGCGATGACGGCGACGATGGCGAGGTAGAGATATTTGTGCGCCGCCAGCAGTTCCGTCAGGTGCGAGCGCGAGCCGGCGGCGATCTGCGCCTCAAGGGCCGAATAGGCCTGCAGCGTCTCGCGCGCCACGTTCTCGTCGAGCCTGGCGGGCTCGAGCCCGGCGAGGTAGCGCGGGCTGCCGCGCGGGTCGATCTCCGTGCGCAGCGCGGCGACCATCCGCTGGCCGTTGGCGCCGAGCTCGGTTGCGAAGAAATCGAGATAGTGCGGGGCGCGGTGAAAGACGGTTTCGAGCGCCGGGTTCCTGCCGAGGCTCGGCCCGATGAGTTCGAGGAGCCGGTCGTGGCCGTCCTCGAAGGACTGAACCGCGGCGGCCAGCGCCTCGGTCAGCGAGGTCTTGGCCGGCAGCTCGGCGCGGCGCGCCTCGTTGCCGAGGAACACGACGCGCTGCGAAAGCGCCTTCTGGTGGCTGACCTGGAACATCAGCGAGTCGTCGTGCTGATGCTGGCCGAGCATGGTCTGCACGAGGAAGAACGACGCCGTCGCCATGGCGGCGATCAGCAGCACGCCGCCCCAATAGGCGGACTTGATCATCAACACGAGCCGGCCGTTGCCGCTCACGGGCGCGTCCTGAGCGCCCGGATTCTCTCTGGTGTCTGACAAGGTTGGATGCCCCTTCCGCCTTGCTAGGAGGCGGCACCCTGCACAGGAGTCGAGGATTGCGGAAGTGGCGCTGCGTCATGCGGGAAGCTCAATTGCTGAGCCTGGTTATCGCGCCGTTTCGCCAATACCGGCGAATTGCGCTAGGCTGTGCAAGGCCCGGTTAACCGGCCGGGCGTATGTCGGGGAATTCCTATGTCGAAGGCGCTTGCCGCGCATCTTTCCACAGAGCTTGAGGGGCTGAAGGAGGCCGGGCTCTACAAGCGCGAACGGGTGATCGCCTCGCCGCAGTCGGCGGGCATCGCGCTGGTCGACGGTGCCAGGCTGCTCAATTTCTGCGCCAACAACTATCTCGGCCTCGCCGACAGCGAGGAGCTGGTGGCGGCGGCGAAAGCGGGGCTCGACCGCTACGGCTACGGCATGGCCTCGGTGCGCTTCATCTGTGGCACGCAGGAGGAGCATAAGCAACTGGAGGCGAAGATATCGCGCTTCCTCGGGATGGAGGACACGATCCTCTACGGTTCATGCTTCGACGCCAATGCAGGCCTGTTCGAGACGCTCTTGGGCGAGGAGGACGCGATCATCTCGGATGCGCTGAATCATGCCTCGATCATTGACGGGGTGCGGTTGAGCAAGGCGCGGCGCTTGCGCTACGCCAACAACGACATGAAGGAGTTGGAGGAGCGGCTGAAGGAGGCGGCGGACGCGCGCTTCCGCCTCATCGCCACCGACGGCGTGTTCTCGATGGACGGCATCATAGCGAACCTGAATGGCGTCTGCGACCTCGCGGAGAAATACGACGCGATGGTGATGGTGGACGACAGCCATGCGGTGGGCTTCGTCGGCGCGCACGGACGCGGCTCGCCGGAGCATTGCGGCGTGGAAGAGCGCGTCGACATCATCACCGGCACGCTCGGCAAGGCGCTGGGTGGGGCGTCCGGCGGCTACACCAGCGGCAGGCGCGAGGTGGTCGACTGGCTGCGCCAGCGCTCGCGGCCCTATCTCTTCTCCAACACGCTGATGCCGGCCATCGCAGCCGCTTCGCTGAAGGTGTTCGACATGGTGGAGCAGGGCGACGCGCTGCGGCGCAAGCTCTACAGCAACGCCGAGCGCTTCCGTGCGGGCATGACCAAGGCCGGTTTCAGGCTCGCGGGCGCGGGACATCCGATCATCCCGGTGATGCTGGGCGACGCGAAACTGGCGCAGGAGATGGCGCAGCGTCTGCTCGGACACGGCATCTATGTGATCGGCTTCTCGTTCCCGGTGGTCCCGAAGGGACAGGCACGGATCAGGACGCAGATGTCCGCCGCGCATTCCGCGGAAGATATCGACCGGGCTGTCGCGGCTTTCGCGGCGGTGGGCAGGGAACTGGGAGTAGTCTGATGTCCAACATGATGCGCGCGCTGGTGAAGGCCAAGGCCGAGCCCGGCATCTGGATGGAGAGCGTGCCGGTTCCCGAGATCGGGCCGAACGACGTGCTCATCAAGGTCAGGAAGACCGCCATCTGCGGCACCGACGTGCACATCTACAAATGGGACGAATGGGCGCAAAAGACCGTGCCGGTGCCGATGGTGACCGGCCACGAGTTCGTCGGCACGGTCGCCGACTTCGGCTCCGCCGTGACCGGTTACCGCGTCGGCCAGCGCGTGTCGGGCGAGGGGCATATCGTCTGCGGCCAGTGCCGCAACTGCCGCGCGGGTCGCGGGCATCTGTGCCGCAACACGCTCGGCGTCGGCGTCAACCGGCCCGGCGCCTTCGGCGAGTATCTGGCGATACCGTCGCACAATGTCGTGCCGATCCCGGACGACATTCCCGACGAGATCGCGGCGATTTTCGACCCGCTCGGCAACGCGGTGCACACGGCGCTTTCGTTCGATCTCGTCGGCGAGGACGTGCTGGTGACCGGAGCGGGGCCGATCGGGATCATGGGCGCGCTGGTGGCGCAGTGCGTGGGCGCCCGCAAGGTGGTCATCACCGACATCAACCCGACCCGGCTGGCGCTGGCCAAGCGTCTCGGCGTGCACCACGTGGTCAACGCGGCGGAGGAGAAGCTCTCCGACGTGATGGCGCAGGAAGGCATGAAGGAGGGTTTCGACGTCGGGCTGGAGATGTCGGGCAATGCAGGCGCGTTCCGCGACATGATCGACGCGATGAACAATGGCGGCAAGATCGCCATCCTCGGCATTGCGCCGACGGGCTTCTCGATCGACTGGAACAAGGTCATCTTCAAGATGCTGCATCTCAAGGGCATCTACGGCCGCGAGATGTTCGAGACCTGGTACAAGATGATCGCGCTGGTGCAGGGGCCGCTGGACGTGTCGGGGCTCATCACGCACCGCCTGCCCGCCGACGACTATATCGAGGGCTTCGAGGCGATGAAGAGCGGCAATTCCGGGAAGGTGGTGCTGGACTGGTGAGCGTCAGTTGGCGGCGGCAACGATCGTTGCACCCTCCGCCGACGCAGCCGTTGCGAGCCTCCGGTCAAGGGTGGCCAGTGGTAGGTCGCGCCTGAGCGCCAGTTCCAGATAGGCCGCATCGTAGACGGAAAGCGCCTGGCGGCGGGCAATTACCAGCAATCTGTCAGGGTCGAAGTCGGAGTCGAACTGCGTCGGTATTGCCCCGACCTTCGAAAGCGCGGTGGAAATCGCCTCGGCGGCAATCCGCTTGCGCCTCTCGTTGACGAGCAGAACATTGCGAAATTCGTAAGCGAAGAGTGCCGGAACCACCATCCCATTATCGGCGACGAGGTCCAGCGCCACGTTCGCGACCGGCGAATATTCGTCGGGCAGCGCCCAGCACGCGGCTACCGAACTATCGATGACCGCCGGCACTATTTCCGACCCTCGTCGCGTGCCGACAATATGTCTTCGATCGTCATGTTGGTGGGCGGCAGAGTCTTCCGCCACGCCCTGAGTTCGTCCGCCGCGCGGCGCGCCCGCTCGCGCGTTTCGTCCTCGGGCCTGACAAGGCGCGCAACGGTTTTGCCGTGGCGTGTGATGTTGATGGCCTCGCCATTCTCGACCGCGTCTATGAGCGCGGACAAGGTTGCCTTGGCTTCTGAAAAAGGGATAGTTCGCATGGATTTTTGACCAATCAATTTGACTAGTCAATTAGTCAAACTGGTTTGACCTGTCAAGTGATGCCTGTTCCAGCGCATCCAGTCCCGCCGCCAAGGCGGCGCGCTCCGCTGCGCTGAGTTCGGCAAGCAATTCCTTTTCAAACGCCTTCGCCAGCGGCACCATCTCGCGATAGGCGTCCTGTCCCGCCTTCGTCAGCGTCAGCCGCTCGACGCGGCGATCGCTCTCGTCAGCGGTGCGGGCGAGCCAGCGGCGCTTCTCCAGCGCCGCGACGGCGCGCGAGACCTTGGTCTTGTGCTGCGAGGAATGGCGGCCGACTTCGGTGGCGGTCATCGTGCCGAGTTCGCCGAGCGCGGCCAGCACCCGCCATTCCGGGCGCGTCAGGCCGAAACGTTCCTTGTAGATGCGCGAGAAGTCGCGGCTGACGGCGTCGGCCAGCCGGTTGAGACGGTAGGGGAGGAAGCGCTCCAGCGCGAGGATTTCGTCACTCATCTCGCTTGATGGTTACAAAATCGACGGTTACGGATGCAACCAATTTTGCGCCGGACGGCGCTGCCATTCGACGGAGGATCGCATGGGCTTTTCCTACATGCCGGGCTTCGGCAACGATTTCGAGACGGAGAGCCTGCCGGGCGCGCTGCCGCAGGGCATGAACTCGCCGCAACGGCCGGCCTACGGGCTCTATGCCGAGCAGCTGTCCGGCTCGCCCTTCACCGCGCCGCGCGGGACGAACGAGCGGTCGTGGCTCTACCGCATACGCCCGAGCGTCAAGCACCACGGCCGGTTCCGGAAGACCGAGTTTCCGCTGTGGCTGACGGCGCCGGCGGACACCGAGAGCGAGCTGCCGATCGGCCAGCTGCGCTGGGACCCGACGCCGATGCCGAACGAGAAGACGGATTTCCTGTCGGGCATCCGCACCATGACGACGGCTGGCGACGCCAAGGGGCAGAGCGGCATGGCCGCGCATGTCTATGTCGCCAATGTCGACATGGTGGACGACCATTTCTTCAACGCCGACGGCGAGATGCTGGTGGTGCCGCAGGAAGGCGGCGTGCGCTTCGTGACCGAGATGGGCGTGATGGAGGTGATGCCGGGCGAAATCTGCGTCATCCCGCGCGGCATGACCTTCAAGGTCGAGCTGATGAACGGACCGGCGCGCGGCTACATCTGCGAGAACTACGGGGCGAAATTCACCATGCCCGACCGCGGGCCGATCGGCGCCAACTGCCTGGCCAATCCGCGCGACTTCAAGACGCCGGTGGCCTGGTACGAGGACAAGGAGAAGCCCTGCCGATTGCTGGTGAAATGGTGCGGGCGCTTCTTCGAGACGCAGATCGCGGCCTCGCCGCTCGACGTCGTGGCCTGGCATGGCAACTACGCGCCCTACAAATACGACCTCGCGACCTTTTCGCCGGTCGGCGCCATCCTGTTCGACCATCCCGACCCGTCGATCTTCACGGTGCTGACCGCGCCGTCCGGCGAGGAGGGGACTGCCAATGTCGACTTCGTCATCTTCCCGCCGCGCTGGCTGGTGGCGGAGAACACTTTTCGACCGCCCTGGTACCACCGCAACATCATGAGCGAGTTCATGGGCCTCATCAAAGGCCAGTACGACGCCAAGGAGAAAGGTTTTGTCCCGGGCGGCATGAGCCTGCATAACATGATGCTGGCGCACGGCCCCGACGCCTTCGGCTTCGACAAGGCGACCAAGGCCGAGCTGAAGCCGGTGAAGCTGGAGGAGACCATGGCCTTCATGTTCGAGACGCGCTTCCCGCAGCTGCTCACGCAGTATGCGTCGCAGACCGAGACGTTGCAGGACGACTACATCGACTGCTGGAACGGCCTGAAGAAGCGCTTCGACGGCTCGAAGGAGGGTGACTGGTCTTGACCGGCCGCCTCGTAGTCCTCGGAAGCAAAGGCGGCCCGGCGATCCGGCCGGGCGGGCCGTCGCCGACCTCGCATCTGCTGGAACTCGGCGGTCGGCGCATCGTCGTCGATTGCGGGCTGGGCGTGACGCGCGGGCTGGTGAACGCCGGCATGGAACTGAAGGCGCTCGATCTGATCTTCATCACCCATCTGCATTCGGACCACGTGCTGGAGTTCGGGCCGCTGATCCACACGGCGTGGACGGCGGGGCTGGCGAGCCCGGTGCGCGTGTTCGGGCCGGCGGGAACGCGGGCGGTGTGGGACGGTTTTGTCGGCTCGATGGCCTACGACATCGACACCCGAATCGACGACGAGGGCAGGCCGGACATTCGTGGGCTCGTGTCCGTCACCGAATTCGGCGAGGGCGCCGTGTTCGAGGAGGGTGGCCTGAAAGTCGAGTCGCTCAGGGTGAAACATCCGCCCGTGACGGATTGCTTCGCGCTGAAATTCGCCGCGGCCGGCAAGACAGTGGTCTTTTCGGCCGACACCGCTCATTTCCCGCCGCTGGCGGATTTTGCGCTGAAGGCTGACGTGCTGGTGCACGAGGCGATGCTGGCCGAGGGCGTCGAGCGGCTGGTGGCGCGCACGGGCAACGGTGCCAGGCTCAGGGAGCATCTGTTTGCGAGCCATTCCACGGCCGAGGAGGCGGGCGTCATCGCGCATGCCGCGAGCGTCGGGCGGCTGGTGCTGGGCCACCTGATCCCGGCCGACGATCCGCTGGTGACGGCGGAACATTGGGAGGATGCGGTGCGCGAAAGCTGGGGCGGCCCCTTGACCGTGGCCGCCGATGGGCTTGTGGTCCCACTATAGAAATAATGTTCGGGAGGAATTCTTGAAGCTGGCCACGCTGAAGAACGGCCGCCGCGACGGCCGGCTGGTCGTCGTCTCGCGCGACCTGACGCGCTGCACCGATGCGTCCTTTCTGGTGCCGACCCTGCAGGCCGCACTGGACGACTGGCGCCGCATCGCGCCCCATCTGGAGGCGCTGGGCGAGAGCCTGGAACACGGCTCGGTGCCAAGCGAGCGGTTCCACGAGCACGACGCCATGTCGCCGCTGCCGCGCGCCTACCAGTGGGCGGACGGCTCGGCCTACGTCAACCACGTCGAACTGGTGCGCAAGGCGCGCGGCGCAGAGATGCCGGCGACGTTCTGGACCGATCCTCTGATGTACCAGGGCGGCTCGGACTCGTTCATCGGCCCGCGCGATCCGATCGTCATGGCCGACGAGAGCTACGGCATCGATATGGAGGGCGAGATCGCGGTTGTCGTCGACGACGTGCCGATGGGCGCCTCGCGGGACGAAGCCGCCGCCGCGATCCGTCTGGTGATGCTGGTCAACGACGTGTCCCTGCGCGGGCTGATCCCGGCTGAGCTGGCAAAGGGTTTCGGCTTCTTCCAGTCGAAGCCGTCGAGCGCCTTTTCTCCGGTGGCGGTCACGCCCGAGGAACTCGGCGAAGCCTGGGACGACGGCAAGCTGCACCTGCCGCTGCTCGTCGATCTCAACGGAAAACCGTTCGGCCGGGCCGACGCGGGCGTCGACATGACCTTCGACTTCCCGACGCTGGTGGCGCATGCGGCAAAGACCCGGCCGCTGGTGGCCGGCTCGATCATCGGCTCGGGCACGGTGTCGAACAAGCTCGACGGCGGTCCCGGCAAGCCGGTTTCGGCCGGCGGCGTCGGCTATTCCTGCATCGCCGAGGTCAGAACCATCGAAACCATCGAAAGCGGCGCGGCGAAGACGCACTTCATGCGCTTCGGCGACACCGTGCGCATCGAGATGAAGGACAGGAAAGGCCACTCGATCTTCGGTGCGATCGAGCAGACCGTGACGAAATACGAAAAGGGAGCCTGAGGGCATGGCAAAGGGTTTCGCCTCGACCGGCGACATGGGGGAGAAGAAGATCTCCTTCACCGAGATCGGCAAGGATCTGTGGGCGTTCACCGCCGAGGGCGATCCGAACACGGGCGTCATCATCGGCGACGACTCGGTGATGATCGTCGATGCGCAGGCGACGCCGCGGCTGGCCAATAAGGTGATCGAGAAGATCAGGACCGTCACCGACAAGCCGATCAAATACGTCGTGCTGACGCACTATCACGCGGTGCGCGTGCTGGGGGCCTCGGCCTATGGCGCGGAGCAGATCATCATGTCGGACGTGGCGCGCGCCCAGGTGGTGGAGCGCGGGCAGGAGGACTGGGACTCGGAGTTCGGCCGCTTTCCGCGCCTTTTCCAGGGGCATGAGTCGATCCCCGGACTGACGTGGCCGACGCTGACCTTCTCCGACCGCGCCACGCTTTACCTCGGCAAGCGGCGCGTCGACCTGCAGTTCCTCGGCCGTGCGCATACGGCGGGCGACATCGTCGCCTTCGTGCCGGACGCCAACGTGATGTTCACCGGCGACATCGTCGAATACCACTCGGCCTGCTATTGCGGCGACGGTCACTTCGCCGACTGGCCGGCGACGCTGGCCAACATCGGCAGCTTCGATCTCGACGCCATCGCGCCCGGCCGCGGCGACGCGCTGGTGGGGCAGGCGAAGGTGAACGAGGCGCTGGCCAACACCGCTGACTTCGTGACGTCGACCTACAAGCCCATCGCGCGCGTGGCGCAGGGCGGGGGCTCGCTCAAGGAGGCATGGGACGCCTGCCGGGCGGCCTGCGACCCGAAGTTCTCGAGCTACGCCATCTACGAGCACTGCCTGCCCTTCAACGTGGCGCGCGCCTATGACGAGGCGCTCGGCGTCGACACGCCGCGCATCTGGACGGCCGAGCGCGACCGCGCCATGTGGGCCAATCTTCAGGGAAGCTGACATGGCGCAGATGGGCATCTGGTTCTACGTGATCGCCGGCGTGTGGGGACTGGCGGCGATCGTCAACTTCATCACGGCGACGCGCATCTGCTACGCCATCGAGGCGCGTTCCGGCCGGCCGCTGCTGAAGAACGGCCTGCCCGGTTTCGCCAACATCATCCCCGTCGCCTTCAACTACGGCGTGGCGCAGGACGAGGACACACAGGCGCTGCGCCGCGAGATGAACAAGCGGCTGCTCATCATCGTCGGCGGCTTCGTCGCGTTCTACTTCTTCATCACGCTGACGGAGCCGGGGGAGATCGGTGCCTGATGCCGCGCTACGCCTACAGGCCGTTCGACTACACCACGCCGCCTGAACTGCGCGGCGGCAAGCCGGTTCGCCATACCGTCGTCATCGTCGGCGCCGGGCCGGTGGGGCTGGCGGCGGCGATCGACTGCGCGCTGCGGGGCGTGCGCTGCGTGGTGCTCGACGACAACAACGTCGTCTCGCTCGGCAGCCGGGCGATCTGCTGGTCGAAGCGCACGCTGGAGATCATGGACCGCCTCGGCGTCGGCGAGCGCATGGTGGCGAAGGGTGTGACCTGGAAGGTCGGACGCCTGTTTCATCGCGACCGCGAGGTGTGGAGCTTCGATCTGCTGCCGGAGGCGGGGCACAAGATGCCGGCCTTCATCAACCTCCAGCAATATTACGTCGAGCAGTATCTGGTGGAGCGCTGCGCCGACTTCCCCGACCTGATCGACCTGCGCTGGAAGAACCGCGTCGTCGCGGTTTCGCCGCGCGCGGACGGCGTGACCGCGAGCGTGGAGACGCCGGACGGACGCTACGACATTGAGGCCGGCTGGCTGATCGCCTGCGACGGCGCCAAGTCTCCTGTGCGCGGCATGCTGGGCCTGGATTTCGAGGGCCGCATTTTCGAGGAGCGCTTCCTCATCGCCGATGTCGAGATGAAGGCGGAATTCCCGTCGGAACGCTGGTTCTGGTTCGAGCCGCCGTTCCATTCGGGCCAGTCGGCGCTTCTGCACAAGCAGCCTGACGATATCTACCGCATCGACCTGCAGCTCGGCTGGGACGCCGACCCTGAAGAGGAGAAGAAGCCGGAGCGCGTGATCCCGCGCATCGAGCGGGTGATCGGGCACTCCGATTTCGAGCTGGACTGGGTGTCGGTCTACACCTTCCAGTGCCGGCGGCAGTCGCGCTTCGTTCACGGCCGCGTGGTGTTTGCGGGCGACAGCGCCCATGTGGTGTCGCCCTTCGGCGCGCGCGGCGGCAATGGCGGCATCCAGGACATCGACAATCTGATCTGGAAGCTGGCTATGGTGGCCAAGGGCGACGCGCCCGGGAGCCTGATCGAAACATATGACGAAGAGCGTATCCACGGCGCCGACGAGAACATCCTGAATTCTTCGCGGGCGACTTCCTTTATGACGCCGAAGACCGAGATGGAGCGGATGTTCCGCGACAGCGTGCTCGACCTGGCCGGCGAGCATGAATTCGCACGGAAACTGGTCAATTCCGGGCGGCTGTCGCGGCCGTGCTCGCTGGAGGGTATGAGCCTGCAGACGGCGGCGACCGGTGAAGGCGTCGCGCCGGGCACCGCCATGCCGGACGCGCCGGTGGCGAACGGTTCGGCCGGCTGGCTGCTGCCGCATTTCGGCGGCGGGTTTGTGCTGATGGCGGTGGAGACGGCGTTGCCGGCGAGCTTGCCGGAGGGCGTGTCGCCGCTTCTCGTCTCGCGCGACCCGCGCCGGCGTTCCAACGCGGCCGCGTTCCTGCTCGACCATGAGGGGCTGGTGACGCAACGCTACGGCGCCGGCAACCTCTACCTCGTGCGGCCCGACCAGCATGTCGCCGCGCGCTTCGCCGGGCCGGACGTGAACGCGATCGCGGCGGCGCACGCGCGGGCGAGCGGGAGGGGCGCATGAGCGGAGGGGAACCAGCCGGCCGCGACCGGCTGGGTGCGGCCGGCGACGATTTCTACGCCGCGCTTATGGCCGCCCATGAAGGGCTGAGCTTCGAGGAGAGCGCGCGGCTCAACGCGCGGCTGGTGCTTCTGCTGGCGAACCAGGTGGGAGACCTGGCGGAGCTGAAGGAATTGCTGGCGGCGGCGCGCCCCGCCGCCAGATAGGCGCGGCCTATTCCGCCGCCTGCACCTTGATGACGCCGCGTCTGATCTGGTCTTCCTCGATCGACTCGAACAGGGCGCGGAAATTGCCCTCGCCAAAGCCCTCGTCGCCCTTGCGCTGGATGAACTCGAAGAAGATCGGGCCGATGACGGTCTTGGAGAAGATCTGCAGCAGGATCTTGGTCATGCCGCCGTCGACCACGCCCTCGCCGTCGATCAGGATGCCGTGCTTCTTGAGATGTTCGACCGGCTCGTCATGGCCGTTCACGCGGGCGTGGCTCATCTCGTAGTAGGTCTCGGGCGGACCGGGCATGAACTTCAGCCCGTTGTCGGCGAGCATGTCGGTGCCGGCATAGATGTCGTCGGTGCCGACGGCGATGTGCTGGATGCCCTCACCGCGATATTTCTTCAGGTATTCGGCGATCTGGCTGGTGTCGTCCTTGGACTCGTTCAGCGGGATGCGGATTTTCCCGCATGGAGACGTGATGGCGCGGCTGACCAGCCCGGTGATGCGGCCATCAATGTCGAAATAGTGGATCTGCCTGAAGCCGAACAGCTCGCGGTAGAAGGCCCACCACTTGTCCATGTTGCCGCGATAGACGTTGTGGGTGAGGTGGTCGAGGTAGTAGAAGCCGACGCCCTTCGGCTTCGGATCGCGCGCGCCGGTCCACGCGAACTCCGCGTCGTAGGCCGAGCCCTTGGCGCCGTACTTCTCGACGAAATACAGCAGCGAGCCGCCGATGCCGACGATGGCGGGGACGTCGAGCGCCTTGTCGTTGCCTTCATAGGGCGTCGCGCCCTTGGCGACCGCATGGTCGAAGGCCTTGCGGGCGTCGACCACGCGCCAGGCCATCGATGGCGCGCACGGGCCGTGTTCTTCGACGAAACGCATGGCGTGCGAGCCGGGTTCGGCGTTGAGCACGTAGTTGATGTCGCCCTGCCGCCAGACGGAGATCGCCTTGCTGCGATGCTGAGCCACCCTGGCGTAGCCCATGCGCGCGAACAGTTCCTCGAGCTTCTGCGGCTCGGGATGAGCGAATTCGACGAACTCGAAGCCATCGGTGCCGGCCGGGTTGGCCTCGGTGATCTTGGCGGGCGGGGCGTCGTGCGGGAAGGGACCCATGGCTCATCTCCTCGGGGGCAATTGTCTGATGATCTCACGAAGACCGCGCACGGGGCTTGCATTCGGTGACCATGCAAAGCCATCTTGCGCACAGAACGTGCGCGCGAGGGCACTGGCATGCCGATGGATACGCAGATTGATGACTTCGATCGCAAGATGCTCGCACTCTTGCAGGCCGATGCGCGCCTGACCAACAACGAGTTGTCCGAACGCATCCACCTTTCCGCATCGCAATGTTCGCGGCGGCGGCAGCGGCTGGAGGAGGAGGGCTTCATCCGTGGCTACGGCGCCGTGCTTGATCGCGAGCGGCTGGGTTTTCCGCTGGTCAACTTTATCTCGGTGACGCTGGCCACCCACAATCGCGACAACGCGCGCCGCTTCGCCGAACTGATCGGGCGCTTGCCCGAAGTGCAGGAGGCGCACGCGCTCACCGGCGAGATGGACTATGTGCTGAAGGTGGTTACGCCCGACCTGAAGTCGCTGTCAGAATTCGTGTCGGGCGTGCTGCTGCCCCACGACTCGGTCCAGCACGTGAAGACGGCCATCGTCTTGGAGACGCTGAAGGAGACCGGCGCACTGCCGCTGCGGCGCGATTGATCGCGCCGCCGCTCCGCTTTATGCGGGAACCCGCAGCGCGTTCGCGGCGCATTGGGTGGAGGTCCCATGACTGTCATCATCGCCGGCGGCGGAATTGCCGGCCTTTCGCTGGCTCTTTCGTTGCACCAGATCGGCGTCCCGTGCCGCGTCTACGAGCAGGTGCGGGCGTTGAAGCCGCTCGGCGTCGGCATCAACGTGCAGCCGCATGCGGTGCGCGAGCTGTTCGAGCTCGGACTCGCGGACGAGATGGAGGCAGTCGGCGTGCGCACGCGCGAGGTGGCCTACTACTCCAAGCGGGGCAACCTGATCTGGTCCGAGCCGCGCGGCATGTTCGCCGGCTACAGCTGGCCGCAATATTCGACCCATCGCGGAAAGCTGCAGATGATGCTGTTCGACGCGGTGCTCAAGCGGCTGGGGCCGGACTCCATCGTGACGGAAGCGGCGGTGACCGGTTTCAGGGAGACGCCGGGCGGCGTCGAGGTATCGCTTGCGAATGGTGCGACGGCGCAGGGCACCATGCTGGTGGCTGCCGACGGCATTCACTCCGCCGTGCGCCGCCAGCTCTACCCGAACGAGGGTGCGCCGCGCTGGGGCGGAGCGGTGCTATGGCGCGGTACGACGGTGGCGAAGCCTTACCTGACCGGCGCGACCATGGCGATGGCAGGGCACGAGTGGCAGAAATTCGTGACCTATCCGATCTCGCAGCCGGACCCGCAGACCGGCGAGGCTCTCATCAACTGGATCGGCGAACTGAAATACGAGCCGGGCGCGGGCTGGAACCGCGAGGACTGGAACCGCAAGGGCGATTTCGCGGATTTCCTGCCGTCCTTCGAGTACTGGCGATTCCCCTGGCTCGACTGCCCGGCGCTGATGAAGGCCGGCGGCGAGTGCTACGAATATCCGATGGTCGACCGCGATCCGCTGGAGCGCTGGACCTTCGGCCGCGTGACGCTGGCCGGCGACGCCGCGCACCCCATGTATCCGATCGGCTCCAACGGCGCCTCGCAGGCGATCATGGACGCGCGCTTCATCGCGCGTGCGATACTCGACCACGGCCTGACCGGCGACGCGCTGATGGCCTACGAGGCGGAACGACGCCCCGCGACGACGCGCATCATCCTCGCCAATCGTGGCAACGGCCCGGACCAGGTGATGCAGACCGTCGAGGAGCGCTGCGCGGGCGCGTTCGGCGACATCTCGGAAGTTCTTTCGCGCGAGGAACTGGAGCAGACGGCGGCCGGCTACAAGAAGATTGCCGGCTTCGATGTCGGCACGCTCAACGCGCGGCCGCCGCTGGTGCCCGCGGGAGCACGCGTCGCCGTATGAGAATGTTATAGGGAATAACAAAATCTTCGGTCGCGCTGTTGCCCGCCGCGGCAGCGGACGATAGTTTGCGGCGGGGAACGAAGCCGAAAAGGCTTGGAGGATCTATGCAAGGTCTGTCGCGTGCCGTGGTCGGCATGGCGCGGTGGCTCGCCATACTGGGCGGCGCCGTACTCATCGCCATAACCGTGATGACGGTGATCAGCATCGTCGGCCGCGGCTTCATCTGGGCGGGACTGGGGCCTGTGCCTGGCGACTTCGAGCTGGTCGAGGCGGGCGCGGCTTTCGCCGTCTTCGCCTTCCTGCCCTGGTGCCAGATCAATCGCGGTCACGCGACGGTCGACGTCTTCACCAGCTATCTGTCACCGGGCGCCAACAGGGTCATCGACCTGATCTCGGAAGCGGTGATGACCTTTGTCATCGTGCTGATCGCTTGGCGGCTCTGGTATGGCCTGCTCGACAAGCTCCGCTACAACGAGACGACCTTCATCCTGCAGTTCCCCGTGTGGTGGGGGTATGCGGCCGCGATGTTCGCCGCCTCGGTGGGTGTGCTGGTGTCGCTGTTCGTCCTCTATGTCCGCTTCCGCGAGGTGGTCGAGGGACGTCCGATCCTGCAGGGACAAGGGGTGGTCCATTGAGCAACCTCGAGCTCGGCCTCTACTCGTTTCCCGTCCTGCTGCTGCTGATATTCCTGCGGATTCCGATCGGGCTATCGATGCTCGCCGTCGGGCTCGGCGGGCTCTACATGGTGTACGGCAACGTCACGCCGATCCTGTCGCGGTTGAAGGGCGAAACCTACTCGACCTTCTCCAGCTATTCGCTGTCGATCATCCCGCTGTTCCTGCTGATGGGCCAGTTCGCCGGGCTCGGCGGCATGTCGCAATCGCTGTTCAAGGCGGCGAACGCCTGGCTCGGCCATCGCAAGGGCGGCGTCGCGATGTCGGCCATCGGCGCTTGCGCCGGCTTCGGCGCCATCTGCGGCTCCTCGCTGGCGACGGCCGCCACGATGGCTCAGGTCGCGCTGCCGGAACTGAAGCGCTACGGCTATTCGGGTGCGCTGGCGACAGGCACGCTCGCGGCAGGCGGCACGCTCGGCATCCTGATCCCGCCCTCGGTTGTCCTGGTGATCTATGCGATCCTTGCCGAGCAGAACATCGCCAAACTGTTCGTGGCAGCCTTCGTGCCCGGCATCATCGCGGCTATCGGCTACATGATCGCGATCTCGATCTACGTGCGGCTCTTTCCCGGATCGGCGGGATCGAGCCCGCGCCAGCCCTACGGCGAGCGCTTCAAGGCGCTGTTCGACGTGTGGCCGGTGCTGCTGGTGTTCTTCCTGGTGGTGTTCGGCATCTATTTCGGCTGGTTCACGCCGACGGAAGCCGCTGCAATCGGTGCGGCCGGCACCGGCATCATCGCCTGGCTGAACGGCGGGCTGACGCGCAAGACGCTGATCGATTCCATCCTGATGACGGCGTCGGCGACGGCGATGATCTTCTTCATCGTCTACGGCGCGGCGATCTACAACTCGTTCCTTGCCATCTCGCAGCTGCCCAACCAGGCGGCGGCGTGGGTGACGTCGCAGGGCTTCAGCCCGTGGACCGTGCTGGTCTGCATGCTGATCTTCTACCTGATCCTCGGCTGCTTCATGGACTCGCTGTCCATGATCCTGCTGACCATTCCGATCTTCTTCCCGATCGTCAGCGGGCTGGACTTCGGGCTGCAGCCGGAGGAGCTCGCGATCTGGTTCGGAATTCTCGTGCTGATCGTGGTCGAGGTCGGATTGATAACGCCGCCGGTGGGCATGAACCTCTTCGTCATCAATTCGATGGCGCGGGACGTGCCGATCCTGCAGACCTATCGCGGCGTGACGCCGTTCGTCATCAGCGACTTCGTTCGCACGGTGCTGCTGACGCTGTTTCCGGCAATCTCGCTGTTCATGGTGCGCTGGCTCTACTGAGCCGGCGCTCACTTGAAGCGGTAGCGCACGCCCAACCCGAGACGGTTGGTGCTCGTGTCGGGACCGAAAGTGCCGAAGGCCTCCGAGCGGTGATGCAGGCGCACCAGCGCACTCCAGCCTGGCGCCGCCGCAAGCGACAGCTCGGCTTCGAAGCCGATGTGGTAGAGCAACTGCGACGGGTTCACGCCGGGCGTCCGCTTCGGCTCGATCCGCGGCGGCGAGAAAGCGTAAGAAAGCCCGTTCGCGATCGCCAGGTTGAAGCTGGCGCGGCGGCCGAGGCGGATTTCGCGGGTGCGCATGACGAAGGACAGCGTCGCCTCGACATGTTCCTCCACCCCGAAATGCTTCACCAGCTGCGCCTCGCCTTCGACGGTGAAGCCGTCGAAGAAGTTGCGGTCGTTCTGCAGGACGATCCGCCCGAGCGGTTTGCTGACCGCGAGATGGAGGCTCTGCCCGGCCCCGAAGTTTCCGCGAATGAGATTGCCCGGAAACGCGATCAGCCCGCCATTGACGATCTGGGTGCCGTAAAGCGCGACGGCGACGCCTTCGCGTTCCCGGATGTGGGAGAGGCGCTCGCGCTTGCTGCTGGCAGCCGGCACGGCTTCCTGCGCCAGAACCGGCGCGGTGTAGGAAACGGCAATGGCAATGACGCAGGCGGCGAATCGGATCAAGGCGGATGCAAAACCAAGGCGACGCAAAAATTTGCCGCCGCAGACCCGCGGCGTCGAGACGGATGCCGCTCACTTTTTATGTTGCGACATTCCGAAGGGGTGCCGCCGCAGGTATTCAGACGAAGCCGATGGCGACGCCCTTCTTGCGGAAGTAGGACTGCATCAGCTTGCGGCCCTGGCGGTTGGGCTGGACCAGCTTGGCGGTCTCGAAGGTCGCTTCCTTGACGCCTTCGCGCGCCATGGCGGCCTTCAGCGCACCGATATGGATGTCCAGATCCTCGTTGTCGGCCTTCAGCGACGCGTAGATGGCTTCGATTGCCTGCGGGACGGAGATGTCGGTCACGATGTAAGTCCTGAAGCTCAGCGCTGCTGCACGAGGCCGTGGAGGTTGGTGCACCGCGCACCCGAGCGGCAGTAGGCGAAAACCGGAGCGGGCAGGTCGGCCAGCGCCTTCGCCTGGTCCTCGACGTTGTCGACGGTGATCTGGCCGCTGATGACGGGGATGTAGCGGAACTCAAGCCCCGCCGCCTTCGCCGCCTGTGCGACCTGGTCGGCGGTCGAGGCTTCGCCGGGATGCTCGGCGTCGGGGCGGTTGCAGATCACGCTCCTGAAGCCGGCGGCCTTGATCGCCGGGATATCGGCGGCGACGATCTGGCCGGCGACGGCGTAGTCCTCTGTGATGCTGCGATATTCCATGGTGTGCGGCTCCGGCAAATTCGGCGCACTCATGCCACCGGACGCCGGCTGGGGCAACTGTCCGCCGGGGAAGCCGGCGGATTTCTCACGCCGCCATCAGTCCGCCCATGGCCGCCAGCGCCGCCAGATGATGGGCGTCGTCGCCGAAGGTCAGGTTGATCATCGCCATGCGCTTGAAATAGTGGCCGATGGCAAGTTCCATCGTCATGCCGACACCGCCGTGCAGCTGAATCGCGTTCTCGCCGACGATGCGTCCGGCGCGGCCGATTTCGGCCTTGGCCGCATGCATGGCGCGCGTCCGCTCGGCGTCGTCTTCGCTGTCGGCCAACGTCGTCGCGTAAAGCGTGATCGAACGCGCCTGCTCGATGGCGACGAACATGTCGACGGCCTTGTGCTGAAGCACCTGGAACGAGCCGATCGGCACGCCGAACTGCTTTCTCACCTTGAGATATTCGACCGTCAGCACGTGCATGGCCGACATCACGCCGATGGCTTCCGCGCACAGCGCGGCAATCGCGGCATCAACCACGCGGCGCACCAGCGGCAGGCCGTTGGCCGGATCGCCGATGGCCTCGGCCGCCACGCCTTCCAGCGTGACCTCCGCGGCGCGCTGTCCGTCCTGGTTGGCATGGGCGCGGATCGAGACGCCCTTGGCCGCCGCATCGACGAGGAAGACGCCGATGCCGGCCTCGTCGCGCGCGCCGCCGGCTGTGCGGGCAGTGACAATAAGCCTGTCCGCGGAAGGCGCGCCGACGACGACGAACTTCTTGCCGTCCAGCGTCCAGCCCGAGCCGGATTTCCTGGCGGTCGTCTCGACATGGTGGAGGTCGAAGCGCGAATTGCGCTCGACCTGCGCGAACGCGAGCTTGAGTTCGCCGGACGCGATTGCCGGGATCAGCGCAGCCTTCTGCGCATCGCTGCCGCCCAGTCGCACGAAGCCGCCGCCCAGAACGACGGTCGCGAGGTAAGGTTCGAGCGAGATCGCGCCGCCCAGCGCTTCCATGACGATCGCCGTCTCGACCGGCCCACCACCCAGGCCTCCGTCCGCTTCGGCGAAGGGCAGGGCGGTCAGACCCATCTCTGCGAACCCCCGCCACATCTCGGCGCTGTAGCCTTCGGCCGAGGCCAGTACCGCCTTGCGCTGCTCGAACCCGTAGCGGTCCTTGAGCAGGCGCTCGATCGAATCCTTGAGCAGGGACTGTTCTTCGGAGAGGTCGAAATCCATGTCAGTTCCTCACAAACCGAGAACGGCCTTGGCGATGATGTTCTTCTGGATCTCGTTGGACCCGCCGTAGATCGAGACCTTGCGCGTGTTGAAATAGGCCGGCGAGGCAGTCGCCGCGTCTTCGGGCTCCAGCGGCGGCAGGTTGGAGCCGTCCGTCGCGGGCTCGTGGAACGGCATCGCGTGCGGCCCCATCACGTCCATCAGCAGCGCGGTCGTCGCCTGCTGTATCTCGGAACCCTTGATCTTGAGGATGGAGGAAGCGGGGTCAGGCCGGCCGGTGTTGCCGCGCTTGGCGTCGGCCGCCACGACGCGCAACTGCGTGATCTCCAGTGTCTTCAGCTCGATCTCGACCGCCGTGAGCTTTTCGAGGAAGCGACGGTCCTCGATCAGCGGGCGGCCGGACGACATCTCGCGCGCGGCGAGCTCGCGGATGCGGGCGATGCGCTGCTTGGAGATGCCGACGCGCGCGATG
>JAHBYZ010000023.1 GCA_019635695.1 Rhizobiaceae bacterium
TCTCCATCGGCCTGCAGCGCGAGAAGATGCGCGAGGACGTGAAGGCGCGCGCCCACATGAACGCCGAAGAGCGCGTGCTGGAGGCGCTGGTGGGCAAGACCGCCTCGCCGGCGACGAAGGATTCGTTCCGCAAGAAGCTGCGCGCCAACGAGCTGGACGACAAGGAAATCGAGGTCGAGGTGGCCGACACCGGCACCGGCGGCATGCCAGGCTTCGAGATTCCCGGCATGCCCGGCGCCAATATCGGGGTGATGAACATCTCCGAGATGATGGCCAAGGCGATGGGCCAGAAGAAGACCAAGATGCGCAAGACCACGGTCAAGGACAGCTACGACATGCTGGTCGCCGACGAGAGCGACAAGCTGCTCGACCAGGACGAGGTGGTGCGGCGCGCGCTGGAATCGGCCGAAAATGACGGCATCGTCTTCATCGACGAGATCGACAAGGTGGCGGCGCGGTCGGACGGCGTGTCGGGCGGCCCGTCGCGCGAGGGCGTGCAGCGCGACCTGCTGCCGCTGGTCGAGGGCACGACGGTCGCGACAAAATACGGGCCGATCAAGACCGATCACATCCTTTTCATCGCGTCCGGCGCGTTCCACGTCGCCAAGCCGTCGGACCTGCTGCCGGAGCTGCAGGGCCGCCTGCCGATCCGCGTCGAGCTGCGCGCGCTGGAGAAGGACGACTTCCGCCGCATCCTCACCGAGACCGAGGCCAGCCTCATCAAGCAGTACATCGCCTTGATGAAGACGGAAGGCGTCGAGCTCGACTTCACCGACGATGCCATCGACGAACTCGCTGGAATCGCTGTGGATTTGAACGCCAGCGTGGAGAACATCGGCGCCCGCCGGCTGCAGACCGTGATGGAGCGGGTGCTCGACGACATCTCCTACAACGCCCCCGACCGCAGTGGCAGCGCGGTCACGGTCGACGCCGATTATGTGAAGAAGAACGTCGCCGAAATCGCGCGGAACACAGATTTGTCGCGATTCATCCTCTAGGCACGAGGCGCCGCCGGCCACAACCCGGCGGCGATTCGTGGTTGGCGGTGCGCGCATTGCGTGGCAGAAGCTGACCTCACGGAACGCAGGCGGCGGGGTCCCGTGTCTTGAACAGATTTGCGGCGGGTATGATTGCGGGCGTGATGGTGGCGCTGAGCGCGCCGGCTTACGCCCAGACCGTCGTGCCGCCCGGCAACCGCAACGCCGAGCAGCCGGCGGTGCCCTCGGGCTCGGCCAACCGCACGCGTGCGGGCAAGTCGAGCTACGACGCCAAATACCGCCGCGTGGTGAACCTGCTGCGCAGCGACGACGAGCTGCGCGCCAAGATCAAGAGCGTGTCGCGGCAATACGGGCTCGATCCGATCCACATGGTCGGCGCCATCGTCGGCGAACACACCTACAATGTCGACGTCTACGACCGCCTGCAGACCTACTACGTCAAGGCGATCTCCTACCTGACCTCGGGCCTGTCGTTCGAGCATGACGGCGAGACGATCGACGATTTTGTCCAGCGGCCGCAATTCGCCGGCTGCACCAGCTCCGACAGCTACGATCTGTGGGCCTGCCGCGAGCGCGTGTGGAACACCAAGTTCCGCGGCAAGAGCGTCGATGGGTCCAGTTTCCCGAACAATCGATTCGGCGCGGTGTTCTTCCAACCCTATTATGCCGGCCAGACCTTCGGCATCGGCCAGCTCAACCCGCTGACGGCGCTGCAGATGAGCGATGTCGTGCATCGCGTCTCCGGCTTCCCGAAGCTCAACGTCGACGATCCGGCCGAAGTCTACCGCACGATCATGGACCCCGACCGCACGCTGCCCTACGTCGCGGCGACGCTGAAGACCTCGATCGACGCCTACAGGACCATCGCCGGCTTCGACATCTCGAAGAATCCCGGCGTCACCGCCACGCTCTACAATCTCGGCGACCCCGAGGCGCGGGCGCGGGCGCTCAAGGCCGAGAACGACAAGCGCCGCGCCAGCGGCCAGCCGGCGCGCCTGCCGCAGGAAAACTACTACGGCTGGCTGGTGAACGACCGCATCGCCGAGCTGAGCTCGCTGTTCTAGGGCTTTGCCTGCTTCGGGCGGCGAGCCGCAATCTCGCCGAGCAGCGCCGATACGGCATCCAGCTCCTGCTCCGAAAGCTCGCCGATCCGGGCGGCCAGCATATTCGCCAGCCTCGTCGCCCTCGGCGACAGGCCCGACGTGTCGACCACAACGCGGGGATCGGAAATACCGGCGAGCCGGCCGATCTCGTCGGCCTCGTCCCAGATGACGTTGAAATAGCCGATGATCTTCTGGACCATCGCCCAGCTCGGACGGCCGCGCCGGCCGTGCTCGAAGGCCGACAGATAGGCGGGGCTGACGCCGAGCGCGGCGGCCATGTCGCGCTGGGTGACGCCGCGCCTGCGGCGCAGTTCACGCATACGGGCGCCCAGAGGGGTCATCGGGGTGCCGTCATTTGCGCAGTCGCACGTAGAGCGCGCCGTCACCGCCATGGTGATGCGCCGCCGTCGCCCACGCCGAAACCAGCCCGCGGAACGGCGCGGTGGCGAACCAGCCGGGAACGGCCCGGCGCAGCACGCCGTCGCCGGCCTTGAGGCGGCCCTTGCCGGTGATGACCAGCACGTGGCGCTGGCCGGACGCATGGCTCCGGTGCAGGAAGGCCAGCAGCGTGCCGTGTGCGTCGGCCTGGGTCATGCCGTGGAGGTCGATGCGAGCATCGATGGCCAGTTTTTCCCGCGCGATCTTGCGGTGTGTCGGATCGTCGAGCTCCAGATCGCGGCGCGGCCTGGAAACCGGGGGCACGTAAGGTGGCAGGAACGGCTTGAACGGTTCCTGGTCCTGGGACTTCGGGGGTCTGGCCCTCTGCGGCGCACCGGTGCCGGCCGACACCGCCGGGGCGGAAACGGCAGGTTCCTGAGGTTCGGGGTTGTCCGGGATCGAGACGCCCGGCAGCGGCTTCACCGTCCGGGCAATGCGGTGCCAGAGGATCTTGTCCTCGTCGGTCAGGTCGCGGGCGCGGTGTTTCACGTGAATCGCTCCGCGATCGACGCGGGGACCAGCATGAAAAAACGGGCCGGGTGCTTTGTCACGCCGGCGATATCGCCCGCGGCATCGCCCGAACCGGCGAAGAGGTCGCCACGTGCCGGGCCGACGATGGCCGAGCCAGTGTCCTGCGCGATCATCAGGCGGCGGAAGCCGCCGCCGCCGAGGGCGCGCAGCGTCGGCGCGTCGATGAAGAAGGGCGTGCCGAACGTATGCAGCAGCCGATCGACGGCCATCGAGCGGCCGGGCGTTAGCGGAACCTTGGCGGCGGCGACGGGACCGAGGGCCGGGTCGTCCACCGCGGCGTCGCGGAAGAAGATGAAGGAGCGGTTGCGCCACAAGATTTCGTCGACGCGACCGGGATGCGCCGCAAGCCAGGCGCGGATCGACTGCATGGTGACGGCCTCCGGCGCGATCTCGCCGAGCTCGATCAGGATGCGGCCGGGGCCGGTGAAAGGGTGGCCGGTCTTGGCGGCATAGGTGACGCGGCGCTCGGTCCCGCCGGCGAGCTTGAGCCGCGCTGCGCCCTGGACGTGAACGAAGAACAGGTCGACCTTGTCGGCCAGCCAGGCGATTTCGAGCCCTTGGCCGTCGAGTGCCCCGCGTTCGATCTCGCCACGGTCAAAATAGGGTGCGACTCCCGAGGAGGTTTGGCGGCCGAACGCGAAATAGGGGTCGAGCCCGGCCGGGCGGTTCGAATCGTCCACATCGACCAGATCGTGCGGCCGCGCCAATAGCGGGTAGCGGAAACGGGCGGTTCGGATGGGCGAAGCCTCGACCACCGGCTCATAGAAGCCGGTGACAAAGCCCTGCGGCGAAGCGACGGGATTCACGTGAAACGGGAGAAAGTATCGCTCGAAGAAATCGCGGGCGACGTGGCGATCCGGGTCTTCGAGTTCCCGTGCCGCGGCAAAGGCCTTGGCAAACGCGTCCGACGCGACACCCAGCGCACCGGTGCGATAGGGTTTTTCGAGGAAGCGGAAGGCCGAGCGGCGGAAAGCGGCGAAGGCGGCGGCGTGATCGTCGTCCGCCCAGCCGGGCAGGTCGGCGAAGGAAACCGCCGCGATGTGCGCCGCAGGTGCCACAGGCCGGGCCCCGCAGCGCGGTCAGTCTTCGGCTTCGGTGGCGACCAGCTTCCAGTTCGGGTCCTTGGAGCGGGTGTCGCGGGCGAAGGTCCACACGTCCTTCACCTCGGCCACAGTCTCGGGATCGCCGTCTATGACGGCGCCGGACTTGTCGAGGGTCGCCGAGATCAGCTCGGAGACAATGCGCAGCGTGACGTGGGCTTCGCTGCCCTTCATCTCGGCGTTGACGATTTCGGCCTTGTCGATGCCGACGAAGGAGGACTGAATCTTCTCCGAACGCTGTTCGCGCTCGGCGATCGCCGCGACGAAGCCGTCATAGACTTCGCGCGACAGAAGGTTCTTGAGCGTGCGACGGTCGCCGTCGGCATAGGCCATGACGATCATCTCGTAGGCCATCTTGGCGCCGTCGACGAAACCCTTCGGCTCGAAGGAGGAATCGGCGTCGCGAATCGCGCGCATGCCGGTGTTGAGCGGCGTGCCCGCGGGCGCGGCCGCGTCGATATCGGCGTAGGGCGAAGGCTGCTCCTCGCCACCCTTGCGGCGTGGCAGCGACACGACCTTGTCGTTGCCGGCGGGGGCCTCCTCCTTGCGGGTGCGGCCGGCCGTGTAGGGATCGAAGGGCTGGCGCTCGTTGCCGGTGCGCCGGCCGAGCACGTTGCGCAGCTGGAAGAAGATCACCACCGCGGCGACCAGGAAGAAGATTGTGCCGAAATCGAAGAATTCCATCGTGTCCGCCAGTTGCCGTGTCCGCCAGTTGCCGCTGGGCGACGCCGCGTGCCCGCTCGCCTCGGGTGCTTCCTGACCCGGCTGATCGTTTCCATATAGAACGGCCCGGCCCATCATTCAAATACGACCGTAGAATCCTTATCTGCAATCCAGGCCGACCGGATCCGCCGATCTGACCGCATGAAAGGAAATGCTCTTGCCCGCCCTGATCGCCCTGTCGCTGCTGGCGCTGCCGATCGTCGAGATCGCCATGTTCATCGTGGTGGGGTCCTATATCGGCGTGCTGCCGACGATCGGTCTCATCCTGGCTTCCTCCATCGCCGGGGTGATGCTGCTGCGCCTGCAGGGGCTCGGCAACCTGGCACGACTGCGTTCGGCCATGGAACGCGGCGACACGCCGACGGGCGAAGTGGCCGACGGCGCGATGATCCTGCTCGCCGGCCTGCTGCTCATCACGCCGGGCTTCATCACCGGCGCGCTCGGCCTGCTGCTGTTCATCCCGCAGGTCAGGAAAATGTTCTGGAAGCTGGCCGGTTTCAGGCTGGCCGTGGTGGCGACGCGGCGCGGCGGCCCGAATGTGGTCGATCTCGACCGCAACGAATACTACAGGGAAACGCGCCGGCAGATCGATCACGACGATTAGCCAGGGCGCAAGCGCGGACCATGCTCGCCTTGCCTCGCGAGCGGCCCTCATGTAAGGCCAAGCCCGATTTCAACCGGGCCGCGCGACTTTCACCGGTCCTTCCAAGCCCGCAGACAAGGATTTCAGGCCGATGGCCAAGGAACCAGTGACCCCGACGCCCAACGCCCCCAGCGCCAACGGCAAGGGGCCGACCCTCAACATCCTCGCACAGTATGTGAAGGACTTCTCGTTCGAGAACCCCGGCGCGCCGGCTTCCCTGCGCGGCCGCGACAAGGCGCCCGGCATCAACATCAATGTCAACTGCAACGCCAATCCGGTCGCGGACAAGGAATACGACGTCACGCTGACGCTGTCGGCCAAGGCGAGCTACGACAAGGAAGTGCTGTTCAACGTGGAGCTGGTCTATGGCGGCGTGTTCCGCGTCGACGGCTTCCCGCAGGAGCACATGCTGCCGATCCTGTTCATCGAATGCCCGCGGCTGCTGTTCCCCTTCGCCCGCCAGATCATCGCCGAGGCAACCCGCAATGGCGGCTTCCCGCCGCTGCTGATCGACCCGATCGACTTCGCCAGCATGTTCCAGCAACGCATGGCCGAAGAACAGAGCAAGAGCGCGATCAAGTCCTGACGGGCGTTTTGTCCGATTAAGGTTCAGGAGGCCGCGGCGTCCGCGCCGCGGTTCCACAGGGCGGAGCCGCCGAGCTTCTTACGAAGCTTCTCGTGGGCCGCCCGCTCCGCCTCGCTGATTCGAGGCGCCAGAGGTGCCGGACGCGGCAGCGCGATCTCCACGGTGGCACTCAAGGTCGCGGCGACAGCGCGGCCGGCCGGACCGTCGAGCACCAGAGCGGCCTGCTTGCCGCCGATCATCTCGATATAGACTTCCGCGAGCAGTTCGGAATCGAGCAACGCCCCGTGCTTGGTGCGGTGGCTGTTGTCGATGCGGTAGCGCTTGCACAGCGCATCCAGCGAGTTCGGACCCATGGGATGCTTGCGCCGGGCAATGGCCAGCGTGTCGACGATGCGCGCCACCTCGACCAGCGGATGGCCCACCCGCTCGAACTCGGCATTGATGAAACCGAGGTCGAACATGGCGTTGTGGGCGACCAGCATGGCGCCGTCGATGAACTCCAGGAAGCGGCCGGCGACGTCCGGGAATATCGGCTTGCCGGCGAGCTGCGCATCGGAGATGCCGTGGATCGCCAGCGCCTCGGGGTGAACTGGCCTGCCCTGCGGATTGATGTATTCGTGGAAGGTGCGGCCGGTCGGGAAGCGGTTCACCAGTTCGATGGCGCCGAGCTCGATGATGCGGTCGGCGCGGTTGTCCAGCCCGGTCGTCTCGGTGTCGAAGATGATCTCGCGCATGGCGCCCCGCTGCGGTTCAGCCGAGATCGCGATGGGTCAGCTGGCTGATGATGCGCTTCACGTCCCTGCGTGCCGCCTCGAGGCCAAAACTGGTGTCGATGATGAAATCGGCGTTCCGCCTCTTGTCGCGGTCGGCCACCTGATTCGCAAGGATTGCGGCAAACTTCTCCTCCGTCATCCCCGGCCGCGCCATCACGCGCTGGCGCTGCACCTCGGGCGAGGCCGTGACGACGAGGATGGAATCGACGCGGTTCATGCCGCTGGTCTCGAACAGCAGCGGTATGTCGAGCACGACCAGCGCCGTGCCGAGCTTGCGGTGCTTCTCGATGAAGGCGTCGGCGTCGGCGCGCACCAGCGGGTGCACGATCTCGCCGAGCCGGCGCAGCGCGTCCTGGTTGTCGAGCACGCGCGCGCCAAGACGCCTGCGGTCGACCGTGCCGTTGACGACGACGCCGGGAAAGGCGGCCTCGACCTTTGGCGCGGCAATGCCCGAATAGAGGCGATGCACCGTCTCGTCGGAATCGTGGACGGGCACGCCTTCCTCGGCGAACAGGTTCGCCGTTGTCGACTTGCCCATGCCGATCGAGCCGGTGAGCCCGAGCTTTATCAATGGCCTCCTCCGAGGTCTGCGACCACGAGGTCGCGCAACTCCCGCGTCACCTGCGGCCGCGTGCCGAACCAGCGCTCGAAGCCCGGTACCGCCTGATGCAGCAGCATGCCGAGCCCGTCGGCGGTGCGCAGGCCCCGCCGCGATGCCTGCGCCAGCAGCGGCGTCTCCAGCGGTACATATACAATGTCGGTGACCAAAGCGGAATCGGGCAGCAACGCCATATCCAGCCCGGCTCCAGCTTCGCCGTCCATGCCGAGCGAGGTGGTGTTGACCAGCAGATCGGTGGACGGGAGCAGATCGTCGAGGCGGTCCCAACCGTGAGCCTCGGCGCCCGTGAAACCGGCGGCAAGGGCCTCGGCGCGGGCGGCGGTGCGGTTGACGATTGCGATGCGGCCGATACCGGACTCCGCGAGAGCGTGGACGACGGCACGGGCAGCGCCGCCCGCGCCGAGCACCGTTGCCATGCCGGCGCTACGCCAACCGGGCAGCCGCTCGTCGAGATTGGCGGAAAAACCGTAGGCGTCGGTGTTGCCGCCGACGAGTTCGCCGTTTTCGAACCAGAGCGTGTTGACTGCGCCGATCGCCTGCGCCGCGCCGTCGCGGCGGGAAACCAGCGCGAAGGCCGCTTCCTTGTTGGGGATGGTGACGTTGCCGCCGGCGAAGCCGCGCGCTGCGAGCGACGCGGCGAAGGCCGGAAACTCGGCCGGCGGCACGTCAATCTTCTCGTAGCTGCCGGCGATGCCGTGAGTCTCAAGCCAATGGCCATGGATCAGCGGCGAGCGCGAATGCGCCACCGGATGCCCGCAGACGAAAGCGCGCAGCGTGTCAGCCATCGATCGCACCAAGCTCGCGCAGCCTATTAAGGAGCGGCAGCAGCGGCATGCCGACGATGGTGAAGTGGTCGCCTTCAATGCGCTCGAACAACTGGATGCCCTCGCCCTCGATCTGGTAGGCGCCCACGCTGGTCAGCGCCTTGTCGCCGACGCGCGACAAATGGCGGCCGATGAATTCCGGCAAAAGGACGCGCATGGTGAGGCGCGCGGTTGCCACATGGCTCCACAAGGTCTCGCCGTCGCGGGCCAGCACAACGGCCGAATGCAGTTCGTGCGTGCGGCCCGAGAGCGCCAGCAGATGGCGTCGCGCATCCTCCATGTCCTTGGGCTTGTGGAAGACACGGTCGCCCAGCGCCATGGTCTGGTCGCTGGCGATGACGACTCGACCGGGCATGCGCCCGCTGACGTCCTCGCCCTTGGCAACGGCGAGGATCTCGGCGAGTTCGGTCGGCGTCGCGCCGGAACCTTCGACCGTCTTTTCCACGGCGCGCTCGTCGATCTGCGGCCGCACCACCTCGACCGGCACGCCGGCATCCTCGAGCAGCTTGCGGCGATAGGGGCTCCCGGAGCCCAGGATCAGCGTGCCGGCCATGATCTCTCCCAGCGCGGGGTCTCCGACTTCGGGGCGCGGGCTATCGCGACTTGGAGCGCAGCGCAAGGATGGCGGCCGCCGTTTCCTCGATGGAGCGGCGGGTCACGTCGATCAGCGGCCAGTTGTGGCGAGCGCACAGCGTGCGCGCGAAGGTCAGCTCCTCGGCGATTGTTGCACGGTCGGCGTAGACGGAGCCGTCGAAGGCACCGGCAGTGCCGAGCACGCGGTTGCGCCGGACGTCGGAGATGCGGTCGGCCGTGGCGACAAGGCCGACGACCAGCGGACCGCGCGCCGCGGCAACCTGGTCGGGCACCGGCACGCCGAGAACGATCGGCACATTGGCGGTCTTGATGCCCCTGTTGGCGAGATAGATGCTTGTCGGTGTCTTCGACGTCCTGGAAATGCCGACAAGGATGACGTCCGCCTGGTCTACATCGTGCAGCATCTGGCCGTCATCGTGCTCCATCGTGAAATTGAGAGCGTCGATGCGGCGGAAATATTCGGCGTCGAGCACGTGCTGGGCGCCGACCTGCCGACCGGCCGGGGTTCCGAGATAGGACTGGAAGACGGTCAGAACCGGCTCCAGCACGGACACGCAAGGCAGGCCCATTGCCTGGCAGCGTGCGTCGATGCGCGCGGCCAGCGCCTGGTCGACGATCGTGTAGAGCACGATGCCGGGCTCGTTCTCGATGTCGTCCAGCACCTTGTCGAGCTGCCTGTCGTTCCGCACCAGCGGGTAGATGTGCTCGATGGCGCGGGCGTTGCGGTACTGCGCCGCCGCGGCGCGGCCTGCGGCCAAAAGGGTCTCGCCTGTCGCGTCGGAAATCAGATGCAGGTGGAAGAAGCTCTGCGGCCTTTGCACACGCTCGCCGGTCGGGCTGTGGGTATCTGTGGACAAGGCGTGCGTTCCGGGGCGGGTCTGGGCTTGCGACTGTATCAGCGGGTCGGTCATCCACAAGGCGCATGGCCGTGCAGATCGCTGCGGCGCTGTTGGTGGAATCGGGGAAAAGTCGCAGAGTTTCCAGCGTTAAGGATTTGGAAACCAGGCAGTGCTTCGCTTAAGTCTTTGGCTGAAATGCAGATTCCGCGATTTTCCCCGAAATTCCCGGTATTCCGTCCAGAATGCCGCATGGCTGAATCCGCCGAAGCTGGTATCCCGCCTGTGGGCCAGCGGCTGACCCCGCAACCAACAGAGTCTAAGAATCAAAAGAATCTCTTTTAGAGAATTCTTGTTTCTGGCCGGCTGTGAGGACGAGCAGGGATGGCAACGCAAAAGCGTATGATGCGCGTTCTCGCCGGAGAGACGCTGTCCCCGCCGCCAATCTGGATGATGCGGCAGGCGGGCAGGTATCTTCCGGAGTATCGGGCCACGCGCACAAAGGCCGGGAGCTTTCTCGACCTCTGTTACAACCCCGAACTGGCGACCGAAGTGACGCTGCAGCCGATCAGGCGTTTCGGGTTCGACGCGGCGATTCTGTTTTCCGATATCCTCGTGGTTCCGCATGCGCTTGGCCGCGACCTGCGCTTCGAGGAAGGTCGCGGGCCACTGATGACGCCGATCTCCGGGAAGGAGATCGGTCGGCTGACGGGAGATCAGGTCGTCGCCAGGCTCGGACCCGTGATGGAGGCCGTGTCGCGCATTCGGGGCGAACTGGCGGATGAGACGACGCTGCTCGGCTTCTGCGGCGCGCCGTGGACGGTGGCGACCTACATGATCGCTGGGCATGGAACGCCGGATCAGGCGCCGGCGCGGCTGTTCGCCTATCGCGAGCCGCAGGCGTTTGCGGCGCTGCTCGACCTTCTGGCCGATGTCAGCGCGGACTATCTGGCGGCACAGCTGCGGGCTGGCGCGGACGCGGTGCAGATTTTCGATTCCTGGGCAGGGGTGCTCGATGATGCGAGTTTCGCGGCGTTCTGCGTCAAGCCGGTGGCGCGGCTGGTGAAGCGGCTGCGGGCGGCCGTTCCGGATGCGCGCATCATCGGTTTTCCACGGGGGGCGGGGCTGCGTTATCGCGCCTACCGTGCGGCGACAGGCGTCGATGCGCTGGCGCTGGACTGGAGCGTGCCGTTCGATCTGGCGGCGGAGCTGCAGGGCGAGGGGGCGATACAAGGCAATCTCGATCCGATGAGGCTGGTGGCGGGCGGAAAGGCACTTGCCGAGGGCATCGACGCGATCCTCGAACGGCTTGCCGGCGGCCCGCTTGTGTTCAATCTCGGACACGGGGTGACGCCTCAGACGCCGGTGGAACACGTGGCCGAGATGGTCAGGCGGGTGCGGGAGTTTTCGCGATGACGAGGCCGCTGGCAGGCGCCCTTGCAGGTGTTGCCGCACTTGCCGTTCTGGCGGCGCTGCTCTTCCTGATCGACAGCGCGGCTGCCTATCCGTGGATCAAGGCTGTCCACGTCATCGCTGTGATCTCCTGGATGGCGGGCATGCTCTATCTGCCGCGGCTGTTCGTCTACCATGTCGGGGCGGAACGCGGTTCGGTGCAGTCGGAAACCTTCAAGGTGATGGAACGACGCCTGCTGCGCGCGATCATCAACCCGGCGATGATCGCGACCTGGGCGGCCGGGCTGTGGCTTGCCTGGCATGGCTTTGCCTTCCAGGGTGGCTGGCTGCACGCCAAGATCGCGGCCGTGCTCGCGCTGTCGGGTGTGCACGGCTATCTGGCCGGCGCGGTGCGCCGCTTCGCCGAGGACCGCAACGAAAAACCTGCGCGGCACTGGCGCATCGTCAACGAAATCCCCACATTGCTGATGATCGCGATCGTCGTTCTGGTGGTGGTCAAGCCGTTCTGAAGCCGAAAGCCTAGCCGCTTGCGCTTTGCAAACCGCGTCTGTATGAGTCGCGGTCTCTCCCCTTTCGAGCCGCGCTTCGCCAGCCTACCGCTTTTCCGGCGCTATCCCCTGCGACGCTGCCCGCCCTGCCTACATCCATTCTTCCGCGTCACGGTCTCTCTTCATGCAGGAAATGAAACTCCAGGAACTCAAGAGCAAGAAGCCGGGCGACCTGATCGCCTTCGCCGAATCGCTCGAGGTCGAAAATGCCAGCGTCATGCGCAAGCAGGAGCTGATGTTCTCTATCCTGAAGAAGCTCGCGGCGCAGGAAGTCGAGATCGTCGGCGAGGGCGTGGTCGAGGTTCTGCAGGACGGTTTTGGCTTCCTGCGATCGGCCAATGCGAACTATCTGCCGGGTCCGGACGACATCTACATCTCGCCGTCGCAGATCAGGCGTTTCTCGCTCAAGACCGGCGATACGGTCGAAGGCCCGATCCGCAGCCCCAAGGAAGGCGAGCGCTATTTCGCGCTGCTCAAGGTTAACACGATCAATTTCGAGGATCCGGAGAAGATCCGGCACAAGATCCACTTCGACAACCTGACGCCGCTCTATCCCGACGAGCGGCTGAAGATGGAGCACGAGGATCCGACCCGCAAGGACCTGTCGCCGCGCGTCATCGACCTCGTGGCGCCGCTGGGGAAGGGCCAGCGCGGTCTGATCGTGGCGCCGCCGCGCACCGGCAAGACGGTGCTGCTGCAGAACATCGCGCATGCGATCAGCGCCAACCATCCGGAATGCTTCCTCATCGTGCTGCTCATTGACGAGCGGCCGGAAGAAGTGACCGACATGCAGCGCTCGGTGAAGGGCGAGGTGGTGTCCTCGACCTTCGACGAGCCGGCGACGCGACACGTGGCCGTGGCCGAGATGGTGATCGAGAAGGCCAAGCGGCTGGTCGAGCACGGGCGCGACGTCGTCATCCTGCTCGATTCGATCACGCGGCTGGGACGCGCCTACAACACCGTGGTGCCGTCTTCCGGCAAGGTGCTGACCGGTGGTGTCGACGCCAATGCGCTGCAGCGGCCCAAGCGCTTCTTCGGCGCGGCGCGCAACATCGAGGAAGGCGGCTCGCTGACGATCATCGCGACGGCACTGATCGATACCGGCAGCCGCATGGACGAAGTGATCTTCGAAGAGTTCAAGGGTACCGGCAACTCGGAGATCGTGCTGGATCGCAAGGTCGCCGACAAGCGCATCTTCCCGGCGATGGACATTCTCAAGTCGGGTACGCGCAAGGAGGACCTGCTGGTGCAGCGTTCCGACCTGCAGAAGATCTTTGTGCTGCGCCGCATCCTGGCGCCGATGGGGACGACCGACGCGATCGAGTTCCTTATAGACAAGCTGAAGCAGACCAAGTCGAACGCTGACTTCTTCGATTCGATGAACACCTGACGGACCGATTCGGTCGCGTAACGGTCTCTTAACCGTAGTGATCGATTCGGACCCGCAACGGAGCGGCGGTCCGTGACCCGCCAGTCCACGACGATCTTTGCGCTGTCCAGCGGGAGCGTGCCCAGCGGCGTCGCCGTACTGCGGCTCTCTGGACCGCTTGTTCGATTCGCTCTCGAAACGATGGCGGGTTTGGTGCCTCCGCCGCGCTCGGCGCGGCTCGCGAGCATACGCGGCAGCTCCGGAGAGGTTCTCGACCGAGGGCTGGTGCTGTATTTCGCAAGTCCTTCCAGTTTCACGGGCGAGGACGTCGCAGAATTTCATCTCCACGGCGGCCGTGCGGTTGTTGCAGCGGTTCGCGAGCGGCTCGCCGAACTGGGTCTGTTTTCGGCGGAGGCAGGCGAGTTCACGCGACGCGCCTTCGTCAACGGCAAGCTCGACCTGACGGAGGCCGAGGCGCTCGGTGATCTGATCGAAGCGGATACCGAGGCTCAGCGGCGGCTGGCGACGAACAATGCGGCGGGCGCGCAGCGCGAACTCTATGAAGGCTGGCGTTCGCGTATCCTTCATATGCGGGCAATGGTCGAAGCGGATCTGGATTTTTCGGACGAGGGCGATGTGGGGGAAGCCGTCGCCGCCGAGGTGTGGAGCGAAGCCGCGAACCTTGCGCATGATGTTCGAGCGCATCTGGGGCGCCTGCGCGAAGGTGAAATCGTTCGGGACGGCTACAAGGTGGTGCTTGCCGGGGCCCCGAATGTGGGCAAGTCCAGCCTGCTCAATCGTCTCGCGGGCCGCGACGCGGCAATCGTGACGCCGGAGCCAGGGACCACGCGCGACGTCATCGAAGTGGCGCTGGACCTCGGCGGCGTAAAGGTGCGGCTTTTAGATACGGCAGGGTTGAGGGCGGAGGCCGGCATGGTCGAGCGGATCGGCATGGAACGGGCGCGCGCCGCGGCTGCCGATGCAGACCTTGTCTTGCTGTTAGTAGACGCGGAAGGCGGCGCTGCGGAGTTGCCGGATGTGTATGGCGAGACGCTGGTGGTGAGATCGAAGGCCGATCTCTACCGCGATGATGGCTCGGAAGGCTTGCGCATTTCAGCCGTCACCGGTGAGGGGATTGAGAAGCTGCTGAAGATCGTGGGTGCCAAGGCGGCTTCGAGTGCGCGGCTGGCACTGGATTCTGTAGTGCCGACCCGTTTGCGCCATGCAGAAGCTCTGCGTGAAGTCGTTTTGGAGCTGAGTGCTGGCATTGACTCGCGGGTGGGACTTGAACTGCGGGCTGAGGGCCTGCGGCGGGCAGGGGATGCGCTGGGTCGATTGACGGGAACGATTCATACCGACGAGGTGCTCGGGGTGATATTCTCGCGATTCTGTATCGGTAAGTGATTCACGTGAAACATGCCGCGCACATGGCGCCGAGGGTTTCACGTGAAACAACGAGTTTGGTCCGGGAGCCATAGATTCGGATGCGTTATGATGTGGTCGTGATCGGCGGGGGTCATGCGGGCTGCGAATCGGCCACCGCGGCCGCGCGCGTCGGAGCCAAAACGGCGCTTGTCACCCTGGATCGCAGCAAGATCGGGGTGATGTCGTGCAATCCGGCCATCGGAGGGCTCGGAAAGGGGCACCTCGTCCGCGAGATCGACGCGCTCGACGGCATTATGGGGCGTGCAGCAGATGCTGCAGGAATCCAGTTCCGGCTCCTGAACCGGCGAAAAGGGCCCGCAGTGCGAGGACCGCGGACGCAGGCCGACCGCAAGCTCTACAGGCTGGCAATCCAGGCAATGTTGGCGGAGCAGCGCGGGCTTGATATCATCGAGGGCGAAGCGGTCGACCTGCTGATCGAGCGGGGGGCGATCTGCGGTGCGGCGCTCGCAGACGGGAATGAGCTGCGCGCAGGGGCGTTTGTGTTGACGACCGGGACCTTTCTGCGCGGCCTCATTCATATAGGGGAGAAGACCGTCCAGGCGGGACGTGTCAACGAAAAGGCGGCGATGGCGCTGTCGGCGCGCATCTCGGCAGCGGGCTTTCGTCTTGGACGGCTGAAAACGGGAACGCCGCCGCGGCTCGACGGCGGCACGATCGATTGGGCGACACTGGAAAAGCAGGCGGCGGATGAAGATCCGGCGCCGTTTTCGTTGATGACCGACAGGATCGTGTTGCCGCAGATCGAATGCGGCATTACGCGGACCACCGACGCGACGCATCGGTTGATCCGGGACAATTTGCACCGCTCGGCCATGTATTCCGGGAAGATTGAAGGCGTCGGTCCGCGCTATTGCCCGTCTGTCGAGGACAAGGTCGTCAAGTTCGGCGATCGGGACGGGCACCAGATCTTCCTTGAACCGGAGGGTCTGGACGACGACACCGTCTATCCGAACGGAATCTCGACCTCACTGCCGGAGGACGTGCAACGCGATATCCTGAAGACGATCCCCGGGCTTGAGCGGGCGGTGATGCTCCAGGCGGGCTATGCGATCGAATACGACCATATCGACCCGCGCGATCTGGAGCCCACGCTCGAATCGCGTCCGGTGCGCGGTCTGTTTCTTGCAGGTCAGATCAACGGCACGACCGGTTACGAGGAGGCGGCTGCCCAGGGCGTGCTCGCGGGATTGAACGCGGCACGGCGTGCCGGTGCGCAGGAGCCCGTCAAGATCAGCCGCACGCAGGGCTATATCGGCGTGATGGTCGATGATCTCACTCGCAACGGCGTCAGCGAACCGTACCGGATGTTTACCTCCCGCGCCGAATTTCGGCTGTCGCTGCGGGCTGACAATGCGGATGACCGGCTCACGCCTCTGGGCATCGAACTCGGAATGGTGGGCGCCGGGCGGATAGGTCGGTTCGACCGCCGACGGCAGATGCTTGAGCGGGCGCGGGCGTTGCTCCAATCGCTGACATTGTCGCCCAATGAGGCGGGTACGCACGGGCTTCACCTCAACCATGACGGCCTGCGGCGCTCGGCATTCGACCTGATCGCCCGCCCTGATATCGATGTGGCGCGGCTGCGCGAGATCTGGCCTCAACTGGCAGTGATAGAGCCGACAATTGCGGAAGCGATGGAGACCGAGGCGCGATATGCTGTCTATCTGGAGCGGCAGGAGCAGGAATTCCGCGCCATCCGACGGGAAGAACACACCGAGATACCGGCCGGTGTCGATTTCTCCTCGGTGGCGGGCTTGTCCAACGAGCTAAAGCATAAGCTCGCGATCAGGCGGCCGAAGACGGTCGCAGAGGCGGAGGGGATCGATGGCATGACGCCAGCGGCGCTCGCCATCGTGTTGGCGACGATACGCCTTCGCCAGTTCGATGAGCGGCGCGGCGCAGCATGAGCGAAGAGCGATTTGCCGAGCTACAACGATTCACGCGTCGGGACGTTTCACGTGAAACACTGGCACGGATCGAGATCTTCATGTCCGAGTTCGAGCGATGGGCGGCGCGAATCAATCTCGCCTCCCCCTCGACACTGCCGCATCTTTGGGAGCGGCACGTGCTGGACAGCGCCCAGCTGATCGCGATAGCGCCACAGGCAAGGCGCTGGCTGGATTTGGGTTCAGGCGGCGGTTTCCCCGGAGCGATCGTCGGAATATTGATGTCGGAGCACGTTGACGGCAGCGCGGTGCTGGTGGAGAGCAACGCCAAGAAGGCCGCCTTCCTGCGCACGGCACTTGGCCTTGCCGGCGCGCCGACCCAGGTGGAACAGGCGCGGATCGAAACCTGCCGCGCCATCGGAAGAGACTTTGACGTGGTCACCGCGCGTGCACTCGCGCCGCTGCGCGAGCTGTTGAACCTGGCATCGCCCTGGCTGCAGCGTGGTGCCACCGCTCTGTTCCACAAAGGCAGGGATTATCGCCGCGAAATCCAACAAAGCCGAGACGCCTGGGACTACGATCTGCTAGAACATCGAAGTGTCGCCGACCCGGAAAGCGTCATCCTCGAAATCCGGAATCTTCGGCCGAAGTCTCAGAAATTGCAGTGAATCCGGTAGTCCCGCCATGGCAGCCCGCATCATCACAATAGCCAACCAGAAGGGCGGGGTGGGCAAGACCACGACCGCGATCAACCTTGCGACCGCGCTTGCCGCCATCGGGGAGCAGGTGCTCATCGTCGACCTCGACCCCCAGGGCAACGCCAGCACCGGGCTGGGCATCGACCGCAGCGAACGCGCAGTGTCCTCCTACGACCTGCTCGTCGGAGAGGCCGACATCGCGCGCGCGGCCATCCCCACCGCCGTGCCGGGGCTGTCGATCATCGCCTCGACCATGGACCTGCTCGGCGTGGAGCTCGAGATCGCCGCGGCGCCGGATCGTGCGCTGCGCCTGCGCAAGGCGCTGGAGGCGGCCGGCGGGGCGGATCGATTCGGTTACGTCCTGATCGATTGCCCGCCGTCGCTCAATTTGCTGACGTTGAATGCCATGGCGGCGGCGGATTCAGTCCTGGTGCCGCTGCAGTGTGAATTCTTCGCCCTTGAAGGATTGAGCCAGCTGCTCTCCACGGTGGAGCGCGTGCGCTCGGCGATCAACCCGCATCTGACCATCCAGGGCATCGTGATGACCATGTATGACGGCCGCAACAATCTGGCGAACCAGGTGGTCGAAGACGTGCGGGCGCATATGGGCGAGAAGGTCTATCAGACCATCATCCCGCGCAACGTGCGCATCTCCGAGGCGCCGTCCTACGGCAAGCCGGCTTTGCTCTACGACCTCAAGTGCGCGGGTTCACAGGCTTATCTGCAGCTGGCCTCGGAGGTTATTCGCCGCGAGCGCCAGCTCAAGGCCGCCTGAGGCCGATTCGCCACCGTAACAATTTCTTGACCATGTTTTCGACCGGGACAGCACGACCATGAACGAGGATGCGGGAAGAAAGCGGCTCGGCCGTGGCCTGGCTGCCCTGATCGGTGACATGGACCGCCCGGTCGCCGCCGCGACGCCTGCTGCCAGCGCGGATCGCGTCGTCCCAATCGCTTTCGTCGGCGCCAACCCGCGCAATCCGCGCCGCAGCTTCGCCGACGCCGATCTCGCCGACCTCGCGCAATCGATCCGCGAGCACGGCATTGTACAACCTGTGGTGGTGCGTCCGGCGCAGGGGGGCCAGTTCGAGATCATCGCCGGCGAGCGCCGCTGGCGGGCTGCCCAGCGGGCAGGGCTGACCGACATTCCGGTCATCGTGCGCGACGTCGACGACCGCGTTGCGCTGGAACTGGCGATCGTCGAGAACGTCCAGCGTTCCGATCTCAATGCAATCGAAGAGGCCGCGGGATACCAGGCGCTGGTCGACCAGCACGGATACACCCAGTCCGATCTCGCGCAGGTGATCGGCAAGAGCCGCAGCCACGTCGCCAACACGCTGCGTCTTCTCAAGTTGCCGGAAGTGATCCGCGACATGCTGGTGGACGGTACGCTATCGGCCGGACATGCGCGCACGCTGGTCACGGCCGAGGATCCCGCCGGCCTCGCCCGGCGGATCGTCGAAGAGGGCCTGTCGGTGCGGCAGGCCGAGGCGCTTGCGCAGGCACCCGAGCCGGCGCCCGAGCAGAAGTCGCCGCCGCGCGAGCCGAAGGACGCCGATACGCTGGCGCTGGAAAAGCTGCTGGGCGATGCGACCGGGCTCAAGGTTACGATCAGTCACCGCAGTCGCGGCGGTGAGGTGAAAATCGCCTATTCGACGCTCGAGCAGCTCGACGCGCTCTGCCGGAAGCTCAATCCGGCCTCCTAGCGATTCGGCTCAGCGACGGCGGCGGGCGCGCTCCAGCGCCACCGCCATCAATGTCTGACGCGTCACCGCACGCGCAAGGTCGGGACGGCGGCGGGTCTCCAGGATGGCCCCCTGCACGCGGTCGAGCACACGGGCGCAGGCGGTCGTGTCGAAGGCAGCAAGGGCGCGCTCGACAAGACCTCGCCGGGCAAAGAACACCGGCGGTCGCGCCGATGCCACCGCGCTCGCCGCCGACTTCCCGTCACGCTCCATCGCCTCGCGCAGGAGTTGCAGGGACTGGAACTGGCGCTGAACGGCTCCAAGCAACTGAAAGCTGTTCACGCCGGCGGCGGCGCTGCGCGAGAACGCAACGTCGAATGCTTCCATGCGACCGTCGATGGCCGCGTCGACGGCTTCGTCGGCGTCGGTCGAGGCGACGTCGCCGACGCTTGCACGCACGTCATCGATGCCGATCGTGCCGGTTCCGGCAGCGTAGAGCGCCAGCTTGTCCAGCTCGGACCGGCTGGCCATGCGGTCGCCGCCGAGAACCGAGCGCAGCAGTTCGCGCGCCTCGAGCGCGATGCCGAGGCCGGCTGCGCCGAGCACCTCGTCGATGAGTCGCTCGACCGCGGCCGAATCGTCGGCATAGCAGGGCAGCGCCATCGCGCCCGTGCCGTCCTCCGCAGCGGCGCGCAGGGCGGAGCCCTTCTTCAGGTCGCCGGCCTCGATCAGAACCACCGCATCCGCAGGCGCCTCGGCTGCCAGCAGCTTCACGGCCTCGGCCAGTCCCTTGTCGTTGCCGGCGTCGAGCACCCAGATCAGCCGGCGCGGCGCGAACATCGCCACGGTGCGCGCCTCGTCGACCAGACGGCCGGGGTCGCCGGCAAGCGCCGAGGCGTCGAGTTTCACCACGCTGAAGGGATCGTCGAGCGGCAGGCCGGTCGACCTCGCGAAGGTCCGTGCCCGCTCCGAGACAAGGCCGCGATCGGGCCCGTAGACGAGCACCACACGCACCGCCGGGTCCGGACGCGCCAGCCAGCGGTCGACCTCGCTCGATTTCTTCTGGGCCATGACGCCCGCAATAGGCCAAAGCGGTGCAGGATGCCAGCGGCGCATCGCGCCGCCGGCTGTCGGCATGGCGGCTAGCGCAGCATCTCCGCGTCGCGCGGCAGACCGGCATCGATCGGCTCCGCCGTGCGCGACGAGACCTGCGCCATCCTGCCGGCGGCGGTGAGGTTCGGGCGTACATGGATCGGAGCGGCGCCGTTCACGCGGCTATACAGGTCGATGATATCCTGATTCATGAAGCGCACGCAGCCGGACGAGGCATTCTTGCCGATGGAGTTCCATTCCGGCGAGCCATGCAGGCGGTACATCGTGTCATTGCCGCCGCGGAACAGGTACATGGCGCGCGCGCCAAGCGGGTTCGTCGGCCCGGGCGGCATTCCGTCCTTGTACTGGGCGAGTTCCGGACGGCGCTGGATCATCTCCGGCGGCGGGGTCCAGACCGGCCATTGCTTCTTGTACTGGACAACCGCACTGCCGGTCCATTCGAAGCCCGCTTTTCCGAGCGCGACGCCATAGCGGATCGCCCGGCCGCCCGGCTGCACAAGGTAGAGGAAGAACTGCGAGGTATCGACGACAATGGTGCCAGGCGCCTCGCCGGTCGGATCGGGCACCATCTGCCGGTAATATTTCGGGTCGATCTTGTCGATCGGGATCGCCGGCAGCTGATATCCGGCGTCGACGCGCGCCGCATACATCGCTGCCGGATTGCCGAGGCCGGTATCTGCCGGGCCCGCGGTTACCGGCGGGGTCACCACATCGTCGGTGGTGCACGCGGAAAGCGCTATCGACGCGACGCCCGCGGCCGATGCGCCGAGAAAGGATCGCCTGCTGATGCGTCCGGAGAACTGCGAAAGATCTGACATGAGGCCCCCTGCCTGCCGGTACGTTACGCCAAGACCACCAAAATAGCCGCGCACCGGCGGATTCTACCGCGCAATACTACCCGATCGCGAAAGCGGCGGAAGCGTGGCCGAACCAAGGCAGACGGAAATCCGGCGCCACATTGTGGGAAAACGGCCACGAAAGCTCTGCGCCAGCGCCCCGCAAGCGAAACGCAGACGCCGGCGGAAGACCCAAACCCGGTGGGCCGAAAAAGCGTCAATGTTGGGAAAACTGGAGCGGGCCGGTGCGAGGCAACTCGCGCGTGGATCCGCTTCCGCCATCGGGTCGCAATCGCCAGTGTTTCGTCCCGAAAAGGCTGGTCAGCCATCGGATTGGCTTTGAACCGGCAGCTGGTGACCAGAAACTGCGGGGGAGCCAGCGGCGTTTCGGGGAGAACTAACCCCCCAACCCCGCCCACGAACGATGGATTTCGCCGGTGGCGGGCTCATCATTCATCTCCAGCCGGATGTCTGCGTCGATCGAACCGGTGGAACTCTATGTCAGCCATTGGTTGATACCCACGACGCGCGCCCATCTTTCGACATGCGCAGGTTGCAAGGATCGGCGCGACGGGTCAAAGCCCGTCGCGACAGTCATCCCGCGAGACTGACAATGCGTCGTACGCTCGTTGTTTCCGCCGCCCTGCTTGCGATCGCCGCGGCGAGCCCGGCGCAGACACAAGAACGGCCCGCCGAAGCGCTGGCGGTCCAAGCCGGAGCGGAAAGCGAGGCGCAGCTCTCAGCGCCTATCGAAGCGGCGTACCACCTGCTGGAAAGCGGAAAGATCGACGAGGGCTTTTCCGCCCTGCTTGAGGCGCTGAACGCGGCGGCGCGCACGGACCGCCACGCCTTCACGATCCGCCAATACACGCAGGCTGCGTCGCTTTTTCACGAGAACGGGCTGAACGACCAGGCGGCGCAGCTCTTCAAGGAAGGGTCCCAGACGCGCGCCGCGCAGGCCGACATCGCTGAACTCGCCGACTTCTATCTGGCTTACGCACAGTTCCGCACCGTTGTGGTCGATCCCGAGCAGCATTTCGTCCCGCTCTTCACCATGGCGACCAACCTCTACGACAGGCACTACGGACGAGAATCGCGCGAGTTGATCAACGCCACCGACCTGATGGCCGCGGCGCTCGGGAACATTGGCCAACTCGGCACCGCCATCAACCTTATGCAGGGCAATTACGACGTGGCGCTCAAGGCATTGGGCCCGGACGATACGATCACCTGGCGGCTGGCCAACAATCTCGCCGACGTCCTGCGCGGCCTTGGCGCACCGGCGCGAGCGCTCGAGTTCGACCGCGTGGTGCTGGAAAAGCGCATCGCGCACTACGGCCGCGACCACTTCAACACACTCGTCAGCGCCAACAACAACGCGCAGGACCATCTCGACCTTGGCGACTATGCCGAAGCGCGTCTCCTGCTTGAGATGTGCCGGGAGATCGTGGCGGCGACGGGCGATACGGCCAACGCGCCGGTGATGGACGCCTGGCTCGAATACACCGACCTGCTGGCGGGCAAGAAGGCGTTCGACGACGCGGCGGCGGAGCGCATGAATGCTGTCGTCACCGATGCCGAGTATCCCGCGATCCTCAGCCTCAAGGCGGCTAACCTGCTGGCCGAGCATTTTCGCAGGACCGGCGACCAGGCGCGCCGCATGGAGCATCTTGAACAGGCCTACGGCATTGCCGGCAGCAATATGTCGACCACGCACCCGCTGACCTTCGCCGGACGAATTGCCATCGCCAATGCCAAGGCCGAGACGGACACGAAGGCGGCGGCAGCCGAATTCGCCGACATAGACGCCGAAATGCTCCGTTGGGTCTACCTGCAGGTGTTCTACGCCGGAAATCGCGACCTGGTCGAAACCATGCGCGCCATGGCCGACGACATGCTGCATGACTATGCGGCGCTCGCCGAGCGGGACCCTTCCGTGGTCGCCGCCTTCGCCGATGCCGCCCGCCGCTGGCCGTCGCTGTCGAGCGTCGACAACGACAACGTGCTGAAGCTGGCGCGGCTGATCGATGCCGACGACACCGAGACGGCAGAAATGCTTGCGCAGATCACGCGCCTGTCGCGGGCCAGCCGCGAGGTCTTCGCCGTCGGCACCGAGATGGAAATGGGCTACGCGCTCGTCGAGCAGACGCGCGCGCTTGAGGAGCGGCTGCACGAACGCGTCACGCAGCGCTACAACGTCACGCGCGAAACCATGGCCGAGCCGTTGCCTGCCGCCGGCGAAGTCCTGCAGAACGGGCAGGCGCTGGTGCAGTATTTCGTGACCCGCAAGTGGAAGGCCAACCGCGACCTGGCCGAACCGCTGGATGCAACCACGCTCTACGCGATCGTCTCGCGTAACGGCCGTGAGCCCGCGCTGCACAATCTGGGCGATCCGCGCGCCGCGACGGCGGGCGACGAGGCCAAGCAGATGGCCTCGCTGCGCACGACGCGTTCGGCTGCCGAGCGCGGCGCATCGCCTATCGTTGCCGCCGCAGACGCGTCCTTCGCTGATCTGCACGCCACGCTCGTCGAGCCACTGGAGACCGATCTTGCGGGCGCCGAAACCGTGTTCGTGATTCCCGACGGACAGCTGTTCGCGGTGCCCTTCTCGCTGCTGAAGGACCATCAGGGCAGGCTGTTGGAAGAGCGCTTCACGTTGCGCTTTCTCACCCGGCCCGAAGCGCTCCACGGCGTCGGTGCGGAGCAGACCTCCGTGCCCGGAGCCGTCGTGCTTGCCGGCGGCATCGACTACAGGAACGGCGACGAGAAGGGCGCCGAACCTCTGCCAGGCACGTTGAAGGAGGTGAACGCGATCGGCGCCATTCTCGGCGGCAAGTCGTTCGCCGTGGAGAAGCTCACCGGCGCGGAGGTTGGCGAAGCCGTGCTGCGCGGGAAGATGGAGGGCGCACGCATCGCCCACCTCGCCACGCACGGCGCCTATCGCAGCGCCGGCGCGGGCGGCTCCAGCGATGTCGACACGCTGTGGCAGAGCGACATCATCCTGTCCCGCTCCGGCGACCGCCACGCGATGAGGCGCGACGAGGCCGACGGCCGGCTCTACGCCTTCGAGCTGATGGGATGGGACCTGACGAAGCTCGACCTGCTGGTGCTGTCGGCCTGCGAGACGGGCCGCGGCGAGGAGACGTTCGTCGGCGGCCTGCGCGGCCTGCCAACCGCGATCGGTATCGCCGGCGCGAAGCGGTCGCTTCTGACGCTGTGGCCGGTGGACGATCAGGGTACTGCCGAATTCATGGTCCGCTTCTACGAGCACCTTGCAGGCGGAATGACCTATGCCGATGCACTGCGGCAGACGCGCCGCGACGCCATTGGAGGCCGGCTCCCTGCGGCACAGAACCCGCTGGTGTGGGCGGCATTCGTGATGTTCGAGAACTGACGCCGGAGATCACGTCGTATTGGGGACCGGAAGCGGACTGTCGGTCTTGCATGGCGTTTCCGGGAAAGCTGCCGTGTGAATCGGCATGCAATATTGACCCCCGGTCGGGAACGACGGTGAGCGCCGGACCGGGTGGAACTGGTCTTGGTTGGGCGCCCCGGTGGGGCGCGGGTTGGCTTTGGCTTTGGCTTCGAAGCGGTTCTTGAAGCGCCGGGATTTACTGCCGGGCACTTTCCGCGAACTGGCGGAACAGGCGTTGTGAGGCCGGGCGCTACCAGACCTTGGCGCGCTGGTCAGGCGGCAGGTAGAGCGCGTCGCCCTGCTTGACGTCGAAGGCGGAGTACCAGCCGTCGACATTGCGCACGATGCCGTTGACGCGGAACTCGCCCGGGCTGTGCGGATCCGACAGGAGCAGCTGGCGCACCACGTCGGGCGTGGCCAGCGTGCGCCACACCTGCGCCCAGGCCATGAAGAAGCGCTGGTCGCCGGTGAAGTCGTTCAGGTCGCGCGACGCTTCCGCGCCCTTCTCCAGCGCCAGCCGGTAGGCGTCGTATGCAACGGTCAGGCCGCCGAGGTCGCCGATGTTCTCGCCGAGCGTCAGCGCGCCGTTCACATACATGCCCTCGACAGGGGAAAAGGTGTCGAACTGCCCGACGAGCACGGCCGCACGGCGCTCGAACTCCTCCCGCGCGGCCGGCGTCCACCAGTTGCGCAGTATGCCGTTCGGATCGAACTGGCTGCCCTGGTCGTCGAAAGCGTGGCCAAGCTCGTGGCCGATCACGGCGCCGATCGAGCCGTAGTTGACGGCGATATCGGCATTGGGGTCGAAGAAAGGCGGCTGCAGGATGGCGGCCGGGAATTCGATCAGGTTTCGATCGGGACTGTAGCCGGCATTGATCGTCTGCGGCGTGAACAGCCACTCCCAGTCGCGGCGCGGGCCCTTAAGCGCGGTCAGCTGGTCCTGGTGCTGGAACGCCGCGATCGCCTTGACGTTGCCGACGAGGTCGTTAGGGGCGAGGCGGACGGCCGAATAATTGTGCCAGCGGTCCGGGTAGCCGATATGCGTGGTGATGGCTTCGAGCTTCTTCAGTGCCTCGGAGCGCGTCTCGGCGTCCATCCAGGCATTCTCGACCAGCCGGTTGCGGAACGCGGCGATGACGTTGGAGACGAGGTCCTCCATCTGCGCGCGGTATTCCGGCGGGAAGAAGTGCTTCACGTACACGCGGCCGAGCGGCTCGCCCAACATGTCGCTGACGATACCGACGGCGCGCGGCTCCAGCGGGCGGCGCTTCTCGACGCCCGACAGCCGCGTCGAATGGAAGGCGAAGTGGAACGCCTGCCAGTCCTGCGACAGCATGTCGGCGAAGGTGTCGATGTAGTGGAAGGCGAGATAGGAACGCCACGTCTCGACCGGCGTCTCGGCAAAGAGCTTTGCCAGTGCCTGGATGGCGGTATCGGTCTGCAGCACGATTTCGGACTGGTCCGCGAAGCCCGCCTCCGCGAGAAAGGCCGACCAGTTGATGCCCGGCGCGAATTCGGACAGTTTCGCAACCGGCATGAGGTTGTACATGCGCACCGGGTCGCGCATCTCCGCCTCGGCCCATTGCAGCTCGGCGATCTTCGTCTCAAGGGACACGATCGCGTCGGCGCGCTCTGCGGCACCGTCAATCCCCGCGCGCTCGAAGGTCTGCCGGATGTAGTCGCGATAGGCGGTGCGGTGGCCCGCGAAGGGCTCGTCCGGCCGCAGGTAATACTCGCGCGCAGGCAGGCCGAGACCGCCCTGCCAGGTGGCGACGACGTAGCGCTTCGGATTCCCGGAATCGAGTTCCACCGCGATATTGACGACCGAACTGGTGAAGGGCCGCGCCATCCAGCGCGCGATCTCGTCGCTGGTCTCGGTCGCGAGGATGGCGTCGACGTCCTTGCGGATCGGATCGATCGCCAGCTGGTCCAGCCGCGCGACATCCGTGTAGCTCTGGTAAAGCGCCTTGATCAGTGCCTCGTCGGTGCCAGGCGCGGCATCGGAGGCGACGATCTCGGCAATCAACTGCGTAAGCTGGTCCTCGGTCCTCAGATCGGCGTCGAGGAAGGCGGTGGCCCGCGAGAAGCCGTCGGGAATCTTCGCCGTCGTCAGCCAGCCATTGTTGACGAAGCGGTAGAAATCGTTGCCGGGCGAGATCGCGCGGTCGACATACTGGGTTTCTATGCCCCAGGTGCCAAGCAGCGGCTGGCCGCTATCCTGCGCAAGTCCGGGCGCCATCCCCGCGAGCAGGAGAGCGAGAACCTGCAGCGATCGCTGGACTGTCGGCACCGTATGTCTCCGTATATGTCTGTTTTGTATGGGTTTGTAGTGATGGCGGACGGGCGTCGCGCTACCATGACGCCCTCCGGGACGGAGCGCAATCGGGGGATCTCCCTCTCAAGGGGAGGGACACGCTCGGCGTCGCGAACGCACTTTGGGACGCTCTCCGTGTGTGGGACAGGAGTTTGCTTGCCGACATATGCGCTGGCGCGGGCAGGTCGACATTTCCGCCGGAGAGGGCGATGCAGACGCGTTTGCGGGCGACCGGCAGCTGGCCAAACTGAACCGGCCTTGACGTGGCTGCGCTCGTAATGCGCCTGAGCCAATCCCGGCATGACTCCGAGCACGGCTCCGGACATTCGCTGATCTCGCGGCTGCCGAAAGATCGCGCTTCTCGCCGCGGCAATACCGAACCCCGTCGCTTCTTGAGCGTAAGGAAGCCTCGAACTTTTTGGATTCCGGGCGAGGCAACGGTGGCCCAAATCGCCGCGACGAAGGCAGGCGTCTAGCCGAATGCGCGAACATCTCACGAAATCGCACCGCGCGGCCTATCTGAGGCCTGGCGTACCGAGCCGCCCCGCGGCTCTTTCAGTGCGTTTCATCAAAGCACTGCAAATGTTGGGATAAACTGGAGCGGGCGAAGGGATTCGAACCCTCGACCCCAACCTTGGCAAGGTTGTGCTCTACCCCTGAGCTACACCCGCTCGCGCGGCGCCTCTATGGCCGAACTCGCAGGCGATTGCAACAGCAAATCGCGGGCGTGCCGGAAGCGTGGCGAGAGCGCCATCCTCTCCCAAAGGAAGCTTCACACCCGGCGCCGCACGGCCTATGAGCGTTGCATCCTGCCAGCGACAAGCGAGCCGCCGTGCCGAAAACCCGCGAAGACCTGATCGCCTTCCTGAGAGGCCTGGATATCCAGACGACGACCGTGGATCATCCGCCGCTCTTCACGGTGGAGGATTCGCAGGCGCTGCGCGGCGAGATCGCGGGCGGACACACCAAGAACCTGTTCCTGAAGGACAAGAAGGACAACGTTTTCCTGCTGACGGTGGACGAACATGCCGAGATCGACCTGAAGCAGATCCACACCCGGATCGGCGGCTCGGGGCGCGTGTCGTTCGGGAAGCCGGAACTGCTGATGGAGCTGCTCGGCGTGAAACCGGGCGCGGTGACGATCTTCGGCCTCATCAACGACACCGGCGGCAGGGTGACGGCGTTTCTGGACGCCGGGCTGATGGAGAACGACGTCATCAATGGTCATCCGCTGACCAATGAGGCGACGACGTCGATCGGGCGCGATGACCTGATCCGCTTCGTCGAGGCGACCGGTCACAAGGCAAACGTCTTGAAACTCACGGCCTGATGGCCACATTTTCGGCAACTCGCCGGCGACAGGCCGGCATGGAAAAAAGCCGCGCCGCGCGGCACGGAAGGTCAGGCCCACGATGAGCAACGGACAACAGGGTTACGGCTTCGCCGGAGGATATACCGTGTCGGCGGAAAGCGCGCCGCCGGCGGCGCTCGTCAAGGACACCACCACCGCCGGCTTCACCGCGGACGTCATCCAGGAATCGCGCAAGCAGCCGGTGCTGGTCGACTTCTGGGCGCCGTGGTGCGGGCCGTGCAAGCAGCTGACGCCGGTGCTGGAGAAGGTGGTCGCCGCCGCCCAGGGCAAGGTCAAGCTGGTCAAGATGAACATCGACGACCATCCCTCTATCGCCGGCCAGCTCGGCATCCAGTCGATCCCGGCGGTCATCGCGTTCAAGAACGGCCAGCCCGTCGACGGCTTCATGGGTGCGGTGCCCGAATCGCAGATCAAGGCGTTCATCGACAAGGTGGCGGGCGCCGGGGCATCGGGAGGCGCCGACATTGCCGGGGCGCTGAAGGCCGCCGAGCAGGCCATTGCCGCCGGCGACCCCCAGGGCGCCGGCGAGATCTATGCCATGGTGCTGGAGATCGACGCGGACAACGTTGCCGCCATTGCCGGCCTTGCCAGCGTCCAGCTCGACCTCGGCGATACGGCAGGCGCGGAAGCGACGCTTGCCACGACACCGGAGGCGAAGGCCGGCGACCCGGCCATCGCCGCGGTGAAGGCTCGCATCAAGCTTGCCGCGCAGGTGGCCGAGCTGGGCGATCCCAAGGAGCTGGAGCGGCGGCTGGCGACCAATCCGAAGGACCACCAGGCGCGTTTCGACCTCGCCATGATCCAGAACGCGATGGGCGAGCGCGACGCGGCGGCCGACAGCCTGCTCGCCATCTTCAAGGCGGACCGCAACTGGAACGACCAGGCGGCGCGAACGCAGCTGCTCACCTTCTTCGAGGCGTGGGGCATGACCGACGAGGCGACGCTGACGGCGAGACGGAAGCTGTCGTCGATGATGTTTTCCTGACGCGGGCCGGCGCCGGCGGTTGAGCCGGCGCAGCATCGCGCCAGATAGGAGAGGTCGGTGCCGGAAACCCGGCGCCGACAATCCGGAGGTGGCATGCGAGCCGGCAATGCGCGATATCTGACGACGAAGGATTTTCCGGACACGGTGCCGGTGTTCCCGCTCACGGCGGGACTGCTGCTGCCCGGCGGGCGGCTGCCGCTCAACATCTTCGAGCCGCGCTATCTGGAGATGTTCGACGCGGCGATGGGCGGCGAGAGGCTGATCGGCATGGTGCAGCCGCGCCTCGACGGCGCGACGCGGGCTGACGGCGAGCCCGAGCTGTGCGAGGTCGGCGGGCTTGGGCGCATCACGTCGTTTTCCGAATCCGGCGACGGCCGCTATCTGGTTGCGTTGCAGGGCGTGTGCCGCTTCCGCATCGAATCGGAAGTGGCGGCGCGTTCGCCGTGGCGACAGGCGCGTATCCTTCCCTTCCTGGGCGACCTCGACATGGAGGCCGGCGCGGACGAGGTCGACCGCACCGGGCTGCTGCGGGCGTTTCGTGCCTATCTGGACGCCAACGGGCTCGACGCTGACTGGGAGAGCGTCGCCAAGGCGGAGAACGCCACTCTGGTCAATGCGCTGTCGATGATGTCGCCTTACGGTCCGGCCGAAAAGCAGGCGCTGCTGGAGGCGCCGGACCTGAAGACGCGCGCCGAAACGCTGATCGCCATCACCGAGATGGCGCTGGCCGAAGGCGGCGAGGGCGGGGGCCGGCTGCAATGAGCGATGAGGAGCCGAAAGAGGCGGAAAAGCTTCCGGTGCGGCGGCCGGACATCGACCCGAAGCTGCTGGAGATGCTGGCCTGTCCGCTGACCAAGGGGCCGCTGAAGTGGGATGCCGAGAAGAACGAGCTGATCTCACGCGCGGCGCGGCTGGCCTATCCGGTGCGCGACGGCATCCCCATCATGCTGCCGTCGGAGGCGCGGCAGATCACCGATTAGCGCGGCCGCTTCACGCGCGGCCCGCGACGATGTAGGACACGACGATCCTACCACCGGCAGGCCCATGAAACTTTACCGCTTCCTCTCAGGCCCCGACGATTCCTCCTTCTGCCACAAGGTGACCGCGGCCCTGAACAAGGGCTGGCAACTGCACGGTTCGCCGACCTACGCCTACAACGCGCTGACCGGCACGATACAGTGCGGGCAGGCGGTGACGAAGGAGGTCGAGGGCAAGGACTACTCGCCGGAGATGAAGCTCGGCGAGCAATAGCCGGATTCACCAAGCCAGGCAAAGCTGACGCTGCGGAACTTGCCGGACGGCGCCGATCGGCGCACCTTCGCCCGGGGATTTTCGGGCGGAGAGATCGGCGTTGGCAAGTTGGTCGTGGGCGCGGCGTGTCGTGTTCGGGCTCGCTGCGGCCTGGATCGCAATCCTTGCGATCTATCTCTTCATCGCCCTCAGGGCTGATGGCGCAATCCCGCCGGCGGATGCTTCCGCCGAAAGCCTCTTCATGGGCACGCGGGCCGACACGCTGGTCGACTTCGGAACCATCGGCGCGATCGATGCGACGACCCTGCCCGACATACTCGCCCGGATGAGGCCGGCCGATGGCAAGATGCACAGCGCCGGCCTGCAATATTACAAGGGCGGCTGGATGTGGCTGACCTTCGAGGTTCCGCCGCTCGCCGAGGGCCAGCGGAGCTGGGTCGTTACCCACGAGCATTCGCGCATCCGCTCGCTGCGTCTCGTCCTGGTCAAGGACGGGGTGTTCATCGAGCGCGACTGGCAGTTCGATTCGCCCGAGCGCAAGGCGGGCTTGAGCGAGCGCACGCCGACTTTCAATTTCGACCGCGCCGAGCTGGAAGGCGCGCGCGTGCTGATGGGGTTCACGGCGCTCGGGGCGATGCGCCCGGAGGTGCGCGTGGAAACCGCGCGTGCCTATGCCGGCCGCGAGATGCGCGAGATCGTGCAGATCACCCTGCTGTCGGGCGGCCTATTCGCCATGGCGCTGGCGCTGCTCATCATCGGGGCGCGACTGCGCGAAAACTCGGTGCTGGCGGCGGCCGGACTGTCCTTCTTCACGGGCCATTTCATCTATGCCTACAAGGGGCTCGGCACATCGGCGCTGCTGTACCGCTGGCCGAACGCGGCCGAGATCTTCCTCTATGCCGCGCAGCCGGCCTTTCCGGCCTTCATCCTGTTCCTCATCCTGACCTATCTGCAACTGCCGCGCACATATCCCCGCTATGCCGCGTTCCTGGGCATCGTCGCGGCGATCCTGCCGTTCCAGGGCCTGCTGGTGACCGCAACCGCTCTCGGCGCGCCGATCCCGTTCATCGTCGGCAATACCGAGGCGGTGCTGGTCTGCATCGTGCTCGGGCTCGGCACGCTGATCTGGCTGTCGCTGGCCGGCGCCACCCAAAGCATCAAGGCGCGGGCGCGGTTGTTCTTGGTCTGCATGACGCCGATCGCCGTCTTCGGCATCGCCCGCACCTGGCTCTATCTCAGCACCGAAACACCGCCATGGGCGCTCACCTTCTTCAACACCTATGTCGACATCGCCGCCACCATGATGCTGCTCGGTATCCTCGTCGTGCTTGACATCCAGCGTCGCGAGGCGGCGCTGAAGCGGGAGGCGCTCGGCAACGAGGCGCGATTCCGCGGCTATGCCGAGATCGCGACCGATTCCTATTTCGAGACGGATGCCGAGGGCCGCATCGGCAACACGGCCGGTCGTGTGGGGCGCATGATCGGACTGGCGGAGGGCATACGGCTCTCCGATGCGCTGGCCGCGCGCGCCGACCGCGACCCGAATGGCGTCGTGGCGCGGCTGGCCGGCGCGCCGGCGGGCGCTGAACTACGCGACGCGGAGGTCGAGGTTCTAGCCGACGACGGGTTGCGACACTGGGTGGCATTCTCGGCCGCGCCGCATGCGCCGGCCGAAGGCGAGACCGGACTGCGCGGCACCATCGCCGACGTCACCGAGCGGGTGGAGCGGCGGGCGAGCGAGGCGCGCCAGTCGACGCTTTCGGCGCTCGGCCAGCTCGCCGGCGGGGTGGCGCACGAGGTCAACAACCTGCTGCACCCGATGGTGAATCTGGCGCGGCGCGTGCGCGACCGCTACACGCAGGACGAGGACGCCCGCAAGCTGCTCGACATGGTTATCGTCTCGGGCCGCACGGCGGGCGAAATCGTCGCCGGCGTGCTCAACGCATTCAACCCTTCGCGTGAGCCGGGTGCGGTGAAGCCTATCGAGACCGCGCTCGCCGAGGCGCTCGACATCGTGCGCGCGACGATCCCGAGTACCGTGCGCGTGGTCGAGCGGGTGGAGACCGGCACCGGCGCCGAGGTGCCGGTGGGCGAGATGCTGCAGATCGTGTCCAACGTGCTGTCGAACTCGATCCGCGCCATGCAGGGGGCAGGGCGGATCGACATCGAGCTGCGCGGGGCTGGGCCGGGCGCGGTGGAGATCAGCTTCGCCGATGACGGACCGGGCATGCCGGAGGCGATCCGCCGGCGCGCCACCGAGCCTTTCGTGACGGGACGGGCGAACGGGACGGGACTCGGCCTGTCGATCGTCGCCAGCATCGCCGCCAAATGGGGCGGCACTGTCGATGTGCAGTCCAGTCCCGGCAAGGGAACGAGGCTGGTGCTGACGGTGCCGCGGGCGGTGGCGGAGGCGAAGCGGGCGGCCGAGTAGATCGGGGCGGCGTGGCTACTCCGCCCTCGCCTCGATCTGCTCCATGTCGTCGTCGGAGAGGCCGAAATGGTGGCCGATCTCGTGGATCAGCACGTGGCTGATGATGTCGCCCAGCGTCTCCTCGTTCTCGGCCCAGTAGTCGAGGATGGCGCGGCGGTAGAGGGTGACGCGGTTGGGTCCCTCGCCGGTCTGCGGGTTCCAGCGCTCGGCGATGCCGCGGCCCTCGAACAGGCCGAGCAGGTCGAACGGCGTCTCCAGCGCCAGATCGTCCATGATCTCGTCGGTGGGGAACTCGGCGATCTGGATGACGATCTCGCCGGTCAGCTTGCGGAACTCTTCCGGCAGATGGGCATAGGTCTCCAGCGCCAGCAGCTCGATCTCCTCGATCGAGGGCGAGAGCTGATCTTCCCACGCGCGGGTCTTGTAGAGGCGGGCCATGGCGTTTCCTTCGAGGGGCCATATAGCCGCATAGAGCCGGGGTTTCGAGGGGCGGGCGGCAAAAGGGTGAACGCGGGACGCGGCCGGGAAGGAATCTTTTCTCAACAGGCTGCTTGACTCTGCCTGGCGGCTCTGGAATCCATAAGAACATAACAGGAACAATCCCGAGCGGGACGTGAACGTCATGGCGCAGGCCGCCCTGGCGCGGGAAGGGCTTTTTGCTCTTCGCCGCGAAATTGCGAGAATTGAAGGACGGCTGGCAGAGAGGCTGGAGCTGCCGGTGTTCGACCCGCGCTCAATCCCTGGCGAGGGCAAAGCCGTTCCGAACGCAGGGGATGCGATGGTCGTGCGCCGTAGCGGCATTGCCGGGCCGGCACTGCTGCCACTCGGCGTGCCGGCGCTCGACGACCCCCTCGGCGGCGGCGTGCCGCTGGCGGCTATGACGGAGATCCATGGCGCGCAGATGCGCGACGCCGGCGCGGTGGCGGGCTTTGCGCTGGGACTGGCGGCACTGGCGCTGAAGCAAGCACCGGCGGATGACCGGCCGGTGCTCTGGATCTCGGCCGCCGGCATGTTTGCCGAGGCCGGTGAACCCTACATGCCAGGAATCCTGGCGCGCTACGGCATTCCTGCGGAACGCATGCTGCTCTGTCGGGCGCAGCGCATCGAGCAGGCGCTTTGGGTGGCGGAGGAGGCAGCGGCGCTGCCGGCGCTGGCGCTGATGCTGCTGGAAGTCGGGGGCACGCCGAAGAAGCTCGACCTGACGGCGACACGCCGGCTGCACCGCCGCGCCCAGATCGCCGGCCGCCCGCTCTTCCTGCTGCGTCAGTCCGCGGTGGCCGAGCCGACGGCCGCACCCGTGCGCCTTGAGGTCTCGCCGGCGCCGGCCGGAGAGAGACAGCTGCTTCAATCCCTGCCCGATGCGGCCCTGCTTGAAGGTTCGATCGGGCCACCCGCTGTGAAAGTCGCCATCACCAGAAGCCGGACCAACATGCCTGCCAGCGCCACGCTGGAATGGAGTGACGATGCACGCGCCTTTCGAGCAAGAGAGCCTGCCATTCGCGGTTCCGGCGGTGTCGGACGGGCGGCGGATCATGGCACTGTGGCTGCCTTTTCTCAGGACCGACCGCATCCTGCGGCAGAGGTGGGGGCGCGACTGGCGTCGAACCGAAAGCCATCCTGGGCCGCATGAACCCGGCAACGGTCAGCCCGGCAGACAGTCCGACGGTCGGCATATGCGCCCGCCGCTGCTCGTCAGCCATCGCGACGGCCAGGCACAGCGCATACTCGCGATCGACGAGAGGGCCGGCGCGCTCGGGCTGAAACCGGGCCTGGGCGTTGCCGATGCGCGCGCCATGCATTCCTGCCTTGACGTCGTGGAGGCTGACCCGGTCGCCGACAGGCGCTGCCTCGAAAGTCTGGCCGACTGGTGCGACCGCTACACGCCGCTGACAGCCCTCGACGGCGATGACGGCCTGTTCCTCGACATCACCGGGTGCACGCATCTGTTCGGCGGCGAGGAGGCGATGTTGCGCGACGTGCTGGCCCGCCTGCGCCGGCAAGGTTTTGACACGCGCGGCGCCGTGGCTTCCACCGTGGGTGCGGCCTGGGCAGCAGCACGCTTTTTTCCGGATGGCGGGTTGGTCGAGCCGGGCGGCGAAGCGCGCCTGATCGGCCCGCTGCCGCTGGCGGCGCTGCGTATCGAACCGGCGATCTGTCTTCGCCTCGAGGGTGTGGGGCTGCGAAAAATCGGCGACATCATGAAGGCGCCGCGGGCACCGCTCGCACGGCGCTTCGGCGCCGCCCTGCTGGTGCGGCTCGACCAGGCCCTCGGCGCGGTCGAGGAAGCGGTGTCGCCACGCCTGCCCGTCGCCGACCTCTCCGTCGAGCGGATCCTGGCAGAGCCGATCTCGCTGGTCGATGATATCGAAAAGCTGTCTGCCGCGCTGGCCCGCGTGCTGTCCACCGACCTCGAACGTCGCGGCGAAGGCGCCCGCCGGCTCCAGCTTTCGCTGTTCCGGCTCGACGGCGGCGTGCAGCGTCTGGAGGTCGGCGCCTCGCAGCCGCTGCGCGATCCCGATTTCGTCGCGAGGCTGTTCCACGAGAAGCTCGTTGCGGTCGGCGAGGCGATCGATCCCGGCTATGGCTTCGAGCTGGTGCGCCTGTCGGTGCTTGGCACCGCGCCGCTCGCCGAGGAGCAGGCCGATTTTGCGGGTGGCTCCGAACGCTCCGTCGCCGACCTTGCGCTGCTGGCCGATCGTTTGCGGGCGCGGCTGGGCGATGCCATTCTCGAACAGCCGGTCATGGTCGCCAGCCACCTGCCCGAACGTGCGCAACGTTCGGAGCCCTTCTCCGTGCCGATCCCGGCAGCCCGCGATGTCGAAAACGGACATATGCAAAGCAGCCGGTCGAATCCGGCGGAACGACCAGTCCGGCTGCTGCCGCGCCCCGAACCGGTCGACGTCGCTGCCGCCGAGGTGCCCGAAGGGCCGCCGGCCAGCTTCCGCTGGCGCCGCGCCCTGCATCGCGTCATGCGGGCCGAGGGGCCGGAGCGCATCGCGCCCGAATGGTGGCGTCAGCCGGCGAAAGCGGAAAGCCGCGACTATTTCCGCGTCGAGGACGAGGCAGGACGTCGCTACTGGCTCTATCGCGAAGGCTTTTACGGGACCGCTTCTGCGCCGCGCTGGTACATGCACGGGCTCGGCGCGTGAGCGCGGCGCCCGCCTATGTCGAGTTCTCGACGCAGTCGAATTTCTCGTTCCTGCGCGGGGCGTCGACGCCGGAGGAACTGGTCGTCGGCGCGCATGCGCTCGGCCATGCGGCCATAGGCATCGCCGACCGCAACACGGTGGCCGGCGTCGTGCGCGGCTGGAGCCAGTCGCGGCATATCCTGTTCATGAAAGGCTATGCACCCGCCACGTTGCCTTACCATCCCGGGTGCCGGCTTTCCTTCTGCGACGGCACGTCCGACATCCTCGCCTATCCGCAAGATCGGCAAGGCTGGGGGCACCTCTGCCGATTGCTGACCCAGGCCAATCTTCGGCCCGAAAGCGAAAAGGGCGCCCCGCACCTCTTTCTCGCCGACCTGCTCGAATGGGGCGATGGCATGTCGCTCGCTGTCCTGCCCGATCCGGCCGTTTCCACCTCTGCGCGCCTCGCATTGTTGAGGCAACTCAGGGATCGCTTCGGAAAGGTGGTCCGTGTCGCTGCCCACGCCTCCTATGAGGGGAGTGACCGTTTCGCCATCGAGCAGGCTGCGGCCTTGGCCAAGGCGGCCGGCCTGCCGCTGATGGCGGTGAACAACGTGCTCTATCACGTCCCGGAAAGACGCCCCCTCGCCGACACGCTGACGGCGATCCGTCTCAAGACGACAGTGATGGAGGCGGGCCTGGCGCTTTCGCAGAATGCGGAGAGGCATCTCAAGCGACGCGCGGAGATGGCGCGACTGTTTCGAAAGCATCCGCAGGCGCTGCAGGAAACGATCCGGTTTGCCGAGGAGCTCTCGTTCTCGCTGGGCGAACTCAAATATCATCACCCGAAGGAGACCGTCGAAGGCGTGTCGGCGCAGGCCGAATTGGAACGCCTCACCTGGGAAGGGGCGCGTAAGCGATATCCGACCGGAATTCCGCAGAAGATCGTCGACAATATCGAGGAGGAGCTGCCGATCATCGCGAAACTTGGCTGTGCGGACTATTTTCTCACGGTCCGCGACATCGTCAGTTTCGCGCGAAGCAAAGGCATCCTGTGCCAGGGCCGCGGATCGGCCGCGAATTCCACCATTTGCTATTGCATGGAAATCACCGAGGTGAACCCGATGATCTCAGGTCTCCTCTTTGCCCGCTTCCTGTCCGTCGAACGGGGCGAACCGCCCGATATCGACGTCGACTTCGAGCATGAAGAGCGCGATCCGGTGATGGAGTATGTGTACGACAAATACAGCGGCAGGAGGACAGCTCTTGCCGCTGCGGTCACAAGCTATCGAAGCCGCTCCGCCGTTCGCGAAATTTCCAAGGCGCTGGGTCTCTCCGCAGACGTGACCGACGCGCTGTCGGGAATGGTCAAGGGCTGGTGGACAGAGAAGCTGACGGATCGCGAGGTCAAGGAAGCGGGTCTGGACGCAAAGGAGCCGTTGATCGGGAAGGTGATGGAGCTGACCGATGCGATCAAGGGCTTCCCGCGTCATCTCACCCAACATGTCGGCGGCTTCGTCATCACCGAGGATCGGCTGGACGAGGTAGTGCCGATCATGAAGACGGCGATGCCCAGCCGAACGATGGTCGAATGGGACAAGGACGACCTCGACGCCATCGGTCTCCTGAAGGTGGATGTGCTCGCGCTGGGGATGCTCACCTGTCTGAAGCGCTGCTTCAAGTTCCTGGGAGCGCACTATCCCGATCATGGCCTGCGCAGCCTCGACGTGAACGGGGTCCAGGCCGATCACCAGGACGACAACGACGTCTACAAGATGATCCAGCGCGCCGACACGCTCGGCGTGTTCCAGATCGAGAGCCGGGCACAGATGTCGATGTTGCCGCGGCTCAAGCCGAGAACCTTCTACGACCTCGTCATCGAGGTGGCGATCGTGCGGCCCGGACCGATCCAGGGTGACATGGTGCACCCATATCTGCGCCGACGGGAAGGAATCGATCCGGTTGTCTATCCGAGTCCGGTGCTTGAGAATATTCTCGGGCGAACTCTGGGCGTGCCGCTATTCCAGGAACAGGCGATGGCGATCGCAATCGAGGCGGGCGGGTTCACGCCGGCAAAGGCCGACAAGCTGCGTCGCGCCATGGCCACGTTCAAGCGTGTCGGCACTATAGACCAGCTCAAGGCGGAGCTGGTCGAGGGCATGGTTTCCCGTGGCTACGAGCGCGAGTTCGCCGAACGCTGCTTCAGCCAGATCGAAGGTTTCGGCGAATACGGCTTTCCCGAGAGCCACGCCGCGTCCTTCGCCCTGCTTGTCTATGCCTCCTGCTGGTTCAAGGCCTACTATCCGGACGTCTTCTGCGCGGCGATCCTGAATTCCCAGCCGATGGGGTTCTACGCGCCCTCACAGCTGGTTCGGGATGCGCGCGAGCACGGCGTCGAAGTCCGGCCACCCGACGTCAACGAGTCGGACTGGGACTGCGTGCTTGAGAAAGCGCCCTTCGATCCCGACAGGATTGCACGCAAGCACGAAAGCATGCGCGGCGTGATCCGCAGCCGTCATGCCGTGCGGCTCGGCCTGCGCCAGGTGAAAGGCCTGCACAAGAAGGATTGTTCGCGGCTCGAGCAGGTCAGGGGCGACGGTTTCGTTTCGGTGCGCGACGTCTGGCTGCGCTGCCGCTTTTCGGTCGAGACCATGGAGCAGCTGGCCCGCGCAGATGCCTTCCGATCACTCGGGCTCGATCGCCGCGCCGCCCTGTGGGAGGTGCAGGCCCTCGACCGCGCCGGAACCGGCAGCACCATGCCCCTGCTCGACAATGCGGGAGACCTGAGCGAGAGGGAGCAGAAGACGCACCTGCCGGCCATGCCCTCCGGCCAGCATGTGATCGAGGACTACCGTTCGCTCAGCATGTCCCTCAAGGCGCACCCCGTCGCGTTCCTGCGGGATGGACTTGCCGCCGACGGTGTCCGGTCCAGCGCGGAGCTCGGGAATGCCGCCAATGGCCAGCGGTTCTCGGTCGCCGGGCTGGTGCTTGTGCGGCAGAGACCCGGCACGGCCAAGGGCGTCATCTTCATGACCATCGAGGACGAGACGGGCATCGCCAACATCGTCGTCTGGAAGAAGACTTTCGAGCGTTTTCGCCCGATCGTGCTCGGCGCCAGATTGGTCAAGGTGACAGGCAAGGTCCAGACGGTGGTGGGCAAGGAGCCGGGCAGCACCGCCGTGATCCACGTTGTGGCGCACCGTATCGAGGATATGAGCCGGCGCCTGGCCGAACTGTCCGAAACCTATGAGGGAGTCGATTTCCGCTCGCCGACCGACGAGGTCAAACGACCTGTTGAGGAAGATCATCGTGTCCTGTCGAAGCTACGCTCGGCCCAGAGGCAGGCAATCGCCCGTCGCCACCCGCGTGACCAGGGCGACATTGTGGACGCAATCGAGAAAGTCATGCCCGGTGGGAGGAATTTCCACTAAACCTGAACGTGCATATCTCATTGTTCAATCAATAGACAGTAACGGTCAGAAATAAATCATCTCAACTTGGCACTGCATGAGAGATGCAGATGCCATTCCTGTTCAAGTGGAGACTGTCAGAGCAGACTGATATTCCTTTCGGGGAAATGTTTCGCTTTTATCCGGAGCGGATAAAAACACAGAGGCCACGAACTGGAGACTGGGCGATCTTTCGTAAAAAGGCTGAAAAAGAAAAGACATATAACGCCGTCGGCGCGGGGCGAATCGCCGCAATATTTCCCGAGACGGTAGCCACTTCCATCGCGATTATACGAGACTACCTCGGATTTCTCGTTTCCGTACCACCGCGTACGGCGGACGGAGCACTGTACGAGGAGCCAACTCATGGCCTCCGCAAAATCCGGGACCACCACCTCGAACAACAGAGCATTCGCTTCCTGTCCGGTCAGGACTTCGACTCAATCGTCGCCGATGGTTTCACCGAGAACCCGATCGCCATCCAAACGCAAGGATTCGAGGAACGGCCGCCGGAAGCTCAGTCGCCGTTGCTGAATTCAAGCCGGCCTATAATCGAACAGATATCGAATCGACTGTGGCGCGACTCGGCGAACCGAAAAAATTGCATAGATGCGTACGGGATAAGTTGCGCGTTCACAGGAAGCGTCCTGGAATTCAAGCGGGGGCAGACCCTTTGCAAGGCCTGCCATATCTGGCCCGTATGGATGGGTGGCCGGGATATGATCCAGAACCTGATACTCCTGTCGTCGGATGCCCATGATGCATGGGACGCAGGCCAGCTGGCCCTTAGCGATGACTATCGCATTCTCCGATCGCCACGCCTTCGCGACACGGAAGTTGTGCTTGCTGCCGAATACGGCGGCTACGGCAGGGTGCCACGAGACCCGGCCCTCCGGCCGGCGCTCACTTACGTGCGACGCCACCGTGAAAGTCGATTCCTTGCAACCCGGCATTGAACGCTGCCGCGCCGGCTTTCGCAAGCAACCGCTCCGCCTGCGCCAGGTGCAGCCGCTCGACCATGCGTCCGCCGAGCGCGATCACGCCCTTTTCGGCATTGGCGGGATCGGCAAAGGCGGCGACGATCGCCTGCGCTTCGGCGATCTCCGCCTCGCCCGGCGAGAACGCCGCGTTGGCCGGCTCGATTTGAGCCGGATGAATCAGCGTCTTGCCGTCGAAGCCGAGATCGCGACCCTGCGCGCATTCGGCGGCAAACGCGGCCAGATCGCGGAAATCGTTGCTGACGCCGTCAAGCGCGTCCAGCCCTCCGGCGCGCGCGGCCAGAACGATCTGCGCCAGCCAGGACTGGAGGTAGCGCCGGTCGGGTGTCGGCCGGATGCCTGTCTCCTTCAGCAGGTCGTTGGTTCCCGCGACCAGGCAGCCGAGGCGGGCCGAGGGGTTGCGGCCCAGTTCGGCAATCTCGCGCAAGTTGAGCAGACCGCGCGGGGTCTCGATCATCGCCCACAGAGCCAGCGCCGGGTCGGCGTCCATCTCGTCAAGCGCGTCGTTGGCGTCGAGAATGTCGCGCGGACCGTTGACCTTGGGCAGCAGGATCGCATCCGGCCGGCAGGCAACCGCGGCAAGCAGATCCTCGGTGCCCCACTCGCCCGAAAGGGAATTGACGCGAATGACCAGTTCGCAGGCCGGACGCCCGGCCTGCTGCACGAATGACCGCATGGCTTCCCGCGCCTGCTCCCTGGCGTCCGGCGCAACCGCGTCCTCGAGATCGATGATCACCACATCACAGGCGAGCGCCGCAATCTTGGCGAGTGCCTTGGCGTTGGTGGCGGGCACGTAGAGGACGGAACGGCGGGGGCGGGGCGGGGCATTTTTCATAGCCCTTCTTGGAATCGCGTCGCAGGTGGCGCAAGTGCCCATCTTGCGGGCTCCGGATGGAATGGCCGCGCGCTGCACCATCGCGCCGGCCGCGCAGGCACTGGACAGGGCAAGTCCGCGCACGCAATCAACTGGGCAAGGCTGGAACACCGCATGCAGCATTTCGACATCGTCATCGTCGGCGGCGCCATCGTCGGCTCGTCGCTCGCCTGGTCCCTGCGCGAAGAGGGTTTCGGCGGGACAATCGCAGTGATCGAGCGCGATCCGGGCTTCGCCCGCTCGGCCACCACGCTGTCCTGCGCCTCGATCCGACAGCAATTCTCGCTGGCCGAGAACATCAGGCTGTCGCGCCATACGCTCGGGATGTTCCGCGAACTCGAAAGGCACTTCGGCGCCGGGGCAGATATCGGATTTCGAGAGAAGGGTTATCTCATTCTCGCCGGCGCGGCGGGCCTGGAGGCGCTTGAGGCAAGCCACCGCGCCCAGGCGGGCGAGACCGCAGACATCGTGCTGGAGGATGCGGCAGCGCTGGTCCGCCGATTCCGCTGGCTGTCGGGAGAAGGCATTGCGGCCGGGACGTACGGGCTGCGCGGCGAAGGCTGGTTCGACGCGCACGCCCTGCTCGGACTGTTCCGCAAGGCGTTGCGAGGCCGCGATATCGTTCTGGCGCAGGGCGAGGTCGGCGCGATCACGCGGGCCGGCGCGGGCTGGCGGGTGGGGCTGGCTGGTGGCGAGGCGCTGGAAGCTGGCATCGTCGTCAACGCGGCGGGCCCGAATGCCGGACGCGTCGCCGCGATGGCCGGACTGGACCTGCCGGTCGAGCCGCGCAAGCGCAGCGTCTTCGTGTTCGAAGCCCGCGACCGCTTCGACGACATGCCGCTGCTGGTCGACCCTTCCGGCATCTATGTACGGCCCGAAGGGTCGGTCTATATCTGCGGCGGCGCCGAGGACGAAAACGGCGAGACGGCGGCCGACCCCGCCGATTTCGAGCCAGACTGGCCGCTGTTCGAAGAGCGGATCTGGCCGGTCCTGGCCGAGCGCATCCCGGCATTCGAGGCGCTGAAGCCGCTGCGCGCCTGGGCCGGGCACTACGATTACAACACACTGGATCAGAACGCGGTGGTCGGGCCGCATCCCGACGCGCCGGGCTTCATCTTCGCCAACGGCTTCTCGGGCCACGGATTGCAGCAGGCGCCGGCCGTCGGCAAGGCGCTGGCGGAGCTGATCGTCCATGGCGCCTATCGCACCGTCGATTGCTCGGCCTTCGCCTGGCAGCGTATCCGCGACAACCGGCCGTTCCGCGAGCTGGCGATTATCTGACCAGGACGCTCTCCAGCGGGCCGCTTTGCCTTCGCGGCGCGCTTCCGCTATAGCGCGGTGAAACGAAACTCCGGGTACCGCAATGGACAAGTTCACCACGCTCACCGGCGTCGCGGCCGCGCTGCCGATCGTCAATGTCGACACCGACATGATCATCCCCAAGGACTATCTGAAGACAATCAAGCGCACCGGCCTCGGCAAGGGCCTGTTTGCCGAGATGCGCTATGACGACAAGGGCAACGAAAACCCGGACTTCGTGCTCAACAAGCCGGCCTATCGCGGCGCGCAGATCCTGGTGGCGGGCGACAATTTCGGCTGCGGTTCGTCGCGCGAGCATGCGCCCTGGGCGCTGCTCGACTTCGGCATTCGCTGCGTGATCTCGACCAGCTTCGCCGACATTTTCTACAACAACTGCTTCAAGAACGGCATCCTGCCGATCACCGTCAGCCCCGAGGACCTCGACAAGCTGATGGACGACGCCTCGCGCGGCTCCAATTCGACGCTGACCGTCGACCTGGAGAACAACGAGATCCGCGGCCCCGACGGCGGCACGGTCAAGTTCGAGATCGACGGATTCCGCCGGCACTGCCTGCTCAACGGCCTCGACGACATCGGCCTCACGATGGAAAAGTCCAGCGCGATCGGCAGCTTCGAGAAGAAGAACGCCGAGGCCCGGCCCTGGGCCTGAGGTGACCGACAAGGAGCGCCGCCATGAGGTATTCGAGATCGATCCCGGCGGCTCTCCTTCTCTCCGCCGTCTGGCATGGCGCGCTGGCGCAGGAAACGATTCCATACGCTGGCGGTGAATTCACGATCACCGAAGAGGACGACGCCACCAAGGTGCTCGCCTTCGACGGCAAGGAGCTGGCGCGCGACTATTTCGTCTTCTTCAACGGTCTGCATGAGATCGCGGGAAGCGAGGTCGCGCTGTTCGAAGTCGGCGAAGGCGGCAATGCCTGCGGCGCCGACACGCTGATCGTCTGGAATGCGCCGGAGCGCGGCATCGAAGCCGTGCAGGCGACCGACGACTGCAACGCGCCCTCTGCGGCGATCAGCGCCTATGCGATCTATTTCGTGCCGTACCTCCTGCCCGGCGAGACGCAGCCGGTTCGCTACTGGTCGCCTGACGCCGGCCTGAAGCTTGCGGGCAACATGGCGTTCTCGCCGCAGCCCGGTACGCGCTGGAGCGACGTTTCCCCACCCGGACATATGATGGATGTCTTCGAGAACGAGGCGGTCTACGAGGCCAGCCGGGCTCTGCTCGGTAGCGACCTGACCGAAGTGGTGCGCGGACTGTCCGTGGGCGGCGAACCGAATTCGCTCGGCGAGGGCCAGTTCTGGTCGCGCGGTTGCGTACCCCACGCCTGCGGCGTTTCCGACAGCTTCATGGCGGTCGATGCCAAGGCCGGCAAGGTCTATTTCGCACAGCAACAGGACGGCGGCGGGCCGAAGGCATGGCCGGACGCCGCGACGTGGCCGAAGCCGCTTCGCGATGCGATGGCCGGCGCGATCGGGAGGTGAACGGGCCGGACCATTTCTGTCCCGGCTGCGGGGCGCCGCAGAAGCACTCACCGCGCTACCCGTGGTATTTTTGTGCGAACTGCCTCGCTGCGGCGGAGGATCGCGAAGGGCGGCGTCTGCGATTCTTCAACATATCTATCGGTGGGGGATTCGCCTGGTGCTATGCCGATGACGCCTCGATGATCGACGATAGCTCGCTTGGAGCCGTGTGCCTGATACGATCACGGCCCGTGATCGTCTCGGAGGCCTATCTCGGCGGCATCGTCGCACAGCCGCTGCAGGGCGCCCCGACCACCGTGGCCATCGCCAATCTCGCGAGCAAAAGCACCTTGGTCTCGGCGCGTGAACTCCTGAGAGCAAAGGGCAAGACATGACCAGACGACTGATCTCCACCGGCTCGCCCTTCGAGAAGACGGCGGGCTATTCGCGCGCGGTGGTCGATGGCGACTGGTGCTTCGTGGCCGGCACCACCGGCTACGACTATGCCACGATGAAGATGCCCGAAACGGTCGAGGAGCAGGCGCGCAACTGCCTCGCCACCATCGCGAGGGCGCTTTCCGATGCGGGCTTCGCGATGGAGGACGTGGTGCGCGCGCGCTACCACGTCACCGACCGCGCCTTCGTGAACCGGGTGTTCCCGATCCTCGGCGACGTGTTCGGCGAAATCCGGCCTGCGGCGACAATGACCATCTGCCAGCTCAACGAGCCGGAGATGCTGATCGAGATCGAGGTGACGGCGAAGCGGCGGACCGCCGGCTGAGGCGCCCTGCGCCTGACGTGCTTGCGCTGAGGCCGTGCTGCCGCTAGTCAGGCGCGGTTTTCTCAAGGGGTTCCCGTCATGGCATCGCGCAAACTTCTCCTTCTTCCCGGCGACGGCATCGGTCGCGAGGCGATGGCGGAGGTCAAGAAACTCATTGCGGTGATGAACGCGGAGTTCTCCGCCGGCTTCGAGACCGAGGAAGGCCTCGTGGGCGGCTCGGCCTACGACGCCCATGGCAAGGCGATCTCGGATGCCGACATGGGCAAGGCCATGGCCGCCGATGCGGTGCTGTTCGGCGCTGTTGGCGGACCCAAGTGGGACAGGGTGCCCTATGAGGTTCGTCCGGAGGCCGGTCTGCTGCGCCTGCGCAAGGACATGCAGCTCTTCGCCAATTTGCGGCCGGCGATCTGCTATCCGGCGCTGGCGGCGTCCTCGTCGCTCAAGCCCGAA
>JAHBYZ010000024.1 GCA_019635695.1 Rhizobiaceae bacterium
TCTTGCTCGGCGTCGAGGAGCGGATCGCCTCGTAGTAGCTCTCGCAGATCATGTAGTAGTCCTTGACGATGCGCCGGAAGGGCGTCAGCGACAGGATGTGGGTGACCACCTGCGCGCCGTCCTCGCGCGTGATCGAAAAGATCAGCCGGGAATCGACGATCGACAGCCTCAGCCGGTAGGGCCCGCCCTCGTCGCCGACCGGGTGGAAGCTGTTCTCCTCGATCAGGTCGAAGATCGCCACCGCCCGCTCGTGCTCGACGTCCGGCGTCGACCGCCCGATCGATTCGTCGAGCTCGACGTCGACGAGGCGCGTGCGGGTGGGACGGGCCTCGGTCATGGCGATCTACAGGTTCAGCCGGATCGCGACGCTTCTGGCATGCGCGTCGAGCCCTTCCGCCTCGGCCAGCGCGATCGCCGACGGGCCGAGCTGCCTGAGCTGCTCCGGCCCGAGTTTGAGGATCGAGGTGCGCTTGACGAAGTCGAGCACCGACAGGCCCGACGAGAAGCGCGCCGAGCGCGCTGTCGGCAGCACGTGGTTGGAGCCGCCGACATAGTCGCCGATCACCTCGGGCGTGTGGCGGCCGATGAAGATGGCGCCGGCATTGCGGATCGAAGGCAGCAGATCCTCGGCAGCGTCGGTGAGCAGCTCGACATGCTCGGCAGCGATGCGGTTGGCCAGCGGGATCGCGTCGTTGAGCGTCGGCACCAGGATGATCGCGCCGAAATCGCGCCAGCTCGCGGCAGCCGTCTCGCGGCGCGGCAGGGCTTCGAGCTGGCGCGTAACCGCGCGCTCGACCTCGGCGGCGAGCGACGCCGATGTGGTGACGAGGATCGACTGGGCTGCGGTGTCGTGCTCGGCCTGCGCCAGCAGGTCGGCGGCGATCCAGTCCGGGTCGTTGTCGGCCTCGGCGATGACGAGCACCTCGGACGGGCCTGCGACCATGTCGATGCCGACCGTGCCGAAGACACGGCGCTTGGCGGCGGCGACATAGGCGTTGCCGGGGCCGACGATCTTGGCGACGGGACGGATGGTCTGCGTGCCATAGGCAAGCGCCGCGATCGCCTGCGCGCCGCCGAGGCGGTAGATCTCCGTGACGCCGGCCAGCTTGGCGGCGGCCAGCACCAGCGGGTTCACGACGCCGCCGGGCGTGGGCACCACCATGACGATGCGCTCGACGCCCGCGACGCGGGCCGGAACGGCGTTCATCAGCACCGAACTCGGGTAGCTTGCCGTGCCGCCCGGCACGTAGAGGCCTACCGCCTCGATGGCCGTCCAGCGCGAGCCGAGCTCGACGCCAATCGGGTCGGTGTAGCGGTCGTCGGCAGGCTTCTGGCGCAGATGGTGTGCGGTGATGCGCTCATGCGCACGGCGCAGCGCAGCCAGCGTCTCGGGGTCGCAGGCGGCTTCGGCCGCGGCGATTTCGGCCGGCGTGAAGGCCATGCCCGTGGCGGCAAGGTCGAGACGGTCGAACCGCGTCGAATAGTGCGCCAATGCCGCATCACCCTCGGCGCGCACGCGGGCGATGATGTCGCGCACCGCCGTGTCGACGTCCTCCGACACCTCGCGCTTGGTCGACAGGAACGCCACGAAACGCTCCTCGAAACCGGGTTCGGAAAGATCGAGGCGCAACACCATGGCCCGCCTCAGACGCTGTGGCGCGGGCGCGATCCCGCCTGCCACGCCGAGCCGAGGTCGGCCAGCCGCGCCTCGATGAAATCCACCTCGAGCCGCATGGTCGCACCACCGGAGAAAACCAGTTCGACGGTGCCCGCCGGGGATTCGCCCGCCTCGAACTTCAGCGCCAGCAGCGACAGGATGTCGTCGCTGCGCGCCGGGTCGACGCCGATGGCGCGCAGCGCGGTGACCCCCTCGAAATGCAGCACGGCGTTGCGGCGCTCGGCCTTCTTGCGGAAGAAACCGGACGGCTGCTCCCAGGCGAAGCGGTTGAGCGCGATGACCACGCGCTTTTCGGCCTTGAGCCACGAGACGTCGCCGACCTTCAAGAGCGCGTCCTGCACGTGTGCGGACACGACCTTCAGGTCCTCCTCGTCGAGTGCGACAAGCTTGAGGGGTATCATGCGGGCGGGCCGGGCTCCGTTACGGTCCGGCTTCCTGTTAGGCGTTCCGGGGAAAGCGCGCAACCACGCGCCGGGTTCCAAGGCGACGGCAAGTGCCGTCGCCTCTCACTCCGACAGGCGCTCCACCGTCGCGCCGCAGCCGGTGAGCTTCTGCTCCAGCCGCTCGAAGCCGCGGTCGAGGTGGTAGACGCGATGAACCGTCGTCTCGCCCTCGGCCGCCAGGCCGGCTATGACCAGCGATACCGAGGCGCGCAGGTCGGTGGCCATAACGGGCGCGCCCTTGAGCGAGGATACGCCCTCGACGATGGCCGTCTGGCCGGCGAGCGAGATCTTCGCGCCGAGGCGGGCCAGTTCCTGCACATGCATGAAGCGGTTCTCGAAGATGGTCTCGGTGATGCGCGACTTGCCCTTCGCCCGCGTCATCAGGCCCATGAACTGCGCCTGCAGGTCGGTCGGAAAGCCGGGGAACGGCGCGGTGGTGACGTCGACCGCGGCGATGCCTGATCCGTTGCGGCGTACGCGGATGCCGGAATTGGTCGGCGTGATCTCCGCGCCGGCCTGCACCAGCACGTCGAGCGCGTTTTCCAGCAGGTCCGGACGGGCGTGCTCCAGCAGCACGTCGCCGCCGGTCATGGCGACGGCCATGGCGTAGGTGCCGGTCTCGATGCGGTCCGGGATGACGGCGACGCGGGCGCCGTGCAGTTTCGCCACGCCTTCTATGGTGATGGTCGGCGTGCCGGCGCCCTCGATCTTCGCGCCCATGGCGTTCAGGCATTCGGCAAGGTTGACGATCTCGGGCTCGCGCGCGGCGTTTTCCAGCACCGTTGTGCCCTTGGCCAGCGAGGCGGCCATCATCAGCACATGGGTGGCGCCGACGGAGACCTTGGGGAAGACGTAGCGGGCGCCGATCAGGCCCTTGGGAGCCTTGGCGACGACATAACCGTTGTCGATGTCGATCTGAGTGCCCAGCGCCTGCAGGCCGTCGATGAACAGGTCGACGGGCCGCGTGCCGATGGCACAGCCGCCCGGCAGCGACACGCGCGCCTCGCCCATGCGGGCGACCAGCGGGCCGATGACCCAGAAGGACGCGCGCATCTTGGAGACGAGATTGTAGGGCGCGGTGGTGTCGACGATGCGCTTCGCGGTGAAATTGATGGTGCGCGAGTAGGTTTCGCCCTCGCCGGCGCGGCGGCCGTTGACCGAGTAGTCAACGCCGTGATTGCCGAGGATGCGGATCAACTGCTCGACGTCGGCCAGATGCGGCACGTTGTCGAGCGTCAGCGTCTCGTCGGTCAGCAGCGAGGCGATCATCAGCGGCAGCGCCGCGTTCTTCGCGCCCGAAATCGGAATCGTGCCGGTAAGCTTGGCGCCGCCGACGATCCTGATGCGATCCATATATCCCGCCTTTGCCGGCATCCCCGCCGGTCGATTCGAATCTGGCCCCTGCGCCCGTCCGCCCGAAGGGTCCGTCTAGACCATCGGGCTAATCGGTTCAAGAAACGCCGCCCGGCAGGGTTACCTGGGTCACCCTCCGTCGGCAGGCCCTTTTTCGGCCTTTTGCGCGGCGCGGATGCCCTCGTCGCGCTCGTCGGCATCGCCTGCCCTGCGCGCTCTCGCCTGCGCCTTGCGGCGGGCGAGGTTGTCGCGCAGCTGCTGCGAGAGACGATCGCGCCGCTGCTGGTCCTGGTTGGGCTTCGGTCCCTTTTCCCGACTCATATGTGGTGCCACGATCCCGGCCACAACATGGCGACGCGCGAACCAGTCGCCATGTCGCCCGACGGGCGCGAGAATACGCCGCGCAGCGTTGCCGGGACAATGGCCGGGACAATGCTTGCGCTGCCCGCCGACCTATGGCAGAAGCCGCGCCCATAAACGGGCTGCCGTAGCTCAGTGGTAGAGCACTCCCTTGGTAAGGGAGAGGTCGAGAGTTCAATCCTCTCTGGCAGCACCATCTTTCCCGTCCGAAATCGTCATCCTTTCGGCTCGACCAGATCCGGCCGGTATTCGAAGTGCATGGTGTCGTAGTGGTGCCAGCGGCCGCCCCAGACGAAGCCGTGGCGTTCGAAGACGTCGACGATCTCGACAGGAATGCGGTTCTTCCACTGATACCTGCCGTCTGCCTGCGGTTTCGACCAGCGCCAGTAGTCCGACCAGTCGACGTTGATGTCGATGGCGGCGGCAAAGCCGTGCATCGACATGCGGCTCGTGCCGGCGATTGCGCGGCAATTGTAGGTGCCGGCGGTCGGTTTCAAATATTTCACGAACTTCGAGGGCAGTTCGTCCAGCTCGCGGGAAACGGCTTCCAGCGCCTTGTCGGCGCCCTGCGCGGAGGTGAAGCGCACGCTGCCGCCCTTGTTCTTCGGCAGCCACTGGACGGCGCGCATCCGTGGTGACACCTCGCCGGCCTCGCAGTCGCCGTAGAGCGCCTTGAACAGCGCGTCGATGCGGACGCGGCCGGGGTCGAAGTTCAGCGGCGGGGCGGAGGGCGGCTCACCCGCGCCATAGGCGAAAGCGAACATGTCGTCGATGTCCGGACCGTCGAGAAGCTGGTCGAACGTCTTGTCGGCGCGGCCATCCGAAATGGGCAGCCGCGTGCCGTCCTTGAGCTTCAGATGCGTGGCATCGAAGCCGGCGACGGCGTCCGGGTAGGCTACGACGAGCCGTGCCAGGTGCCTGTCGAGGTCCGGCGGCGGAGCGCCGTAGCGCGGTTTCACGTCGGCCGCATGCGCGGCGGAAGCGGTCGCTGCGGCGAGGATCAACAGGGCTGGTAGGCGCAATGGCTACTCGTACTTCCGGATCAGGTCGACATTCTTCTGCTCGATGAATGTCAGCTCAACTTCGCCGAATTGCGGCTTGTACCAGTCGAACTTGCCGAAATGCTCCTGCAGATCCTGCCGCACGAACTTGCGGCCGCGGCGGGCGTAGATCTCGTTGCGGGCGATCCGCAGATCCGCGGCGTTCAGCGGCGAAACTTCGTCGGCGGTCAGCAGCCGGCGGTCGGAATCGGGAAAGATGAAGTCGCTGACCGGCACGGCCGCGCGCATCTCGAAGGTGCGGATCAGCTCGACATTGGCGATCTCGACCGCGTTGAATTTCGGTTCGTAGGTGACTGCGCGATACCAGGGAAACTGGCTGAAATGGGTCGCCAGAGCCTCGTCGCGGAAAATCTGGCCGTTGCGGGCGAATATCTCGTTGCGGGCAAGCCGCAGGCGCGCGGCGTCGATGCGTTCGAGATCGGCCTCCGTCAGCGCAGTGGTGCTCGATTGCGGAAACACCTCGCCCTGTCCCGCGGCCGGCTTGGGCGGCTCGACCGTGCTCAGCGCGCCGGTGGCCGCCGGAGCGGCGGCAAGGAAGACGGGGCGGGTCATCGAGCTTTCGATCCAGACCGTCTGGCGGCCGTCGGTGCGTTCGCGCACGTGATTGCGGATGGCCTGCATCAGGTCGTTCAGTTCCAGCGTCGGGGTGGCGATGTTGTCGAGCAGCCCTTCGGCGAACGGGCTGTGATCGCCAGAGCCGTCGAGCGCGGTCATGCCCTGCGCGGTGGAGAAGGCGGCCAGCATATTTTCCGTGCGCGACGGCGGCGGCTGATCCGGCTGGGCCAGAGGCTGCGCGCCGCGGTCCTCCAGCGGGTTGTTGCGGCAGGCGTCGAACACCAGCATCTTGAAGTCGGCATGGGTGCTCGAGAGCGCCTGCAGCAGGCGCTCGGTGTCCAGCGCCTCTGTGTCGATGCGCTCGAAGGTGGTCATGGTGAAGTCGACCGGCAGCATGAAGCTGCGGTTCTCAACCATCGCGCCGTGGCCGGCATAGAAAATGACGACCGATTCCGCCTTGAGCGCCGCCGGCACGAAGGCGTCGAGCGCGCGCTGGGCGGTGGCGAGGTCGGTGTCCTGCAGCAACGTCACCGCGTAGCCGAGGTCGGCGAAGCTGCGGGCAACCGCGCGGGCGTCGGCGACCGGATTCCTGAGCTCGAAGCCCGGCCGGTAGGATGAATTGCCGATGACCAGCGCGAACCGGCCGTCGGCGAACGCCGGTGAAAAAAGGCCCACGATCAGGGCAAGCGGACAGATCAGTCGACCAAACAGGTTCATCGGGGCAGACGCTCAACCAACCGGCCCGATTCAACCGGAACGGGCGAGGTTGCGTCAAGCCGGCAAGGCAGCATTGACAGGCCGGCCCCGGCGGGGGAGAGGTCCGGCCATAAATCGCAGCCATGATGAGGTCGTGGCAAGCAAGCGGCGGAACCTTCCCATGACCAATGTCGCCCTGACCGGCCTTGCCCGCGAACTGGCCGAGCGCGCCGAGAAGGGCCGGCCGGTGCGCATCGGCGTGATCGGCACCGGCGAGATGGGCACCGACCTCGTTACGCAGGGCATGCTGATGAAGGGTGTGTCGGTCTGCGCGCTGGCGACGCGGCGGCCGCACACCGCGCGCGAGGCGATCCGCATCGCCTATGGCGACGAGGCGATGGCTGCCGAGGCGGACTCTCAAGGCAAGGTCACGGCGGCTATCGAGGCCGGAAAGATCGCCATCACCTCGGTCCAGACGATGGTCACCAACCCGATGATCGACGTGATCATCGACGCGACCGGCAAGCCCGGGGTCGCCGCCGATTTCGACCTGATGGCGATGGAGCACGGCAAGCACGTCGTGATGATGAATGTCGAGGCCGACGTCACCATCGGGCCGTATCTCAAGAAGCAGGCGGACAGGCTGGGCGTGATCTACTCGGTTGGTGCCGGCGACGAGCCATCCTCCTGCATGGAGCTGATCGAGTTCGCCACCGCGCTCGGCTACACGATCGTGTCGGCCGGCAAGGGCAAGAACAACGCTTTCAACCGCGACGCCGTGCCAGACGACTATCGCGCGGAAGCCGAGCGGCGGAACATGAACCCGCGCATGCTGGTCGAGTTCGTCGACGGCTCCAAGACCATGGTCGAGATGTGCGCCATCGCCAACGCCACCGGCCTTGTGCCCGACGTGCCGGGCATGCACGGGCCGGATGCCGGCCGCGACCAGCTGGCCAAGGTGCTGATCCCGCGCGAGGACGGCGGGCTGCTGTCGCGAAAAGGCGTAGTGGACTACACGGTCGGCAAGGGTGTGGCGCCGGGCGTTTTCGTCGTGGTGGAGGCGACGCATCCGCGCATCATCGAGCGCATGGACGACCTGCATGTCGGCCACGGCCCCTACTACACCTTCCATCGGCCCTACCACCTGACCTCGCTGGAGGTGCCGCTGACGGCGGCGCGCATCATGCTGCACGGCAAGGCCGACATGGTGCCCCTGCCCCGCCCCGTGGCCGAGGTCTGCGCGGTAGCGAAGCGGGATCTCAACCCGGGCGAGACCTTCGATGCCATCGGCGAGACCTGCTACCGCTCGCATACGATGACGGTGGTGGAGGCCCGCGCAGCGGGTGCGGTGCCGGTTGGCCTGCTTGAAGGCGGGAAGGTGCTGAAGGCGGTCAGGAAGGGAGAGCTACTGACCCTCGACAACGCCGCGCCCGACGCCACGACACGGCTCTTCGCGTTGCGGAAGCTTCAGGACGAGATGCTTTACGGCGTCGCCTGACGCTATTTCCCTAGCTCTATGCCCCTGTCACGCGCCGCAATGACCGCTTCGGTCAGCAGCTTCGTCAGAACATCGTCGCCCATGAGCACCTTCAGTGCGGCGGCGGTGGTGCCGTTGGGGCTGGTCACCTGCTCGCGCAGCTTTCCGGCGTCCTCGCCGCTCTCGAAGGCGAGCGCGGCGGCGCCGTAGACGGTCTGGCGGGCGAGAAGCGTGGCAGTGGCCGGCTCAAGACCGACGGATTCGGCCGCCTTTGTCAGCGCCTCGATGAAGTGGAAGATATAGGCGGGACCGGAGCCGGAGACGGCGGTGACCGCGTCCATCAGGCCTTCGTCCGGGATCGATGCCACCTCGCCGCTGGCAGCCAGCAGTCTGGCGACGAACGCCGCACTGTCCGCCGGCACGCCGGGTCCGGCGAAGGTGACCATCATGCCCTTGCCGATGGCGGCCGGCGTGTTTGGCATGCAGCGCACGATGGATGCCTTGCCGCCGAGCGCGGCGGTGAGCGAGGCAACGGTGACGCCCGCAGCGATCGACAGGATGACGGAACCGGAGGCAGCAAAGGTTCGGTAGCCGGCCGCCACGTCGCGAATCACCTGCGGCTTGACGGCGAGCACGACCAGTTCCGGCCGTTCGCCGGCGAGCGCAGAGGCATCCGCGAGCGTGCGGACGCCGCGCGTGGCGGCGCGCTCGCGCAAGGCCGCCGCCGGCTCAACCACGGCCACCTCCGCCGGCGCCAACGTGCCGGCGTCCAGCCAGCCGGCCAGCATGGCAAAGCCCATATTGCCGGCACCGACCAGTATCACCCTTATCGCCATTGGAACCTCCGCGAGGCGATGCGTAGGCGTTAAGGCCGCGCACGGCAAGCCAGGATTCTTAACCCGGCATTTACCGTCGCGCTGCAATGAATTGGTAACGATTTGAGAAATGGCAACGCTCTGGCCGGCCAGTCCGGCCTCATCCCGGAGGCTCGAAATGGCCGGCGACACATCTGCTCCCCGCGCAGCGGTCGACCCGGCGATAGACCTGCTCGGTCTGATCGAGCTGATCGTTCGCCGCAAGTGGCTGATACTCGGCATCACGGCGGCCGTCGTGGCGCTTGCGCTCGGGGCGCTGACGATGGTGGGACCGCGCTATTCGGCCACCGCCCGCCTGCTGATCGACCCGCGCGAATTGCGCATCGTGGAGAACGAAATCGCGGCGCGAGACCTCGCAGGCGACATGATGCTGGTGGAAAGCCAGGTCGAGATCATCACCTCGGAGGCGGTTCTGTCGCGCGTCGTCACCGCCGAGAAGCTGGTGGAGGACGAGGATTTCTACAAGGCGAGGCCCGGCAGTCCGGCAGGCCGCACACCGGAGGAGATCGCCCTCGAAGCGCTGGCGCAGGCCACAAAGGTAACCCGCCCGGAGAACACCTACATCCTCGAGATCGCCGTTACGGCCAAGCAGCCGGCCAAGGCGGCGCGGCTGGCAAACGCCATCGCCGCCGCCTACACGCAGGATCAGGCCGCCGCGGCAGCCGGCAACACGCTCGACCTTTCCACCTCGATCGGCAGCCGACTCGCCGAACTTCAGGCTAGGCTGCGCGCCGATGAGGAAAAGGTCTCGCAATTCAAGACCGAACACGGCGTTTCGACCCCGGACGGCAGACTGCTGCTCGACACCCGCGTGAACGACCTTTCCTCCCGCCTATCGGTGGCGGTCGGCGAGAGCGCGCAGGCCAAATCCCGCTACGAGGTCATGCAGACCGCCATGAGCCAGCGCGGCGACGTGAGCTCCGTGCTGTCGGAGACCGAGAACACCACGATGGTCGCCCTGCGCGCGTCGCTGTCGGAGGCGCAGCGTAGGCTGGCCGAGCTGCAGCAGGTGCTGGGGCCGCGCCATCCCCGCGTCGGGGCCGCCCAGGCTGAGCTCGATCGCGCCCAGCGCGCAATCCGCAGCGAGAGCGAACGACTGGTCGCTGCGAGCCGCGACGCATGGCGCGCCGCGCAGGAGACCGAGCAGACGCTGGCGGCGAGCCTGAAGCAGCTGACCGACGAATCCTTCGTGGCGAACGACCGGCTGATCGAGCTGCGCGAGCTGGAACGGCAGGCGCAGGCCAGCCGGCTGGTCTACGAATCCTATCTCGTGCGGGCGCGCGAAACGGCCGAGCTCGGCAATATCGGCGCGCGCACGGCGCGCGTCATCGCGCCCGCCGCCGTGCCGGACCGGCCGGCCTTTCCGCCGCGCAGCCTGCTGGCGGCGGCATCGCTGGTTTTCGGCCTCGGTCTGGGTCTCGTGGCGGCCATCGTCGCCGATTTGCTGGAACGCCGCCGCCTGGCCCCGGCTGGCGCGCACCCGCAGCGGCCCTCCATCGCCCCGGCCTTCGTCGCAGCGAACGCGCCGGCACCAGCTGCAATCGATGCAGGCGACAGCGTCGTGCTGACCTTCGCGGTAGCCGACGAGGCGCTCGCGGCGGGCACGGCGCTCGACCTGGCGCGCGGCATGGCCGCCGAAGGCTGGTCCACATTGCTGATCGACCTGACGGACACGCATGAACCCGGACTGGCGGAACTGTCGCGCGGTGAAGTGGCGGTGGCGGCCATACTCGCGCGCGACCCCCATTCGCCGGCGCACATTGCCGCGGCCGGCGACGGTGCCCGCGGATTGGACGGCACGCGGCTCACCGACACTTTCGCCCTGCTCGTCCGCACCTATGAGCGCGTGGTGGTCAATGGCGGTCTGCTGCATGGACCGGCAGGCACGCTGGCCGCGCCGGCGATCGGACTGGCGGACCATGCGCTGCTGGTGGTGCCGGGCGCGCAGATGACGGACGAGGAAGGCCGCGCCTACGACGAGCTGGCAAATGCCGGCATCGCCGTGAGCGTGCTTTCGCTTGCCGAGGACGCGCCGCTCGCAGCGGCGGCCTGAAGGCGGATACGTTCCGTTAATCGCGGAACTCTAGCGTCGGAAGCTTCGGCGCGCGGCGCGCCGCAGGAAACCCATGACGGCGTCCCGGCTCATCATCGTTCATCCCATGGACCCGCGTGGCGTCAAGGTCGGCGGGATCGAGACGCATGTGCGCCAGATTCTGCGCCATGCGCCTGCGGGCGCCGATCCGCTGCTGATCGGCATTGACGACCGCGGCGACCTGCCGCTCGGCGAGGCGAGCGGCATCGAATTCTCCGGACGGCGCATGGACTTCCTGCCGGTGGCGCACTTCCCGGCGGAGGAACAGCAGGAGACGGCACGCTCGATCCTGCGTTCCAATACGGTGCGGTTCATCACCGGCTTCCTGCGCCACCTGCCGGCGCTGCGGCGCGAGGCGCGCCGCCTGCCGTCGACGGTAGAGGTGGAACGCTACGAGATCGCCTGGCTGGCGCGGCTGCTCGGGCGACCGATGGTGCTGGTGGTGCACAGCGACGTCGGAGACGCCAAGAAGCAGGACAGCCTGACGAAGTATATGTGGCGCGCCACACAGGCGACGGAATGGGCGGCCTATCGGATGGCCGACCATGTGTTCACCGTGACGGAACGGCTGCGTGATCGCGCTCTCAAGCTGGCGCCACACAAGGCCGACAGTGTTGAAGTTATGCCGGTCTCGATCGACACCGGAATATATCGCCTCGCCCCGCTCGACACGGAGGACGGCGTGCTGCGCGTCGCCTATGCCGGGCGACTGGAGACGGTGAAAGATCCGGAACTGATGTTCGCCACCGTCGCGGAACTCTCGCGGCGGCTGAACGGCCGGCTGGAGTTCCACTATGCCGGCGGCTCGGACCCGACGCGCTGGCCGAATTTCGCCGCCATCGACACCGTCACCGTGCGCCACGGGCCGCTGCGCACGGAGGAAATGGCGCAGATGCTGCGTGGCGCGCATGTCGCGCTGATGACCTCGCACTGGGAAGGCATGCCCTGCTTCATGCTGGAGGCATTGTCGACCGGCCGGCCGTTCGTCGGGCCGTCGCTGCCGCAATTCAGGAAGGTGCTGTTGTCGGACCTGCACGGCCGCATGGTGGAGCGTGCGGAGACGGTCGCCGAGAGCGCGTCGCGCTGGGCCGACGCCGTGATCGCCCTGTGGGACGCACTGCGCGGCGGCGCGGTCATTCCGGAGCGGCTGCACGAGGCGGTGCAGCCGTTCTCGGTGAAACGCCAGCTCGGCCGGCTGCATCAGGTGCATGCGGAGCTTGCCGGCGGCGACGACACCCGCAGCAGCGCAGCCGCGAAGACCGCCTGATCAGGCCGCGCGAACCTTCCGCACCTCTGCCAGCCCGTCGATGACTTCCAGCCGGCCGGCGCGGTTGAGGGTGTGGATGCGCGGATAGGGCCACGACTTCATGCCGAGGATGGCGACGGGCCGGGAGAACTCGACCGCCTGCTCGTCGAGCCGCACGAGATCGGAGAGGCCGAGGCCGCCGCCATAGATTTCGGTACCGTCCTGCACGGGCCGCACGATGCGGCGGCCGACGCGGGCGAAGGCGCCGCCCGGGCGCGCCGCCGCGCGATCGATGGCGATCGGATTGGCGCGATGCGCCGTCCACGGGCCTTCGAGGCGGTCGGCGAAGAAGGCGACCATCGTGTCCGACGTGCTGCCGGCGCCGTCCCGCTCGCTGGCGAACATCCATAGCCTGCCGCCGTGCTCAAGCAGCGTCGCGTCGAACAGTGCGCGGCCTTCAATGAGCGTCCGGTAGGGCCGCCACACATCTGGAAATCGTTCGGCCCGATAGAGCGTCAGCGCATTCGAGGCGCCGGCCTCGGGCAGCATGAAGATGTCGTCGCCGCGGGCGAAGACCTGCGGATAGGAAAGATGGTGCGGTTCCTCCAGCACGACGCGCGGTACCGAGGGACGGCCGCCGCCGTCGAATTCGGCGACCGAGATCAGGCCCTTGCCGCCGTGATGCGGATACTCCTCGACGAAGATGAAATGGCGGCCGCGATGCCCGAAGGCGAAGGGATCGGCATAGTAGCGGGCGCCGTCGTCGGGCAGGATGGTCCAGTCGGGGCCGCGGAGCTGGCCGAGCTCGGCCACCCCGGGACCGTCGTGGAAACGATAGCCGACCCGCCAATGGGCGGGCCAGACAAACATGCGCCTCGCAACCTCGCCGGCGGCCCGGGGCATGGCCCGGAAGGCGACTGCCGAAGCCAGGCCGGATTCGTCCGTGGCAAGTCGGGATTCGGTTGCGAGCGGCGCAGGCGTTTCACCCGCCAGGACGCGCTCGACGGTCGCGGCAAGCAGAGTGATCGCACGGGCGAGCACGTCGTCGAGGCCGCGGCCAAGCTGGATGCGGCCGTCGACCATCGGCGCTGCGCGGGCGATGACATGGCCGCCGCGCACCACTTCCAGATCAGGCAGGCGGCCACGCAGCAACGCGGCGGCCGCGGCGGAGGCGGAAGGCGAACCGTCGAAGCGCAGCGACAGGGCCGTCGGTTCGATCGCGTCGCCGGCAAGGTCGATGGCAAGGTCGGCAACGCCGGCCGAGCGGTCGAACGCCGCAGGGACATTCGCCCAAAGTGGACTGTTGCGGCGCCACAGCCGCTCCTCGACGGCGAGTATGCTGCGCACCACGCCGGGCCACGCATCGTCGCCCTTCCCCGCAACGAACCGCACGTTGTGGCCCGCAGCGACGAGTCGACGCGCCAGCTCCGACTGCCAGGCACGGGCCGTGCCTGCGGGGAGCGCGATTCGGATAACTGCCATGGCTGCCTCGCTGCGATTTCCCGCAGTCTGACACGCACATTCTAAGGGGCGATTAAGCTGCGGCAGCCGTCGGCAGATCCAGAAAAATGGATAAAACTCTAGGCAATACAGGTAAGGTTAATTCAATCTGACAATTCAAGATGCCGATATTTTAACCACTCGGTACTTCAAGTAATCAAATATTTGGACTTAGTATGTAGACCTCATACGAAGCCGTCGCTGCGGCTGTGAAACCGGAAACTTGCCCTTGCACCTGGCAATGTTGACCAACAATGAGCAGGAAGGCGCTGTCGGCGGGCGATCCGCCTGGCGGTTTGCCGGGGCGTCCGCCAATCCGTTCCACGAGCGGTCGCTGGTGGAGGCTGCCCTTCGGCATCTGGCCGGCCCCCGCGAACAGGTCCACCTGCTTGGCGGCAATCGACCCTGGGAGCCTGCGCTGCCGCTCAGCAAGGTGATGGACACCCCGCTCGGGGCCGTATGGACGGTGTGGAGCCACGTACACGCGCTCGATACTACGCCCGGCGATACGGAGGATTCTCCTCTTCTGCTCGACCGCCTGTTCGGCTTCCTGCGTGGGCAGGGTGCCAGCATGCTGCGCTGGGCGACGCTGCCGGCCGACACTTCGTTCTACAAGGTTCTGACCCACTGGCTCGAAGACAGCGGCCTGGAATTTCACGTCACCAAGCGCATCGAGAGGCCGGTGCTCGAGGCAGGTCGCAACGGAGCGGAAACTGCCTTCAACGACTGGGTGGGCGGCAAACGCGCCCGCGAGTTCCGACGCTGCCGGCGGCGGCTGGAGGAACTCGGCAAGCTTTCGCTGCGCATCATCGACGGGCAGCATGACGCCCGCCAGTGGATCGGCGACTTCTTCGAAATCGAGCAGTCCGGCTGGAAAGGTGCGCGCGGCACCGCGCTTGCCTGCAAGGCGGCGGAACGCAGGTGGTTCGAGGCCGTCACCAGCCGCGCCGCAACGGAAGGCCGCGCGCTGGTCTACAGCCTGGAACTCGACAGCATGCCCATCGCCATATCGGTAAACTATCGCGTGGGTGGCAAGGTCTGGTGCTTTAAGACGGCCTATAGCGCGGAGCTCTCGCGGCATGCTCCTGGCGCGCTGCTCGAATATGAATCGACGCTGGCGGCGATCGCCGATCCCGACATCGAATGGCTGGATGCCTGCACCATCGACGACAGCGGCCTGATGGGCGCCTTGTGGCGCGACCGGAGGCCGGTCGTCGACCTGATCATCGCCACGCGGCGCAGTGCCAACCTGCCGACCGGAGCCGTCGCGTTCGGCTGGCGCAGCTACCTCGCGGCAAAGCGGCACGGCATCGCCCTGGCCAGGCGAGTCAGGAACAGGGGGCAGACGAGACCATGATGCGAAACAGGATCTTCACCGACTTTCCGGCGCACAACGCCTCGCTGTGGGGCCGGCACACGCTGAAGCTCGGCCACTCGCTGGCAGGGCTGGACATGTTCAGCGACGAGTCGCTGGCGACCCTGATCGAGACGGTCCCGGCAAGCCGCCTTGCCATCACGACCATGGCGGCCACCGGCCACGACAACCGCAACTGGAAATACTGCGACCGGGCCGGCCTGTCAGGACGCGAAGTTCTGGACGCGGTGAAGAAGGGTCGGCTCTGGATCAACATGAGCTCGATTCACGAGGTCGACCCCTATTTCGCCACGCTGCTGGAGCGCATGTACGAGGAACTCGAGGTTCTCGTGCCGGGCTTCAACAGCTTCAAGCAGCGTCTCGGGCTGCTGATCTCCTCGCCCGACGCGCAGGTCTACTACCATTGCGACGTGCCGGGACAGGGGTTGTGGCAGCTGCGCGGCAAGAAGCGCGTCTGGATCTACCCGAATGCCGAGCCGTTCCTGCGCACCGAGGAACTTGAACGCGTGGTGCGCGGCGCGCAAGAGGAGGAGATCACCTACGAGCCGTGGTACGACGATCACGCCGTCGCCTTCGACCTGGAACCCGGGCAGATGCTGCACTGGCCGCTGAACGGCCCGCACCGGGTGAAAAACTACGACATGGTCAACGTGTCGATCACCACCGAGCACTGGACGCCGGAGCTGCGCCGCCACTTCGCGATGAACTATGGCAACGGCATGTTGCGGGCGGTTGGCTGGCGGCCGCGCTCGCGCGCCACAAGCGGCGCTTCCTTCTGGCCGAAAGCGGCAATGGCGCTCGCCTGGAGCAAGTCGGGCATGCAGAAGAAGACCGGGTTCAAGCGCAGGATGGAATACAGGATCGATCCCAGGGCGCCGCTGGGCGTCCTGCCGATCGACGCGCCGGTCACGCCCTCGCCGGCGAACGACCCAAAGGCTGGGAAGCTACGGCCTGCGGCCTGAAGCCGCCGCCAAGCAGGATCAGGATGATCGACACCGGCAGGACCAGCATGGTGGTCTTGCCGGCGATACCGACCGAAGACGTGTTGATGACCAGCAGGAACAGCACCGGCAGGATCGCCTGCCGGCCGCATTCGTGCACGATCTCCCACAGGAATGCGGCCAGCGCGCACCACAGCATCAGCGACAGCGGCAGGCCGAACAGCAGCAGATGCTGCGCCCATGCATTTTCGATGCCTGATTCCAGGCCCTGGACGCGGACCTGCGTCCTAAGCTGACCGACATCGTAGCCGACGAACCATTCCTGCAGGCCGAAATCGCGGAACAGGGCGAAAAGCTCCAGACGGGCACTGGCGCTGCCCGAATCACTCTGGAAGCGGCCGATGAAATTGTCGAGCATGCCGGCCTCGATCGCCACGAGAACCATGGCGGCCGCGACCGGAACGCCCAGCGCCGCCACCATCGCCGTCAGAGGCGTGACGCGCCCGCCCGCCAGAAACCGCCAGACGCCTATGCCGGCGGCGACGGCGGCCACCGCGTAGACGATGCCGAAGGAGGTGCGGCCGCCGATCGCCGGCATCGAGGCCATGGCAAGCAGGATCAGAGGGATTCTCAGCCACGAGGCAAGGCCGGGAACGTCGCGCGTGGTGATGAGGATCACCGTGTAGACGCCGACTGCCAGGGCCCCGTCGAGCGGGTGGCCGAAAAGCGCGGTCGCACGATAGTCCCAGACCATCTGCTGGTCCCCCACCCCGAACGGGAAGAGGCGCCATCCGGTCGTCACCTCGACGATGGCGAGCGCGCAGTTGGTCGCCACCACGATATGCAGCAGTCGGGCAAGCAGCAGGCGCACGCGCGGGGGCGTGTCGGCGAGCACAAGCACGATGACACCTGCCGCGGCAATGGAATCGACCAGAAAGGCAGCGAACAGGGTAGGCTTCAGGCGCGCCATGATGACGAAGACGATGGCCGACGCGACGATCAGGGCCACGGCCCCCAGCCGTCGTGCGATCAGCCCGCCGCCGTAACCCAGCGGGTCCGGATGGGCGAGAACCGCGACGATGAGCGCGGCCGAGAAGACGTAGAGCGAAGGATGCAGCTTGGACAGGATGGAGCCGCCGGCAGATACATAGGGAATGCCGAAAAACTCAAGCGCATAGCCCGACAGGCAGAACAGCATCAGAACGCCGACGACGAGCATGACGTCGACGATGCCGCGGCCGGCGGCCGGCGCGGCCAAACCTGGCAGAACAGTCGGTGCAAAATCGCGGCTACTGGCGATGACGCGCAAAGGCTCGGTTCCGACGCAGGCACATACAAGAACGAGGGCCGCAGCCCGCCCATACTCTAGGCGGTCATGGTTTCCAGCCGATGAACGCGGCGCCGGCCGCCTAACCTGTTGATAACCGACCCGCACTAGATTGCGCGCAAAAGGAAGCGTCATGCGCAAGCTGGCCGCGAGGCTCCTCGAGAACGGCGACGCCCGGCGTTTCGGGCTCGGACTGGTGTGGTCTACCGTCGGTATGGCCGCGGTGCGGCTGACGCCGCTCGTCACCACGGTCATCATCTCGCACACGCTCGGCATCGAGAGCGTTGGACAGTTCGCGGTCATCTACGGGACGCTGATGTCCGCCGGCATGCTCGCGGCGACGGGCGTCTCGGTCATGGCGATGCGCAACATCGCCGCCGAGGCCGACCGCTCGCCAGACTTCGCCGGGCGCATCGCAGGGCTTGCGATAATGCTCGCCGTGGCCTGCGGCCTTCTGCTTACCATGCTGTTCTACACATTGGCGGAGCCGATCGCCGGCCAAGTCCTGGCGCATCCGGAGATCGCGCCGTACCTGGCGCTCGTTGCGCCGATCATCACGTTGAATGCCACCAGCCAGGTGATGCAGTCGCTGCTCAACGGGCTCCAGCGCTTCGATCTGACCGCCAGGCTCAACGTTGTCTACGGCATCGCCCTCATTCTCGGCGTGCCGGCAGGGCTGGTCTTCTACGGCCTCGAAGGCTGCTTCATCGCAATGGGGCTGGCGACGCTCTCGCTGTGCCTCGTCACACTGCCGGTGCTCCTGAAGGCACTGGCCCGCAAAGGCATCCAGCTGCAGTTCCGCGGCGCGCTGTCCGAGTGGCCGCTGATCACCCGCTACGCGATCCCCGCGCTGATCGCCAGCCTGGTTTTCGAGCCGGTGCAGTGGGTCTGCATCGCCATCATCGCCAACGCTCCGGGCGGACTCATCGCCGTCGGCGTCTACTACATCGCCATGCAACTGGAGACGTTGCTGCTGTTCGTGCCGCAGATCGTCGCCAACGTGGCGATGCCGATGCTGTCCACCGCTTTCGGGGCGCACGACAGGCGCCGGGTCACCAACACGCTGGCGATGAGCGTCGGCACGACCTCCCTGATCGCGATCGGCTTCGTCGGCTTCATGCTGCTGTTCGGCCCGTGGGTGCTGGTGATCTTTGACCTCGACCCGGCGCTGCACTGGCAGGTTTTCGCCTTCGCGGTAGCAAATGCGGCCGTTATGGCTTTCGCCGCGCCACTCGGCGTGGTGCCTTCCACGTCGGGCTATACGTGGAGCGGCCTTGCCATCACCTTCGGCTGGGCGACAACGTTCATCACCGGCGTGTGGCTGCTTTCCGGCAACGGCGCGGAAGGTGCTGTGACCGCACGGCTGATCGCGTGGTCGGCGCAGACGGCGGTGTACGTCGCCTTCACATTGTGGCTGCTCAAGAGGCAGGACGCCGCGGCCGCGCAACCGGCCGAATAGGCCCTATTCCGCGGGCTGGGACGCCGCCTCGATTGCGGACGTGGACTGCCGCTCGAGAACGCCTGCATAGAGCCGCTCGACACGATCGGCGAGGCGCGCATAGTCGCGATTGGCCTTGACCCAGGCGGGGCCCTTGGCGCCCATCTCCTCGGCCCATTCGCGGTCGGCGAGCAGTCTTGCGGCGGCTTCACCCATCGCCTCGCCGTTCATCGCGGCGATGAGCCCCGCGCCGCTGGAACCGACGACGTCGTTCTGGTCGTAGTGGACGCTGGCCACCACCGGCCGCCCCATCGCCAGATACTCGACCAGCTTGGTCGGAGAGGCGACTTCGTGCGCGCGCGTCATCTCCACCGGAGACAGGCAGACGTCGGCTGCCTTGACGTAGGACAGCAGTTCCTTCAGCGGCAGCATGCCGGTGGAGATGAAGGCGTCCTGCGGAATGCCGTGCCGCTCCAGTGTCTGCGGCAGCGCGTCCCGCTCATGTTCGGCCAGCGGACCGACGGCGACAAGAACAGCGTCGTGGCCGCGACGGCGAGCGGCGGCGAGAGCGCCAACCGCCGTGTCGAACAGGCGGCCGAAAAGCGACGAACAGACGTAGATGAGGACTGGCCTGCCGGCGATGCGCGGATCGCGCGACGCCTCGACGGCTTCGCGGTTGAACCGCTCCGTGCTGACGCCCATTTCCACGGGCGTCATCAAGTCGCGCGCCACGCCCTGTTCTTCCAGCCGCTCGCGCATGCGGCGTGACTGCACGACGACGTGGTCGGCGTAACCGAGGAACCGATAGAACACCAATTTGCCCAGCAGCGCGTGGGCAAAGTTTGCCGCGCGGCCCAGCAAACTGATCGGCACGTAGGGCCGGACCGCCAATTCCCAGCGCATCTCCAGCACCGGGAAGCTCATCCAGTAGACGAAGGGCTTGCGGGCGATGCGCGCGGCAATGAGGAACGGGAGGCCCCAGTAGATGTAGTCGCGAACCTGCACCAGGTCGTATTCGCCGCGCGCGACCTTGCGCACGAGGCCCCAGCGCTGCGCACCGTTGGAGATGCGGTTGCGGATCTTGGCGAGGATGCCGCCCTTCTTGTGGGCCGGCAGGATGAACCTCTCGGCACCGCGGTCGTCGATTGCGGCAGGGCCAACGTCGACGCGGTGCAGGCTCCAGTCGATCGACAATCCGCGGTTCACCAGATGGCGCGAAAAAAGCTCGGTCAGGTCGACGCGATAGGCCGGATAGTCGTCCGGCGCGACGAACAGCATGCGACGACCGGCAAGCGGCCCGCCACGGGCAGCGGCCACAGTTTGGTGCTCTTCCCGATGTTTCATGCTTCCGTCTCTTGTTCGCGGCGACGCCATGCCCGAACTAGCCCGCCGGCAAGGCGGTTCTCCCGCAGCGCCACGCGCAGACCGCTGCCCAGACGCATCGACGCCAGTGCGAGGTGCCCGGCCGGCGTGAAGGCCGCGAAATGGTCGTTCAAGGAAATGACGGTGTCGGCCCAGCTGTCCTTGTACCCCTCCTGGCCGATGCCGAAATCGTAGACGCTGCGCGCTGCGGCGGCGCCGGCTTCGATGTCGCGGTAGAGCAGCACCTGCCCCGGGCTGTGGGGCAGCGTTTCGTCACGAATATAGGTGAGGATCTGCAGCGCAACGCGGCCGCGGTGAAGCCCCGTGCCGATCACGGCGCGCATGTCGCCGGACAGCGAGAGGCGCTGCATCTCCAGCAGCGGCTCCGTCGAGCCCTGCGAGCGACGCAGAAGCTCCTGCAGGAAATCCATCACGCCGGGCTCGGCAAACGGATTCTGAAGCCCCTGCTCGGCAAGGCGCAGCGCCTTCTGTTCGGCAAAGAAGCCAAGTGCCGCAAAAGCTTCGTCGAGATCGGCGGCCGGTCCGCATTCGACCGGCCCCATCTCGCGCATGCGGCGTTCCTTCTGGTTGGCGCGCCGGCGCCGCGCACCTCCGCCGGTACGGGCAAGCACTGCCTCCATGCCGCCTTCCAGCGAAACGGAATAGCCGGACATCTCCGATGGACGCGCCGGCAGGATGGCAAGCGGCTGGGCGACACCCGCCACCTGTGGCGGCACGCGGCGGAGCACCAGCGCGTCGGCGCCGAGTGCCGCACGCAGCCGACCGACCAGCGCGTCGCGCGGGAGGGCCTGCACGAAGGCGGCGCCCTCAAGGCTCCACAGGCCGAAATTGTAGCCAGAGTGGCCGGCCCCGAGAAACTCCGCCATGCTTACGGGACCGACGCGCCGTATGCCGAGGGGCAGCACGAAGGCCGGCCGCTCGTCGAGACGGCCCAGCAGGATCGCAGGCGCGACCGCATCTTCGCGGCCGGCCGTCTGCAACCAGGAGTCGATCCAATCGAAACGCTGGAACAGCGTTCCGGCACCGGTCATCTCCAGGTGCCGCCACTCGCGCTCGACCGGAACCGCGCGGTCGTGCCGCTCGATCACGAGCCGGCCTTCGACCACCAGACGTCCGTCATCACTCTTCGCCACAGCTGTCATACAGTCGCAGTTCCCGTCGAAGTTGCGCCAACCATGTAGCAACAGCCGTTAAGGAAGCGATCACGCCGAACCGAACAATTTTAGCGAATCCCGCTTTTGGTCGCCCGCGCGCAAGCGGCGTTAACCAATCGTTTGCCATGCCTGTTTAGCGTCGGTTAACGGATCGGGCGCAGGGCGGCGCCCATGCAGGGCGTCGGAACATGAAGGCAGGCAAGCACACAGCCGGATCGACGGGCGCGCTGCTTTCGCTCGCCAACTGGACGAACGACAAGCAGGACGACGCGCCACACCAGGCGCCGCCCCAACCGGCCGACGCAACGGCGGCGCGGATCAGCCCGCTGCTTTCCGGCCTGGCAGGAACCCGTCAGGAAGAAGCAGGTTCGAAGCAGGCGCCGGTCGCCGGACCGACGCTGTTCGATCTGCTCAAGGCAAAGACGCCAAAGCCCACAGGACTTCGACGCGAACCGGCGGCGACAATTGCACCTCAGGTCCGACAGCTCGCGCAGACGCCGACGATGGCGCAGCCGCGGCGAGCAACGAAAGCGGCGACGTTGCCTGCTCCATCCCGGGCGCGCTGGCTTGCGCTCCCCGCAGGCGCGCTCGCCGGAGCCGCAGCCAGCTACCTGCTTGCCGGCGCGCCGATCTACGACGCGCGCGCCGAAATGATCCTCAAGCCGGAAGTGGTGCGCGGCGCAACCGGCCTGCAACCCTCGGCGTCGGAGCGGCCGCAGGTGACGACGGCCGCAGTCGAGCACAGCATGGCACGGCTCGGCAGCCCGGAAGTGCTCGAGGCGGTTGTGGACCGGCTGTCACTGACGGCGAACCCGGCTTTCGGCGCCGGCGACCGCGCGGCGGCGGTTGCCAGGCTGGCGGCCAGTCTGTCTGCCTCGCCCCAGAGCCTGACGGCCGGCTACGCTATCACCGCGCGGGCCGCCGACGCGGCACTTGCAGGAGACATCGCCAACGCAGCCGCGGATTCGCTGGTCGAGACGCACGCACCGGAAGAAGCCGGACCGCCGCCGACACGCCTGGAGCTTGCGTTTCGCGCCATGCCTGGCGTTGCGGGACCGGAGCAGACGCCGCTCATTCCCGCAGGGCTCGGTGGACTGGCCGGTGCAGCGCTGGGCCTGGGACTGGCGATTGCGGCAGGGCGACGCCGCATGCAGGGCTCCGCGCCTGCATTGAGACCATCCGTCCCGCCACCTTCGCCGCCATCCCCCGCGCGCAGGCAGCCGGCGCCCGCGCCGACGCCGAGCCCGGTATTTGCGCAGGGGATCGTGCCGCGCCGCCCTGCGATGCCTCCCGCACCCAGCGGCCAGACCGTCGCGACCCAGCCGGCGGCGGTTCCACCCGCCATTGCCGAAAAGGCCGTGCAGGCGACACCGCTACCGCCACCTCGACCCAACCACGTGGCGGGACTGCGTCAGCGGCTTCGCCGCAACCCGGCCGCGAGCGCGCCTGCAGGAGGCCCTACACCCGGCGTCGGCGCCACGACGGGGACCGGAGCCGCCGCTCTCGCCTCGGCACCTGTTACGCCACCGTCACGTCCCGCACCGGAACCCGCCATGTATCCCACGCACCCGCTTTCGCCACTTGCCTATCCGCCGCAGCAAATGCAGCCGCATGCCGGCTGGTGGCCGCAGCCCCCAGTCTTCGCACCCGCCTATCCGCAGCAGATGCCTATCTCGGGATATCCGCAGCCAATGCCCTATTATCCGCCCGCGATGCCGCATTTCGCGGCGCCGGCGCCCTTTTTCCCCGCGCCGCAGCCGCAGGTGCAGCATTATCCGGTCGCCGTGCCGGTGCCCTATCCCGTGCCGGTGGCGATGGCTGCGCCCGGCCCGGTGATCCAGCACGAGGCGCCACGCCAGTCGCCAGCGGCACCAACGCCGGCGGCCGAGGCCAGCGACCACACCGCCGAGACGCTTTCGGCCATCGACGAGGTGCGGGCGCAGCTGCGCGCCTTCGCCGGCTCGCTCGACGCGCTCAGGGCCGCCCGCTCCGCCTGACGGAAGCAAAAACGTCAGCCCGTGACGCCGTGGCACGATTGTCTCGCGCCGCAATCGGCAATATGGCCATGCTGTATACAGCGGAGGTCAACATGGCTGACATCATCGACGGCAAGGCGGTCGCGGCGGACGTGACGGCGAAGGTCAAGGACGCGACGGCGGCGCTGAAAGCAGAGACCGGCGTGACGCCGGGGCTGGCCGTGATCATCGTCGGCGAGGACCCGGCGAGCCAGGTCTATGTCGCCAGCAAGGGCCGCACCGCCAAGGAATGCGGCTTCCACTCCGTGCAGCACACGCTGAAGGCGGAAACGAGCCAGGCCGAGCTGCTGACGCTGATCGCGCAGCTCAATGCGGACACGGCGATCCACGGCATCCTCGTGCAGCTGCCGCTGCCGAAGCACATCGACGAGGGCGCGGTGATCCAGGCGGTCGCAGCCGACAAGGACGTCGACGGCTTCCACTTCATCAATGTGGGCAAGCTCGGCACCGGCGAGACGGACACGGCTTTCGTGCCCTGCACGCCGTCGGGCTCGATGCTGTTGATCGAGCGGGTTCGCGGGCGCGACCTGTCGGGGTTGAACGCCGTGGTCATCGGCCGATCCAACATCGTCGGCAAGCCGATGGCCAATCTGCTGCTCGCCGCCAACGCGACCGTAACCATCGCCCATTCGCGCACGAAGGATTTGCCCGGTGTCGTGCGTGGCGCCGACATCGTCGTTGCTGCGGTCGGGCGTCCCGAAATGGTGAAGGGCGACTGGATCAAGCCGGGTGCGACCGTCATCGACGTCGGCATCAACCGGATTGCGGCGCCGGAGAAGGGCGAAGGCAAGACGCGCATCGTCGGCGATGTGGACTATGCGGCGGCTTCCAGGGTCGCCGGCGCGATCACGCCGGTGCCTGGCGGCGTCGGCCCGATGACCATCGCCATGCTGATGGCGGCCACGCTTGCATCCGCCTATCGCTCGGCCGGACGTCAGGCGCCGCGTTTCTGATCCTTTCGGCGAGCGGGCGAACCCGCTAGAAGGCCCCATGCCCGACATCGCCCCGCCCGGCCGGCATTTCGCCTTCCTGCTGGTCGAGAAATTCTCGATGTTCTCGCTGGCGGCGGCGATCGACACCGTGCGCTCGGCAAACCGCGCGCTGGGACGCGATCACTATTCGTGGACCACGGTCTCGGCGGATGGCGAGGCGGTGATCGCGTCCAACGGCCTGCCGATCAAGACGAGCTATGCGGCAGCGGACCTGCCCTCGGCGGACATCCTGTTCGTTTGCGTCGGGCTCACCACGGAATTCTCCGGCAAGTCCAAGGTGCTGGCGACGCTGCGCAGCTGGGGCCGGCGTGGCAACGCGCTCGGCGCGCTGTCGGTGGGGTCGCATGTGCTGGCCGAGGCGGGGCAGCTCGATGGGTACCGCTGCACCATCCATTGGGAGAATCGCGCCGGCTTCCAGGAGAGGTTCCCCGACATCGAGTGCACGGGTTCGGTCTACGAGATCGACCGCAAACGCTATACCTGCGCCGGCGGAACGACTTCTATCGACCTGATGCTGGAGATCGTGCGGCAGGATTTCGGCACCGGCATCGCCAACGAGGTGGCCAACCAGTTCCAGCACGAGCGGATACGCCAATCAGGGGACCGGCAGCGCGTCGGCCCCGAGCGCGACCTTGCAGGCAAGTCGGAAAAGCTGCGCAGAATCGTCGAACTGATGGCGGAGAAGCTGGACGAACCACTGTCGGCGGGCCAGATCGCCAGGGCAGCGGGACTTTCTGTGCGGCAGGTCGAGCGGCTCTTTTTGCGCCATCTCGGCGTGACGCCGGGACGCTATTACATGCGGCTTCGACTCGAGCGCGCGCGCGAGCTGCTGCGCCAGACCAACATGCCGATCCTCGACATAGCCATCGCCACCGGGTTTACCTCGCATTCCTATTTCGCGCAGAGCTACCGTCTGCTTTTCGGCCGGCCGCCGAGCGAGGAACGCAGGACGACTTACTGACCGAGCCAGGCTCGGCCGAGGAGTGGCTGCGCGGTCTCGCCTCGAATTCGACAGCTTTTCGGCCCTTGATCGCCGCAGGTGGCGACAGCCTGCGTTCTTGATGAGTTTTCGCGGTGGCGCTATCCAGAATGGCCGGCCGCCACAGGTTGCTCGGCCATAGGATCGACGTTTCCGATGTTTGCCGACCCAAGAGGGGCCGTGGGCAGGGGATGAACGACCAGGGCAGACGCATCAGCGACTGGAAAGGCATCGCCGCCTATTTCGGCCGCGACGAGCGGACCGTTCGCCGCTGGGAGCGGCAGCGCGGACTGCCCGTACACCGCATGCCGGGTGGAGCCCGCAGCCTGATATTCGCCTACGAGGGCGAACTGGACGCATGGCTGCGCGGCAGCGCTGAGACCGAGCCACCCGCACCGGCAGGTCCCCTGCCCCCCTCCGTTGCAAGCGCCGGGCGGACACGCTTGGCTTCCGCGGTTTCGCAAAGGGCGATGCTGGTGCTTGTGGCCACGCTGTCGGCCGTCACTGTGGCAGCCTATGCCGGCCTGTCGTGGCGCGGTGGACACGGGCCAGGCGGCCATGTGCCGTCAGCCGAGATTCAGGACATCTACCTGCGCGCCACGTACCAACTCGGCACGCGGCAGGAGAACGGACTGCGACGCGCCATCGCCGACCTGACGGAGGTGACGCGGCAGGATCCCGAATTCGCCGCGGCTTTCGCCGCCCTGGCCGAGGCCTATAACATCGTCAGCCAGTATACGCTGATGCCGGCCGACGAAGCCTATCCGCTCGCGAAACAGGCGGCGGAGCGCGCCATCGCGCTCGATCCGAACCTGGCGCAGGCACATGCGGCGCTGGCCTTCAACGCCTTCTACTGGCAGCGCGATTTCGTCCGTTCCCGCGCGCTGTTCGAACGCGCCATCGCGCTGGACCCCGGCTCGGCGCAGACCCGCCACTGGTACGCGCTAACCCGGATGATGGCGGGCGAATTCGACCTGTCGCTGCGCGAGATCGCCGCAGCGCAGCGGCTCAACCCGGAATCGCGCGCCATTGCGGCGAACAAGGCGCTCATACAGTTCCACGCCGGGCTCGTGCGCGAGGCGCTGGCTACCCTGCGCGAGCTTGCAGAGAACGAGCCCAGGCTGCGGTCGCCGGCGGAATACATGGCCACGATCCATCTCGACCAACGCGACTATCCCGCCTTCCTCGAGCAATATGGCAGGGCGGCGGAGATCGCAGGGAACGATGCCCGAAGGGCGATAGCCAGGGCGGCCGAGGCAGGCTTCCTGCAGGGTGGCGCGCATGGGCTGCTTGCAGCCATGCTGGAGGCGCAGAAGGCGCAGCATGCCGAAGGGCTGGAACCGGCCTACAAACTCGCGGTCACCGCCGCGCTGCTGGGCCACGAGGACATGGCAATCGCCTATCTCGAAGAAGGCATCGCGGCAGGCGAGCAAGATATGCTGGGCGCCTTGATCGACCCGGCCTTTCGTATCCTGCGCGGTGATGAGAGGTATCTGCGCGTACTGAAAGCAGTCGGCTTTTCGTCCCTGGATATCCGGGGTTGAACGGACAACGCCAGGCTGGAATCTCATCCCGAAAGAACATGGAAATCCGGAATGTGATTGCGCAAATGGCGCCAAACGACCGACCCCATGCTTTCCATGTTGCGCCAGACGGGCCTAGAAGAGTGAAAAATTCCGACGGGAGAATACAATGCTGAGAGCAACGATCGCACTTTCCATCGCGGCCTTTGCCGCACCCGCGCTGGCCGCCGACCCGCTGGTAAGCGCCGAATGGCTGAAGGCCAATGCAGCCAAAGTTGTCATCGTCGACATCCGCGACAAGATCGCCGACACCGACCTCGGTGCAAAGCCCTACATCGAGGGCGCTGTCGTGGCTCCCTACGCTTCGGCCGGCTGGCGCACCGAGGTGCAGGGCGTGCCGGGCCAGATTCCGCCGACCGACCAGATTGCCAAGCTGATCGGCGATCTCGGCATCGGCAACGATTCGCATGTCGTGATTGTCCCGTGGGGCACCGATTCCTCCGAATTCGGCGGCGCCACGCGCGTCTACTGGACCTTCAAGTATCTCGGCCATGACGAGGTCTCGATCCTCGACGGCGGCTGGCGCCAGTACGACGCCGCCGGCGGCGCGCGCGCCGAGAAGCCGGCGACGCCGCAGCCCGCGACCTTCACCGCCGAGGTGCACGAGGAGCTGCGCGCCACGACCGCGGACGTGGAGGCTGCGCTGGCGGCCGGCACCAAGCTGGTCGACGGCCGCCCGGCCGAACAGTACGAGGGCAAGTCGAAGAGCCCGGTCGTCGCCCGCCTCGGCACGCTGCCCGGCGCGGTCAACATCCCGCACAGCAACTTCTATTCGAAGGACTATGCGCTGTTCGTGAAGCCCGAGACGGTCGACTCGCTCACGCAGGCCGTCGGGCTGGCGGCGGACGAGAAGAACATCACCTTCTGCAACACCGGCCACTGGGCTTCGATCGCGTGGTTCGCGCTGCACGAGATCGAAGGCAACAAGAACACCGGCATGTATGACGGCTCGATGGCGGAGTGGACGCAGGATCCGAACCGTCCGGTCGAGCTGAAGTCGGGCACCTAAGCCACAACGGCGCCGGTCGCGGCCGGCGCTTCATCCTCCCAAAGACGCGCGATGTCCGGGATCTCCCGGGCATCGCCGTTTCGTGAAGCAGGCAAGCATGTCCGAACTCTCCATCGACCGGCCGAAATTCCTGCCGCCCGTGACTGCCGACCGCTGGCCGGCGCTGGTGGCGGGTACCTTCATCGTCGTCGGCTTCCTCGCCATCGGCTTGCTGGTGAGCGCCAAGCAGGCCGCGTTGTTCCTGATCGGCGGGCTTCTCGGTGCTGCCCTATACCACGGCTCGTTCGGCTTCACCGGCGGTTGGCGCCGCCTCGTCGTAGAGGGCCGCGCCCGCGCGGTGCGCGCGCAGATGCTGATGGTCGCCGTCGCCGCGGTCGGCATGATGCCGCTGCTCGCGGCCGGCAGCCTCGGAGGCCAGCCGCTGGTCGGCGCATTCGGCCCGGTCGGCCTGTCGGTGCTGATCGGGGCGGCAATCTTCGGGCTGGGCATGCAGCTGGGCGGCGGCTGCGGCTCGGGCACCCTGTTCACCGTAGGCGGCGGCTCGGCGCGCATGCTGGTGACGCTGGTCTTCTTCATCGTCGGCGCCGTGCTGGGCACCGCCCATCTGCCGTGGTGGCTGACGCTGCCCAATATCGGCATCGTCGACATCGGCAAGGAACTCGGGCCGGTCAACGGCCTGCTTGCCACGCTGGCGGCGCTGGGCGCGGTGGCGCTGGTCGCCACGCTGGTCGAGCGGCGCATCCACGGCAATGTCGAGCGCGAGCCGGCGCCTGCGAGGCCGGGCTGGTCGTGGCTGCTGTCCGGCCCCTGGCCGCTGGTCGGCGCCGGGCTGCTGCTGGCGCTGCTCAACATCGCCACGCTGCTCACCGCCGGCCATCCGTGGTCGATTACCTACGGCTTCGGCCTGTGGGGCGCCAAGATCGCGCAGGCGGTCGGCGTGCCGGTGGCAAGCTGGAAGTTCTGGACCTGGCCGGCGCAGGCCAAGGCGCTCAATTCGAGCGTGCTCGCCGACGTCACCTCGGTCATGGATTTCGGCATCATCCTCGGCGCGGCGCTGGCCGCCTCGCTGGCCGGCAAGTTCGCGCCGAAGGCGGCGATCCCGCTCGGCTCGCTGCTGGCCGCGATCGTCGGCGGCCTGCTCATGGGTTACGGCGCTCGGCTGTCCTTCGGTTGCAACATCGGCGCGCTGTTTTCCGGTATCGCCTCGGGCAGCCTGCACGGCTGGCTGTGGTTCGCTGCCGCGTTCGCCGGCTCGTTCTTCGGCATCTGGGCGCGGCCGCTGTTCGGCCTCGACGGGCTGGCCAGGAAGAAGGGCTGACCCGCAAATGAGCGCTACACGCAACACACTGCTGTTCGGCGCGGCACTCGGCATCGCGACCGCCGCCATAGCCGTCGACCACTATGCCCACCCGGTGCCGCCGGCTGTCGCCGGAGCGGAGCAGCCGGGTGCCGCCCCGTGCGCCGCGGCCCCTTGTGCGGCCGGGGCGCCATGCGCGGCGGGTGCGCCCTGTGCAGCCGGAGCGCCGGAGAAGGCGCCGCCGCCGCCCGCGCCGCTGGCTCCCCCTCCTGCGCCGATGCAGCCGCCAGCGGAGCCGGCCAAAGCAGCCCCGCCGCCGCCCGCCGCTCTGCCGGCGGACGGTCAGCGACCCTGACGGCGATGACCTCCCAGCAGGCCGAACGCGCCCGGCAGGAGATGGCCTTCTGCGAGGCGCTGCTCGCCAAGGGCGGCCTGTCGGTGCTGACCGAGACCTTCCGCGACCATCCGCAGCCGAAGGTCTGGGAGCACTATCCGCCCGGCGACGTCTTCGATCCGGCGAGCGGAGCGCAGTGGTACTACCACTGCCACCCGGCTGCAGAAGGCAGCGCCGAACACGGGCACTTTCATTGTTTCCTGCGACCGCAGGGCAAGGACGGGCCGGTGCACCACCTCGTCGCCATCGGCGTCGACGCGCATGGGCGGCCGCTGCGGCTGTTCACGGTCAACCGGTGGGTCGTAGGCGACGACTGGCTGGATGCCGAAGGCACGATCGCACTTCTGGCGCGCTTCGACATGCAGATGCCGCGGCCTTCGTATCTGGTGAACCGCTGGCTGACGGCGATGGTGGCCGCCTACGAGACCGAAATCGCCGAACTGATCCGCCGGCGCGACGTCCGGCTTGCGGCGCACGTAGGGCCGCAAGGCATCGCGACGTCTGACGACCGCTCGCTGGAGGTGACCTCGGAGCTGGCGCTGGCCGGCAACTGAGCGAGCGGGGCGGCGATGCTGCTTGCGATCGCTCCCCGCAATCTCCTGTTAATGTTGTCTTTTCACCGCCTCTCAACCCCACGTTGCTAGACTGCCGTTCAACGATAACAGGGCAGGCAGGGGTTTTCATGTTCGGCAAGTTCATCACCGGCGCGGCGCTCGCGCTGACGATCGCGCTCGGCACGGCGGGCGGCGCCGCCGCGGCCAACGTCGTCGCACGTGTCGACGTCTCGACTCAGACCATGACGGTGACCCAGAACGGCGCGGTGAAGTACCGCTGGCGCGTTTCTACCGCACGGGCGGGCAAGGTGACGCCGTCCGGCACGTGGACGGCCAAATGGCTCTCGAAAAACCACAAGTCGAGCCGCTATCGCGGCGCGCCGATGCCCTACGCGGTGTTCTACAACGGCAACTATGCGGTCCACGGCACCAACCAGGTGTCGCGGCTCGGCCGGCCGGCCTCGGCCGGCTGCGTACGCCTCGACACCGCCAATGCGGCGAAGTTCTTTGCCCTCACCCAGCGGGTCGGCTTGAAGAACGTGAAGATCGTCGTGCATCGCTGAGGCGACCGAAAGCCGAAATCGTGATCGCCGCCGGGCCTTCCCGGCGGCGATTTCGTTTTGCCATCGCGCCTGCTTTCCCATAGAACGCTGCGGCCGCCCAGTCGGGCGGCCTTGGTGCCTTCCATCGATGCGGCTATGCTAATGGTGACCGTCAGGGGCGGCTGTGCCCGCGATTCGGGCTGATGCAGACTGGTCTAAAGAGCTTTGGCTTCGGCCTCGAATCGCTTGGCTTACTGGTCGCCCGCTTTCCGCGCCTGTTCGCGATGCTGCTGGTAGGCCTCTTCGGCCTCGCCCTGTCGGGAATCCCGTCCCTGGGGTTCGACGGCAATATCCTCAGCGTGCTTTCCGGAACGAGCAGGCCGTTCCTGTCCTACCAGGCCGTGCGGAGCGATTTCCGCGACTTCTCGGGCGATCTCGGCGTCATCGTGCGCGCCGACGACCTGTACGAATCGTCCGGCTTCGAGAAGATGCGCGAGTTTCATCTCGAACTCACCGTCCTTGACGGTATCGAAGGCGTGTTCTCGCTTTTCTCGGCGACGCGCATCGACCCTGCCACAGGAGCGGTCGAAAGCGTCATCCCCGAGGTCACCGTACCCGGCGACGACGTACGCGCGCTCGTGGCCGAGGCCGGTGCTGTGAACCCGCTGGCGGCGCAGCTCGCCCGCGTCGACAGGAATGCGGCCCTGATTTCGATCGAAACCGGCCTGACGGAGGATAAGGGCAATCCGCCCACTCCGGAGGTCGTGAGCGCACTCACGGACGAGATCAGGGCGATCGCGCCGGCGGGGCTTACCGTCGACTTCGTCGGCTATCCGGTGATGCGCGCTGACGCGGTGCGGGCGATCATCGACGACCAGTTCATCATGGTGGCGATCGGCATCGTGATGGTGCTGCTGATCTCGCTCGCGACCTTCCGCGCGATCGTGCCGGCGCTGATCTGCGCCGCGCCGGCGATAATGGCGATCGTGTCCCTGCTGGGCGCATACGGGCTCGCCGGCGCCAAGATGAACTATCTGTCGACGGCGCTGCCGACCATCGCGATGGTGCTCGCACTGGCCGACACGATCATGCTCTATCACGTATGGGCGGCGCGACGGCGCGACGGGCTGTCGTCGCGGCAGGCCGTGACCGCCGCGCTGCGGCGCGTGGGTCCGGCCAACTCGATGACGTCGATCACGACCGCGCTGGCATTCGGATCCTTCGCGTTCAGCGGCAATCCCGCGTTGCGCACGCTGGCGCTGCTGGGCTCGTCCGCGGTCATGCTCGCGTTCGTCACCGTGATGATCGTCGCGCCCGTTCTGCTCATCTTCTTCGGCGACCGCATTCGCGGCGCCGAACGCAAGTCCATCTTCGACCGCGCCGGGCCCTGGATAGCCCGATTTGCAATGTTGCGGCCGGGCCTGTTGGCGGGCATGGCGCTCTGCGTGTCGGTGCTGCTCGGCGTCGGCCACTACGAGGTGACGGAAGAGCACCAGATGACGCGCCAGTTGCCGACCGATTCGGAGTCGGCGCGCGGCGAGAGGCTGGCTTTGGACCTGTTCGGCGGCGTCGCCCCGATCTATCTGGTCGTGCCCGTACCCGAAGGCATGTCGTGGAGCGACGGCGCCGCGCTCGACCGACTCGCGGAGGCGGAAGCCGTCTTTGGCGAGGCGCTGGGTGAAGACCAGGTGTTCTCGCTGGCACGTATCCGCAAGGCCGGCATGACGCCGGAGAAGATGAAGGAGACGCTGGCCGATGCGCCGGACAATCTGCGCGGCCGCTTCCTGTCCGGCGACCTGACCCGCTATCTCGTCTCCGGCAGCGCCCCCTTCGGGATGAAGGGGCCAGACGCGGTCGCCCTGGCTGACGGGGTGGTGAAGCGCCTCGACGAAAAGGGCATCCGCGGCACCGAGGTCACCGGCTACCCGATCCTGCTCGCCATCGAGATCCCCGCTATCGTACAGGCACTGCGGCTCAGCCTGGTGATGGCGATCGTGCTTGGAGTGGGCGTGATTGCTCTGGCATCGAGGGCGCCGCTTGTCTCGATCGCGGCGTTCCTGCCGAACCTCATCCCGGTGCTGGCCATAGAGACGGCGCTGTGGCTCATCGGCGAACCGATGGACGTCAGCCACGTGATCGCGTTGACGATCGCTTTCGGCATTTCCATTGACAACGCGGTCCACGTCATCAATTCATTCCTCGCGAACAAGGAGGATGGGATGGGGGACGTCCCTGCTATCCGTTCCGCGCTGGAGGAAGTTTCCCCGGCGCTCGTTACTGCGACCGTCATGTTCATCGCCGGTTCAGTGGGAACGTTGTTCAGTACGATGCCCTCGGTAGTGAACCTGGGCTTCCTCATCATGGCAACGCTTGTCGCCGCGCTGATCTCGAATCTCGCATTCCTGCCTGCCTTGATCCTGACACTCCGCCGCATTATGGGGCGCGCCTCCTGAGCCAAGGAAAGAGAAGAATGAAAAGAAGAAGCACTGTCCTGCTGGCCTCGGCCGCACTCTTCGTGGCCGCAAATCTGGCATCCGCCCAGCAGGTGGTGACCGCGTCGGCAACCACCGGCGGTGGCGGCACCGACTTCCTCGCGGCCTTCGCCGGCGAATGGCGCGGCAGCGGCGAAGCCAGGATGACACCCAGGTCCTCGGGTACGCGAATCACATGCAAGCTGACCGCGGTTTTCGATGCCGCACAGGCGCTGCTCTCCAACTCCGGGCGCTGCGGGACGACCAAGGGCTCGCAAGCCGTGACCGGATCGATGCAGGCCACCGGCGGACAGCTGAAGGGTGAGTTCATCACCGGTATGGACACGAGCAAGCTGCAGAAGCAGAAGCTCAGCTTCAACAGTACCTCGCTGACAGTCGAAGCCGAGATGGCCAACGAGCAGGGCGGCAAGGTGCATCGCCTGCGCACGGTTCTGACCAAGCCGCAGGGCGGCTCGTTCGTCGTGCAGAGCCAGTTCTATGACTGGGACAAGGCGACCTGGGTCAGCGGCGGCCAGATCGCCTTCAAGAAGCAGTAAGCGAGCAGGAAGCCGGCAAGAAGCGGCAGCCGCTCTCAGCGCGCGGCTATCCACTCCGCGAGCCTGCCCGCGGCCGTCTCGATCTGGTCGAGGCGGCGGTGGAAGCACAGCCGGAACCAGCCCTCGCCCCCTGCACCGAACGCGGTTCCGGGGGCGAGCCCGACGCCGGCCCTGTCGATGATGTCGAAGCAGGCCTTCAGCGAATCGGTCATCCCGTCGACCGCGAAATACTGGTAGAAGGCGCCTTGCGGCGCCTGAGCCCTCGCCCGGCCGGTCGCCGCGAGCGCCGACGACACGATGTCGCGCGCCGTGCGGGCCCGCTCCACCTGCGAGGCCAGGAAATACTCGCCCTGCTCCAGCGCCGCGACGGCGCCGCGCTGCATGAACGGCGCCACACCCGACGTCGAATACTGGACAAGGTTCTCGACCACCTGCCCGAGCGCGGGATGCGCCGACAGCCAGCCGACGCGCCAGCCGGTCATCGCCCAGTTCTTGGAAAAGGTATTGACGAAGACGATGTGGTCTTCCGGCTCCATCACGTCGAGGAAGGACGGCGCGCGCGGCCCGTCATAGAAGAAGCGCGCATAGGTCTCGTCGGCGATGATCCAAAGGCCGCGGCGGCGTGCCAGTTCGAGCAGCTCGCGCAGTTCCTCCTTCGACGCCGTCCAGCCGGTCGGGTTGGCCGGCGAGTTGACGAACAGCACCCGCGTGCGCGGCATCACCGCGTCGGCGACGCGCTGGACGTCGAGCGACCAGCCATTGTCGCCGGGCGACAGCCGCACCGGCACCGGCGTGGCGCCGGCGACGCCGGCCGCACCGGCAATGTTGGGCCATGCCGGCTCCAGATAAACGACCTCGTCGCCTTTTCCGGCCGTCGCCTGCAACGCCAGCACGATGGCGTGCATGCCACCGCCGGTGACGAAGAATTCGTCCGGCGCGAACGGGCGGCCGTAGAGGCGGCCGTGATAGTCGGCCAGCGCCTGCCGCAGTTCCGGAATGCCGCGTTGGCGGGTGTAGAAGGTTTCGCCGGCCGCGAGAGCCCGTGAGGCCGCGTCCGAGATGAAGCCCGGCGACGGCAAGTCGCCCTCGCCGGCCCAGAGCGGGATCACGCCGCCTTTCGACCAGCCGTAATTGGCGACGGCAACAATGCCGCTCTCGGGCGCGAGACGCGCTTCCTCGCGCAGATTGTCGATCAGGGACATTGTGGAGCTCTGGTTGCCGAGAGAGATCCACCTAGCGCGACGGCGAGCGGCTGGCAAAGGCCGCGCGTTGGTCCACGCGCGGCCTCCTGCCCAGGCGCGGTCAGCGCTTCGCGAGCAGGTCGCGGATCTCCGTCAGCAGTAGCACATCCGCGGGCGGAGCCGGCGGCACGGCGGGGGCTGCCGCCTTTTCCTTCTCCAGCCTGCGGCGCAGGTTGTTCACGCCCTTGACCATGAGGAAGATGATCCAGGCGAGGATCAGGAAATTGATAACGACGGTCAGGAAGTTGCCGTAAGCAAACACGGCGCCCTGCTTGCGTGCCTCCTCCAGCGACTCGGCCGTGACCGACGACGACAGCGGGATGAAGTAGTTCGAGAAATCGAACCCGCCGAAGATCGCGCCGACGACCGGCATGATGATGTCACCCACCAACGACGTGACGATCAGGCCGAATGCGCCGCCGATGATGACACCGACGGCAAGGTCCATGACGTTGCCCTTGGAGATGAATTCCTGGAATTCCTTGAGCATAGGGTCCCTCCATGCTTGCTCGCGCATTGACGCGCGCGGTCCACCACAACGCTGGCGAGCATACCAAAAGATGCGCCGCGCATAAGAGGGTATTGCAGCCCAACGCACGATGGACAGGCCAGCGGGCCTATGGTTGCATCGCGCAACTGGAGAGCGGGGGAGGCTCCGGCCCGTGCAGGGCATATTCGTCGTCGTCATCGCGATCGCCTATGTGTCGCTGCTGTTTGCGGTGGCGAGCCTTGGCGACCGCCGGGCGCAGCGCATCGATCCTGGCCGGCCGCGGCCGTACATCTATTCGCTCAGCCTGGCGATCTACTGCACGTCCTGGACCTTCTTCGGTTCGGTGGGGCTGGCCAGCGAGCGCAACTGGGAGTTCCTGACGATCTATATCGGCCCCGTGCTGGTGTTCGTCTTCGGCATCCCGCTGATCCGCCGTATCGTGCGGCTGGCGAAGTCGGAAAAGATTACCTCGATCGCCGATTTCCTGTCGGCGCGCTATGGCAAGAGCTTCGCGGTCGCCTCGATCGCCACGCTGATCGCGACCGTGGGCATCATTCCCTACATAGCGCTGCAGCTGAAGGCGATCTCGGACTCCGTGAGCCTGATGGTCGAGCACTACAACGGCGCCCCGCCCTCGCTCGACTTCTTCCTCGGCGACATCTCGCTGATGGTGGCCCTGCTGCTGGCGCTGTTCGCCGTGCTGTTCGGCACACGCCATGCCGACGCGACGGAGCATCAGGACGGTCTCGTGCTGGCCGTCGCGGTGGAATCCATCGTGAAGCTCGCCGCGTTCATGGCGGTCGGGCTGGTGGTGACGTTCGCCGTGTTCGGCGGGCCGGGCGACCTGATGCAGAAGGTTGCCGCATCGCCCGAGGTGAAGGACGCGATGGACTACAGGACGTCGCCCGGCACCTGGATCGTGCTGACGACGCTGTCGGGCCTGGCGATCCTGCTTTTGCCGCGGCAGTTCTATGTGACCATCGTGGAGAACCGCGATGAGGAGGAACTGCGCACGGCGAACTGGCTGCTGCCGCTCTACCTGATCGCCATCAACCTGTTCGTCGTGCCGATCGCCTTCGCCGGACTGGCGCTGGTGGGTGGCGGCACCAATGCCGACCTCTACGTGCTGGCGCTGCCGCTGCTGCAAGGCCACGAGACATTGGCCATGATCGCCTTCATCGGCGGGCTTTCGGCAGCCACAGCCATGGTGATCGTCGAAAGCGTCGCGCTGTCGATTATGATTTCCAACGACCTCGTGATGCCGGTCTTCCTGCGCCGTTTCCTGCGGCGCGGCGACCGGCAAAACGAGGACATGACGATGGTCATCCTCAACGTGCGGCGCGCGGCGATCTTCCTCGTGCTGTTCGCCGCCTTCCTCTATTACCGCGAGACCACGCACAACACGCGGCTGGCGACGATCGGGCTGATCTCATTTGCGGCGATCGCGCAGTTCGCGCCGGCGCTTATCGGCGGGCTGATATGGCGCGGCGCCAATGCGCGCGGCGCGATCATGGGCATGATCGCCGGAGGCATAGCGTGGGCATACACGCTGCTGTTCCCGTCGCTGGCGCCGCCGGACACCGCGATCCTGATCAGCGGCCCGTTCGGCATCGCCGATCTGCGGCCACAGGCGCTGTTCGGTACGGTGGCAGCGCCGCTGAACCACGGCGTGATGTGGAGCCTGGCGCTCAACACCTTGTTCTTCGTGCTTGGATCGCTGACGCGGCCGGCGGTGCCGCTGGAGCGCATCCAGGGTGCGATCTTCGTGCCGCGCGATTCAAACCCCATTCCGGTGCTGCGGCGGTTCCGCACGGCAGTGACCGTCAACGACCTGAAGGACACCATCTCGCGCTATCTCGGGGTCGAGCGCACCGAGCGGTCGTTTCGCAGCTTCGAGGTCAAGGAAGGCCTGACGCTGTCACCGACGCAACCGGCCTCGATGGCGGCGATCCGGTTTTCGGAGCAGTTGCTCGGCAGCGCGGTCGGGTCGTCGTCGTCGCGGCTGATCCTTTCGCTGCTGTTCCAGCGCAACGATTCCTCGCACCGCGACGCGCTCAGGCTGCTCGACGACGCATCGGAGGCGCTGCAGCACAATCGCGACCTGCTGCAAACAGCGCTGGACCAGATGGAACAGGGCATCACGGTGCTCGACAAGGACTACCGCCTGATCTGCTGGAACCGGCAGTACCGCAGCCTGTTCGACCTGCCGGACGAACTTGGCCAGGTCGGCGTGTCCGTCGCCGAATTCCTGCGCCATCTCGTGCAGCGCGGCGACCTCTCGGTCGAGGCCGAGGATCAGGCGTTGAACCGGCTGACAACGGCGGGAAGCGCCTGGCAGATGGAGCTGGTCGCCGGCCGCCGGATCATCGAACTGCGGTCGAACCCGATGCCGGGCGGCGGCGTGGTGACGATCTATTCGGACATCACCGCGCGCGTGGAAGCCGATCTGGCGCTCAAGCGGGTCAACGAGACGCTGGAGCAGCGGGTGGCCACGCGCACCGGCGAACTGGTGCAGGTCAACGAGGAACTGGCCCAGGCGCAGATGCTGGCCGAGGAAGCGAATCTCGGCAAGACGCGCTTTCTGGCCGCCGCGGGCCACGACATCCTGCAACCACTGAACGCCGCACGCCTCTATTGCTCCGCGCTACTGGAAACGGTGGCACCCGGTGCCGAGCGCAGCGCGGCGGCCAACATCGAGTCGGCGCTGGATTCGGTCGAAAGCATTCTGGGTGCGGTGCTCGACATATCGAGGCTGGATACCGGTGCGCTCAAGCCAGTGGAGTCGCAATTCCGGCTCGACGCGCTGCTGACGCAGATCGGCAACGATTTCCGGCCCATGGCCGCCGAAAAGCAGCTCGACCTGAGGATCGTATCGTCAAGCGTGGCGGTGGCCACCGACCGGAACCTGTTCCGCCGGCTGGTGCAGAATCTCGTGTCCAACGCCATCAAGTACACGCGCAGCGGGCGTGTGCTGATCGGCGTGCGCCGACGCGGCGAACTGGTCGAGTTGCAGGTGTTCGATACGGGCATCGGCATTCCCGGCGACAAGCTCAACACCGTGTTCCGCGAGTTCACCCGGCTGGAGGAAGGCGCGCGCGAAGCGTCCGGGCTCGGGCTCGGCCTGTCGATCGTCGACCGCATCGCGCGTGTGCTGCGTCTGGAAATCCAGATCGAATCCCACGAACGGCGCGGCACGCGCTTCTCGGTGATCCTGCCGCATGTGGCGACGGCGGAACTGCCGGCGACCGCCGAACCGCGCCGCGAAACCAGGCCAGCCACCATGCTTCACGGCATGACGGTGATGTGCATCGACAACGACGCGCGCATCCTCGACGGCATGCGCCTGCTGCTGGAGGGCTGGGGTTGCACGGTGCAGACACGGCGCGGCATGGAAGAGGTCGACGGAGCGCAGCCGGCGGTGCCAAGCATTGTGCTGGTGGACTACCACCTCGACAACGGGAACGGACTGGATGCGATAGCTGAACTGCGCCAGCGCTACGGCGCCGACCTGCCTGCCGCGCTTGTCACGGCCGACCGCTCGACGGAGCTGCGCGTGGCCGCGTCCGCCGCCGACATCGCTGTCATCAACAAGCCGGTGAAGCCGGCGGCGCTGCGCACCGTGCTTGCCCGCCGCCACAGGATGCGCGTCGCAGCCGAATAGACCGGTTGTTCAGAAAGCTCCGGCCGCGTCGGCACCGATGCGCGACAGGCGGATCACCGCCTGCGTGCGGCTGTCGACGCCGAGCTTCTGCAGCACGGCCGACACATGCGCCTTGATGGTCGCCTCGGATACGCTGAGCTCATAGGCGATCTGCTTGTTGAGCATCCCTTCCGCGATCATGCCGAGCACCCGCGATTGCTGCGGGGTGAGCGTCTGCAGGCGGTGGATCAGGTCGGAAATCTCGGGATCGCCCTCGGTGCCGAGGTCGACGCCCGGCGGCGTGTGGATGCCGCCGGCGAGCACGCTCGACACAGCCTGCCTGATCTCGTCCATGCTCGCCGATTTGGGGATGAAGCCGGAAGCGCCCAGTTCCAACGAACGGCGGATCGTCTCTGGATCGTCGTGAGCCGAAACCACGATAGTCGGCAGCGATGCGTCGAGCCCGCGTAGCGCGACCAGCCCCGACAGGCCGCTCGCGCCCGGCATGGTCAGATCCAGCAGCACAAGATCGGCATCGACATTGGCCGAAATGAGTTCCTTCACGCTGTCGAAATCGCCGGCCTCGAGAATCTCGCAGGCGTCGCCCAGTCCCGACAGCGCCTGCTTCAGCGCTCCCCGGAACAGGGGATGGTCGTCCGCAACTACGAACTTCAAGCCTGCCACAAGGAGCTTCCTCACCGCGCAGCCGCGCACGGCACGCGACCTTGTTCATCTGGCGATTATGCGGCGGCAGCGGCGCTTTGCAAGGCTCGCGATCGCGCCAGCAGCGTTCGCCATGATGTTACTTGCCGGAACCACCGGCGCCGCCGCACATTCATCGCCGGGGGGGCATCCGCGGGGAACCGGCAGGAACATCCCATGGAACCTATTCGCAGTATCGCGTTCTTCTGCGTCGGCCGCGCCTTCATGTTCGGCTGGCTCGCCATCGGCTGCGTTATGTTCAGCTTCGCCTTCAATCCGACCCTGGCGTTCCGGGCCGGCGCGGTGCTGTCGCTCGGCATGGCCGCGATCCTGCTGGTCAAGGCCTACGCGGCGCCCGGGCAAAAACCCAACCGCACAGAGGTGTGGATTTATCTCGACGACAAGACGCGTCCGCAGAACGACCAGGCGCGCCTTGTTTTCGGGCGCATCCTGCGCGAAACCTATGGCCAGTTCGCCCAGGCGGCACTGGTGATCGGCGTGGCCATGTTTCTGATTTCGCTGGCCTTCATGGCCATGGGCTACGACGCCGTGCTGCCCGGCATCGGACCCGAAAGGATCGCCGGCTGACCGTCAGGTGCGGTCGGGGGTCTTCTCGGTCTCGAATTCCTTGGCGATGCCGATAAAGCGGCGCATGAAGCGCTCCATGAAGCCGAGCGTGCGCTCGAACTCCTCGTCGGTCGGCAATCCCGAAGCCGCGGGCGCAGGCGCCCTTTCCAGCTCGGAGATGCGCGCCTCCAGGGCGGCAATGCGCGCTTCCAGCGCAGCGATGCGGGCGGTCGAGGCGTCGTCGGCGAAAGCCGCCGTCGTGGTGAGCAAAAGGGCGGCAAACACCAGTGTGCGCATGGGCAGTCTCCCTCGTTTCGCAAAAGCTGCGGCGACAATGCGCCGGAATTGCGGTTGAAAACGCGCTGCGCCCTTTCACAGCGCACGCCGCGCCCCTATAGGCCGGACATGGACGCCATCATCTACAAGATCTGCCCGAAGGATTTGTGGCAACAGGCGCAGGCCAGCGGCCGCTTCGACGGCGCGCCAGTGGACCACGCCGACGGCTTCATCCACTTCTCGACGGCAACGCAGGCGGCAGAAACCGCGGCGAAACACTTCGCCGGGCAGGATGGGTTGCTGCTCGTCGCCGTCGATGCCGGCAGGCTGGGCAAGTCGCTGAAGTGGGAGGTGTCGCGCGGCGGCGCGCTGTTTCCGCATCTCTACGCCCCGCTCGACCTCACCGCCGTGCTGTGGGCCAGGCCGATGCCGCTCGGCGCCGACGGTCGCCACCGGCTGCCACTGGCATGAGCGGAACTTTCGGGCGGCTCGCCACCGCGGCGCTGCGCTGCGTCGATCCGGAAACCGCGCACACGCTGTCGATCAACGCATTGAAAACGGGCATGGTGCCGGGGACGCGCCGCACCGGCGACCCGAAGCTGGCCGTCAACGTCGCCGGTCTGCGTTTTCCCAATCCGCTCGGCATGGCGGCGGGATACGACAAGAACGGCGAGGTGCCGGACGCGCTGCTCGCCCTCGGCTTCGGCTTCTCCGAGATCGGGACAGTCACGCCGCTGCCGCAGCTGGGCAACCCGCGGCCGCGCATTTTCCGCCTGGAGCGCGACGGCGCAATCGTCAACCGACTTGGCTTCAACAATGGAGGCCACGACGCGATGCTGGGGCGGCTTGCCGCCCGGCGCACACGCGGCGGCATCGTCGGCGTCAACATCGGAGCTAACAAGGACAGCGCCGACCGCATCGGCGACTATGTGCTCGGCGCGGCGCGCTTTTCGCCGCTGGCCTCGTATCTCACCGTCAACATCTCGTCACCCAACACGCCGGGACTGCGCAACCTCCAGAGTCGTGCTTCCCTGGCCGAACTGCTTGTGCGCGTGCGCGGCGCGCGCGACTCCAGCGGCGCCACGCCGCCGATCTTCCTCAAGATCGCGCCCGACCTGTCGGAAGCGGAGCTGTCCGAGATCGCCGAGGAAGTGCTGGTCAAGCGCATCGAGGGGCTGATCGTGTCGAACACGACACTGTCGCGCGCTGGCGCCACCGGGCCGTCGGCGCAGCAGGCGGGCGGGCTTTCCGGCCGGCCGCTTTTCGCCCGTTCGACCGCCGTGCTGGCGCGCATGCGCAAGCTGGCCGGACCGAAGCTGGCCATCATCGGCGTCGGCGGGGTGTCGAGCGCCGAGGATGCGGCCGCCAAGATCGAGGCCGGGGCAGATCTCGTGCAGCTCTACAGCGCGATGGTCTATGCCGGACCCGGGCTTCCGGGCGAGATCGTCGCCGGCCTATCGCGCATCGTCGCCGCGCGGGGGCTGGGCTCCATCGCGCAACTGCGCGACCGCGCGGTGGACGAATGGGCGCAGCGACCTATCGGCTGAAAGCCAGAGCCGATTTGCGGCGCATGACGATCCACAGGCTGATGCCACGGGCGAGCAGGAAGACGTGGAGCGCGGCCCACAGCCCGTGGTTGCCCCATGCAGCGCCGAGCCCCCACAGCGCCGCCGCATAGAGCAAGAAGGACAGGATCATCATGTCGCGCAGCTCGCGCGACCATGTGGCGCCGATGAACACGCCGTCCATCTGGAACGCCAGCACCCCGCTGACGCCGGTAAGCGCTGCCCAGACAAGGTAGCGGGCCGCCTCGGCGCGCACCTCGGGCGAGGTCGTCACCAGCGCGGTCAGCGCGTCGCCGAACACCAGAAGAACGAGGGCCGTGCCGCCCGACAGGACGAAGCCCCAAATCGCCGTAAGCCGCACGGCGCGGTCGAAGGCCGGCGCATGGCGGGCGCCCAGCGCGCGGCCGGCGAGCTGCTCGGCGGCCGCCGCGAAACCGTCGAGGAAATAGGCGGCCAGCATGAAGAAGTTCATCAGCACGGCGTTGGCGGCCAACGTCACCGTGCCGAACTGCGCGCCCTGGCGCGTCAGCAACGCGAATGCGCCGACCAGCAGGAAGGTGCGGATCATAATATCGCGGTTCACGGCCATCATGGTGCGGAAGGCGGCCCAGTCGGCGATCTCGGCCAGCGGGAGCCGCCGTCCGCGCGCGAAGCGCGGCAGCACGATCGCCGCGCCGGCTGCCGCGCCGAGCAGTTCGCCGACCACCGTGCCCCAGGCCACGCCGGCAATGCCGAAGCCCATCACCAGTCCGAACAGGATGGAGAAGACGATGTTGCCGCCGTTGACCACCAGTTGCAGCAGCAGCCCGACCGTGCCCTGCCCGCGGCCGAGCGTGTAGCCGAGCAGTGCGTAGTTGATGAAGGTGACCGGCGCGGCAAGGATGCGGATGCCGACATAGGTCGACATGGCCGCCGCCACTTCTGGGGTGGGGGCAACGAACCAGACCGTCGCGGCGATAATGGCGGGAGCAAGCAGAACCAGCAGTGCGCCAAGCCCGAGCGCGATCCAGATGGCGCGCCAGAACGTGGCGCGCTCGGCAACCTCGTCGCCGCGCCCGAAGGCCTGCGCGACAAGACCGGTGGTGCCCGTGCGCAGGAAGCCGAAGCTGGCGAAGACGAAGTCGAAGGCCATCGCCCCGACAGCCAGCCCGCCGAGAAGCGCGGGATCGCCGAGCTGGCCGACTACGGCGGTATCGACGAGACCGAGCAACGGCGTCGTGAGGAACGCCAGCGTCATCGGCACGGCTATCGATAGCACCAGACGATTGGTGACGTCGAAGGGTCGGCTGGCGAGGTCGGCGGCTGGCGCGTTCATGCAAGCCCTGTGCCCGCAACCGGCGGCGTCGGCAAGGAGTCACGGCGGCTGCGGCAATCGGCCAGCGCCTCGACCACGGAATTATCTACAGGAGG
>JAHBYZ010000025.1 GCA_019635695.1 Rhizobiaceae bacterium
CATCGCCGCGACCAACCGCCCGGACGTGCTCGACCCGGCACTGCTGCGTCCCGGCCGCTTCGACCGTCAGGTGGTGGTGCCGAACCCGGACATCGTCGGCCGCGAGAAGATCCTCAAGGTGCATTCGCGCAACGTGCCTCTGGCGCCGAACGTCGATTTGAAGACGCTGGCCCGCGGCACGCCCGGTTTCTCGGGCGCGGATCTGGCCAACCTCGTCAACGAGGCCGCCCTCATGGCCGCCCGCCGCAACAAGCGGCTGGTCACCATGGCGGAGTTCGAGGACGCCAAGGACAAGATCATGATGGGCGCCGAGCGCCGCTCGTCCGCGATGACGCAGGCCGAGAAGGAGCTGACCGCCTATCACGAGGCCGGTCACGCGATCCTCGCCATCAACGTGCCATCGGCCGACCCGCTTCACAAGGCGACCATCATCCCGCGCGGCCGCGCGCTGGGCATGGTCATGCAACTGCCCGAGGGCGACCGCTACTCGATGAGCTACAAGTACATGGTGTCGCGGCTGGCCATCATGATGGGGGGCCGCGTCGCCGAGGAGATCAAGTTCGGCAAGGAGAACATCACTTCCGGCGCCTCCTCCGACATCGACCAGGCGACCAAGCTGGCGCGGGCGATGGTGACGCGCTGGGGCTTCTCGGACAAGCTCGGCCACGTTGCCTATGGCGAGAACCAGGAAGAGGTATTCCTTGGCCACTCGGTGGCGCGCACGCAGAACGTGTCGGAAGAGACCGCGCAGATCATCGACGCGGAGGTGCGCCGCCTGATCGACGAGGCTTACAAGTTCGCGACCGACGTCATCAAGAAGAAGAAGAAGGAGTGGGTCGCGATCGCCGAAGGGCTGCTCGAATACGAGACACTCTCGGGTGACGAGATCCGCCAGCTCATCGCCGGCCAGAAGCCGTCGCGCGACATGGGCGACGACACGCCGCCCTCGCGCGGCACTGCGGTGCCCACCGCCGGCGGCTCGACCCGCGGCAAGAAGAAGGGGTCTGAGCCGGAAGGCGGAATGGAGCCGCAGCCGAGCAGCTGAGGCTGGGATTGAGCTAACCGGAAATGCAGAACGCCGCGGGAAACCGCGGCGTTTTCTTGCCAGCATCTGCTATCGAGGCGTGCTTGCCGATGCGTTGTGTTGGACGCGCCAACTTCCGACCTATCGCAGATTTTGGGCCATCACACGACGACAGCTGAAAGCTGCCGAACCGCTTCTCACCCGCCTTTGAGCCGGCCTACACCCTCGGCGAACCGTGTCACCTCGAAATCCGGGAATCGGGTCTTGAACTTGTCGGAAACGAAGATGTTGTCCTGCGCATAGCGAGGCAGCAGTTCGCCGGCGTCCCTTACGGCGGGGCTGAACAGGCCGGCCAGCCGCAACTGCCAGCGCTTGAGCACCGTGTAGCGCGGCCCGGTTCCGAAGGTTCGCGCCGCCAGTCCGATCAACTGGCGATAGGTCAGACGTTCGTCGTCACACGGAAGATGCCACGTCTGGCCATAAGCGTCGGGCGTGTTGCCGAGGAGCGCCATGGCCCTGCTGGCGTCCGGAGTGAAGATGAGGCTTCGCAGCGTGTCGTCTCGCAGGAAGACGCGCGCGCGTTTGCCGTCGCGCAGCGGTTCGAGAATAGCGCTGTTGGTGATGCTCTGGGTCTTGCCGGGACCGTAGAATTCGGGAGCGCGGCAGATCATTGCGGAAATCCGCCCGCCGTGCGTGGCGTTCAGCAGTTCGGTCGCGATGGCGGCGCGAACGCGACCCTTCTCGCCGTTGGGCTCGAAGCGCATGCCTTCGGTCTGCGGCTCGGCTGTCTGCGGATACATGTAGGTGTTGTCGAAGAACACCAGCCTCGTGTCATGCGCCGCGCAGGCGTCGACCACGTTGCGCATGATGACTGGCCATTTCTCGACCCAGAGCGCGGTGTCCATCGGCAGGCCGGCGGTAAGATAGACGATGTCGGAGCCCTCGACGGCGCGCAATGTCTCGGCGGCATCGAGCAGGTCGGCCCGGTGCAGATGGTCGGTGTCGTTTACCTTGCGCGGATTGCGGCTGACGAGGCGGATGTCGGTGGTGAAGTCGCGCTTGAGAGCGCGCGCCAGCTCCTCCCCGATCTGCCCTGATGCTCCGAGAATTGTCTGCATGTGCATTCCTGTGGCGCCAGTCCAAGAGATTGATGCGGGCAATTCTAACCTTTAAGTGAAGTTGAAGGTCAAGACGTGAGGAGGCATGCGCATGAAGATCGGCGAACTGGCTCGGCTCACGGGGCTGACGGCGTCACGAATCCGATTCTACGAGAGCCAAGGTCTGTTGCCGATGGTGGGGCGCATGCCCAATGGCTATCGGCACTATCCGGGCGACACCCGACTGGTGCTGGAGTTGATCGACACCGCCCAGCAGGCGGGGTTCAGCCTCGAGGAAATCCGCACTCTCTTGCCAGCCGATCTCAAGCGCTGGGACCATGGCGCACTCGTGGCGACGCTGCGGCGCAAGCTCAACGACATATCGGCGCTGCAGGCGCGGCTGGCGCAAAGCAAGACGCAATTGCAGGCTCTGCTTGGCGACATAGAGAGCAAGCCGGACGACATGACCTGCGCCGACAACGCCCGGCGCGTGCTCTCGCGAATGCTGATCGGGGCGAAGGAGCCGGAAGAAGCCACGGGCCTGCACACCGTCAGCGGGCGGGCGACCTAGCCTCCAGCGCGGCGATGATCTTCCGGGCCGTCAACTTTGCGGAGAACGGGTTCTGGCCGGTAATCAGCCTGCCGTCGACACGGGCATAGGGCAGAAAGGGCAGAAGCGCCTTCATGTAGTGCGCACCGCGCTGCTTCATCTCCGCTTCGGCGTTGTAGGGGACTTTCTTTGCAACGCCCGCCACCACTTCCTCCATCCAGGCGAACCCAGTCACGTCCTTTCCGGCGACGAGCTTGCGGCCGTCGGAGAGCGTGACGTTGAGCAAGCCGCAATAGCCGTGACACACCGAAGCGACGATGCCACCCTTCTCCCAGATGGCACGGGTCAATGACTGGAGACCCGCATCGTTTGGAAAATCCCACATCACAGCGTGGCCACCGGTGAAGTAGACGGCGTCGAACTCGACGGGGTCGATCTCGTCGGGGCGTCGGGTTTCGGCCAGCAAGGCCATGCGCCGGGGATTGTCCAGCCACGCCCTGGCCGACGCATCGAGCAAAGGCCATTTGAGCGCACGCGGTTCGAGCGGGGAGAAACCGCCCTTCGGGCTGACGATGACCTGCTCATAGCCTTTCGCCTCGAAGTGATCCCACGCGTGCGTCAGTTCTGACAGCCAAAGCCCTGTCGGCTCAGCAGGGTCGTCGTAGTGGGCGACATTGGTTGCGACGTGAAGGATGCGCTTGGACATTCGGATGGTTCCGAGAGTGTAGGACCGAACCGTAACCTTGAAGTCATGTTGAGGGTCAAGCGCCGAAACGGAGGCCCGATTTGGGCAAATTCTGAACACAGCAGCCTGGCCGGCCGGTTCCGCCGAGGAACTGCCGCCGGCGCCCCTGAAAACGACGTCTCCGGCGATGGCAGTTGTTCCGCAACGCAAACGCCTCGCTAACCATCAGTGCGCTTTTCCAACCAGCTAGGGGCCACCGCCTTCGCCCTCCACCCTCCCGTAACACTCCTTCGCCAAAAGTGATCGCCTGGGTGCCGGCTGCCGTGGCAAAACCGCGCCCGAAGGGACTTCTTGCGTCGGGGCGTAGCAGACATGTCGAAACGCTATTTCGGAACGGACGGCATTCGCGGCCGGGCCAATTCCTTCCCCATGACCGCGGACATCGCTATGAAGGTCGGCATGGCGGCCGGCACCGCGTTCAAGCGCGGCGGGCACCGGCACCGCGTCGTGCTCGGCAAGGACACGCGGCTTTCCGGCTACATGATCGAGAACGCGATGGTAGCCGGCTTCTGCGCGGCGGGCATGGACGTGTTCCTGCTCGGCCCGGTGCCGACGCCGGCGGTCGCGATGCTGGCGCGCTCGCTGCGCGCCGACATAGGCGTGATGATCTCCGCCTCGCACAACAGCTATCACGATAACGGGATAAAGCTGTTCGGGCCGGACGGTTACAAGCTCTCCGACGAGATCGAGGACAGCATCGAGGCGCTGGTCTCGGGCGAGGGCGAGATCAAGCTTGCCGGCAGCGATGCACTGGGACGTGCAAAGCGCATCGACGGTGTGCACGACCGCTACATAGAGTTCGCCAAGCGCACGCTGCCGCGCTCCATGTCGCTGGCCGGCCTGCGCGTGGTCGTCGACTGCGCCAACGGCGCCGCCTACAAGGTCGCGCCGGCAGCACTTTGGGAGCTCGGCGCCGAGGTCGTGGCGATCAACGACGAGCCCAACGGCTTCAACATCAACGAGGAATGCGGCTCGACGCATCCGCAGGGCCTGTCGAAGAAGGTCCACGAGGTGCGCGCCGACATCGGGATCGCGCTCGACGGCGACGCCGACCGCGTGGTGATTGTCGACGAGACCGGCAAGGTGATCGACGGCGACCAGATCATGGCGCTGATCGGCCAGACCTGGCACGAGGCGGGACGCCTGTCGGGCGGCGGCGTGGTCGCCACCGTCATGTCCAATCTCGGCCTGGAGCGCTTCTTTGGCGACATGAAGCTCGCGCTCCACCGCACCAAGGTCGGCGACCGCTACGTGGTCGAGCACATGCGCGCCCACGGCTTCAACGTCGGCGGCGAGCAGTCGGGCCACGTCGTGCTGTCGGACTTCTCCACCACCGGCGACGGGCTGGTGTCGGCACTGCAGGTGCTGGCCTGCATCAAGCGGCAGGACAAGCCGGCATCGGAGGTTCTCAAGAAGTTCGAGCCGGTGCCGCAGCTGCTCAAGAATGTACGCTTTGCCGGCGGCAAGCCGCTGGAGGAAGCCGGCGTCAAGGCGGCGATCGAGGACGCGCGCTCGCGCCTCGGGGCCAAGGGGCGGCTGGTCATCCGCCCGTCCGGCACCGAGCCGCTGATCCGCGTTATGGCGGAGGGCGACGATTCCTCGCTGGTCGAAAAGGTTGTCGACGACATCGTCGGCGTCATCGCCGAGACGCGCAGCGCGGCCTAAGATCCGGCCGTCAGCGCGGCGCGCATGCCGGCCAGCAAGGCCTGGCGGTCGGCCTCGTAAGCCTCCACGAACTCGCGCGGTGCACCGGTCTCCGGATCGTGCATTGCGCCCCAGTAGGCCATCTCGACGACGACTGGAAGCAGGTCGATGGCGGCGCGGGTTGGCCGGTAGACGAACTGGCGCGCGTCCGAAGGATCGTTCGCGCGCGTCAGCAGGCCCGCGCCCTCGAGGCGTTCAAGTCGCTCCGCCAGCACGTTGGTCGCGATCCTCTCCTCGGCCGCGAACTCGCGGAACCGGCTCTTCGCACGGGTGAGAACGTCGCGCAGGATCAGCAGAGACCAGCGATCGCCGAATATGTCGAGGGTGAAGCCGATCGGGCAGTCCGACCGGCGGGCTCGTGAATGTCGCACCATGTCGGCGGCTTAAGTACATCACTTGCATAATGCAAGTGATGCGGTATGATTTGCCTCGTGCAGGTGAACGGAGGCGTGCTTGTCGCTGCAATTCTGGCTGGCCTTCGCCGCCTATCTCCTGCCCACATTTCCGCTTGGCTACTTCTGGCATCTTCGTGCGTTCAAGACGCGATACGACGCGCTGGAGATGCTCCGCGACGACGTCTTTATTCCGATGGGCCTAGGATCGATGGTGCTGCAGGGGCTGCTGTTCGCGTGGGCGTATCCGCTGCTCTTCGCGCCAACGGAGTGGTTTTGGAGCACCGGCGCGCTTGGCTTCTTCGTGTTCGCCGGGCTGCTTTCGTGGTCGTTCCAGGTATTGCCCGTAGCAGCCAAGTACCGCATGGCGTCGGTGCCGGCGTTCGTGGCCCTTGAGAGCGCCTTCGTGGCCCTCCACTTCGCGGTGGTCTCACCGCTCATCGCGCTGGCCTATGCGATGTGACCCAGGCCTACGACGCCCCGAAAACCCTAACAGACATGGTGAAGAAACACGGTTAAGTGCACCTTAACCATTCCCCGACAATATCGCCGCGAGTTCAAACCGTCCCGCGCCGCGCGCCGCGGGGAAAGTAAGGATCGCAGCGATGACCAGAGCGCTGGTGGCGGGTGCAGCCCTGATGGCGATGGCGGGACAGGCCTTGGCCGCCGACATCATGTATGAACCGCCGGTGGTGGAAGCGCCGCCGGTCTATGAGGCTCCGGTGGAGACTGGCAATTTCGGCGGCTGGTACATCCGCGGCGACGTCGACTACCACTTCACCGGCTGGCGCGGCGGCGACTACATCACCTATGGCGCCGGCGTGGTCGAGCCCGGCACCAACTACTTCCGCACCGGCGCGCTCAGGCCGACCTTCTCGGCGGGCGTCGGCGTCGGCTACCAGATCAACAAGTATTTCCGCGCCGACCTTACCGGCGACTACTTCTTCCGCACGACGTTCAACGGCACGACCGGCGACGCCTGCGGCAACATCTGCACCGAGGTGGGCTCGATGAGCGCCATCCTTCTGATGGCCAACGCCTATGCCCATATCGGCACCTGGGGCCGGTTCTCGCCCTATGTCGGCGCCGGTATCGGTGGCGCGCGCGTCTCCTGGGGCGCCCTGCAGAACACCAATGCGGGCGTGGTCACCGAGCATGCCGGCGCCACCAACTGGCGCTTCGCCTGGGCCGGCATGGTCGGCACCACGGTATGCCTGACCGACAAGCTGGATCTGGATGTCGGCTACCGCTACACGCGCATCGCCGGCGGCCGCATGTTCGAGTATGCCCCGCAAGCCGGACCCGGCTTCGACCGTGGCTTCAACGTGCATGAGGCGCGCGCCGGCCTGCGCTACAAGTTCGGCGCCGGCAAGGGGAACTGGAACGGCGGCGGTTGCGGCAAGAAGCACGTCGAGATTCCGTACGAGCCCGAGCCGGTCGTTCCGATCTACAAATAAGCCGGCTCAAGGCACTCCCTCCGATCAGGGCCGCGCGGCACTCGCGCGGCCTTCTTCGTTTCTCGACCGTGGCCGGCGACATGCGGCCCGGTCCCCGAACGAACGCCGCGTCGTCGCGGCGGATGCAGGCAATGCCGGACGGCTCTCGCAAATGGGTTCGCCGCCCGTCGGCCAACTCTCTGAAATCGCTGAATCGGCCATCGCGGCGTGGTTAACCGCCATTTAACCAGCATGGTTAATAGTGCTGGGCATGGGCGGAGGGCTCTCGTTCTTCCGCGGTCCCGGAGTTGAGACATGCGCACAGCGTCCCGCCTTCTCGCACTGGTTGCGGTGCTTGCGCCGGCATCGGCGCTGGCGGCAGACTACGAGCCGCCGCTGGTTATCGAGCAAGACCCGGAAGTGTACGAGGAGGCCGTGCCGGTGGAAGTCGGCAGCGGCTGGTACCTGCGCGGCGACATCGGCTACAGCCTGGCGCGCTCGACAACCGGGCCGTTCACGTTCCGCAGCTTCGACGTCGGCACTGCGAGCTACACGTCCACAACGATGAATCCGGCGCGTTATGGCGGCGCCGTCAACTACGGCATCGGCTTCGGCTATCGCTTCACCGACTGGTTCCGGTCCGATCTGACGCTCGACCGTTTCGACATGCCCGCCTCGGGCACGGCGGCGCTTGGGACCCCGTGTGCAGGGCAGGCCGCTGGCACGACCTGCAATGCCAACTTCAATTCCGTGCTGTCCGCTTACTCGCTGATGGCCAACGCCTATGTCGACCTCGGCACCTTCGCCCGCTTCACGCCTTATGTCGGCCTTGGCGCCGGCATTGTGCGCGCGCGGTGGCTCACGGGGACCGTCGACTACAATTGCGTGCCGGGCGCCATGGCCTGTGTGGCCGGCAATCCGCAGGCGCAGCTTGGCGGGCTGACCAGCTATCGGTTCTCCTATGCCGCGATGGCGGGTGTCGCCTTCGACATCAACAAGAACTTCAAGCTCGATCTGGGCTACAAATTCCGTGCGGTTGGGGGCGGCGATTCGCACAGTTTCTCGGGTGCCGATCAGACCGCCGGTGCGACCGGCGCACAGGTATCCGCGCCCGGTTTCATGAGCCACGAAATCCGGCTGGGTTTGCGCTACGAGCTCTGGTGAGACGAAAGCGCGGCATGGCGCACATATGAAGGGCGGGCCCGGGCCCGCCCTTTGCTTTTGCGACTACCGGCGGGCGCGCGCACGTTTCGCCGCGCGATCCCAGGTCAGATCGGTGAACAGCAGCAGCCCGCCGAACGCCGCGAATATCGCGAGCACGGCGGCGGTGACGATCACGGTGTCGGTGGGCATGTGAGAGGTCTCCCTGTGGACGACCCTGCATGCATCCGCGCGACCGTGGCGGCCTTGACAGAGATCAAGCGCCACGGCGGCCTTGTATGCGCCACACCGCAGGCATAGGTCTTGCGGCACGGCCGCGATGTGCGGCACCGATGGCAACCCGTCTCGTGCCGAAGGACACCGGACAGATGAACGTGAAGCCCTATCTCCGCTCGGTGGTGGCGCTGCGCGCCACGGTGCCGGACCACGCCTTTACTGCGGGCACGCTCGGCACCGAGCGCGAGGGGAGCGGCGTGGTGATCCGCGACGACGGACTTGTGCTGACCATCGGCTATCTCGTCACCGAGGCGGAGGAGGTTTGGCTCACCCGCGACGATGGACGGGTCTTTGCCGCGCATCCCATCGCAATCGACCAGACGACCGGGCTCGCCTTGGTCCAGGCCATGGGCGATCTTGGCGTGCCGGCGCTCAATTTTGCCGGGGCGCGCCGGGCGCGGGTCGGCGAGAAGGTGGCTCTGGTCGACGGGATCGGCCGGCATACGGAAGGCGCCGTCGTGGCGCGGCAGGAATTCGCGGGATACTGGGAATATCTGCTCGACGACGCGATCTTCGTTGCTCCGGCCCACCCGTCATGGGGCGGCGCGGGGCTCGTCGACAAGGACGGCAACCTGCTCGGCATCGGCTCGCTGCGCCTGCAGATGAGCCGCGGCGGCGAGGTGTCCGACATCAACATGGTGGTGCCGATCGACCTGCTGCCGCCGGTGCTCGACGACCTGCTGAGCCGCGGCCGGCCGGACCGGCCGGCGCGGCCCTGGCTCGGAGCCTTCTCCGCCGAAAACAACGGCCGTGTCGTGGTGATGAGCGTGACGGATGGCGGCCCGGCGGCAAAGGCCGGGCTCAAGGAAGGCGATGTCATCGCCGACGTGCGCGACGGGCAGGTCGAGGGGCTGGCCGACTTCTACCGCAAGGTCTGGTCGATCGGTCCTGCCGGCGTGGAGGTGCCGCTGCGCATCGTGCGCGGCGGCCGCGACACCTGGCTGCGCGTCAAGTCGGCCGACCGCACCAGCTTCCTGGTCAAGCCGCGCCTGCAGTAGCGGTGCCGCGGGATTGCCGGGAAAACCGGCAGGCGAGGACTTAGAAGACCGCCAGATATCTGAGCAGGGACACCACGCCGATCACGATGACGACGATGCGTGCGATCTGCTTCGCGCGGCCGTCTATCGGCAGCATCCCGATCAGATACAGCACCAGTATGACGACCAGAAACGTGATGAGAATGCTGATAAGAGCGCCGCTGCCCATAGAAATCCCCTTCATGCGATCCTCCGTTCAACTCTGAGGGTTGCATTTCGGTTCCCGCCAGCCGCGTCTGACACACGGTCGCCGGCCCGCCGAACGACCGGCCGGTGGGGCTTGCGAATTCCGGTAAGCAGGAGTATTTGCCGCGGCGGGCCACTCTCCCCCAACGGAGAGCTTTTCTATCTGGAAGGATAGACCATGACCGCAGGCGTCACCGCGCCGGAATTGCGTCCGGCAAACCCCAATTTCTCCTCTGGACCTTGTGCGAAGCGCCCCGGCTGGTCGCTCGAAGCGCTGAAAGCTGCGCCGCTCGGGCGCTCGCATCGCGCCAAGATCGGCAAGTCGCGACTGGCGGAAGCCATCGACCTGACCCGCGAGGTCCTGCAGGTTCCCGCCGACTACCGCATCGGCATCGTGCCGGCTTCCGACACCGGCGCCGTCGAGATGGCGCTGTGGTCGCTGCTCGGCGAGCGCGGTGTCGACATGGTCGCGTGGGAGAGCTTCGGCGATGGCTGGGTCACCGACGTCGTGAAGCAGCTCAAGCTCGCCGACACGCGCACCGTCAAGGCCGATTACGGCAAGCTGCCCGACCTCTCCAAGATCGATTTCGACCGCGACGTGGTATTCACCTGGAACGGTACGACCTCGGGCGTGCGCGTCGCCAATGCGGATTTCATTCCCGCCGACCGCAAGGGGCTGACCATCTGCGACGCCACCAGCGCCGCCTTCGCGCAGCGGCTCGACTGGCAGAAGCTCGATGTCGTCACCTTCTCGTGGCAGAAGGTGCTGGGCGGCGAGGGCGGCCACGGCATGCTGATCCTCTCGCCTCGCGCGGTGGCGCGGCTGGAGAGCTACAAGCCGGCATGGCCGCTGCCGAAGATCTTCCGCCTCACCTCCGGCGGCAAGCTGATCGAAGGCATCTTCAAGGGCGAGACGATCAACACGCCTTCCATGCTGTGCGTCGAGGACTATCTCGACGCGCTCAAATGGGCGAAGTCGATCGGCGGGCTGGATGCGCTGGTCGCGCGGGCGGACGCCAACGCAGCTGTCATCGACCGTTTCGTCAAGGCAAGCGGTTGGCTTGGGCATCTGGCGGTGGAGCCGGCGACGCGTTCCAACACGTCCGTCTGCCTGTCGATCGTCGACCCGGCGGTGACGGCGCTGTCGGCGGATGCCCAGGCGGATTTCGCCAAGGGCATGGTCTCCGCGCTGGAAAAGGCCGGCGTCGCTTATGACATCGGCCACTATCGCGACGCGCCTCCCGGTTTGCGGATATGGTGCGGCGCAACCGTCGAGGCTTCCGATCTCGAGAAGCTGACGCCGTGGCTCGACTGGGCATTCGCCCAGCAGAAAGCCGCGCTCAAGGCAGCGGCCTGATCCCTTCGGCCGCGCTTGCGCGGCCGCTTCCCCTCAATATCCAGTCTCAGGAGGCCGCTGATGGCGCCCCGCGTTCTCGTTTCCGACAAGCTTTCCGAAACCGCCGTGCAGATCTTCAAGGATCGCGGCGTCGAGGTCGACTACCTGCCGGACGTCGGCAAGGACAAGGAGAAGCTGCTCGCGATCATCGACCAGTATGACGGGCTGGCGATCCGCTCGGCGACCAAAGTGACCGAGAAGCTGATCGCCGCCGCGACGAAGCTGAAGGTGGTCGGCCGCGCCGGCATCGGCGTCGACAATGTCGATATCCCGGCCGCCTCGCGGCGCGGCATCATCGTGATGAACACGCCGTTCGGCAACTCGATCACGACCGCCGAGCACGCCATCGCGATGATGTTCGCGCTGGCCCGTGAGCTGCCGGCGGCCAATGCTTCCACGCACGCCGGCAAGTGGGAGAAGAACCGCTTCATGGGCGTCGAGATCACCGGCAAGACGCTCGGCGTCGTCGGCTGCGGCAATATCGGTTCGATCGTCGCCATGCGCGGCGTCGGCCTGAAGATGCATGTCGTCGCCTTCGACCCGTTCCTGTCGGAGAGCCGCGCGCAGGAACTCGGGGTGGAGAAGGTCGAGCTGGACGAGTTGTTCGCCCGCGCCGACTTCATAACCCTGCACACGCCGATGACCGAGAAGACGAAGAACATCATCAACGCGGCGGCGATTGCGAAGATGAAAGACGGCGTGCGCATCATCAACTGCGCGCGCGGCGGGCTGATCGTCGAGGCCGATCTGGTCGCGGCGCTGAAGAGCGGCAAGGTGGCGGGCGCGGCCATCGACGTGTTCGAGGTCGAGCCGGCGACGGAAAGCCCCTTCTTCGGCATGGACAACGTCGTGGCGACGCCGCATCTCGGCGCGTCGACCAGCGAGGCGCAGGAGAATGTTGCGCTGCAAGTGGCCGAGCAGATGTCGGACTACCTCATCAAGGGGGCCGTCACCAATGCCATCAACATGCCTTCGATCAGCGCCGAGGAAGCGCCGCGGCTGAAGCCCTTCGTCAAGCTGGCCGAGGTGCTGGGCGCCTTCGTCGGTCAGGTGACCGACGAGCCAATCAAGTCCGTTGAAATCCTGTTCGACGGCGCCACCGCGCAGATGAACACGCGCGCGCTGATCTCCGCTGCGCTCGCCGGCCTCATCCGCCCGCAGGTGGCCGACGTCAACATGGTTTCGGCGCCGGTCATGGTGAAGGAGCGGGGCATCATCGTCTCGGAGGTGAAGCGCGACAAGTCGGGCGTGTTCGACGGCTACATCAAGCTGACCGTCACCACCGCCGACCGCACCCGCTCGATCGCCGGAACCTGCTTCAGCGACGGCAAGCCGCGCTTCATCCAGATCAAGGGCATCAACCTCGACGCCGAGGTGGGCGAGCACATGCTCTACACCACCAACGCCGACGCGCCGGGCATCATCGGCCTGCTTGGCACGGTGTGCGGCAAGAACAACGTCAACATCGCCAACTTCCAGCTCGGCCGCAACCGACCCGGCGGCGACGCCATCGCGCTGCTCTATCTCGACGCGCCGTTCCCCGAGAGCGTGCTGGCCGAAGTGCGCGCGCACAAGTCGATCGACTCAGCCAAGCCGCTGCATTTCGACGTGGCGGTGTAGCGGCGCTACCTTCCGGCGGCCGCCATCCTGCGGCCGCCCCACTCGGCGAGCACGATGCCGGCCAGCACCAGCGAGAACGCCAGTGCATGGTAGGCGAAGACCTGCTCTCCAAGCAGCACCACCGACAGCACCGCGCCGAACACCGGGATCAGGTTGATGAACAGGCTGGCGCGGTTGGGGCCGATCAACTCGACGCCGCGCATGTAGAATATCTGCGCCAGGATCGACGGGAAGATCACCGTGTAGAGGCCGATGGCCAGGCCGCGGGTATCCGGCAGGATGGCGCGACCGGCGGCGCTCTCCCACAGCATGAACGGGATCGAGGCCACCAGCGCCGAGGCCGCGAAGACGATCATCGTGCTCTGCCAGTGGATGTCGGGCTTGTAGCGCAGAAACACGGTGTAGCCGCCGTAGATGAGCACGGCCAGCAGCGTCAGGAAGTCGCCGATGTTGACGTCGAGCTCGGCCAGCCGCGACAGGTCGCCATGCGCGGCGGTCAGGGCGATGCCGACCAGCGTCAGCAGGAATCCGGCGATCTGCGCCCACGATACCTTCATGCGGAAGAGCAGGAAGTTCGCCGCCATCGTCACCAGCGGAATGCCGGCCTGCTCGATCGAGGAGTTCACCGCAGAGGTGTAGAGCAGACCGGAATACATCGCGGCGTTGAAGAAGGTGAAGCCGACGGCGCCGAGCGCGATCATCAGCGGCAGGTTGGCGCGCACCACCGGCCAGTCGCGGCGCAACTGCCGGTGCCCGATCGCCAGCAGGATGCCGACGGCGAAGACCCAGCGCAGGCCAGTGAGCATCATGGGGGAGATGTGGCCGACCGCGAGCTTGCCGGCGATGGTGTTGCCGCCCCAGAACAGCGTGGTCAGGACGAGCAGCAGATAGGCGTTGCGATACATGGAGGGCGGGCGCCTTGTATACAGTGACCGGTCCCGCCTACAGGCGGCCGGTCACTGTGTAAATCCACCCAAATGCATGGATCGGCTGACCCACGCTTGGCCGACTCCGGGGCTGGCCTATCCGGCGCGCTGCATGGCGCCGCTCTCGCCCATCCATGCGGAAATCTTGTCGAGCAGGGCCTTGGGGCTGATCGGCTTCGACAGATAGTCGTCCATCCCGGCTTCGATGCAGCGCTCGCGGTCGCCCTTGAGTGCGTGCGCCGTGACGCCGACGATCGGCGTGCGCGCCCCGGTTGCGGCTTCCTCGGCGCGGATGGCTCCGGTCGCTTCCAGTCCGTTCATTTCCGGCATGGAGACGTCCATCAGGATCATGCCCGGCTGCATCTCGCGCCAGGCGGCGACGGCGAGCCTGCCATTGCCGACAACCTGGAAGGTCAGGCCGGTGTCGGCGAGAATCTGGGTGAACACCAGTTGGTTCACCTCGTTGTCCTCCGCCACCAGCAGGTCGAGTCGCCTGCCGGAGCTGACCTTGGGCGCGCTCTGCGTCGGTGTGGGCGCGGGGACAGCAGTTGCGGGCACGACGGCGCTCGTCTCGGCGCTGCGTTGGGGGGCGGCTGCCGGCAGGACCGGCGAGGGCGGGGCGACGCGCATGCGGTGCCGCTGGATCGCGGTGACCAGCGTCTCCAGAAGCAGCGAGGATCTCACCGGCTTGATGAGCTGGGCGTCGAGCGCCAGATCGCGGTGCTGCGAATTGACCAGCGACTGGTCCACTGAAGTCAGCATGACGATCGGCACGTCGGCGATCGACGGCGTCGAACGCACGATGCGGGCCATCTCGACGCCGGTCATGCCGGGCATCTGGAAATCGAGCACCACGCAGTCGACCGCTATCTTGTGCATCGCGGCCGCCCTGAGCACCTCGATGCCGGTGCGACCGTCCTCCGCCGCGCAGGCGTCGAAACCCCAGGACGCCATCTGCTCCGACAGGATGGCGCGGTTGACCGCATTGTCGTCCACGACGAGTACGCGTGCGCCGGTCACATCCATGGGCGTGATCCTTTCCGCATTTGACGGCCCCGAGCGTGGCAGTTCGAGCGCGAACCAGAATGTCGAGCCCTCGCCCTCCACGCTGTCGACGCCGAGATTGCCCTGCATCAGCTCGACAAGGCGCGACGTGATCGCGAGACCGAGGCCCGTCCCTTCGTGACGGCGGGTCGACGAGGCGTCGACCTGGCTGAATTTCTCGAAGACCAGCTGGAGCTTGTCGGCCGGAATGCCGATGCCCGTGTCGGTGACGGCGACCTTGAGTCGCGAGCTGCCGCCTTCGGCAGTATCCTCGCCCGTGACCTCCACCAGGACATGGCCCTTGTCGGTGAACTTGACCGCATTGCCCATCAGGTTGGTGATGATCTGGCGGATGCGGCCGACATCGCCGATGAAGGTGTGGTGCAGGCCGGGCTGCAACCGCACGATCAGCTCCAGATCCTTCTCCTTGGCGCGGGTGGAAACCAGCGTCGCCACGTCCTCTATCGCCTCGGCGAGGTTGAACGGCGCCGGATCGAGCACGAGCTGGCCGGCGTCGATCTTGGAGAAGTCCAGGATGTCGTTGATGATGGTGAGCAGTGCGTTGCCGGACTTGACGATGATATCGACGAAAGTGCGCTGCTTGCCGTCGAGTTCGGTCCGGGCCATCAACTCGGCCATGCCGAGCACGCCGTTCATCGGCGTGCGGATCTCGTGGCTCATGTTGGCGAGGAATTCCGACTTGGCGCGGTCGGCAAGTATCGCTTTCCTGCGGGCTTCCTCGAGCTCCGCTTCGCGGCGCTTCAGTTCGGTCACGTCGGTGGTCGAGCCGATCAGATAGAGCGTTCCGTCATTGGCCATCATCGCGCTCTTGCGGGCGATCTGGTGGCGCTGCGAACCGTCCGGGTTCGTGCCGATCTCCTCGACTTCGACCATGTCGCGGCTCTGCAGCACGGCAAGGTCGCCGTCGCGATAGGCTTCGCCGTCGCCGCCGAATATCTCGACGTCGGTCTTGCCGATGGCGAACTCCTTCGAGTGACCGGTCAGGTCGGTCCAGCCCTTGTTCACATACATCAGGCGTAGGTCGGGGCGCTTCGCGTAGATGGCGACCGGTACGTTGTCGATGAGGTTCTGGAAGACCTCGTTCTGGCGCTGTGTCTCCTGCAGCGCGGCCTCGCGCTGCTTGATCTCGGTGATGTCGACGCGGACGCCGACGAAGAAACCCTCCGGCGTGCGCGTGTCGAAGACCTGCATCCAGCTGCCGTCCGCATTCTGGCGCTCGTAAACGGCGTGCGGCGCGTCGTACTTGCGGATGAAGGCGTCTATCCAGGCCTCGCGGTCGGTGTCGTAGAGGCCGTCGACCCGGTCGTCGTCGCTGGTCCGGAAGTAGCCTGCGGCATGGCCGGCCTCCAGCGCCTCGCGCAGCGTCCTGCCCGGCTGCATGGCATCGGCCAGGGCGGTCATGTTCTGCATCGTCTTGCGGTTGGCATAGACGAAGCGGTTGTCTCGATCGTAGATGATGACGCCGGCCGGCAGCGACTCCAGCACGGTCTCGAGCTGCGCCCGGGCTTCGCTCGCCTCCTGTGCGCGGCGCTTCATCTCCGTCACGTCGAAGATGGTGCAGGCCACGAATGACTTGCCCCCCGGCAGCGTCACCCGGTTCTTGCGCACGATGCGCGCCATCGGCGCGTCGTGGAACTCGAAGTCCTCCTCGACTTCGTAGGGGACGCCCGTTTCCAGCACCGCGCGTTCGCTGGCCTCGAACTCGACCGCTTCCTTCGGCGTGACGAAGTCGCCGCCCTTGCGGCCCATCATCTCCGAAGGCTTCCTGTCGAAGAAGTTCGCGAAACCCTGGTTGACCAGTACGAAGTCCAGGTTTTCGTCTTTCACGAAGATGGGGTCGGGAACGCTGTTGATGACAGCCTCGGCGAGCCGCGTCTTCTCAAGCGCCGCCGCAAGTTCGGTCTCGCGGCGCTTCTGGTCGGTTATGTCGTAATAGGTCACCAGCCGCTTGCCGCCCGACAGCGCGGTGACCGAGTAGATCATCACGCAGCCATCGGCGCGGCGGAATTCGCGCGGAGCGACATCTCCGGCCGCAATTTCGGAGAGACGCGCGGCGACGTAGCCTTCCCACTTGTCGTCGGGCACGTCGTAAATGCCGTTCGAACGGTTGACGTCCATCAGCGCGCGGAAGTGGCTGCCGACGGCCACCTGTCCCGGCTGCAGCTTCCAGATGTCGAAGAAGGCGCGGCTGATGATCTCGGCGCTCATCGAGGCGTCGAGCAGGACGACGCCCATGCGCATGGAGTCGATCGTGCGCACCAGATCGGAATAGGCGTCGTCGCTCACCGCCTTGGCCCGCGCCAGGGCTGCCTCGCCGAGCTTCATCTCGGTCACGTCGGTGCAGATGCCGATGGTGCCGCCTTCGTCGTCGCGGATCTCGCGGTGCATGGCGTAGCGGCCGTCGGCGAAGGCGATCACCTGTTCCCAGTGGCCGCCATCGCGACGCTTGCCCAGCACATGGTCGCGCCAGTCCTCCCGGGAAACGTCGCCGGTGACGAAGATGCCGCGCTCAAGACCTGCCTCGATCAGCGTGGCGAAGGTGCAGCCGGGGCGGATCACATCCTCCAGCCCGGCATACATATCGACCATGGCGTCGTTGTAGAGGACCAGCCGGTCGTCGGTGTCGTAGTAGCAGAACGCGTCGTGCATGGCGTTCAGCGCTGCCATCATGCGCTCGGCATGGCTGCGGCCGGCCTCGGCGTCGTGGACAAGTCGCTCGCGGCTCTGCTTCAGCGACAGCGCGCGGCGGGCCTCGCGCAGTTCGTCCAGCGCCTCCATCGTCTGGGTGACGTTGCGGCCGCTGCCGGTGTAGCCGGCGAAACGGCCGTCCTCATCGAAACGCGGGAAGCCCGAAACGGAGATGTAGCGGCAATTGTCGGTCGCCTTGGCGACTTCATAGACGAATTCGCGGAACGGCCGGTGGGCGGCAAGGTCGGCGCGATGGCGCTCGAAAGCTCCGCTGTCGCGGGCGTTGTTGGCGAAGAAATCGAACCAGCACTTGCCGAGCGCACGCTGCGCGCGCAGCCCGGTGGCTGCGGCGACGCCGGGCGAAAAGTAGGTGAAGCAGTGACGCGAATCCGTCTGCCAGACCCAGTCGGTGCCAGTTTCCACGAGCTGGCCGAGCTCGCGGGCGCTGAACAACGCGCCGTAGTCGTCCTGCATGATGTCGAACGCCCCCGCTTTCCGGAAACTTCTCTCCGCGCCGCCTCCCCATGACGGTTCCTCCGGAGATTTTCTCCGTTGATGATGCGCTCCATGCATTAACGAAGGGCTAAGCTTAACAAGCTGCAACGTGCGCCCGGAAGACAGTTGAGACAGACCGCAATGCGCGCAATGGTTGCATTGTCGCCGAAAGGCGAAGGAAACTGGAATCGGGTTATTCGCGCCTATACTTCGCGGTCTCTTCGACGGGCGTCCGCTTCGATGACGCCGGAAAGCAAAAATCCGCTATGGCCCAAGGCAACGCGTTGTCGCGTGGCGCAGGCGACGTACAAGACAAAAGTATCAGACATGAAAGATGACTTGGTACGCCCAAGGGGAATCGAACCCCTGTTTGCGCCGTGAGAGGGCGCCGTCCTGACCGCTAGACGATGGGCGCAGACCAGTGACCGCCGATATATGGAAGATCGCGGCGCTTTGCAACCGTTCGCGCGACGATGCGACCGGCAGGCGCATTCAGGCGCGGGGCGGGCCGATCAGGTCCCATTTGTTGCCGTAGAGATCCTCGAACACGGCGACGCTGCCATAGGCTTCGTGACGCGGCTGCTCGAGAAAGCGCACGCCGCGGGCCAGCATGGCCGCGTGATCGCGCGGAAAATCGTCGGTGTTGAGGAAGAAGCCGACGCGGCCGCCGGTCTGGTCGCCGACGCGCGCCGCCTGAGCCGCACCGTCGGCCTTTGCCAGCAGGAGCCGCGCGCCCGCATCGGCCGATGGCGCAACGACGACCCAGCGCTTGCCGCCGGGCAGGGCGGTATCCTCAATCGCGGTGAAGCCGGCCACGTCGCAATACCAGGCAAGGGCCTCGTCATAGTCTGCGACGACCAGCGCGACGAGGCCGAGACGGCGGTCCGCAGATCCAGTCACGGCGCTATCGCGATGTCGTAGCGGGCGATGATGCGCGCCAGCCGGGTGTCGTAAAGGAAGATCGCCCGCTTGCCGTCCGCAAGCTCGGCCTCGACCGACAGGCGCTCCCCCGACAGCGACTGCGAGACGACGCGGGCGCCGGCGGGCAATGCGATCACGCCCGTCAGCACACCTTCGCCTTCCGGCGGGCGCACGCCTGAGACCGGCGGTGGCGCCGGCGTGTCGTTCATGTTGCGGTAGACAAGCGCGCCTACAACGATAAACACCAGCCCGAACACGACGACGAGGTTGATGACCATGAAGCGGACGAGCCGCTGGCGCAGCTGTTCCGCCGCGGGGTCGAGCGGCTTTTCCTCTTCGTCGTCGCGAATGCCGGCCATGTGCGAGCCCTTTCGATGAGCGGCCCTGATAGCGAAGACGACGGCGAAGCGAAAGTGCTGGTGGCGGGAGCCGACGCCGCAGGCCGCCGGCTCGACCAGTGGCTGGCGGCCGAACTCGGCCCCGAGCTGTCGCGCAGCCGCGTGCAGGCGTTGATCCGCGACGGGCATGTCAGCCTCGACGGCAAGGCGGCCACCGATCCCGGCCGGAAGGTTGCCGCCGGAGCGGTTGCCTGCGTCGAGCTGCCAGAGGCGGAGGAGGCGACGCCGCGCGGCGAGGCCATCCCGCTGAGCGTGCTCTACGAAGACGACGAGCTGATCGTCATCGACAAGCCGGCCGGCCTGGTGGTGCATCCGGGCGCCGGCAACCCGACCGGCACGCTGGTCAATGCCCTGATACACCATTGCGGCGCGTCGCTGTCGGGCATCGGCGGGGTGCGGCGGCCGGGCATCGTGCACCGGCTCGACAAGGATACGTCGGGTGTCATGGTGGTGGCCAAGACCGACCGGGCACACCGGGCGCTGGCAGACGCCTTCGCCGACCACGGCCGCTCGGGCAGCCTGGAGCGCGCCTATTCCGCGCTGGTCTGGGGCGCCCCGCACCGGCAGGCGGGCAGCGTCGACGCGCCGCTCGGGCGGGCGGGCACCGACCGCACGCTGCGCGCCGTGGTGCCGGCCGGCCGTCCCGACGCGCGCCGCGCGGTGACGCACTGGTCGGTGCTGGACCGATTCGGCGCGGGCGCCGCTGTCCAGAAGGGCGAGGCCATCGCGGCGCTGCTCGACTGTCGGCTGGAGACCGGGCGAACCCACCAGATCCGCGTGCACATGGCGCATATAGGCCACCCGCTGGTCGGTGACGCCGATTATGGCGCGGGCTTCCGGACAAAAGCCAACCGGCTGCCGGAGCCGCTCGGCGGGCTTGTGAAGGCGTTTCCGCGGCAGGCGCTGCATGCTCGGCTGCTGGCGTTCGACCATCCCGTGACGGGGGAGTTCATGCGCTTCGAGACGGAGCTGCCGGCTGACATGTCCGGGCTGGTGGAGGGCTTTCGGGCACTCGGGTAGGCTCCGCCGCTGCCACGCCCCGTTGCCGGTCTGGCTATTTCAAAGAACGCCCACCGTGGGTGGGAAGACGGGCGACCGAAAGCTCGCTCATCAATTATGTTTTCGTGCGACCTCGCGGTCGCCCGTCCGGCTCTCTTGTCCCGCAACTGTCCACCGCGTCGTCGCGGCTTCTGCTGCCATGGGACCCGATCGTGGGGGCTCATCGCCCAGGTGAGCTACCGTAGCGCCTGACCCCGCCCTTCGCTCTCGCTACGGGCGTTCGCCGCTCGAAAAGCCCATTCAGGGGCCTTTCGCGGACTGGGTCGGACGCGTCTCACCCCGACCGGCACCGGCGCCCCCACGGGAGGTCGGTGGCCTCCCGTTTCCCGCGAGGGCAACTGGCGACGAGGATAGCGGAGGGTCGAGAGGGCGGGGATAGAACGGCGAAATCTGCGGGACAACGGGCGGGGATAGCGGGCAGGGAGGCGGGTGGCTGCCGACCAGCGGGGCCGGTGGGAAAAGATTGCCGCGCCCGGCCGAGGCTACGCGAAAGCACCTCTGGCGGAGGCGGGCGGTTGCATCGTAGAGTGTTCGTGCGTCGATCCGGGGACAATATGCGTCGAACTTGGGCTAGGCTGGCTTCAGTGCTCGCTTTGGCGCTGGCCGTCGGCGGTTGCGCGGTGGTCAAGAGCGGCCCGATCAATCGGCTGATTCCGGTCGCAGGACCGGCGACGCCGGATTATCTGCCGCCTGCGGACGGTGACGGCTCGGTCATGGTCGGGCTGGCCTTCTCCGGCGGCGGCACGCGTGCCACAGCTTTTGCCTATGGCGTGCTCAAAGAACTGGAAAGCCATTCCCTTCGCGGCGGATCGCGGCGCACACTTCTGGACGAGGTGCGGGTCGTTTCGGGAAGTTCGGGCGGCGCCATCGCGGCCGCATATTTTGCCTACAAGGGCAGCGGCGCCTATCACGATCTGCACGAGCGTTTCCTGATGCAGGACGCCGAGGCGAGCCTGCGCACCGCGGTTTCGCCGTCAAACCTGGTACGACTCGTCAAGGGCGGCATCAACGACGAAACGAACTTTCCGCGATGGCTGAACGACAACCTCTTCGATGGCGCAACCTATGCCAATCTGAGGCGGCCGGATGCGCCACGCACATGGATAACGGCCACGGACCTGTTCCACGGCACTCACTTCCTCTTCAACTACGATACGTTTGCCGCGCTGTGCAGCGACCTCGACAGTGTTAGGCTTGCCGATGCGGTCGCGGCATCCGCCGCCGTGCCGGGCGTCTTCTATCCGGTGAAGATTTCGCTCGACGGGCCTGGATGCGCGTACCAGCAACCCGAATGGGTCGGCCGCTCGCTTTCCGACCCGGAGGCGCCGCTGCGACTGCGCGCCTATTCACGCATGCTTGACGCCTACGCCCGAAAGCGTGAGCCAAAATTCGTAAGGCTGGTCGACGGCGGCCTGACAGACAACACCGCAGCCATGGGATTCGTGCTCAGCAAGTACGCCGCGCGAAATCTTCACGGTCCGCTATCTGCCGCGGAGGCGGTGAACCTCAAGACGATGATCTACATTGCCGCCGATGCGGACACCCATCCGGCGTTGAAATGGGGCGATTCGTCCCATGGACCGAGGCTTCCGGACCTCGCGGAGGCGGTGGTCCGCGCCGGCATCGCGTCGTCGATGCGGTCGAGCTACGACGTGCTCAATCTCGCGGTCAAAGCCTGGCGCGATAATGTGGTCGCATTCCGCTGCAGCCTGAGCCGGGCCGAAGTACTGCGACTGCGGCGCTCGCTGGCAGGCTGGAACTGCCGAGATCTTCGCATCGTGGTCGAACATGTGTCGTTCCTTGATGCCGATCCGCACATTCAACCAAGGCTGAACGAAATTCCTACACGGCTTGTCCTCAAAGAGGACGAGGTCAGCCTGACGATCGAAGCCGGCCGGCAGGCGCTTCGTAACAAGCAGGCGCTGCGGCAGGTGATATCGTCCGTTTCGACGGTGCGCGCGCCCATCGTCGCGTCGGCCGACTGAGACAGACAGCCGGCAGCGGCCAGAGTGCGCCAGGCCCGACACAATTGCGCCATGTCAGCCCTTACATTCAGCAAACCTATACCTATATGGGCATAGGGCGCGGTGCGCCTTGGCGGCCGCGTACAGTCAGGATCCGCCTCTGAAGGGGATCCATAATAAGACGGGGGTGCATCAATGGCCCAGTTACCCAGTATCGTTTCAGGCGAAGGCGGGCTCTCCCGCTACCTGGAGGAAATCCGCCGCTTTCCGATGCTGCAGCCGCAGGAAGAGTACATGCTCGCCAAGCGGTATGCGGAGCATCAGGACGCGAAGGCCGCGCACAAGCTGGTGACCAGCCATCTGCGGCTCGTGGCCAAGATCGCCATGGGCTATCGCGGCTACGGCCTGCCGATCGGCGAGGTGATCTCGGAAGGCAATGTCGGCCTCATGCAGGCGGTGAAGAAATTCGAGCCGGAGCGTGGGTTCCGGCTGGCGACCTACGCCATGTGGTGGATCAAGGCCTCGATCCAGGAATACATCCTGCGCTCGTGGAGCCTCGTGAAGATGGGCACGACCGCCAACCAGAAGCGGCTGTTCTTCAACCTGCGCAAGCTCAAGGGCAAGATCCAGGCGCTCGACGAGGGCGACCTGAAGCCGCATCAGGTGACCGAGATCGCCACCAAGCTGAACGTCAGCGAGGCCGAGGTCGTGTCGATGAACCGGCGCCTGTCGGGCGACGCCTCGCTCAACGCGCCGATCCGCGCGACCGAGGGCGAGAGCGGCGAGTGGCAAGACTGGCTGGTCGACGACCATGACAGCGCCGAGGAAATCCTGGTCGAACAGGACGAACTCGACAATCGCCGGCGCATGCTTGCCGGCGCGCTGAACGTGCTCAACGAGCGCGAGAAGCGCATCTTCGAGGCGCGCAGGCTCTCCGAGGAGCCGGTGACGCTGGAAGAGCTGTCTGCCGAGTTCGACATCAGCCGCGAGCGCGTGCGCCAGATCGAGGTGCGCGCCTTCGAGAAGGTGCAGCAGGCGGTGATGGCGGCCGCGCAGAAGCAGGCGAGCGCGCTGCGCACGATCGACGCGTAGGGCGTACGACGCCTGATCGTCGAGCAATCGGAACGGAACGAGGCCGCCCAAGGGCGGCCTTTTTCGTCGGAGGCGTAGAACGCCATGCTCGGCTGGCTGGAAGATCGGCGCTCTTTCCAGACCAACGCCGATTCCTGCGGGCAAACGAATCCTCTTTCGGAATGATTCTCCGGACAGCCAAGGATGACGCAGCGTCATGCCGGTGTGCCGGTATTTCGCCGACTTCTAATAAGCCGGATAGAGGCACAAGTTGTATGAACTCTGCTTGCCAGTGCGCTTCCGTCGGTCAGGTTATCCGGCGGAAGGCAGGGAAGGGCAACAATAACATGCGCATAGGTGGGTCTTATGGACTCGCGGCAGTGCTCGCCGCGGGGGGTCTGAGTGCGTGCACGGCTGCGGCGCCGACCGGCCTGGAGCCGGGCGCCGGACCGGGCCGTGTGGTCACGACGGGCAACATATCCGCGGCGGGAGCTCTCGACGCGGGCAACAAACTGCAGGCCGATCCGCCTATGGCGGTAGGCGGTTACGCGCGCGGGGTCTACGGAGTGCCGGGCAGGGTGGACCGCGGATCGAGCTTCGCGATCGTCAAGAACAACAAGGGCGGCGTCGACATCACGATGGATGGCACGAACTTCAGCTATGCCGCCGCAGACAAGCAGGGGAACGGCTACTACCGGTCCGACGGCGGCGGCGCCCACCAGGCGCACAGCTGGGAAAGCGCGGCGGACAAGCACAGCTTCTCGCAACTGTGGAGTTATTCCTTCGAGGAAAACGTCAACAGCACCCATTCCGGGTTCGCCGTCGTCGGTGCCGAGACCAAGCCGGAGGTGCTGGTCAACAAGGCAAGCGCCACCTATCGCGGCAGCATGGGCGGGCACACGATCGCCGGGCCGATGCAGGGCGACTGGCGCCAGCTCGTCAGCAAGGGCATGGACAGCACGGTACTGGACGTGCAGTTCGGCGCGAACCCGACGATCAGCGGCACGATCAGCAACATGCAGATCCGCGACAGCGTGAACGACGGCAAGGGCTGGGGGCCGTTCCGCGACATGGCCGGAACGTTGACGCTGGAAAGCGCCCCGATCAGCGGCAACGGCTACGAAGGCAAGGTGACCGCGGACGCCGCGTTCATCAACTCCGTCGGCTTCACCAAATTCGAGAACGGAAAATATGCCGGTCGGTTCTACGGGCCAAACGGTGAAGAAGCGGCGGGCGTGATCAGCGGCGACAACAATGTCGGCAGCATGTTCCTCGGCGGCTTCCGCGCCTGGGAATAAGCGGGATTGCTGCGATGGCCGACAAGAAGAAGGCCGCCCCCCGGGGCGGCCTTTTTCGTTTCCGCAGCTGCGCGCTCAGCCGGCCGAGGCGGTGCGCCAGGCGCGGATGGCGTCTTCGAACACCTTGTTGCCCGGGATGCCCTTTTCCATCGTCACCAGGGCGCGACGGCCGGAGCGGTAGACGATGGGGATGTCGATCCAGGATTCGCGCTGCATGAGCTGGATGTTCTGGTTGCTCTCGGCGGCGTTGTCGGACAGCGCGACGAGGAAGTAGCCGTCGGCGATCTTGGCAGGAATGCCGATCAGCGGTGCGCCGGGTGCGGCCTCGGAGTTCTTGAAGGCGATGCGCAGGACGCTTTCCACGCCGCCGCCCTCGAAGGTGCCGGAGGTGATGAAAATCATCTCGACGATGTGGCTCGCCGGCAGCGACGCATCGGCGTTGCGGCGGATGGTCATGCGAATGGAGAGGTCGCGCGACGGCACCGTGACCTCGGCGCGGATCGCCGGCTCGGGCGGCCGGTCGCCGCCGGGCGATTCCTGCACCAGCGACCAGACGATGGCGCCCTGGTCGGCCGAGCCGTCGGCGAGAGTGGTGCGTTCCTCGTAGAAGATGGCGCGCTGTCCGACAGGCAACGCGGCGTCGGCTGCCGCGGGCTGCGCGGAGCCGGCGTTTCCGGCCGGAGCCTCGCCGGCCACCGTTGCGGCGGCGAGCGTCGTGCCTTCGCCGACTCGCGGCTGGCCGCCCGCCGGACCCGGATCCGTCTCGGTCCCGTCTGAATGCAGGCGCTGGGTAAATTTCGGCACCTCTGGAAGCGAACGTGCCGCCTCGGCCGGCGCGGCCGGTTGCTCGGGCTGGGCGGCGGCGACCTCGACGGGCGCCTCCTCGGCATCCTCCCCTTCGCCTCCCGCCGCCTCCTGCGCGGCGATCGCCTCGGCGATCTCGTCCGGCTTCGCTTCGGCGGGGGCCGCGGCGGGATCGCCGGCGACGACATTGCCGCCGAAACCGAACAGGTCGGCGAAGGCGTCGCGGTTGAGCCATATGCCGTAGCCGCCGCCTGCGACGACGACCAGCGCCACCAGAGCGGCGATCAGGCCGCCGCCGATACGACGGCGTGGCGCGGGCGCGACGGCCGACGCTGGCGTTGCGGATTCGCGTGCCGGGAAATCGGCGCGCGGCAACGTCGGAAGCGGCTTGGGCGCGGTTTCGATCGCCGAAAGCCCGCTGTCGGCGCCATCGGCTTCAAGCTCGGGCGGCGTCTGCAGGCGACCGGTCCGCAAGGCTGGTGCGGGGACCTCGGACCTTGCTTCCTGACGCGGCTCGGCGACCGTATCCGCCGCGACGGGCATCGAAACCGTCGATGCGGCAGCCGCGGGCGAAGCCGGCCTGACGGTAGAGGGCGGGGTGAGCGGCGCGGGACGCGGAGCCGGGATGGGTGCGGGACGCGAAGCCGGGATCTGTGCGGGTCGCGCCGGCATGCTGGCAGGTCGCGACGGCGTGACCTGGACGGGGGCGACGGGCGGAGCGGAGACCGGAGCCGGAGCGGGCCCGGCGGAGAGCTCGTCAAGGATGCTGTCGAAGTCGTCGGCCTTCTTCGGCGCTGCGGCGGCCATGTAGCCCGCCTCGACGGCGGCGATGGCCTCTTCCAGCGCCTTGTGCTGGCGGTCGACCGCGACCTGCGGCGGCGGTGGCGTGATGGCCGCCAGCTTGTTGGCCACCGTCTCGCGCGCCTTGGCATAGACGCGCTGGCGCAGTTCCGGCGTGTTGTCGGCAAGGCCGTCGATGGTCTTCTTCAGTACGGCGACGAAATCTGCCATTCCGTTTTCACCTGTCTTCCTCAGCGACCTCCGGCGTCACGCCAACTCCAACGGGGCGGGACGCTAGTCCTGAAAGGGATCGGTCACAAGTATCGTGTCCTCGCGCTCGGGACTGGTGGAGAGCAGCGCGACCGGCGCGCCGATCAGTTCCTCGATGTAGCGCACATATTTGACCGCCTGAGCCGGCAACGCGCCCCACGAGCGGGCGCCCGCGGTGGTGCCCTTCCAGCCTTCCAGCGTCTCGTAGACAGGCTGGACGCGGGCCTGCGCGCCCTGGCTGGCCGGCAGATAGTCGATCATCTGCCCGTCAAGCATGTAGCCGGTGCAGACCTTGATCTCGTCCATGCCATCGAGCACGTCGAGCTTCGTCAATGCGATGCCGTGGATGCCGTTCACCGCCACGGCCTGGCGCACGAGAACGGCGTCGAACCAGCCACAGCGGCGCTTGCGGCCGGTGACGGTGCCGAATTCGTGGCCGCGGGTGCCGAGATAGTCGCCGACCTCGTTCTGCTGCTCGGTCGGGAAGGGCCCTTCGCCGACGCGCGTCGTGTAGGCCTTGGTGATGCCCAGCACGTAGCCGATGGCGCCGGGGCCGACGCCCGAGCCGGCCGCCGCCTGCCCCGAGACGGTGTTGGAGGAGGTGACGAACGGATAGGTGCCGTGGTCGATGTCGAGCAGGGTGCCCTGCGCACCCTCGAACAGGATGCGCTCGCCGGCGCGGCGCGCCTCGTCGAGGATCTTCCAGACCCGGTCCATGTAGGGCAGCACCTTGTCGGCGACCGCCGTCAGCTCGTCCATGATCGCCCCGTGCGCCACCTCGGCATGGCCAAGGCCACGCCGCAGCGGGTTGTGATGCGCCAGCAGCCGGTCGACCTTAACCGGCAAGGTTTCCAAATCAGCCAGGTCCATCACCCGGATCGCCCTGCGCCCGACCTTGTCTTCATAGGCCGGCCCTATGCCCCGTCGGGTCGTCCCGATCTTGGTGCCCGAATTCGACGCCGCGTCCTCTCTGAATCCGTCGAGTTCGCGATGCACGGACAGGATAAGGGCGGTGTTTTCGGCTATTTTCAGGCGGTCGGGGCCGATCTCGACGCCGAGTTCCCTGATTCGGGCCAGTTCGGCGACGAAAGCGTGCGGATCGAAGACCACGCCGTTGCCGATGATCGACAGCTTGCCGGGCCGCACGACGCCCGAAGGCAGCAGCGACAGCTTGTAGGTCTTGCCGTCCACGACAAGCGTGTGGCCGGCATTGTGGCCACCCTGGAACCGCACGACGACGCCCGCGCGCTCCGACAGCCAGTCGACGATCTTGCCCTTGCCCTCGTCGCCCCACTGCGAGCCGACGACCACCACATTCGCCATTGGTCAAAACCCCTTGGGCGCCCAGCGCCAACCGTTACGGCGGCTCTATAGCGTCAAGGAACGACGGAATCGACCTTTGTTTGAGAGGGGATACGGCGCAACACCCCCTTCACCACGCTTCGCGTGGTCCCCTTCCCCCGTAAACGGGGGAAGATCCCGCGTAGCGGCCGGCCACGACCGAGGTTCCTCCCCCGTCTACGGGGGAGGGGGACCGCCGAAGGCGGTGGAGGGGGGTGATCGAACTACCGCCCGATCAGCTTCTTCAGCCGCTCGCGCCAGATGCGGGCGAGGTTGCGGGTTTCGCGGTAGAGGTGGAGCTGCGAGGCGGCCTGGCGGGCGAGGCGGTCGGAATCGGGTGTCAGGCCGACGACCAGCGTGCCGACCGGGCGGCGTTCCGACCAGAGGCGACTCATCACCGGGTGATCCGGCACCGCGCAGGAATCGGTGCCGAGAATGTTAGGGTCTTCGAGGTGGCTGCGGGTGACCTCCAGCATCAGCAGCGTGCCGGGCGACCACTGGGCGTAGGCCTCGTCGTATGCAGTCTTCCAGGTGTAGGCGATGCCGCCCTCGATGAAGACGATGACGCAGGCGATCGGCACACCGTCGAGCTTGAGCATGTGCACGCGCACGAGGTCGCGCGCCGACAGCCGGTCGACCGCCTCGCGGGCGAAGGCGGCGCGGTAGCGGTCGATCGCCATGGCCGAGCCCTCGCGGCCTTTCCAGCCCGAGACTTCGAGCGACAGGAAGGATTCGAGGCCCAGCCGGACCTCCGCGGGATTGCGGGCAACGACGTGCTCGACCGTGCCGAGTTCGCCCAGCCGGCGCTTCAGGCGCCCGAAGCCGCGGAGATGGTGCGCGCTGAGCGACTTGCGCAGGTATTCGTCGCCGTCGAGGCTGCTTTGCAGGTAGGGGCGTTCGGCGCGGCCGGTGGTGGCGACCGTCAGATTGTTGGAAGCGGCGAACTGGCCGAGGATGGCGGCGAAGGGGCCGTCGAGGCGAGTCTCAGGGAAGGCGAAGACGCGCGGCAGCTTGAGCCGCGGGCGCGCGAGCAGCGAGAAGAAGTCGGCGATGACGCCTTCCGGGTCGTCATGGTCGACCAGCGGCGTGCCGAGCGGGCCGAACGGGTTCGACCATGTGCGCATGATCGGTACGCCGAAGGGCACCGGCGGCTTTTCGATGGAGAACGGCACCAGCAGGCGCAGCCGGCTGCGGTGCTCCTCGACGTCGCGGATGACCGCGAGCCGGATTTCCTTGTCCTCAAGCCGGGGCATCGCGGGTGCGAGGAAGCGCGGGTTGAAGAAGATATTGGGCTCGACCGAGCGGGAGCACAGATGCTCGAGTTCCTCGACCAGGTCGAAGCCCGCGGAGGCCGGATAGATGGCAAGCGAACGGGTGACGCCGGCGCGCGGCCCCCGGCCCTGCATGGCCTCGCTGCTCTGCGGGTCGACGGGCGCGCCGGCGACGCTGGCAAGACTGGACAGGATGGAGCCGGCGGGACCGGCGGCGACTTCCTCAAGGAGCGGGACGGCTGCCATCAGCGGACCTCGGCGCGCGCGGGGAAGAAGACGCCCATGGCGATGCCGAGCCGGCGCCACACGACGATGGTAAGCAGGATCGCCTCGAAGGCGACGGCGCCGAGCGTGCCGAAGGCGGCGCCCCACAGGCCGTAGAGCGGGATCAGCCAGACGGTGAGGCCGACATTGATGGCGAGCGCGGCGGCGTAGATCGCGGCGCAGATGTTCTGGTTGCCGGTCATGGTGAGCAGGCTCTCGGCCGGGCCGACGGCGGCGCGCGCGACGACACCCAGCACCAGCACGAAGAGCAGCGGGTAGCCGGCGTCGAAACCGGGGCCGAACAGGAGCAGCATGGGCTTGCCGAGCGCGAGCACGACGAGACCCATCGCGAGCGACGGCCAGAACGTCCAGGCCGAGGTGACGCGGGCGAACTCGGCGAGTTTCGTGCCGCCCTCGCTGGCGAGCTGCGCGTAGCGCTGGGCGACGCCGGCCTTCACGGAGAAGTAGACGAAGTGGACCAGCGCCAGCGTCTTCACGGTGGCGTAGTAGACGGCGACGTCGTGCGGATCGAGGAATGCGCCGACCATCAGCACGTCGGCATTGGTGAGCAGGAAGAAGAAGGCCTCGACAAGGAAGATCGGCAGGGACACCGCGATCCACAGCCGCATTTCGTAGCGACGCGGGCCATTGGGGATACGGCTGTCGACGCGGTGGGTGACGCTGACGAGCTGCCAGATCGTCGTGAGATAGGTGGCGACGACGGCGCACCACACCGCGGTGACGGCGTCGTGCGCGAACCCCATCATCAGCGCGACAACCATGCAGACGAGGATCAGGACCGGACGGATCAGATAGGCCGAAGCGAGTGCCGACACGGCCCAGGCGTTGGCGCGGGCGATGCCCTGCAGCATGTCGGAGAGCGCGATCATCGGCAGGCAGACGAGGCCCAGCAGGAAGGGCACGAGATAGTAGCTCTCGATGGAAGGCGAAAAGAGCCAGATGCCCAAAGCGCCGATGCCGGCCAAAACGGAGGACGCGATCAGCACGCCGACGCGGCTGCCGAACAGCACGCCTCTCAGATAGGCGAGCTGCCCCGTTTCGCGATATTGCGGGATGAAGCGGATGATCGAGGTGTGGAAGCCAAAGCAGGCGATGTTTCCGACGATGATCATCGTCGTCCACACCAGCACGAAGATGCCGTAGTCGAACGAGCCCATCCAGCGTGCGAGCAGCACCTGGCTGACGAAGGCGATCGCGGCGTTGGCGATGCGGATGGCGAAGGCGATGAGCGAGACGCGGCCGGCCTCACCGTGGCCCTGGCCGGAGACGCCGCCGATGACGGCGTCGACGCGGTCGAGCAGCGGCCGCGCGCGAACCGCAACGCTCTGCGGAAGCAGGCGCTCAGCCGTGATTGCCGCCGAAAACCGCACCCAATACTCTCCGTTCCGGGGACCGCTGCCAGCCTTAGCGCCCGGCGGTTAAGAAACGGTGGCCTCGACCGGCTTTTCGGACAGCGCGGGGGCAGGTAGCCTGCGCACATGAATCGACGCAAAGTGTTGAAATGGCTCGGTCTCGGCGGCCTCGTCGCGGCCGGCGGCTTCATGGGGACGAGGGCCTTGGCAGGAAACCGCTACTATCAGGGCCCGGTCAGCGACCACTTCGACGGCACGGCGTTCTTCAATCCGGGCGGCGTGGAGCCGCGCGGATTCCTCGACCTGATGCGCTGGCAGTTCTGGGAGGGCCGGTCGAAATGGCCGGCGAGTTTCCCGAGCCCGTTTCCGTCGGCCAAGCCCGAGGCGCACGTCTCGGGTGCGGACATGCGCGTGACGATGGTCGGGCACGCGACGCTGCTGATTCAGGTGGCGGGGCAGAACATCCTGACCGACCCGGTGTGGTCGGATCGCGTGTCGCCCTTCTCGTGGGCCGGGCCGAAGCGGGTGAGCAAGCCCGGCATCGCCTTCGAAGACCTGCCGAAGATCGACCTCGTGCTGCTTTCGCACAACCACTACGACCATCTCGATGTCGTGACGCTGAAGCGGCTGAAGGAGGCGCACGACCCGCTCGTCGTCACTCCGCTCGGGAACGACGCGATCGTCAAGGCGGCGGTTCCCGACATGAAGGTGTCGGCGCATGACTGGAGCGACGGGCCGGGCTACGGCCCGTTCGACATCACGCTGGAGCCGGCTCATCACTGGTCGGCGCGCGGCACCGGCGACCGCCGGCACGCGCTGTGGGCCTCGTTCGTGCTCGATACGCCGGCGGGGCGCATCTACCACGTCGGGGACACCGGATTTCACAGCGGAATCAATTACAAGGCGGCGGCGGAGAAATACGGACAGTTCAGGCTGGCGATATTGCCGTTCGGCGCCTACGAGCCGCGCTGGTTCATGGAAGGGCAGCACCAGAACCCGGACGAGGCGGTGCAGGGCATGAAGCTCGCCAACGCGCAGCACGTGGCAGGGCACCACTGGGCGACGTTCCAGCTCACCAACGAGGCGATCGAGGAGCCGCGAGAGAGACTGGCGGAAGCGCTGGTCAGGCACGGCGTGGCGGCCGAGCGGTTCCGGCCGATGCTGCCAGGCGAGATGTGGGACGTGCCGGACCAGGTCTACGGCTGAGGAGAGCGGGAACCGCACATCGCGTTGTTGCGTTTCGAGGCTGACCAAGCCTCACGGACGAACGCCATGCTGAAATGGATCCTCATTCTTCTCGTCGTTGCCGCAGTCGCAAGCCTGCTCGGCCTGCCGGCGATTTCGGGCGCGGCTCTGACCGGCGCCAAGGTGCTGATAGGCCTCGTGCTGATCCTGTTCCTGCTCATGCTGCTCGGCATCTTCGCATTGACGTGAAGGCCGCCGAACACTGGCAATCGGCGACTTCTTGCGCCATATAGCGGCGCATGAACGCCCGCATTCCCTTCGCCAAGATGAACGGCGCCGGCAACGAGATCATCGTGGCCGACATGCGCGGCCGCAAGGATCGCGTGACGGCGGCGGCGGCGGTGGCGCTGGCGGGCGAGGTTGCGACGAAGTTCGACCAGGTGATGGTCATCTACGAGCCGCGCACCGACGGGACCGACTACTATATCGACATTCTCAACTCCGACGGTTCGTCGGCACAGGCCTGCGGCAACGGTACGCGCTGCGTGGTGCAGGCGCTGGCGGCCGAGACGGGGCGCAATACGTTCACCTTCGAGACGCGCGCGGGCATCCTCAACGCGGTGGAGCACGCTGACGGGTCGATCTCCGTCGACATGGGTACGCCACGCTTCGGCTGGCAGGAAATACCGCTGGCCGAGGAGTTCCGCGACACACGCATGATCGAGCTGCAGATCGGGCCGATCGACGCTCCGGTGCTGCATTCGCCCTCGGTCGCCTCGATGGGCAATCCGCACGCGATCTTCTGGGTCGACCGTGACGTGTGGAGCTACGAGCTGGAGAAGTTCGGGCCGATGCTGGAGAACCACCCGGTGTTTCCCGAGCGGGCCAACATCACCATCGCGCAGGTGGTGTCGCCGGAGAAGATCATCATCAGGACGTGGGAGCGCGGTGCAGGGCTGACGCTTGCCTGCGGCTCGGCCGCCTGCGCGACCGGCGTGTCGGCGGCGCGCACGCGCCGCACCGGGCGCAAGGTGACGATCGTTGCGCCGAGCGGCGTCGAGCTGGGAGTGGAGTGGCGCGACGACGACCACGTGATCCTGACCGGCCCGGCGGAATGGGAATTTTCCGGCTCGATGGACCCCGCGACCGGCGCCTGGGAGCGCGACCGCGAGGCGGTCGCCTGATGGCTGTCGACGTCGTCACATTCGGCTGCCGGCTGAACACCTACGAGAGCGAGGTGATCCGTCGCGAGGCCGGCGCGTCCGGGCTGGGCGAGCTGCCGGGCGGAGCGGTGGTGTTCAACACCTGCGCGGTGACGGCGGAGGCCGTGCGGCAGGCCAAGCAGGCGATCCGCAAGGCGCGGCGCGAGAACCCGGCCGCGCGCATCGTGGTGACAGGCTGCGCGGCGCAGACCGATCCGGACATTTTCGCCGGCATGGACGAGGTCGACCTCGTGCTCGGCAACGAGGAGAAGCTGAAGGCGCACAACTATCGGGCGTTGCCGGATTTCGGCGTCAACCAGTTCGAGAAGGCCCGCGTCAACGACATCATGTCGGTGCGCGAGACGGCCTCGCACATGGTCGACGCCATCGAGGGCAGGGCGCGGGCTTTCGTGCAGGTGCAGAACGGCTGCGACCATCGCTGCACCTTCTGCATCATCCCCTATGGCCGCGGCAATTCGCGCTCGGTGCCGATGGGCGCGGTGGTGGAGCAGGTGAAACGGCTTGCCGGCAACGGCTATGCCGAGGTGGTGCTGTCGGGCGTGGACCTGACGAGCTACGGGCCGGACCTGCCGGGAAGCCCGCGGCTCGGAAAACTCGTGCGGACCATCCTCAAGCAGGCGCCGGAGCTCAAGCGGCTCAGACTTTCCTCCATCGACAGCATCGAGGCGGACCCGGACCTGATGGAGGCGATCGCCACCGAGAGCCGGCTGATGCCGCACCTACATCTGTCGCTGCAGTCGGGCGACGACATGATCCTCAAGCGAATGAAGCGGCGGCACCTGCGCGACCACACGATCGCGTTCTGCGAGGACGTGCGGCGGATCAGGCCGGATATCGTGTTCGGGGCCGACATCATCGCCGGCTTCCCGACAGAGACTGAAGAGATGTTCGAGAATTCGATCCGCATCGTCGAGGAGGCGGGGCTGACGCATCTGCACGTGTTTCCGTACTCGCCGCGCAAGGGAACGCCGGCGGCGCGTATGCCGCAGGTGGACCGCGGGGTGGTCAAGCACCGCGCGGCGCGGTTGCGCGCGGCGGGCGATGCGGCACACGGGCGGCATCTGGCCAATATGGTTGGGACGATGCAGCGCGTGCTGATCGAGCGCGAGGGGCTGGGGAGGACTGAGGGCTTCGCCCTCGCGGCGATTGATGCGGGACGACCCGGCGAGATCGTTGAGGCGGTCGTTACGGGCTTCGGCGGCGAACGGCTGATCGCAAGCGCGGTCCAGACTGCGAAGGCAGCCTGAGGCATGGCGCTGAACTTCCTCAGGAAAGTCTTCTCCTTCGGCGCGAAGCCGGAGGAGCCGAAACCCGAGCCGCTGCCGATCCCGCCCACCGAGCCGGAAAAGGTGCCGGATACGGCTCCCGAACCGGCGCGGCCGGCCGAACCTGTTGAGCCGGCGAAGCCGCCGCTGGAAATCCCGCCGCAGCCCGAGCCCGCGCCACCGGCGACGCCCGATCCGGATTCCGATCCGCATCCCGACGTACCGCACGACCCGCCGCTGGAAGCGCCCCCGGCCGAGCCGGTGGAGGTGCCGGAGCCGGTGCCGGTGGAAGTGCCGCAGGAGAAACCTGCAGAGATTCCGTCGACGCCGGTGGAGGCTCCGCCTGCCGCTTCGCCGCTGGAGATACCGGCGCAGACGGTGCCTGAAGCCTTTGCGCCTGCCCCTCACCCTTACCCTCTCCCCGTGAAGGACGGGGAGAGGGGGTCACCAACGTCGAGGCCTCCCTCTCCCCGTCCTTCACGGGGAGAGGGTAAGGGTGAGGGGCAGCGCGTCACCGTCGCCAAATCGGTCGAGCGCAAGGCAGATTCCGCGCCCGTCGCTCCGGCCGAGCCGGCACGCAAGACATGGGTGCAGCGGCTGCGCGAGGGTCTCAGCCGTTCGTCTCGCGAGCTGACATCGGGCATCGCCGGCGTCTTCACCAGGCGCAAGCTGGACGACGACACGCTGGAGGAACTGGAGGAGGTGCTGATCCGCGCCGATCTTGGCATGGAGACGGCGATCCGCGTGACCGGAGCGCTGTCGGCGGGACGTTTCGGCCGCGACATCTCCGATGCCGAGGTGCGGCAGGTGATGGCCGCCGAGGTGGAGAAGGTGCTGGCGCCGGTGGCGCTGCCGCTGGAGCTCGACCTCAGCCACAAACCGCACGTCATCCTCGTCGTCGGCGTCAACGGCACGGGCAAGACGACGACCATCGGCAAGCTGGCGGCGAAGCTGACACGCGGCGGGCTCAAAGTGATGCTGGCGGCGGGCGATACGTTTCGCGCGGCAGCAATCGAGCAGCTCAAGATCTGGGGCGAGCGCACCGGTTCGCCGGTGGTTTCGTCGAAGCTCGGGGCGGACGCGGCGGGGCTGGCGTTCGAGGCGTTCCAGAAGGCCAGGGAAGCCGGCTCCGACGTGCTGATCATCGACACGGCCGGGCGGCTGCAGAACAAGGCCGAGCTCATGGCCGAGCTGGAGAAGATCGTGCGCGTGCTCGGCAAGCACGATCCCGAGGCGCCGCACACGGTGCTGCAGACGGTGGATGCCACGACCGGCCAGAACGCCATGAACCAGGTAGAAATCTTCCGCAACGTGGCGGGCGTAAACGGTCTGGTGATGACCAAGCTGGACGGCACCGCGCGGGGCGGCATCCTCGTGGCGATCGCAGCCAAGCACAGGCTGCCGGTCTATTTCATCGGCGTCGGCGAGCAGGTGGACGATCTGGAACCGTTCGATGCGGGGGATTTTGCCAAAGCCATCGCGGGGGTGGCGTGATGGCGGCACATCAAGCTACGAGACGATCTGTGAGACTGGCATGAGCGACAAATCCATCCTCGAACCCGGCCCGAATGCCCCCAAGAAGGAGGAGCTCAACCCGCTGCTCAAGCTGGCGCTGGAGCTCGGGCCGCTGCTGGTCTTCTTCTTCGCCAATGCGCGCGGCGAATGGCTGGTGGAGCGGTTTCCGGCGCTGGCCAATCTCGGCGGACCGCTGTTCGTGGCGACCGCGCTTTTCATGGTCGCCGTGGCGATCTCGCTGGCCGTCTCGTACTGGCTGATCCGCAAGCTGCCGATCATGCCGCTCGTTTCAGGGGTCGTGGTCTTCGTGTTCGGCGCGCTGACGCTGTGGCTGCAGGACGAGACCTTCATCAAGATGAAGCCGACCATCATCAACACGCTGTTCGGCGGCGTGCTGCTGGGCGGACTCGTCTTCGGCAGATCGCTGCTCGGCTACGTGTTCGATTCGGCCTTCAGCCTGGACGAAGAAGGGTGGCGCAAGCTCACCTTGCGGTGGGGCGTCTTCTTCATCGTCCTGGCGGTGCTCAACGAAGTGGTGTGGCGCGGCTTCTCGACCGACACCTGGGTGGCGTTCAAGGTGTGGGGGATCATGCCGCTGACCGTGCTGTTCACCATGTCGCAGATGCCGCTCATCATGCGGCACTCGACCGACGACCGCTTCAAGAGCGGGCAGTAAAGGGCGGGGGAAACGCGATGAAGTTCATCGAGACGCGGGAGCAGCTGCGCACGCTCTACCGCCAGCCGGGCGAGCTGCCGCAGCGCAAGGAAATGCGCCGGCTGGAGGCGCATTCGAAGAATTTCCTGGCGAAGAGCCCGTTCGTGCTGATCGGCTCGCAGGACCGGTCAGGCAATGCCGACGTGACGCCCAAGGGCGACAAGCCCGGCTTCGTCGCGGTGCTCGACGATTTCACCATCGCCATTCCCGACCGGCCCGGCAACAACCGGCTCGACACCTGGGAGAACGTGATCGAGAACCCCGCCGTGGGGCTGATCTTCCTCATCCCCGGCATGGACGAGACGCTGCGCATCAACGGCGAGGCACGGCTGACCGACGACCAGGCGCTGCGCGAGGGGCTGGCCGCCGAGGGCAAGCTGCCGGTCTCCGTTCTGGTGGTGAAGATCCGTGCGGTCTACATGCACTGCGCCAAGGCGTTCATGCGCTCGCAGCTGTGGAAGCCGGAAAGCTGGCCGGCGCGCAGCGAGATGCCGACGCTGGGCGAGATCATGCGCGACCAGCTGGCGCTGCCGCAGAGCGGCGGCGAGCTCGATACAAATCTCGCGGAATCCTACCGAAAGAGCATGTGGTAGCCACCGCGGCTGGACCTTTGCCGTCAGTGGCCTAACATCGTCCCGGTTCCGCGACCAGACGCGGCGCGAGGAGACGATCGATGGTGAGTGACGGCTGGCGCCACATGCAGAGCGCGCCGCGGGACGGGACGCGGATCCTGGTGACCACGCGCGCGAGCGAGCAGGGGCCGGCGGAGGTGGACGTCGCCTACTGGGCCAAGTCTGACCAGTTCGGTCTCGAAGGCTGGCGCGCCGCCGATTCCCATCCCGGCCAGGTCTTCGGCTATGCGGACCCGGAACTGCTCTGCTGGATGCCACTGCCGATGCCGCAACCCGGTGCGGCGCGAGCCCCGATGCCGCAACCCTGGCAGGGCGAGGAAGGCGAGCTGTTCGGCTCGGGGATTTAGGCTGTCTTGAATTGCGGATGAAGTGGACTAGACTAAGTGGACTTAGTTCACCCGGTGCTGCCATGGAAACCGTCAACATCCACGAAGCGAAGACGCATCTGTCGCGGCTCGTCGACAAGGCCGCGAAGGGCGAGCCGTTCATCATCGCCAAGGCGGGCAAGCCGATGGTGAAGGTCGTGCCGCTGGAGGCGGAGGAGAAGCCCAAGCCTCAGCGGCTGGGGTTTATGCGGGGCAGGATCAAGATACCTGACGACTTCGATACGATGATGCAGGACGAGATCGAGCGCATGTTCTATGGCGAAGAATGAGGTATCTCGTCGATACCCAAATCCTGCTCTGGGCCGGCCAAGAACCTGAGCGGCTTTCCGCAGCGGCGCGCGCGCTGCTCGCTTCGGAGCAGAACACGCTGTTCTTCAGCGCCGCGACCCTTTGGGAGGTTGCGATCAAGGCGGCGAGCAAACGGGGCGATTTCGAGATCGACCCCGAGGAGTTTCACCGCGAATTGCTCGCCAATGGATATATTGAGCTGCCGGTGACTTCGACGCAGGCCCTCGTACTCAAGGATCTGGGCGAGCGTCACAAAGATCCGTTCGACCGCATGCTGCTGGCGCAGGCCATCCACGAGGGCCTTACACTTGCTACGGCCGATCGAATTCTTGGCCGCTACGAGGGCCCGGTCGTCCGCGTTTGACGCGTCCGACCTTACGCGAACGCTCCGTGGCAGTGCTTGTACTTCTTGCCTGAGCCGCACGGGCACATCTCGTTGCGGCCGATCTTGCCCCAGGTCGAAGGCTGCTCCGGATCGCGATCCTCGGCGGCGACCGCCTGCGGGCGCGCCAGCGTCAGCGTGTCGCCGTCTCCCTCGCCGAAGTCGTTTTCGCCGGTCGTGGCGTCGATGTGGATGCCCTCGCCCTCGGGAACCATCGGCGGCGGCGTCTCGGCTGCCTGCCTGACAAGCTCCACTCGCATCAGCTGTGCGGTGACGGCCTGGCGCAGATTGCCGAGCATCGTCTGGAACAGCTCGAAGGACTCGCCCTTGTACTCGTTGAGCGGGTCGCGCTGCGCGTAGCCGCGGAAGCCGATCACCGAACGGAGATGGTCGAGGTTGACGATGTGCTCGCGCCACAGATGGTCGAGCGTCTGCAGCAGCACGGTGCGCTCGACATAGGCCATGACCTCGGGGCCGAAGCGCTCGGCGCGGTCGGCAGCCGCCTTGTCGGCGGCCTCCTTCAGACGCGTCCTGATGTCCTCGTCGTCGATGCCTTCCTCCGCCGCCCATTCCTTGATCGGCAGGTCGAGGTTCAGGTGCGTGCGCACGTCTTCCAGCAGGCCGTCGGTGTCCCACTGCTCCGCATAAGCGTTCTGCGGAATGTGCTTGGCCACCATGTCGTCGACGACCTCGTGGCGCATTTCGGCCGTGGTCTCGCCGAGGTTCTCGCCGTCCATCAGCTCCTTGCGCTGCTCGAAAACGACCTTGCGCTGGTCGTTCATCACGTCGTCGTATTTGAGCAGGTTCTTACGGATGTCGAAGTTGCGCGCCTCGACCTTCTTCTGGGCCTTCTCGAGCGCCTTGTTGATCCAGGGATGGATGATGGCCTCGTCTTCCTTTAGGCCGAGCTTCTGCAGCATGCCGTCCATGCGGTCGGAGCCGAAGATGCGCATCAGGTCGTCCTGGATGGACAGGTAGAACTTGGAGCGGCCGGGGTCGCCCTGACGGCCGGAGCGGCCGCGCAGCTGATTGTCGATGCGGCGCGATTCGTGACGTTCGGTGGCGAGCACATAGAGGCCGCCGGCCGCGAGCGCCTGCTCCTTCAGGCGGGCGATGTCCTCGCGGATCGCCTTTTCCTTTGCAGCACGCTCCTCGCCCTCGGGCATGTCGCCGAGTTCCTGCGCAATGCGCATGTCGGCGTTGCCGCCGAGCTGGATGTCGGTGCCGCGGCCGGCCATGTTGGTGGCGATGGTGATTGCGCCCGGCACGCCGGCCTGGGCGACGATCTGCGCCTCCTGCTCGTGATGGCGCGCGTTCAGCACCTGGAAGCCGGTGACGCCATCCTTCTGCAGGCGTTCGGCCAGCTGCTCGGACTTTTCGATCGACGTGGTGCCGACCAGGATCGGCTGGCCCTTGGTCTTCGCCGCCGTGATTTCGCGCACGATGGCGCGGTATTTTTCCTCGACGGTGCGATAGACCTCGTCATCCTCGTCGATGCGCTTGACCGGCAGGTTGGTCGGCACCTCGGTGACCTCGAGGCCGTAGATGTTGCCGAACTCCTCCGCCTCGGTCAGAGCCGTGCCGGTCATGCCGGCGAGCTTGCCGTACATGCGGAAATAGTTCTGGAAGGTGACGGAGGCGAGCGTCTGGTTCTCCGGCTGGATGGCCACATGTTCCTTGGCCTCCAGCGCCTGGTGCAGGCCTTCCGAATAGCGGCGACCCGGCATCATGCGGCCGGTGAACTCGTCGATGATGACGATCTCGCCGTTGCGCACGATGTAGTCCTTATCGCGCGTGAACAGGCGATGCGCCTTGAGCGCGTTGTTGGCGTGGTGGACCATGGCGACGTTTTCGACGTCGTAAAGCGAATCGCCCTTGAGCAGCCCCTGCTCGCGCAGCAGGTTCTCCATCTTCTCCGTGCCTTCTTCGGTGAAGGTGGCGGTGCGCTGCTTCTCGTCCACATCGAAGTCGGACGGCTGGAGCTGGATGACCAGCGCGTCGACACGGTTGTACATCTCCGACTTGTCGTCGACCGGTCCGGAGATGATCAGCGGCGTACGCGCCTCGTCGATCAGGATCGAATCGACCTCGTCGACAATCGCGTAATTGTGACCGCGCTGGACCATCTGGGCGCGGTCGTACTTCATATTGTCGCGCAGGTAGTCGAAGCCGAGTTCGTTGTTGGTGGCGTAGGTGACATCGCAGGCGTAGGCGGCCTTGCGCTCCTCGTCGGTCAGCCCGTGGACGATGACGCCGACGGTGAGACCGAGGAACTTGTAGACGCGGCCCATCCATTCGGAGTCGCGCTTGGCCAGGTAGTCGTTGACGGTTACGACGTGAACGCCCTTGCCTTCCAGCGCGTTCAGGTAGACCGGCAAGGTGGCGACCAGCGTCTTGCCCTCGCCGGTGCGCATCTCGGCGATGCCGCCATTGTGCAGCACCATGCCGCCGATGAGCTGGACGTCGAAGGGGCGCATGCCAAGCACGCGGCGGGATGCTTCGCGGACCGTTGCGAAGGCCGGCACCAGAAGGTCGTTCAGGCTCTTTCCGGCTGCAAGCTCGGCCCGGAACATGTCGGTTCGCGCCTTCAGCTCGTCGTCGCTCAGCGCTTTGAGTTCGGGCTCCAGCGCGGTAACGGCGTCGGCGCGGGGGCGAAAACCCTTCACACGCCGGTCATTGGATGAGCCGAAAATCTTCTTGGCTAGAGAGCCGAAGCTGACCATCGAATGGTCCTTTCAAGTCCGAAAAAGGCGGGGTCAAGTCCGAAAAAGGCGGGGTCAAGTCCGAAAAGGGCTGGGGCAGCGGGATCCGCGAACGGAGGCTCCTTGCGGGTCCTGACGTCAAATGCGCCCACGGAAAACCTTGGTGGACGCGAAGACGAAGGACAGATAAGAGGGGCATCCCGCGATGTCAACGCTGCCGGAACCGGCCGTAACCGGCGCAAATCCGCCATATTCGGCCGCTCCCGACTGCCAGGACATCTGAACCGGAGAACCGCATGCCCTTCCGCTTCCGCAGCATCGCAGCCGCGATCCTATTCGCCGCACTGGGCTGGGCGGCAGCGCCCGCGCTGGCGCAGGACGACACGGTCATCGCCAATGTGGCCGGCCAGCCAATCACGGAGGGCGACCTCAAGCTGGCGATCAGCGAACTGGACCAGCAGTTCGCGCAGCTTCCCGACGAGCAGAAGCGCGCCGCGGCGCTGACCGCGCTGATCGAAATCAGGCTTCTGGCCGCCGAATCGGAGAAGGCCGGCGTCGCCGACCGCCCCGATTTCAAGGCGCGCATGGAGTTCCTGCGGCTGCGCGCGCTGCATATCGCCTTCGTCGAGGAGAAGGTGGCGGGCGCGATCACCGACGAGCAGGTGCGGGCCCGCTACGACCAGGAGATCGCTTCCCAGCCGCCGGTGAACGAGGTGCGCGCTTCGCACATCCTCGTCGACAGCGAGGAGAAGGCCAAGGAGATCATCGCCAAGCTCGATGCCGGCGGCGACTTCGCCGAGCTGGCCAAGGAAAACTCGTCCGACGGCTCGGCCGCGGGCGGCGGCGACCTCGGCTTCTTCGGCCCCGGCCGCATGGTGCCGGAATTCGAGCAGGCGGCGTTCGCGCTCGAGGTCGGCCAGTACACCAAGGAGCCGGTGAAGTCGCAGTTCGGCTGGCACATCATCCTGGTCACCGACAAACGTCCCGAGACGCCGCCGGCGTTCGAGCAGGTGGCCCAGCAGATCCGCTCCATCCTGCTGCGCGAGAAATATCTTGCCGAGGTCGCGGCAATCCGCGAGGCCAATCCGGTGGAGATCGTGGACCCGGCGCTGAAGTCGGCGCTCGAAAATCCAGCTCCGGCGCCTCAGCCGTAATACTGTCCTTGCGGCCGGCCATTGCGCCGGCCGCTTCACATCAGCCCGTCACCGCGCCATCGACAGCCATGTCCGACACCATATCCCCCCTCGCACCTCGCAAGTTTCCCGCGATGCCCGCCATCGAGGGCGTCGACATCGCGGCCGCGCAGGCCGGCATCAAGTACAAGAACCGGACCGACCTGCTGCTGATCCGATTTGCGGAAGGCACGACCGCGGCGGGCGTCTTCACACGGTCGAAGTGCCCTTCGGCCGCGGTGGATTTCTGCCGGCAGAACCTGCCCGGCGGAAAGGCGCGGGCTCTCGTCGTCAATTCCGGCAATGCCAATGCCTTCACCGGCAAGAAGGGCCGCGAGACGACGGCGATGACCGCGAAGGCGGCTGCAAAGGCGGTCGGCTGCAAGGAAGACGAAATCTACCTCGCCTCGACCGGCGTGATCGGCGAGCCGCTCGACCCCGGCAAGTTCACGCACCTGCTGGCCGGCATGGCGAAGGAAGCGGAACAGGGACGATGGTCGGAGGCCGGCAAGGCCATCATGACGACCGACACCTATCCGAAATATGCGACCGCGACGGCCGACATCGGCGGCGTTGCGGTGACGATCAACGGCATCGCCAAGGGCGCGGGCATGATCGCGCCGGACATGGCGACGATGCTCTCGTTTGTGTTCACCGACGCTGCGATCGGCGCCGAGGCGCTGCAGGCGTGCCTTGCGAAGGGTGTGAAGGACAGTTTCAACGCCGTCACGGTCGACAGCGATACCTCGACCTCCGACACGCTGATGCTGTTCGCAACCGGCGCGGCGGCCAAGCGCGGGCAGGCTCCTGTCACGGATGCCGCCGATCCGCGCCTTGCCGGCTTCAAGCGCGCCCTCAACAAGCTGCTGCTCGATCTTGCGACGCAGGTCGTCAAGGATGGCGAGGGCGCGTGCAAGTTTGTCGCCGTCACGGTCGAGGGCGCGACCTCGAAGAAGAGCGCCAAGCGCATCGCGCTCTCGATCGCCAATTCGCCCCTGGTCAAGACCGCGATCGCCGGCGAGGACGCGAACTGGGGCCGCATCGTCATGGCGGTCGGCAAGGCCGGTGAACCGGCCGAACGCGACCGGCTCGCGATCTTCTTCGGGCCGTATCGCGTCGCTGAAGCCGGCATGCGCGACGGCGCCTACAGC
>JAHBYZ010000026.1 GCA_019635695.1 Rhizobiaceae bacterium
AGGCACGATGGGGCTGCCTCCCTCATACCGACTGTGGTCGAGATGCAGGTCGGAAATCACCCACAGCCTGGTCACAGAGCGAATTCCGGATCCTCGGCGACGACGATCGGATCGTGCCGCATAGCCGCCGTCAGCTGCTTGAAGGTGCACGGCGCAAAGCCGGTATCGAGACAATCCACGCCGACGTCGCGGCTGCGCCCTAGCCCAGGCAGGGCTCCGTGGTTGTGACCGAAAAAATGCCAGGCTCCCTTTCGAACTCCCGGCCAGGTGCGCAGGGCGTAGTGGCACAACACGACGCGCTCGCCTTCGTCGTTTGTTTCGACCAGCGGCGACGGCGCCGCATCCCAACCGAGGCCAGCGATCGCCGGATGGACCACCCCTTGCTTGACGAAATCGTGGTTGCCGAGAATGAGGCGCTTGCGGCCGTTCAGCCGATCGAAAATGTGACGCACGCGTGCTGCGTCGCCGAGGCCGAAGGCAAAATCGCCAAGGTGGTAGACGAGATCGCCGGGCCGCACGACGGCATTCCAGTTGTCGATCAGGGCCTCGTCCATGGCGCGCACGTGTGGAAACGGGCGGGCGGTCGCGACATCGGCCAGCATCAGCTGGTGGCCGAAATGCGTATCGGCCGTGTAGAATTTCTGCGTGAATGACATCTCAGGACTCCTCGAGGAATAGCGTAGGCTCGCCGGCTGCAAGTGCAGCCAGGGTTCAGCGGGCTATTCGTATCGAGGCCGTCCTCATGTCGTTCGCTTTCCCGTTCCCGGCAAAGCTAGCCGGGAAGATCCAAGAATTTGCGATCGATAGGGCGTCACCGGCGCCGGCGTCAACCGCGTCGCGCGGCACAATCGATGCTCCGACAAATAGCGATGATGTTGGGACTCCGGACTGAGTTCCGCCATCGGCGGAACCCGCTGCTTCCGTCTGCGCAATCGGCCGGGCGGCGCGTACATTCCGCCGCCGGCCTGTTACGCGGCTGTCGTCCGGCTTCAGGCCGGCGCCGGAGCCGACGACGCCTCGACCAGTGCCAGGATAGACGCGATCCTTTCGGCTTCGAGCCGGAACGAAGCCACGTGCGGTGTCGGCCGGCCGTCGACGAGTTCGATGCGGTCGCATTCGAGGCGTCCGCCATCGCCTTCGTCGTGGTGGTAAACGCCGACGACGAGTTGGTCGGGATCGCGGCCGTCGCGCAGCAGGATCTTTCGCGCTGCAAGGTTGATCGCCTCGTTGCCGAAGCCGCGCACTGCGATTGGCCCCAGGAGCACAGGTTCGTCGGGGCAGCGGCCTGAAGCCGTCACCGACGCGACTGTCTCCTCGTTCTGGAGCCCCTGCCCTTGCAAGTGCTCGTCGACATCGTTTGCGAGCTCGTCCGGCTCGTCTTCCGTGGCCGCGGCTGCAACGAGCCGCTGGGCAAAGGTCTGGGAGGGTACGCCGGCAATCTTCTGCTGGCGCGCCTTGCTCAACCCGGTGGCTGCGAGCATGCGTGCGCATTCTGTCGTGAGCCTGCTTGCCGCTGCAAATTTGTGTTCGCTGCGCGCCAGCTTGAAGCCAAGCGCCCTGGCGCGCTTTGCCACCGTCTCGGTCTCTTCGCCGATTACATCGGCGACGCGCTGCGCCGTCAGCCTCGCGCTGGATGCGGCGCTGATCAGCTCGTCGCAAAGCTCGCCGCGGCAGGCGATCTCCAGGAACCGGGCGTATGCCTGCTCGACCTGCTGGCGGTCGGGAATGGCGGCCACCGCGTCATCATGGTACCGGCGCACAACCCATCCCGGAACCTTGCCGAGCTTCCCGACAAGGTGCTTGTTGGCGATGTAGCCGCCGGCGGCGAACTCAGCGAGCACGACGTTTTCGACGATGGTCTTGTAGTCAGGTTTTGCGCGCATTCGGGAACTCCTTACTCTGCCCGTGGCGGCGACTGGCCTGTGAAAAACGTCCCGTCCGATCGCCTGTGAGAAAAGCGTGACGCCGATGGTTGGCAGGCGTCAAGGCGTCGGATGGAAGAATTCGTCACAGTCATAACCAACAACTGGTCAATCGATCGAATCAGAAATTTGAATAAAATTTATCGAAACGAGTTTTCCGCGTCCGCTCCGAACCAGAACAATTGTCTTCGGCAAAGATCTTACCCTGCGGCGCCATTCCAGCGTTTTGACGCCACAAAGCATCGGCGTCACCGTTTTTGAAAGTCGCTGCCCAGCGACACTCATGTGGAGGGCGAGATGCTCACTTACCTGGATCGTCAAATCAAGGCTAACCCGCTGACATCCGAGGATCTGGAGTGGCTTGCGCCGCTGCTCGCCCGCTTCAATGGCTCGTTACGGCAAGGTGTCCTGGACAATGCAGTAGAGGCCATGGAGCTTCGCTGCGCAGCGTCCCTGTTTGCACTCGAACTCGCCGGAAGAACCGGCCGGTTCCCCCTCGACCCGGTGCTTCTTGAGCACACCGTCTGGCATTGGGCCATCGCACCGTTCCTCTGCGCAAGCGAACTGGCTCCGCTCGCGCTTGCACCTGAACGTGAGGTGATTGAGGCCTTTCGCGATACGCGGCCATCCGAAGACGTGCGCAGTTTTGCGGTCGGGGCGCTCGCCGAACATCGCGGTTTCTACGTCGATGTCCCGCAACGATCCGTGCCGCTCGGATGCGGTCGCCTTGAATTGAGGGCCATTTTCGGGATTGTTGAGGGCACCCGCATTCACTTCAGCGCAGTCCTGACGGCAGCCGGTGAAGGCTCCGCACGACGGCTGCACTGGATGCCGCATTGTCCGGAAACCAAACTGGACAATTTGCACCATCCGCGGGCGGCAGCCATGGGCGCAAGTCGAACGGGCGGACCGCTCTTAGAACTGGGTACGCTGCTCGATCAGGAAAAAATCGACATCGCCGAATTGCGCACAACGGTCGAGGATCTCGCGCTGCTGTGCGTGACCCATGCCAAGACAGCGGCGGGCGGCGAGCAACCGGCGTGGCTGGAACTTCCTCACATGGCACGCGATGACGTCCGCCGCCAGGGACGGCGAGCCGGCGCCAACGCCAAGAAGTTCTCCTTGTTCAGGGTGCAGCGCCTGGAAGCGCGAGGCCTGCGGCGCGACGGCACCTGCGAGCTCTCTGCTCCTACAGGCATCCAACAGAGCGTACGCAGCCGCGTCACCGGTCACTATCGTCTCCAGGCGCACGGCCCCCGCCACAGTCTGCGGCGCCTCACCTGGATTGCCGAGCACATGCGTGGTCCCGTCGATGCCCCGATGGTGACGCCTCTGGTCAGGCTCAGCGGTGACGATCTCGCACCGGCTGCGCACGCGCGTGCGGTCATCGATGCGCCGCCCATGTTCGAGGCATTCGAGCATGTTGGCCAGACCATCGGCTGAGCCAGGCCGCGACCAAGTTGCAGCACAAGATCTCGGATGACTCTCATGACCCTCGAGCACAAAGCGACGGACGTCGCCGACCCCTCCTCGCACGACAGCGCAACAGACGCGTTCGACGTGCTGCCATGGCTGACGAACCCGCAACTCGCCCTTGCCCACTGCCCGGCCGACGAGATCACCATCGGGAACTGGATGCTCGTCAGGATCGACGGAAGAGACGCCTGGGCCGGCGAACTCGCCATCCGGTCCGGGCGGCTCCCCTTTACCGCCGAGATCCTCGCAGTTCGGCACGCAGCCGGTGAATACGAGGCACGCGTGCTGGCGAGCGGGGTGGGTCCTCTGCATTCACCGGCGCAATCCCTCTTCGGCGCGATGCTCCTCGCCGAAAAGACAGCGGCTGCAGTGCTCTGCGACGCATGCACCACCGCGGCAGGTTGTGGGCCGCCAGCCTGAGCCGGCGATCCACCTTCACCCCGAACCGATCCAGCTGCTCTCCTCCGAGCCGTCGCCGACGGCTCCGACGGCAACAGCCGAGCCTTGGCCGTGCGTAAAGGAGTATCCAAAATGACCTCAGTTTCGAACCAGATCGACCCCGCGCCGGAAAAGCCCGGGCACCGGTACCTTGCCATCGCCTGGCTCCACAACGGCTGCTACGCCTATGGGCTCTCCGACGACCGTCTCAAGGCGCTGCAGCGCTGCAAGCGCCGGGTGCGCTCGGATTTTGGGGTGAAAGGCTCGTTCCGCGCCAACGTCTACGACACCGGCGGGGAGATCGTGAGTTTCAACCGCTACGTCAATGTCTGGGATGAGGACGGCCACGACATCACTGACACCGGCGAGATTGTGGAGGTGCTGTGATGAACGCCACAACGTTCGCGGCGCCAAACAACGCGCCGAGCCTCACCCATCTGACGATTAACACTGGCAATGTGGCGATCTGCCCTGCCCACACCCGCGATCTCACCCCACCGAAGTCTACTCTATGCTCGGCGACATCATCATGCCGGAAAGGAAAGGGATCAAACGCGAAACGATCAGACGGCGTCAGCCGCTTCATCGAGATGCGGCCGTCTAATATGACAACCCCATTGGGCTAGAACCTTCGTTAGCTCACCGTGCCGATTGTCCGAAAACCCCTGACGACGGGCAGGCTGGCTTGCAGGCGCACTATTTCTCCGCACCAAATATGCCGACACCCTCGATCGTCTCCATCCGGTCCACGCCACCGACCTTCGTGGGCACGGTACCTATGCCAGAACGCACGTAAAAGGTGCCCGCAACTCCTTGCGCCCCCGAACCGAGGAAGAAGCCCTGATAGTCGCCGGAACTGAGTATCGGCACCTTGTCGTCCCGGGCGATTTGAACATCCCCGCCGGCAAAAGCGCGGTCCTTGATCGTGGCCGCGCCGAGAGCGAAGCTGTAGGGCTGCGCCTCCGACCCAATGCGTAAACCATCGATCTTGCCGGAGATGCTTCCCCCCTGGCCGGCGAAGCTCGCATTCAGCGCCGCCGTCCCCTCGACAATGCGCTGGCCGGTCGCCGAGCCGACGATAGTGGCCTCCGCGGGCCCCCTGTAGGACGCATTGCCGGAGGTCGGCGTCGCCGTGCTGCGCGTGCCATCCACAAGGTAGCCGATCTGCTGGAATCCACTCTTGCGCGAGGTGTAGCGGAACAGATTGGTTCCGCCCTGGGCATTGCCGACAAGCTCCAGGAAGTTGTCGCCATTGCTGTAGGTTCGACGCTGGTTTCTTATGCTGGCGCCGTTGTCGGCCGTCATCTTGCCCGAGTCGTTTGGGACCGCCGGGCCGTCCATCTTTCCGGAAAATGCGAGTTCAGCGGTGTCGGGCTCTCCAAGCATCGGCTCATTCGGAACGCCCAGCGGCCAGGTGGTGGTGGCCGCCGCCGTGACGCCGGACTTCGATACGTCCGTAATCGCCGTAATCGAGTTGTCGGGTCCGGCATGGCCGGTCATGATGTGCGTCGTCGCTTGCGTGGTGCGGCTTTCGCCGAGGTCATCGAAGACCGAGGCCACGCTGGCGCCGCAGCCGGAAATCGTTGTCGTGGCGAGCAGAATCAAGCTGGCCTTTTTCATTTTTTCGCCCCTTTCCGTTTATCGACCTGACAATCCGCTTGCGCATGCTTGCGGCGACCCGACTCCGGCCAGGAGACATTGAAGCTCAAGCTGGAGGCGGCCGTTGCCGTTGGCCGCAGTATGGCCCCTGCGGCCGGAGCCAAGAACCTGTACAGGTGTAGGGGGTTCGTAAGGGATGCGAGGCGTGGTAGGGTTGCCGACTATCGTCAGACAGCGGCTGGTCCGCCGATGCACATCATACTTGCCGACGACCATCCTCTTTTTCGCGATGCGCTGCGCCGGCTCGTTCAGCGTGTCTACCCGGGAGCCTTGATTTTCGAGGCCGCTACCTTCGATGCAGTGCTGCTTGCCGGCGAGAAAGCAAGGAAGCCGGCGCTTTTCATACTGGATCTGATCTTCCCGGGCTTCGATTCGAACGTCTCGATCGGGATCCTGAGGCAGCGCTACGCCGGCGCGTCGATCGTCGTCGTATCGATGTCGGAAGATGTGGGCACCGTGGATACGGTGATGGCGGCAGGCGCCGATGCGTTCATAGGCAAGAGCGTCCCGGCACAAAGTATCGCGGAGGCGCTGGCTGCCGTCCGGGATGGCAGCATCATCGTGTGCACGGGCCACGACTACGTCTCGCTTGCCGACGATCTGCCGCCCGTTGGCAGGCCGCTCTCTGCGCGGCAGCGCGAAATTCTCACTCTGCTCAGCAGAGGGCTGACCAACAAGGAGATAGCGCGGGAACTGAATATCTCGCCGTTCACCGCGCGAATGCACGTGTCCGAACTGCTCAAGACGCTCGGGGTGCGCAGCCGCGCCGCGGCAGCCGCTCTCCACCAGAGCTTTGTCTGATCGGCTATCGGGCCGGCGTCGAGCGGCCGCGGGCCAGCGCGAATGACGTGAGCAGGGCGCGCAGTTCCGCTGGCTGAACGGGCTTCTGAAGGCGCGGAACGGCCGGTTCTTCGGGACTTGCGCGCGGCTCCTGCGTGTGTCCCGACAGTATCACCGCTGGCACCGCCCGGTTCTCCTGCTTCCTGATCGCATGAATGATCGCCGGCGCGCTGCCGTGCCTGCCCAGGTCGAAATCACACACTATGGCGTCGCAGCCGATCGGTTCGTCGGGCGCCTCGCGCAGGCTGACCACCTTGCAACCCCACCGCTCCAGCAGCGACGCCGTTGCCGCAAGCACGTCCTCGTCGTCATCGACGACGGCAACCGTGAACCCCGACAGCGGATGCGCGCGATGTCCGCTTCGGCGCTTCGCCACGAGTGGCGGCGCAATGCGCGACAGGCCGCTGACGACGACCCTGGTGCCTCGTCGGGGCGCCGAATGGATGACGATCTCGAGCCCCAGCGCAGCCCCGACGCGGCGGGCGATGGCCAGGCCCAGTCCGACCCCCTCCTGCCCCTGCACGGCAGGGGTCTCGGCGCGATAGAACTCCTGAAAGACATGGGCTAGATCGTTTGCGTGGATGCCGGGTCCGGCATCGCAGACCCAGATGTCGTATCCCGCACCGTTGCGGCGCGCGCCGACCAGGACGCGCGCGCGGCTCGCATATTTGAAGGCATTGGCAAGCAGGTTCTGCAGTATCGCCGTCAGCAGCGCGGGATCGGTTTCCACCCAGGCGCGCGGCTGGACAAAACGCAGCTCGCAGCCGGACCTTCGAGCCAGCTCAAGGTTCTGGCGTACGAGGCCGGCCAGCAGCTCGCCCAGATTCACGGGCTCGTTCCGGACCTGCGTGCGCCCTACGTCGAGCAGCGAAAGATCGAGCAGCGACCGGAACAGGTGAGCCAGTGACTGCACGGAGCGTTCGATGCTGCCCAGGACTTCGCGCTCGCTGCGACCCAGCCGCAGTTCTTTCAGGTTGGCGACCAGCAGGCCGATGGCATGGATCGGCTGACGCAGGTCGTGGCTGGCCTGCCCGAGGAAACGGGACTTGGCCAGATTGGCCTCGCTGGCCTGCCTGCGGGCATGTTCGAGTTCGTCCGTCACCTTGGTCAATTCGGCAACCTTGGCGTCGAGCGATCTGGTCAGCCCGACATTCGTCCGCAGGAAGCGGTGCATCCGCAAGGCGAGCGACGACAGCACGATCGTGTACAGGACGACCATGCTGCCGTTTATCGCGCCGTATGCGCTTGGGTCATGCCAGACATGCGCAGCAGCCAGCATCGGAATGGAGGTCCACAGGCTGAGGAAGCACGAACGGGGAAAGGAGTGTTGGGTGGATACGGCGCCAAGCGCGGTTCCGCCCAGAGCCAGCGAATAGAGCAGGAGCACCTGAAAGTCGACGCCGGCGGCAACGAGAGCCCCCGCACCCCAGCCGAGCCCAGTGCATGCGGTCAGCGCAGAATGCGCCAGCGCATGGCGATTTCGTCCCCGCTTCGTGGTTGGCCGGCGGCGCGCATATTTCCAGCTCAGGACGGCCAGACCGGCCGACAGCATGAGCATTGCGGCGAGCCATGCCGTGGTAAAAGCCACGCCGTCGGTCAAACCGACAAAAGTGCCGGCCGTCAACAGAACCACGCCGGCATGGACGATCCATGCCGACAGCCCCAGCCCGAACAGCAGGTCCAGTTCCCAATCTCGATCGGCTAACGTTACGGACAAGTTGACAACACATTCATCGGTGCAATGGTATGGAAGCGCCGATCGTCGCTTCGACCACCATCACAATTCCGATCGAAGTGGCGTCTGTAAACCGTGCGCTGGAACGGTCGACGATCTTTGCTGCTTTGTTCGAGACCTCTGGCGTTCAAGTTATCCTCGCGACGGCACCGCGGGGACATACAGCGATTGCCTCCGCGAGGTCTACAGTCGCGCCTAATGCGAACTCATCTTTGCCATCCAGCCTATTTTCGCGCCGTTGCAATTCTGTGCAGGCGATAGCGCTTGGGATCGCGGGCTCTTGCGGCGTTGGCTCAGGTTGCTGCGCGGCGCTATCGCGGCCTTGCCTCGCCAAGTTCCTCAGCCACGATCCTCCAGACGGCGCTTGCATGCGAGGCGGCGACGAAATGGCCGCCGGGGATGATGTGCTGCCGGTGACCTCCACCGGCCTCGACAATGCGTGAGAATTCGGTCGGGCTGGTCAGCGGGTCGTCGGCGCCGTGGACGAAGACGATCGGCTTGTTCAGCTCACGCGCCTCGCTTTCCCAAGCGTTCATGACGAAATCAAAGTCGCCAGCCATGCCGAAGACCGACGAGGCATAGAGGTCTGCGAACATGGCGTAGGCCTCGGTGCCGGTTGCCTCTCCATCGAGCACAGCCATGTCAATCGGCAAGTCGGCGAACAGGCGTGACAGAATCGTCCGGCTGGTGGCGCGGTTGGAGTAGTACTTGTAGTATTGCCAGTTCACGCGCCGGAAGATGTCCGGACGGCCGGAAAGCCGCTTCAGGCCGCCGTAGAAGGTTCCGGCGCGGTCGTTCTTCTCACGGCCGCCGGTCAAGTTGATCGACTGCAGGATCAGTTTCGAGACCAGGTGTGGATATCGGTTGGCGAACCGGATCGCCAGCGAGCCTCCAAGCGACTGGCCGAGCAACGGCACACCCACACGTGCCTCTCCTTCCATCCATAGCGCGATATCGGCGAAGGCTTCGTCGATGAAGCTCGACTGGCCCACGAGGTCCGACGGCGAGCGCTCCTCAAGGAATCCGGCACGAATGGGTATGGTCAGCCGGATGTTGGCCGTGTCGAGGTGCCGCCCGATGCCTGCGACGACAATCGGGAACATCATGCCGTGGATCATGACGAGGGGATAGCCTCTCTCTGGACCGCATGTGAGGATGCGAAGGATGCGTCCGTTCGGCAGGCGCTTTACGGCAAGTTGAGCATCTTCGGGCAAGTGGCGCGCGATGAAGGTTTCGGCAGGTCCCGAATGCGCGGCCTCGGCCTCACTCACCGAGAGCAGGTGGACCAACTGGCCAAGCATGATGCGCACCAGATCCTGCTGGCCAGAGCAGTGCATCCTGGAGAAGACGCTTTTGACGTGCGCGCGCTTAGTCTCGAACCCCACGCGATCGCGCACAGCGGCGTCGCGCAGCGATAGTCCTGAGGTAACCTGAAACATCACACGCCGCTCTGCGTCAGTGAAGTTGCGATCCGGCTGCATGAGGTCGAGCATCTCGGCAAAGATCGCCTCGCTGACCATCAACCCGCGCATCTTTCGCTCAACCTTTCGATCCGGGCGCGAAGGCGTGAAGCGCAGGAACCATGCGAACCGGTCGCCGGTCGACAGCGTGACAAGTGCTCCCGCCAGCGGGCTCTCCCTGAGAGCAAGGCGCGCCAATTCGTGCACGTCGGGGTCGTCCTGGCTGTGAGCTACCAGCCGGGTTGCCCGGCTGACGAGATCGGTGACGCCGCCACGCAGGAAGCCGCCGCCGAGCTCATGCTCGGACCATTTGAGGTCCAGGGCAAAGGCGCCGCTCCTCGCATGGTCACGAAGCACGCGCTCCATAGCCTGCCGGGCCTTGTCCTGCGGCAGCAGCGAGAAGGCCGCATCAAGATCGGAGGCAGTTCTGGCGCCCATCTTCCGATCCTCGGGAGATCCGAAAGTAACCTAGCGCAACATCCCACGCATATCGGCCGATTGACATACCCATCTGGGTAATGTGCGGCCGCCGATAGGCGTCTACGTTTGAGCCGAATGGTCGACGCTTCCTCTGACGAGATCGACCCGAAACCTTTGCGTGAACTGGGATTGAACTTGTCATCGACGGAGTAGGACCATGGCGACTTTCACTGTCACCAGTTCCGGAGCACCCGGCTCTACCGGCTTCACCTTCGAGGAAGCGGTTCAGCAGTCGATTCTCTCCGCAGGACCCGACACGATCCGCTTTGCGCCTGAGCTGACGAACGTGCAGCTCAATGCGGCTGTCACCATATCCGGCGAGCTGGTCATCGACGGCGATCACAATGGCGACGGCATCAGCGACGTGGTGATCGGCGCCGGCCAGAACCGACACCTCAATATCGACGCGGCCTCGATCGTGACGATCCGCAACGTCGATTTCATCGGCGGCTCCGATTCGCCCCGAACATGGGCAAACCCCTCCCAGCCGCGTCCGCCGGCGGAGGCCGGGGCAAACGGCGGCGATTTGAGCGCCCCCGAGACACCGGAAACCATGGACGGCGCCGACGCTGAAGATGGCGGCCACGGCAGCGCAGGTACCGAGGGCGTCGATGGCGTCGACGCGGTCGGCTCCATCCTGAACCGTGGCACATTAGTGCTCGAGCGCGTCGGCTTCAGCGGCAACCTGGCGGTCGGCGAAGTCGGCGAGAGAGGTGGAACCGGCGGTAGCGGCGCCAGGTCGATCGGCGAGGACGGCCAGACAGACTATCTCGGCACCGCCAACGACCCTTCCGGCACCGTGCATCCGTTGCGAGACGAATGGGAGGAAGGTCTTCTGCCCGGTGGCGCGGGTGGAGATGGCGGCCGCGGCGGCAATGGTGGCAATGGCGGAGACGGCGGCGATGCCGCGGGCGCAATCCTCAATGAAGGCTCGCTCACGCTGATCGACACCGTGTTCGCTGGCCGGCTCACCAGCGGCCTGGTTCTTGGCTTCGGTAACCCGTTCAACAACCAGGCCCAAGGCGGCGACTGAATAGTCCCTAGATTTGTGGACGCCTTCTTCCCTAATTTTGAGGCAAGGAGGCCGTTGTGGGGACAGGTAATTTCGACGACGAGTTCAAGCGTGATGCGGTCGCGCAGATCACCGAACGGGGCTATCCGGTCGCGGAGGTTTCGAAGCGGCTCGGGGTGAGCCAGCACTCGCTCTACGCGTGGCGCAGGAAGTTCTCGAAGCGTGCCTGTTCGACCGATGATGATCAGACGTCAGAGATTCGACGTCTGAAGAAGGAGCTGGCGCGCGTCACCGAGGAGCGCGACATCTTAAAAAAAGCCACCGCGTATTTCGCCAAGGATGCAAAGTGAGATATGCGTTTGTTGCCGAGCATCGCCATCAGTTCACGGTGCGAGCGATGTGCCGATGCCTGCGTATCCGGCCCAGTGGTTTCTATGCCTGGCTGAAGAACCCGCTGAGCAAACGGGCTCGAGAGGATGCCCGTCCGACCGCGCTTCTCAGCAAGGCCTGGAAGGAAAGCGGCAGGGTCTACGGCTATCGCAAGCTGCATGACGATCTCCTCGATCAGGGAGAGACCAGTTGCGCCAACCGCATCGCTCGTCTCGCCAGGCTGGCCGGGATCAAGGCACAGATCGGCTATAAGCGTCGGCCCGGTTCCTATGGTGGCAAGCCGTCGGTCGTGGTCGACAACACGCTTGCCCGGCAGTTCGATGTCGATGCGCCGGACAGGGCGTGGGTGACAGATATCACCTACATCCGGACCCAGGAGGGCTTTGCCTATCTGGCCGTGGTGATCGACCTGTTTTCGCGGCGCGTCATCGGCTGGTCGCTACAGAGCCGCCAGACCACCGATGTGGTGTTACAGGCGTTGCTCATGGCGGTGTGGCGGCGAAAGCCGAAGAGCAGGGTGCTGGTTCATTCAGATCAGGGCTCGCAATTCACCAGCATGGACTGGGCGGTCTTCCTGAAGCACCACAATCTTGAGCATTCGATGAGCCGGCGCGGAAACTGTCACGACAACGCTGTGGCGGAGAGCTTCTTCAATCTCCTCAAACGCGAGAGGATCCGGCGCAGGACCTACCGAACACGCCAGGAGGCGAGGCAGGACGTGTTCGACTATATCGAGATGTTCTACAACTCGAAGCGCAAGCACGTCAGGAACGGGATGCTGTCACCCGTCGAGTTCGAACGGCAGCAGGAAATGTAACCCGAGGGCGTCCACGAAACTCGGGGCTATTCACACCATCCTGCGGCAGTTGAAGCGGGATGCCGCGGTAGCTCAACGTAATTCCGAGGTTCGAGTGGTCGGTATCGATCACCGGAGCTGGCGGCGGGCGACGAGCTATGGGACCATCATGATTGAGCTCGAGCGCCGCTCGGTTGTCGACATTCTGGACGACCGCAGCGTCGAGAGTGCGGCCGGGTGGCTTCGTGAACGTCCTTCTGTCGAGGTAGTCAGCCGAGATCGCTGCGGCCTTTATGCGCAGGCTAGCCGCGCTGCCGAATAGCGCCAACGCACCGAGGAGCGTCGTCGCGAGGATTGCAGAACTAACCGCAGCCCCGCGCGGCGTCTAAGGCGCTTGGCTTGTGATCGTGGCCACGAGACTCCCGAAGCGGGAGAGTGATGAGAGTCATTCGACGAAGGTGCGGTCCCGCGCTGTGGAGAGCTTCGGAAGCAGCACCAGAACGACTGCGCCGAAGGCGACCGCCAGCAGCACTGCACTGACGGGCCTGGTGAGGAATACGGTGAGATCACCGCGCGAAAGCGCCATCGCTCGGCCGAAATAGGTTTCCAGCATTGGGCCCAGGATCATGCCGAGCAATAGCGGCGCCGGCTCGCACCCGCTTCGCATGAGCAAGGTCCCGAGCAGCGCGAACCCGCACATCAGGAGGATATCGAACTCGCTGTTGTTGATGGCGAAGACGCCGACGCAGCAAAGCACGAGGATGGATGGATAGAGCATGTTGTAGGGTACGCTGATGATGCGCGCCCACAGGCCGACCAGCGGAAGATTCAGCACCAGAAGCAGTGCGTTGCCGATCCACATCGAGGCGATGAGGCCCCAGAACAACTCCGGCTGCTTGGCAATCATCGATGGCCCGGGCTGCACGCCCTGAATAAGCATGGCGCCGACCATCATCGCCATGATGGCGTTCGACGGTATGCCGAGGGTCAGCATCGGGATGAACGATGTCTGCGCTGCGGCATTGTTCGCGGCCTCCGGCGCGGCGACACCTTCGATAGCGCCCTCGCCAAACCGCTCGGGGTGGCGCGCGATGCGCTTTTCGAAGCTGTAGGAGAGGTAGGAGGCAAGTAGCGCGCCCGATCCAGGCAGCACGCCGAGAATTGATCCGATGACCGTGCCGCGAAGGATCGGCGGCGTGATCTCGCGCGCGTCTTTGCGCGTCAGAAGGAGAGACCCTACCTTGTGCGTGCCGCGCTGATCGCTGTCTCGACTGGACAGATTGGCGATGATCTCCGTCAGGCCGAAAAGACCCATGGCGGCGGCAACGAAACTTATGCCATCCGCCAGGCCCGAAAGGCCAAACATGTAACGCTCGGCACCGCTGTTGGCGTCGACGCCCACGGTGCCGAGCAGGATTCCCATGACGACCATGGCGAAAGCCTTCAGAAGCGAACCGCGCGCCATCACGATGCAGATGACGATTCCCAGCACGACAAGTGCGAAATACTCGGCCGCGCCGAACTTCAGGGCCAGCTCGGCCATCGGGGAAGCGACAGCGGCGATCATCACCGTCGCGATGCTGCCGGCAACGAACGAGCCGATGGCGGCAGTCGCGAGCGCTTTGCCGGCTTTGCCCTGGCGAGCCATCTTGTAGCCGTCGAGCGCGGTAACGACGGACGACGATTCACCGGGCAGATTGAGCAGGATTGCCGTCGTCGATCCGCCATACTGCGATCCGTAGTAGATTCCGGACAGCATGATGAGAGCTGGAAGCGGTTCGATGCCGAACGTGAACGGCAGCAGAAGAGAGATCGTTGCCGCAGGTCCGATGCCAGGGAGAACGCCGATCAACGTGCCGAGGAGCGCACCCAGCAGACAATAGAAGATCGCGTCGAGGGTGAGTACCGCGGCAAACCCGACCTGCAGATTGGCAATCAGCTCCATCTGGTCGAGTTCACATCACATTGCGAAGCGCGGTGCCGACAACCGGCATCTGAAGGCCGAGGCCATAGATGAACACGAGCGTGACGAAGCCGGCGATCGCGCAAGCAAGCACGACTGCGGGAATGATACCCAACGAACGACTGGCATAGGTTGATATCAGGACCAGGATGCATGCTGACAGAGGCAGTCCTAGCGGCCGTAGGATCAATGCGAAAAGCACGCTTGACCCCACGATGACAATGATAGGGAGCGGCGCAAGCGACACCTGTTCCTGGTCGCGGGTGACCACGCTGCGCAACAGCAGAACCAGCGCAAAGCCACTCAACATGACGCCCGCCACGGTGGGGAAGAAGCCCGGCCCGATGCTCGCGAGAGAGCCGAATGAGTACTCTCGTCCGAAAACCAGTGCGGCTACGCCAACGAAGCCAAACACGCTGCCCGAGATGAAGTCTGCCTGATTGCGAATTGCCAGAGCCATGCAATCCTCCGAGCGGGCAGCTAGCGGGCCGTCGAACTAGGCGGCATCGTCTGACAGGACTAAAGTGCTTCCAATGTCATTCACCCTGAGGCAGCGCTTTAAATAGACGACATCGACACGCCAGCACTTTCAGTTGGCGCCGCCGGCTCCTGCTTGACGCGATGTATCGCGTCGAGCAGGCGCTGGCGTGTCGGCGAGTTGGTGCCGGGCTTCCATATCAGGCTCGGATATGCGGGAAGCGAGAAATCGCTGACCTCGCGCAAGACGATCTCTCTGGAGCGTCCCCCGCCGACGGGCCCTGGGAGAAAGCAGAGACCGACACCCACTTCTATAAGGCCGAGCAGGAGCAGCCGGTCCGAGGCGCTCTGGACGATATTGGGCACCAACCCGCCATTGTGGCAGGCGGCAAGCATCTGATCGTGCAGGATAGGCGAGACGTGCCGGGGCAGCCAGATGAACGGCTCGTCTACGAGGTCGAGGAGCCGGATGTCAGCCTTGGACGCAAGACTGTGGCTCCGAGGCATCGCCAGCAGCCATTGCTCCGGCGCGAGCCGCTCAAACGCTACGTCGGGGTAGCTGATCGGCGCGTAGACGAAGCCGCCATCCACCGAACCAGAGCGTACCGCCTCCACAACCTGGTCGCCGCGCATGGGCAAGAGCACGAGCTCGACCCCTGGACTCTCGCTCTTGAAGAGTTTGATAGACTTGAGCACCGTCGGTCTGTCGAAGGCGCCAATCTGCAGCGCTATGCGAAGCACACCGATATTGCCTTTGGCCGCCATGACGGCGTGGCTGCGCGCCTGCTCGACATCAGCGAGTATGCGCTGCGCCTGCTCCAGGAAATGCGCGCCGAAGGTGGATAGTCTGATACGTTTTCCTTTTCTGTCGAACAGGTCACTGCCGAGTTGAAGTTCGAGCTCGCGAACCTGACGCGAAACGGCCGATTGGGCGACGTTGAGCTTCGCTGCGGCCTGGCTGAAGTTCTCGGTTGCTGCAACTGCCACGAAGTACCTCAGATGCCGCAGCTCCATAGGCTTACTCCATGTTTCGGGCCGCATTTCGCCGCTTCCGGACTGGAGAAGGGCAAGCCGCGTGACCTTTGAAGTGTCGAGCTCTTATGCCTCAAGGTGATTTAGAATTCGAGAGTAAGCATTGGCAGCATGACGGAATTTCGTATTAGCCTCGTGTTCGACTGCAGTCGCGAACTGCGGAGGGGCGCTCGGACGGCACGGTTCCGGGCCTCTTGAGCCTCGGTGGGATGCAAGAATGCGTGAGCAGCCAGCAGACCGGGTCACGACGAAACGGAACGCTTACGGCGGACAGCGACACAAGCTCCGCCGGAGTCGAACTTGGGGAGTGAGAGAATGAAGAAGCTTGGTTTCCTGATGGCCGGCGTATCGCTGGCGTTCATTGCCACCGCCGCCCAGGCGCAGGACTACCCATCGCAGCCGATCACGATGATCGTCGGTGCGGCAGCCGGCGGCCCGACGGATATTCTTGCGCGCATCGTGGCCGATGGCCTGAAGACGCGCCTTCCTCAACCCGTTGTCGTCGAAAATCGGCCCGGCCAGGGCGGGCAGTTGGCCAACGTGCTCCTCGCCAACAAGGCGGCTGACGGTTACACGCTCGGCGTCACGAGCGGCGGCATCGCCGCCCTGCCGGTCACGAGCCAGGATTTCAAGCTCGACCCCGTTGCAGACTTCGCCGACGTGGCGCTCATGGCCAGCGCCACGCGTATCCTGATCGCCCGTGCCGATGCGCCATACAACAGCGCGCAGGAGTTCATCGACTACGCCAAGGGCAATCCAGGCGGCGTGAACTATGCCGACATGGGTGGAACCAATACGCTCGATATGAGCCTGCTGGCGTCACGAGCCGGCATCAAGGTCGCGTCGATCCCCTATGCGGGCAGCGCTTCCCAGGTCCAGACCGCGCTGGCCGGGGGCGAGGTTGACGTCGCGCTGGACACCTATTCGAGTGCGCGCAACTTCCTCGATCAGGGCAAGACCAAGGCACTCGCCGTAGGCAGTCTGACGCCCTTCGAAAAGCTTCCGGACGTTCCGTCCATATCGGCTACCATCGCCAACCATGAAACGAGCCTGGGCTGGTACGCCGTGATCGGTCCGAAGGGTATGCCGGACGAAATCGTGGCCAAGCTGAACCAGGAAATCAACGCGGTGCTGGAACTTCCCGAGAACCGGGCAAAGATCGAAGGCCTCGGTCTTGAGCTCCGGACAGGAACTCCTGGCGACCTCGAAGCGCTTATGAAGAAGGACACCGCCTTCTGGGTCGAGGCCGCCAAGGCCGCCGGCCAGTAAGCAGCCACCCGGCAGGGTCCTCTCCTGCCATTCTTTCCTCAAATTGCTACCGGGATCGAAATCCGGTCCCGGTGGTGACCTTCTGCGCGGCTGCAGTCGCGACGCCGGCAGCATCAGACGAAATCGCCCCTGCGGCGTGCGCGGCCCGGTGGATATCAGATCGCATGACGGCCACCGCCATGCGCCCCAAGCCTTTGAAAGCGAATTCGGCAATGGGCGGAGCAGCGATGAAACAGCTTTTCGACCCCGTAAGACTTGGCGAGCTGGATCTTTCCACGCGGTTCGTCATGTCGCCGATGACGCGCAGCCGTGCGGGAGCCGGAGATACGCCCACCGAACTCCATGCCCTCTACTACGCGCAGCGCGCTTCGGCCGGGCTCGTCGTGACCGAGGGCGTGCAGCCAAGCCCGGCGGGAAAGGGCTATTGCCGAACTCCCGGCATCTATTCGCAAGCTCAGGTTTCGGGCTGGCGTGAGGTGGCTGACGCGGTCCATGCACGCGGCGGTCGGATCGTTCTTCAGCTCATGCACTGCGGACGGGTGGCCTCGCCCATCAACAAGGAGGACGGCTCCGAGATCGTTGCGCCCTCAGCCATCCGTGCGAACGCCAGGATCTTCACTGACGTTGACGGGCTCGTGGATATGGAGATGCCCAGAGCGCTCGATACGGACGAAGTCCCCATGGTCGTCCGGGAATATCGCGAAGCGGCGGTGAATGCTCGAAAGGCGGGCCTCGACGGTGTCGAACTGCACTGCTCGAGCGGCTATCTGCCCATGCAGTTTCTCTCTTCCGGAACCAATCAGCGGACCGATCGCTACGGCGGAAGCGTCGAGAACCGTATTCGCTTTGTGATGGAAGTGCTGGACGCGATGGGCGCAGCGATCGGCTTTGGCCGCATCGGGCTGCGCGTCTGCCCTGGGCTGACCTACAACGACATCCACGATGCTGATCCGGCAGGCACCTATGGAGCCCTGTTCGAGAATGCGTCGAAGCTGGGCCTCGCATATCTGCATCTTGTGCGCCGCACGATCGGCGGCATGGACAATCTCGAACTGGCTCGCAACCACTGGCGTGGTCGCCTCGTTCTCAACAACGACCTGACGCCGGAACTGGCCGCAGAAGCGATCAGCGCCGGTATCGCCGACGCGGTATCGTTCGGCCGGCCATACATAGCGAACCCAGATCTGGTTGAGCGCATCCGTCAGGGCATTCCTCTGGCCGATTTCGACGCGAGCCGCCTCTACACGGCAGGGCCGCGAGGCTTCACGGACTACCCGGCCGCAACCTAGACCGAATACCGGCTGGCGACGGTCTCACCACGACGAATTGCCATCCATTGGAGGGGCAGTGAGCCCCGGAAAGGACAAGTCCACCATGGCCGATCAGGTCCTCATCGTAGGTGCAACCGGGTTGGCAGGCGCCAACATCGCGCTTCTGGCCCGCGAGCGCGGCATGAACGTGCGAGCCCTGGTCAGAACCGAGAAGGATCAGGAATGGCTTCGCGATGCCGGCGTTGAGCTTGCGGCCGGCGATATCCGTGACCCGGCCTCGCTTGATAGGGCCATGGAGGGCGTCGACGGTGTCTTCCACTGTGCCGCGGTGCTTGGCGGGACCTGGTCGACCGTGACGCCAGACGAATTCTGGGCCGTCAATCATGTCGGTACCCTCAACGTGCTGGATGCGGCGCGCAAGGCAGGCGCGAAACGCACCGTCTCGTTCGACACCGTCGGGATATTCGATTCCTCGTTCACACTGAACGAGCGCTCGCCGATCACGCTGAGCAGCGAAGTCGATACGCCCTACGTGTGTTCAAAGCGCGCGGCGTTCTACGGCAGTCTCTATCGGGCCAGCCTGGGGCAGGATATTCGTTTCATAAGCCCGGGCGCCATCTTCGGGCCAGGGCCGGTCGTGGACCGGGTCCTCGTCCCGGCCTCGTTCAGCTCCACCCTGCAGCAGGGCATCCTTGGCAAGATCGAGGAATACCTCGATTTCCCGATGTACTTCTCCTACTCGCTGGATGTCGCGGAAGTGGCCATGCGCGCCTATGAGCGCGGCGAGCCCGGCCGGCGTTACCTTGCCGTCGCAAACGAAGGCGTCTCGAGCATCGGCAAGTTCTGCAATCGCGGCGCCGAGCTGGCCGGCTCACCGCACCGGGTGCGGGAGATCGACCCCCATGCGCCGGACGCGCCCAACATCGGCACGATGGGCAAATTCGCCCTGCGCAAGTATGCGACCCCCTACGTCGACAACTCGGCCACGGTTGCCGCGCTGGGCTTTCAACTTACTCCGCGCGACGAAGCGATTAGGGCGACCATCAAATGGCTGCGTGACGTGGGTCAGCTGCCGGCAAAATTCGACCGCTAGAGATACAGGGAGGTAGCCGGCGTGATCGAACTGTTCCACTCGCCCAAGTCGACATGCAGCCAGAAGGTCAGGCTTGCTCTGGCGGAAAAAGGGCTAGCCTACGAAAGCCGCCTGATCGACCTGTCAAAGCGGGAACAGCACACGCCGGAGTATCTTGCCATCAACCCCAATGGCGTGATCCCGAGCTTGCGGCACGCCGGGCACGCCGTGCGGGATTCTTCGGTGATTTGCGAGTATCTCGATGAGGTCTTCCCGATCCCGCCGCTCATGTCGTCGGATGCTCGTGCGCGGGCTGGCGTCCGGGAGTGGATGCGCTTCATAGAGGAGGTGCCAACCGCGGCGATCCGCGTTCCCACGGCCAATCAGATGTTCGCCAAGGTCATCGGTGCGATGAGCGAGGCGGAATTCGAGAAGTGGTCGCAGAACGTGTCCGTGCGCAGGGATCTGTACCTCCTCGTCCGGCGTGCGGATTTTGGCGACAAGGACGTCAGGGAAGCGCTGGCGAAGCTTGATATGACGATACGCCGCGTCGATGCCGCCTGCGCGAAATCGGCATGGATCGCCGGCGACTCCTATTCGCTGGCCGATATCGGACTTCTTCCGACGATCGTACGCATGGAGGACATGGGTTACGCGGCGATGTGGTCAGAGATGCCAAATTTCAGCCGCTGGTACATGGCTGCGAAGGAGCGGCCGTCATTCAAGACTGCCTACTTTGCTGGGTCGCGGATGGACCCGAGCTACAAATGGTCGAAAGTGCCTTGATCTGTTGATTTCCGCTGAGAAGTACCCCGGGTTTTCCATCGAGAAGTGACCCGGCAAAGGTTTATGTTCTTGGGGTTAGGCTGGGGTCAAGTGCTGCGGGGTTTCCTTTCGCTTTGACGCCGCTGCCTTGCTCGCGTTGAAGCGGAAGCTGTCATTGCCGGTCTCGAGGATATGGCAGTGATGGGTGAGCCGGTCGAGCAAGGCTGTGGTCATCTTGGCGTCGCCGAAGACGGTAGCCCATTCGGAGAAGCTGAGATTGGTGGTGATGACCACGCTGGTGCGCTCATAGAGCTTGCTCAGCAAGTGGAACAGCAAGGCGCCGCCGGAGGCGCTGAACGGCAGGTAGCCGAGCTCATCGAGGATGACGAGATCGGCATGGACGAGCCGGCCGGCGATCTGACCGGCTTTGCCCTGAGCCTTTTCCTGTTCGAGGGCGTTGACGAGCTCGACGGTGGAGAAGAAGCGGACCCGCCTGTGATGATGCTCGACGGCGTGGACGCCAAGAGCCGTGGCGATGTGGGTCTTGCCGGTGCCCGGCCCTCCGATCAGGACGACGTTGTGCGCGTCGTCGAGGAACTCGCAGCGATGGAGCTGGCGCACGAGCGCCTCGTTGACCTCGCTGCTGGTGAAGTCGAAGCCGGCGAGGTCGCGATAGGCCGGGAAGCGCGCGGCCTTGAGCTGGTAGGCGGTCGATCGCACCTCCCGCTCGGCGGTCTCGGCTTGCCGGAACCGGCGCCGGCGATCACCAGCAGCGGCTGCGCCACCTGTCCGGCGCCGTGCTCGACCGCCGCCCGCTGCTCGGCGTTCAGCGTGGCGAGATAGTCGACCGGCGCCGCGTCTAATGCGCTCGAATCACGGATCGCGAGGTTCAAGCCGAGACATGAACGTGTTTCCGGTTCGTTCGCAACATCATCCGGCTATTTGGCGCTCTCGGCGCGGAACATGCGCATCAGCACATCCGACCTGCGTAGGAAGTGCTGGAAGAGAGCGCCGCCCACATGAAGCACGATGGCCGCCAGAAGCAGTGTCTTGAAAAATTCGTGGGCGTCGGCGGCGGCTTCGATGGCGAAGAACCACGCCGCCGAGCCTGAAAGCGGAAGAAGCAGAAGCAATATGTAGATCGAGCCATGCACGGCTTCGGCGACAATCTTGAGGAGCTTTGGTTCGTCGGCCGGTGGGGGCGGCGCGCCGCGCGTGAAGCGCAAATAGATGCGGGCGAGAACGAGCAGGAAGACGAGGACTCCGGCCGCGATGTGCAGGTAGGCGGTCTGCAGCGGCTCCGTTGGCTGTGCCTCGCCGCCCGTGAAGCCGCGCCATGCGCGCTCGATACCGTCGTGCGCCACGTACTGAAAGGCGACCAGAACGACGACAGCCCAGTGCAGCCCGATCTGCGCTTTAGAGTATCCCTGCACTCCCTTCTTATCGCTTCCCATGTAACCCCATTTATCAACGTGGTTCGGCGGCACCGCGCGTCGACGTCCAACGGTCTCGGTGCCGCACCGTTCCTCACGGCAGACAGACTTCGTCGCCAGCAAGCGTCGCCTTCCTACGATGTCTGAACACTGTGCGGAACCATATGGCCGGCATGGTGTGACCCCCCAGCAGATAGTATCCCATCCCGGCATCGACTGGCGCAATCCGCTGGAGACCTGGCGTCCGACTGCGATCGGATAGAGCTTTGCGCCTTGTTTTTGCGGACGGATGTGATTCCCTGTCCGGGTGAACGCGCCCGCTGAATCGCATCTGCCGCCGTCACTGCCGACCGATCTGGCGGCGGCGCATGCGATGATTCTGGCGGAGCGCCAGGCACGGAGAAAGGCGCAGGCGGAAGCTCTTGCGGCGAAGGCTGCAGCGTCATCGACCGAGGTGACGATCGCGCATCTGAAGCTGATGATCGAGAAGCTCAGGCGCGAGCTCTATGGTCAGCGCTCCGAACGCACGATGCGCCTCATCGACCAGATGGAACTCCAGCTCGAGGAGCTCGAAGCGAAGGCGACCGAGGACGAACTGGCGGCGGAGGCGATGTCGCATCAGGCGTCGCTGCCTGCGCGGCCTCGCGGCCGTCCGGTCCGCAAGCCCTTCCCGGAGCATCTGCCGCGCGAGCGGGTCGTGATCGCGGCGCCGACGTCATGCCCTTGCTGTGGCTCCATGAAGCTGTCGAAGCTGGGTGAGGACGTCACCGAGACCCTGGAAGTGATCCCGCGCCAGTGGAAGGTAATCCAGACAGTGCGGGAGAAGTTCTCCTGCCGCGAGTGTGAAGCCATCACGCAGCCGCCCGCGCCGTTCCATGTGACGCCGCGCGGCTTTGTGGGACCGAACCTGCTGGCAATGCTGCTGTTCGAGAAGTTCGGTCAGCATCAACCGCTCAACCGGCAGAGCGAACGCTACGGTCGCGAGGGCATCGACCTCTCGGTCTCGACGCTCGCCGACCAGGTTGGCGCGGCGACCGTAGCGCTTGCGCCGTTGCATGAGTTGATCGCCCGGCATGTCATGGAGGCCGAGAGGCTGCACGCCGACGACACAACGGTGCCGATACTGGCCAAGGGCAAGACCGACACCGGCCGGATCTGGACCTATGTGCGCGACGACAGGCCCTTCGGCAGGTCAGATCCGCCCGCGGCGCTTTACTTCGCTTCGCGCGACCGGCGGCAGGAGCATCCGGATGCGCATCTCGCGGCTTGGCGCGGCATCCTGCAGGCCGACGCCTATGGCGGATACAACGGGCTCTATGATCCCGCGCGTCCGGGTGGGCCGGTCACGTTGGCGCTCTGCTGGTCCCATGCCCGTCGCGGCTTCTTCGAGCTGGCCGACATTGCCGCGAGCGCACGACGCGGGCGCGGCGCCGCGCCCGTGTCGCCGATCGCCCTGGAGGCGGTGAAACGCATCGACGCGCTCTTTGCCATCGAGCGCGAGATCAACGGCCTGAGCGCCAACGAACGCCACCAGGTCCGGCAGGAGCGCAGCCGCCCGCTCGTCGACGATTTGCGCGTCTGGCTCGGCGAGCAACGCGGCACGCTCTCGCGCTCGGCGACCGTCGCCAAGCCGATCGATTACATGTTCAGGCGCTGGGACAGCTTTGCATCATTCCTCGACGACGGGCGCGCCTGCCTGTCGAACAACGCAGCCGAGCGAGCGCTCCGAGGTTTTGCCCTCGGTCGCAAAGCCTGGCTGTTTGCGGGCTCCAGCCGCGGTGCCGAGCGTGCCGCTGCCATGGCGACGCTGATCCAGACCGCGAAGATGAACGACGTCGATCCTCAGGCCTGGCTCGCCGACGTGCTGGCTCGAATCGCTGGAATGACCCGCGGCCGGCTCAACGAACTCTTACCGTGGAACTGGCGCACCGACGGCGCCGACCGCCGAAGAGCAGCCTGATACCCCCGCGATCCTCCAACGGAGTCAGTGCGCGGCCCACGCCGGATGCTTACACATCTTCAGGCTGCGCAGCATGATCACCACGGCGGCGCTGGCGGGATCATGACGCATGACGGGCATCCTTCACCGCATGGCCGCGCAGACCGTCATAGCGTTCGACGTTCGCCTTCGGCTCGTTGTTCAGGGCAAGCGCCTGCGGGGTATCGATGAGGGGCTTTTCATGCGTCCTTACGTCAATCAGGCGATGCAGATGTTCAGCACGTGGGTCTTGGTCGGCACGCCCGCCTGCAAGGCCGGTTCCACAGCCGTCAGCACGACCTGCTCGTCATGGTGCAATACCAGCGCCAGCACATCGACCATCTCGCGATCGCCGCCTGGCCGACGCATCAGGAGTTCCTGCAACTGCCGGAAGGTAGGCGGCAGCTCCGCGAAGGGCGCCCCATTGCGCAAGGCGCCGGGCTTGCGCTGGATCACGGCCAGATAATGCCGCCAGTCGTAGATGGTGCGGAGCGGCAGACGATGTGAACGATCGAACAGTCGCGGATGCTCGCACAGGATCTGCCCCTCTGCCGCCACGACGATCCGTTCGGGGTAGACTCGAAGACTGACCGGCCTGTTCGCAAACGAGGCGGGTACGCTGTAGCGGGCGCGTTCGAAGCTGATGAGGCAGGTAGGCGAGACACGCTTGCTCAGCTCGACAAAGCCGTCGAAGTCGGGCGGCATCTGCATGAGAACCGCTCTTTCCTCAGCTCAGGCATCGGCGACGCTGCCTGGCAAACTTCCATGCGCAATCTCGCGCCATAGCTCCAAGGCAGCGCCGTTCCAGCCAGGCGTTCAGTGCCGCCAGATCCGGGAAGCTCGGAAGCGGTTGCCAAAGACGGTGGCGGGCGTCCTGAACGTTCTTCTCCACCTGGCCCTTCTCCCAGCCGGCGGCCGGATTGCAGAACTCGGGCTCGAAGACATATTAATTGGCCATCGCCAGGAACCGGGCGTTCACCTGGCGCTCCTTGCCTTTGCCGACGCGGTCAACAGCGGTGCGCATATTGTCGTAGATGCCGCGCGCGGGAACGCCGCCGAAGACCCGGAACGTATGGCGATGGGCGTCGAACAGCATCTCGTGCGTTTGCAGCACGTAGGCCCGAACCAGGAACGCCCGGCTGTGCGACAGCTTTATATGCGCCACCTGCAGCTTGGTGCGCTCGCCTCCCACATGAGCCCAGTCCTCGCTCCAGTCGAACTGGAAGGCCTCACCCGGTTTGAAGGTCAATGGAACGAAGGTTCCTCGCCCCGTGGTCTGCAGCTGCCGCTGGCATTCGGCGCGCCAGCCCCGTGCAAAGGCGGCAACACGACCGTAAGACCCGGTGAAGCCCAGGGCGACAAGATCGGCGTGTAACTGCTTGACGGTGCGGCGCTGCTTGCGAGGCTTGCCGGCCTCGGTTTTCAGCCAGCTCGCCAGCTTCGCGGCATACGGGTCGAGCTTGCTGGCTCTCTCAGGGGTGGCAAACTTCGGCTCCACCGAGCCCGACCTCAGATACTTCCTGATCGTGTTGCGCGACAGACCAGTCCGCCGCGCGATCTCACGGATCGGCAAAAGTTCGCGCAGCGCCCAGCGCCGGATAATGCTCAAAAATGCCATGTCGATCACTCCGATAGCCCCCGCCGGTACCACCAAGGGGAGGGGTCTCACATGGGTCAATTCTCAGTGGAAATCTGGCACCCGACCGGGTCACTTCTCGGCGGAATTCAACAGCTTACTCAGAAAGACGCTGCGCCGCATCACAGCGGAGGGTGGATCGGGTACCCGCGAAGCCCATTCGCGTTGCTCGGTGCCCCAAATGCCTTCATCCTTGAAGCCGGGAATTCTTGAGCGTCTGTAGGAGCCGGGATGAAAGTGACGTTTTGGGCGCGGCTGTCGTTTGCTGCCGCAGAGGTGGAAGCGGAGCTGAGCCGCGTTCCAATGGCGCAGGTGACCGTTGTGCGCAGCCTCGAGGAATTGCTGCCCAAGCTCGACGGAACGCGGTTTCTGGTTCTACCGGATGCGCCGGCCGAAGCTGCCCGAGAGGTCGTTGCGCGGCTCGCGGCGGGCGGTGAGCGCTCCTTCGCCATGCATTTCAACTCTGCCGGCAAGGAGGGTTTCGACGCAGCGGGCATCCCCGGCTGGGTGCGCGTGTCTCAGGCGCATGGCGCGCTCGCGCCAACCATCGCCGAGCACGTCATGGGCATGGTGATCGCGCTCAACCGGCAGCTGCCACGCGCGCTGGAGATGCAGCGCCAGGGCCGCTGGTCCGCGCCCGACGCCAACATCCTCGCAAGCGTTGCCGGATCGCGAGTGTTGCTGGTCGGGCTGGGCAATATCGGGCAGGCGGTGGCTCGACTGGCGAGCGCATTCGGGGCCGAGGTGGTGGCGGCAACGCGCACACCTAGGCCGAATTCCAAGGTCGCGCAGGTCCAGCCGCTGGATCGGTTGGCCTCGCTGCTTCCGCTGGCCGATATCGTCGTGTGCTGCCTCGCCCTGACCAGCGACACGCGGCACGTGATCGGCGGCGCCGAACTCGCGGCGATGAAGCCCTCCGCGCTTCTGGTGAACGTCGGCCGGGGCGGCCTCGTGGACAGCGAGGCGCTCGCCGACGCGCTGTTTTCAGGCCGGCTGCGGGGTGCAGCACTCGATGTCGCCGATCCCGAACCGCTGCCGGAGGGGCACCGGCTCTGGACAGCGCCCAACCTCATCGTCACGGCGCATTATTCCGGGGCTGGGCCGGAAGGCGCCCGGCGCATCGGCGGCATGGCGAGGCAGCGGCTGGAGGAGTTGCTCGCCGGAAACGATTGAGCAGCCGCTTTGTGGGCAAACCGGACGCCTGCATTGCCAATCAAAGCGATTTTATAATATCACAACGGACGCAACGGCCTCTCAGGTGCGACCGGATTGAAATGAATAATAGTCGAATTGGCCGGTCGGCGGTACTGCGGGAGGGGTTCGAGTACCTGTTCAGCCGCGTCGACCCGGTCGCTGGCGCTCATATCGACCCGGTCGCGACGGCCGTCTACGAGACGCTGGTGGCCAAGGGCCCCGACGGCGAAGCGCTGCCGTTCCTCGCCGAATCGTGGACCGTCTCAGCCGAGCGAACGGAATGGCGCTTCCGTCTGCGACCCGGCGTGCACTTTCACTCGGGAGCGGCGTGCGACGCGGTCGCGGTCGTAAGAGCGCTGGAGCGATGCCGCTGGGGCGACGCACGCACCAGGCAGATGCAGTATTTTGACCCCGTTGACACGATCACGGACGACGGGCCGCAGACGGTGGTGGTGCGCACGCATTATCCAACGACCCGGCTGATGCAGGCGCTGTGGGGTACGCACTCGCTGATCTTCAACGAAGCGCTTCGGGCGCGCGACGTCAGCGCCTATGGCGAGACGGTCGCCGACGGCACCGGACCTTATCGGCTGGGCTCCTGGTCGCCCGGCCGTGTCACCGCGGCGCTGGCTCCGACCTATTCCGGCACGGCGCTGCCATTCGTCTCCCGCGGCAGCTCCCAGGCAATGATGCCCCGCATCGAATGGACCGCGGTCAGGGATGAGGTGGAGCGGCTTGCCATGCTGCGCTCTGGCAAACTTGACTGCCTGCACGCGCCGCCTGCCAGCGCCTATGAGGAATTGGCCGCCGACACGCGCTTCGTCACCGGCCGCGCCCCCCAGCCCTCCAGCATCTATCTCGGCCTGAACTGGGCACGGCGTGACCTGGGTTTTGATGACCTCCGCGTGCGTCGGGCCGTCTCGATCGCCATCGACAGAGAGAGGCTTGTAAAGTCAGTCCTGCACGGCCACGGCGCGCCGACATGGGGCGTCGTGCCGCCGGGCTCGGAGTTTTATGACGACGCGGCCGATCGCGCCGGGCGCTGCGACCCGAAGGGCGCGGCTGAGCTGCTCGACGCCGCCGGCTGGGTGCCGGGCGCCGATGGACTACGCTGGCGCAATGGTGTCGCGTTGCAGGTGGAATGCGTGGTGCAAGACGACAGCGTGCTCGAGGCAGTTGCCCGCGCGGTGGCGGTGCAGCTGCGCCCGCTGGGCATTGCGTTGGAGATCGAGGCGGTCGAGCCGTTCGCGTCCTTCTACGCGCGCATCAGCCAGGGACCGGCGAGTTTCCTGTCGAAGTGGCTGTGGCCGGACCCGATCGATGCGCTCGTCGGCTTTCTCTCCACCGGCTGCCAGCCGCGGCCGAACTGGCAGCGTGCCTCGGTGCCGCGGCTCGACCTGTGCTTCGACCGCTTCCGCTGCGCGCCGACTCGGACCGAGGCGGCAGCCGCCGCGCGCGACGTGCAGGCGATCGCGGTCGAGACCTTGCCGACGATTCCGCTGCTCTCGCCGCACGATCTCTGGGTGCACCGCAGCGATGTGTCGGGCTGGCGCCCGGCGCCCGAAAACCTTTACCCCTTCTACCAGGACGTGGTCCTGAACGGCGGCCTTGAGCCGCAAAGGCGGCTCGATGCCCTCCACGACACGTGACGTGCTCTCGCTCGTCGAACTCGTATACGACAACACCCGCCGGGCGATCCTTGATGGACGGTTCAAGCCGGGTCAGCGGCTGCGCCTGCAGGACATCGCCGCCGAGAACAAGGCGAGCTTCATCCCGGTGCGCGAGGCGCTGCGGCTGCTTGAGGCCGGCCGACTGGTCGAGATCATCCCGAACAAGGGGGCGCGGGTCGCCGACGTGTCCGAGGCGGACATGCTCGACGCATACTCGATCCGCATAAACCTGGAGCGGCTGGCGATCGAGCGAGCCTGCGACAAGATTACTGACGACGAGCTCGCCCAGGCCTCGAAGATGTTCGACGACATGATGGAGGCATTCGAGGGTGCCGACGTGGAGAAATCGTCAGATGCTCACCGCGAGTTCCACCTGACGCTCTACCGTGCCGCGCGGTCGCCGTGGCTGATCCATCTGATCCAGCTGCTGATGTCGAATACCGACCGCTACCGCCGGCTGCTGACCCCGGCACGGCCGTCGCCGTTGCACCTCGCGGCGATCCGCAGCCAGCATCTGGGCATCCTGGAGGCGGTGAAGGCGCGCGACGCGGCACGCGCCGGCGAGGAATTGCGCCATCATCTGGAGGACACTCAGGCACGCTACAAGGCGGGGTTGTCGGAGCGGATATGAAGGCCGGCCCGGCCGCGCGCGACGCGAGCGCCCGAATGACCGGCGCAACCGGGCGGCCGCCTGGTTGCTTAGCGCCGCGCCGCGACGAACTGCCCGAGCCTCGACAGGCCTTCGGCGAGATCCGCGTCGGCGCAGGCCAGCGACACGCGGACAAAACCCTCGCCATTGGTCCCGAAGGCGTCGCCCGGCGTGGTGCACACCGCCTTTTCCCGCAACAGGGTGAGCGCGAAATCCCGCGAGGAAAGGCCGGCGGCGCGGATGTCTACGAACACATACATGGCACCCTGCGGCCGGATGTAGGGGATGGCGGCCGCGTCGAGCAGCGCCGTGGCTACGTCCCGCCGGCGCCGGTAGGCCACGATCATTGCGGCCGAGGCGTCCTGCGGACCTTCGAGTGCGGCGAGCGCCGCGCGCTGGGCGATCACCGCCGCCGAAGCGACGCTGGCAGCCTGCATGCGGGTAACCTGCGCCGAAATGTCTTTGGGAGCCACCAAGTAGCCGACGCGCCAGCCGGTCATGGCGTAGGTCTTGGACAGCGAGAAGGCCGACAGCACCGGGCTGCCTTCCAGCGGCGCCAGAGTTCCCACGCATGCGCTCGTCCCGTCGAACACGACCTCGTCGTAGCATTCGTCGGCGATGACCCAGACGCCGTGCCGGTCGGCATGCGCGATCAGCTTGCGCAGTTCCGCCGCATCATTGACCGCGCCGGTCGGGTTGCTCGGCGAGTTGACGATGATCGCGCGGGTGCGCGGACCGACCAGCGGCGCGACATCGTCGAAGTCGAGCCGGAAGCCGTTTTCGGCGCGCAGCGGATAGGCCTTGAACACGCCACCCGCCAGCGCCACCATTGCCGGGTATCCCGCCCAGCCCGGATCTGGAACCAGCACCTCGTCGCCCGGCTCTATCGCAGCCAGCAGCGCGAGGTAGAGCGCCCCTGTTGCGCCGATGGTGACGTTTACGTTGGCCGCCTCGCAGGCGAACCCGTTGACGCGCGAGACCTTGCGCGCGGCCGCCGCGCGCAGCTCTGGCAGGCCGCTGTTCGGCGGATAGCTCATGCGGTTCTCGGCTGCCCAGGCGCAGGCGGCGGCCGTAATCGCGTCCGGCGTCCTGAAGTCGGGATCCCCGATCTCCAGCCGCAGCACGCCCGGCGTGGCCAGCGCGAGGTCCATCATCTCGCGTATGCCGGAAAGCGGGATCGCCTTCGTGCGGCTCGACATGTTCGGCATGAGCGGGTTCCCTTGCTGTCTCCGGTGGGCGCCGAAGCGATAGCCGCTTGACGCATAGATTTTATATTATATAGAGATCGGGCAATGCAAGCCGCGGCCGCGATCAGCGTCGCTCCGACAGGAGGAAACATGAAGTTCGTGCGCTTCCGGACCGCAGGCGGTCGGTCGGGTTGGGGCTGGCTCGATCGGCACGATGCGGGTGTGGTCCGCGAGCCGCTCGGAGGGCCCGCGCAACTGACCCTGGAAGGGCACCTTTCCCGCGGCCTGCGGACGCTGCTCGACGTCGCCGCGACTGCCGATACGACAACGCACGAACTGGCGACACTGCATCTTCACGCGCCGATCGCCAAGCCCTCGAAGGTCATCGCCGTCGGCCGCAACTATCGCGAGCACGCCGCCGAGTCCGGCTCGCAGGTGCCCGACCAGCCGATGATCTTCGGCATTATGCCCAGCGCCATCATCGGCCCGTTCGATGACATCGTGCTTCCGGCTGTATCCCAGCAGATCGATTGGGAAGGCGAGCTAGGCGTCGTCATCGGCACCCAGGCGCGCAACGTGCGCCGCGCGGACGCGCTGTCCGTCATCGCCGGCTACACCGCGATTAACGACGTCAGCGCCCGCGACCTGCAGAAGCGCGACGGCCAGTGGACGCGAGCCAAGTCCTTCGACACGTTCAAGCCGATGGGACCATGCTTCGTCAGCGCCGACGAGCTCGGGCTCGGCGAAAATCTGCGCATTTCGGTGAAGGTGAGCGGCAGGCCGAAGCAGGACGCCAGCACGGCGCTGATGGTGTTTCCCGTCGCCGAGCTGATCGAGTTCATCACGGCGTTCTGCACGCTTCTGCCAGGCGACATAATCGCGACGGGTACGCCGTCGGGCGTCGGCAATGGCGAGAAGCCGCCCTCGTTCCTCAAGGCCGGCGATCTGGTCGAGACCGAGATCGAGGGCATCGGCCGGATGGCCAACCGTGTTGTGGCGGCGGCTGCGGCGAGCAGCAAGATCGAGGAGCGCGAACTTGCCTGACACCACCGCATCACGCGGCCGGCTGGTCCTTGTGACGGGAGCGGCGAGCGGTATCGGCAGGGCAACCTGCCTTGAGATGGCCGAGAACGGCTGGGGCCAGGTGGCTTTGGTCGACCGCGATGCGGCCGGCGTCGACCGCGTCGCGGCCGAGGTCGAAGCGGCAGGCGCCAAGGCTATCAGGCTGCCGGCCGACCTCTCGGACCTGGTGCGGTGCGAGCATCTCGTCGCCGAGGCCGTAGCCGCCGGCGGTCGCATTGACGCCGTGGTCAACAATGCGGCTATCGCCCGCCCGGCCATCCCGGTCGTCGACTACGACGTCGCCAAGTTCACACAGGATATGGACGTCAACCTGACCGCAGGCTTTGTACTGGCGCGCGACGCCGCGCGCCACATGATTGCATCGGACAGGCCCGGCGCGATCGTCTTCATCGCCTCGATCAACGCTCAGGGCGCCGGAGTCGGCTCGGCCGGTTACTGCGCCTCGAAGGCAGGTGTGGTGGCCCTGATGAAGGTGATGGCTGCCGAGCTTGGTGAGCACGGCATCCGCGTCAACTCCGTCAGCCCAGGACCGGCCGATACACCTCGCTCCATCGGCCGCGTGGGCGAGAAGGTGATGGAGAAGCTGCGCCAGCGCTTCGACGGGGCGGCGCTGCGCCGCCTCGCACAGCCGCGCGAGATCGCCCAGGCTGTCGCCTATCTTTGCTCCGATAAGTCGTCATACGTGTCCGGACACGACCTTGTCGTCGACGGCGGCCTGATGGCCAGCGTCTACGTCGCCGCGAAGCCGGATTAGGACGATGCGGCTTACCGAAGCGATCCATCTGGTGGGCGGCGGGGTCTGGGGCGGCATGGGTCTGTCCCCCGGCCCGGACTGCAATTGCTACCTGGTGGAATGCGGCGGGGCCTGGGTTCTTGTCGACACCGGGTCGGGCGTCGGCGCCTCGCCGGCGGCGATCGCCGCCCATATCGAGGCGGCCGGTGCCAGGACAGATGGGCTGACGGCGATCCTGCTCACGCATATGCATGGGGATCACGCCGGCGGCGCCGCGCACTTCGCCCGCGCGTCCGGCGCTGCGGTCTACGCCTCGGGGCTCACCGCCGAAGTGCTGTCGCGCGGCGACGAGGAAGCAAGCGCGGTCGCCGCCGCCAAGAATGCCGGAATCTACCCCGCCGATTTCAGGCTTCAGCCGTTGTCCGGCATCGCGCCGATGGACGACGGCGAGGTGCTGCGTTTCGGCGACACCACCTTTACCGCGATAGCGACCCCGGGCCATTGCAACGGGCATCTCTCCTTCGTCGTCTCCGTGGCGGGACGCCGCGACCTCATCGCCGGCGACGCGGTGTTCTGGCGCGGCCGCTCGCTGGTGCAGGCGACTGCCGACTGCGATCCCGCGGCGATGGCCGCCTCCATGGTCAAGCTCGCCGGCCTACCGGACATCGACGGCCTGTTTCCCGGGCACGGCGCCTTCACGATCTCGGGCGCGAAGCGGCACTTCGATGAAGCCGCCAGTCACGCGCGCGCGCTGCGCCTGCCGCCGGGGGTCTGAGCATGGCTGCGCCCGCCAGCTTTGCCGAGCCCGCTGCCATCGCCCGCAGGCTGGAAGCCTATGTCGGCATCGAATCGACCAACCCGTCGCTCGGCGGCCCCGGCGAGGCGGCGATGGCGGATGCGCTGGAGGCGGACTTGGGCGCGGCGGGGCTCGCCGTCGAGCGGCAGGAAGTGGCTCCAGGGCGCCACAACGTCTTCGGCCGGCTGGGCTCCGACACTTCTCTGCCGACCATCGTGCTCGACGCCCATCTCGACACCGTGCCGGCTAGCACCACCATGAAGAAGCCGGGCTGGCGCGGCGAGACGCTGTTCGGCCGCGGCAGCTGCGATGACAAGGCGTCCCTGGCCGCCATGGTCGAGGCCGTGCGGCAGGTCGCCCGCCGCGGCGGCCCGCGGCGCGCCAACATTGTGCTGTCCGGCACCGTCGACGAGGAAGTCACTGTCAAGGGCGCGGAAGCCGCCGTGAAGCGGCTGGCCGACGCCTCCCTGATAATCGTCGGCGAGCCCACCGGACTCGATATCGGCACCTGGCACAAGGGCACCACGCGCTTCACCGTCGAGGCGCACGGCCGCGCCGGGCACTCCTCGATGCCGGAGCAGGCCGACAACGCCATCATGCACATGGGCATCGTGCTGCAGCGTATCGCGGAGCGCGTGATCCCGGCGCTCGGCGCCATGCGCCATGCATCGGGCGAGAGCTGCAAATGCTCGGTCGGCTCGATCCGCGGCGGTGGGCCGCTCAATGCGGTGCCGGCGTCCTGCATCATCGGCGTCGACGTGCGCCGCATCCCCGGTGTCGAAACCGATGTCGTGCTAGCTCTGTTCGACGAGGTGCTCGGCGACCTCGCCGCGCAAGGCAAGGTGAGCCGCAGCGCGCCGATCGTGTCGTCGCGCGCCTTCGCGACTTCCGCCAGCGCCGAGCTGGTCGGGTTGGTGTCGGGCCTGGCGCGCACACAGGGCGCAGCGTCGCGCGAGATCGGTCTGCCTTTCGGCACCAACGCCAACCGCTTCGCGCCCGGCGGCGCGGCGATCCTGATCGCCGGACCGGGCGACATCCGCCACGCCCATGCCGACAACGAACAGGTTGCGCTGTCCGAGGTTGTGCAGGCGGCCAATTTCTACATCGATGTTCTGGACCACGCGCCGGCGCTGCTGCGGCCGCGCGGGTCGGCTTAGGCGGCGCCCGCGAGCACCGCAGCAAGGAGACGATACATGCCGATAGCCGAGATCAACGGTGCCCACATCAACTACAAGGTCCAGGGCAAGGGCCCGGCGCTCGTGCAGGTGCCGGGCGCGGCGACCGGCATCCAAGGCTACATGCGAATGACGCCCTTTCTAGTCGACCACTTCACTGTGCTCGACTTCGACCCGCGCGGCTACGGCGACAGCACCCGTACCGACACACAATACGGCTTCGACATCTGGGCCACGGATATGGCCGCGCTGATCGACCATGTCGGCTTCGACAGCTTCATCTTCCATGGCGCCTCGATGGGCAGCACGCTTGCGCTCGACTTCACCGCCAAGCACCCCGAGCGCGTCAAGGCGATGGTGCTGAGCGGCTGCACGGCCAGGAACGACGTCACGTCGCGCGCCCAGTTCCGCGCCTGGAAGGCGCTGGCCAAGGCCTATGGGGTCGGCAGCACCGAGTTGACCGGCCTCATGGCGACCCATTCGCTGACGCGCCGCCTGCTGGACACGCCCGATCTGCGCGAGACCTTCATAGCGAATCTAGCCAAGCAGCTCACGCAGACCGTATCGCTCGATGCCTATGTCGCCGCCTGTGATTACCTAATTGAGGTCGACGTCACCGACCGCCTGCCGTCCATCAAGGTGCCGACGCTGATCATGGTCGGTGACGAGGACGTGCTAACGCCGGCCATGCAGGGCGAGACCGGCTGCGGCGGCAGGCAGATCTTCGACCGGCTTACCGCCTGCGAGACCAAGGAATATCTCGAGCTCAAGGGCTCCGCCCACAGCAACATGCGCGACGTGCCCGACGTCTGCGCGGCGGCGATTGTTGCCTTTGCTAAGCGGGTTTTGGGCGGCGCCTGACGCAGGTCCGGACGGGGTCCCGATGGCTCGCTGGCGGGAGTGCGGAATTGACCCTTCGGATTTGATATTATATAATATACAAGTGCTTTACGATGACTGGTCCAACGACTGGGAAGGAGTCAGACATGGACATCCAGAGGGAAGTTGAAGGCGCGTTGGAAGCATACCAGGACAAGCGCATAGGCCGGCGCGAGTTCCTCAAGCTGATGGGTGCGGCGGGCGTCACCGCGACGGCCGCCGGCCAGTTGCTCGCCTCCTCGCACGAGGCGAAGGCGCAGGGCGCGGTCAAGGGCGGCACTCTGGTCGAGGGCTACGACCGCAGCTTCAACCCGCTCGATCCGATCAAGTCGCCTTGGGCCGATCCGGGCCTGAACGCGATCTACGAGCCGCTGGTGGTGCGCGATCTCTCCGGCAACATCGTGCCGTTCCTCGCGCTTTCCTACGCGGCGTCGGACGCCGACTGGCGCTTCAAGATCCCGCAGAACCGAACCTACCAGTCGGGCGCGCCGGTGACCGCGGACGCCATCGCCCGCACGGTCAAGCTGCTGACGACGCCGAAGGAGGCGCAGAATTCGAGCTTCTATTCGGCCGTTTCCGACGTGAAGGTCGACGGTGAGGACGTGGTCATCGCTCTCAGCCGTCCCAAGCAGGGTCTGGGCGAGGTGCTGGCCACCGAATACGCTTACATGGCCAACATCGACCGCCGCGCGGAGGTGGGACCGGGCAATTTCGGCGCGCAGGAGGCCGACGGCACCGGGCCGTTCGTGCTGAAGCAGTACACGACCGGCTCCAAGGTGCGGGTCGAGCGCTGGGACGCCTATCCGGGCCAGGGTGCGCCCTTCTTCGAGAACAAGGGGGCGGCGCATCTCGACGCGGTCGAATGGGTGCCGATCCTGGAGCCGGCGCAGCGCGCCGCCGAAATCGAGACCGGCTCGGTCAACGCGCTGAAGAACCCGGCCGCGCCGGACGTCGCGCGGCTGAAGTCGAACGCCGAACTGGTCGTGCTCGAATTCCCCGAGACCTCGAACTTCTTCCTGCTCCCGAGCGTGAAGCGCAAGGACATCGGCTTCGACGATGCCCGCGTGCGCAGCGCGCTGTCGCAGGCGATCGACCGCGAGGGCATCGTCGCGGCGATCCTGAGCGGCGGCGCGGAGCCGACGCCGGGACCCTCGTCGAGCGGCTGGAAGTACTACGAGCCGAAGGTTGAGGAATACAACGCTTTCGACCCCGACGCCGCCGGTGCGCTGCTGGACGAGGCGGGGTGGAAGCTCGACTCTTCGGGGGTGCGCGAGAAGGACGGCGTCAAGCTAGAGTTCACCGCCATCCACATCGCCAGCCCGATCGAGAACCAAGTCATGGCGGCGATCGCCGCGATGTTCGCCGACATCGGCGTGATCATGCATGTGGAGAGCCTCGAACAGGCGGCCTTCCGCGAGAAGCGGCCCACCGCCGACATGTTCGGCTTCAAGTGGCTGTGGAGCGTGCCGGCCGACGTTATCCCGCTGTTCGTGCGTCTCTACCAGGACAACGAGCACCCCGACGTCAAGGCGGTGCTCGACGCCTTCGCCGGCTGGGAGAACGCCCGCACCGAGGAGGATCTGGCCAAGGCCGCCAGCGAGGGGCAGCTGCTCGTCGCCAGACTCGCCACCACCATCCCGGTCTACACGCCGCAGACCGTTTGGGTGCACCACAAGAGCGTGCATGGCTGGCGGCCGAACGCCTTCAACCTGTATCCGTTCTACAACGACGTGTGGATCGAGAAGGCGTGACCTCGCCAAAGGAGCTTGCTCCAAACGAAACCTCCGGACGCGGCGACCCGCGTCCGGCACTGCTTGCAGCCGCCGCCGTCGTGCGGCGGCTCGCCTACTCGCTGCTCGTCCTGTTCATCGTGGCGGTCATCGCCTTCGTCGGGTTGAGGCTGGCACCCGGCGACGTGACCACCCAGCTCCTCGACCCGGCGCGGGCGACGCCGGAGGAGCTCGACGCACTGCGCCGCGAACTCGGGCTCGACCAGCCCGTCCTCGTCCAGTTCTGGGACTACGTGAGCGGACTTCTGCAGGGCGACCTCGGCAGCTCGCTGGTGACGCGCGAGCCGGTGAGCCAGATCGTGCTGGAGGCGGGCGGCTACACGCTGGCACTCGCGCTGGCGGCCTTCGCGCTCATCTATGCGCTTGCCATCCCATTCGGCATCCTCGCCGCCACGCTGCGCGGCAGCCTCGCCGACCGCGCCATCAACTTCGTCGCCGCTGTGCTGATGGCGACGCCCAATTTCGTTCTCGCAATCCTGCTGGTTAACGTTCTGGCGCTGCAGGCCGGCTGGCTGCCGGTCGCAGGCTCCGGGACGCCGCTCCACCTCGTGCTGCCGGCGATGGTCCTGGCCGCCGAGCCGCTCGGCTTCGCCACGCGGCTGGTGCGCACCTCCTATCTGGAGCAGGCCGGCGCCACCTACGCGGATTCGATGCGCCTGCGGGGCCTGCGCGAATCCGCCATCCGCTGGCGCCACATCCTGCGCAACGCGCTGCTGCCGGTGATCTCGCTCGCTTCCGTGCAGGTGCGCACGCTGGTCGGCTATACGCTGATCGTCGAGACGATCTTCCGCTGGCCGGGACTCGGCAAGCGCCTCGTCGACAGCGTGCTCACCCGCGACTACTACCTCGCGCAGGGCCTGACGATCCTGCTGGCGGTGGTTGTCGTCATCGCCACGCTGGTCTCCGCCCTGCTCTACCGCAGCGCCGACCCGCGCGTGAGGGACGCATGAGCGCGGCGGTCGACATCGGCCGGCCCGTCCGGGCAGGTGCCCAAAGCGGCGTCGCGCGCATCCTGCGTGGCACGCCGCGATGGATGCTGGTCACGGTCGCCCTGTTCGTGCTCGCCGGCATCGCCGGCCTGTTCTTGATGTGGTCGCCCGACTACAGCAAGCTCGTCTTCCGGCAGTCGCTGAGGAACGCCTATGCCGCGCCGCTGACTAAGGGCACGCTGCTTGGCGCCGACCAGCTCGGCCGCGCGGTGGAATATAGGCTGCTGGCGGGCCTCGGCATCTCGCTGCTTTGCGCGGCCGCGGTGACGCTGATCGCCACCACGCTTGGCCTTTTCATGGGTCTTCTCGGCAGCTTCTTCGGCCGCACCGCCGACCGCGTTGTCACCACGGTCATCGACGTGACCTGGGCCTATCCGACGATTCTGCTCGCCGTCGTCATCGCCGGCATCCAGGGACCGGGCGTGTCGACGGTGATCTGGGCGCTAGGGCTGACACTGTGGTCGGCACTGGCTCGCATCGTGCGCGCCCAGGTGCTGGTGCTGCGCGAGCAGGACTATGTTCTGGCGGCCCGCGCGCTCGGCTACGGCCGCGTTTACATCTCGCTGCGCCATCTCGTGCCCAACCTTGTCCCCGTCTGTATCCTGATGGCGACGCTGTTCGTGGCGCTCACCATCATCGCGGAAGCCGGCCTGTCCTTCATCGGGCTCGGCGCGCAGTCGCCGACGCCGAGCCTCGGCAAGACGCTGGCCGAGGGCTTCAGCTTCGCTTCCTCCTCACCCTGGCCGCTGGTATTCGGCTCGCTGACCATCATCGGGCTGGTGACGACGCTGAACGCGCTCGGCGACCATCTGCGCGACACGCTCGACCCCAAGGGCACGATCCCGCTGCCCCGGCTCGGCATCATACGTCCGCCCGCTCCGGCGCTTGCGGCACCCGACGAGGCGCGCACAGTGGCGCTCGCCGCCCGCGACGTGTCGGTGGCGATCTCCCGCCCGTCGGGCGACGTGCCCGTGCTGACCTCGCTGTCGCTCGCGCTAAGCCAGAACCGCACGCTCGGCATCGTCGGCGAAAGCGGCTCGGGCAAGTCGGTGGCGGCACGCGCGCTGCTCGGCCTGCTGCCGGCCGGCCTCGTGCAGTCGGGCGGCTCGGTGCTGTGGCAGGGCCGCGACATCGCCGCGCTCGACGCCGAGGCGTTGCGCCGCGAGCGCGGCCGTTTCATCGCGCTGGTTTTCCAGGACGCGCGCGCCAGCGTGGACCCGCTCTACACGGTCGGTGCGCAGATCGCCGAGACGCTGCAGGCGCATTTTCCGCAGGATAGTGCCGCCGCCCGCCAGGCGACGCTCGGCATGCTGGCCCGCGTCGGGCTCGCCGATCCCGCTTATTTCGACCGTTATCCCCATCAGCTCTCCGGCGGCCAGATGCAGCGGGCCGCGCTCGCCGCGGCGCTGGTCCTGCGCCCCAGGGTGCTGATCGCCGACGAGCCGACGACGGGGCTAGACGCGACGACGCAAAAGAAGATCGTGTCGCTGGTGCGCGAGCTGCGCCGCGAGCTCGGAATGACCGTGATCTGGATCTCGCACGACCTCGACCTGGTCAGCGAGATCGCCGACGACATCGCGGTCATGTATGCGGGGCAGGTCGCGGAAACCGGGGCGGTGGCTGACGTGCTGCGCGCGCCGTCGCACCCTTACACCAGGGGCCTGATCGAGAGCCGGCCGGGGCGCGGCGCCGCCCCCAAGACCCGCCTCCCAGCGATCGCCGGCAACGTGCCGGAGCCTGCCGACTGGCCGGCAACCTGCCGCTTCCTGCCGCGCTGCGGGCAGGCCCTGGCCGCCTGCTCGATGGTCCAGCCCGCGCTGGACGGCGCGCATGGCCGGCAGGTCCGCTGCCACAATCCGGTGGCGCGCCAAGCGGAGACGGTCGCGTGACCCGGCACGGATCGCCGCTGCTCAGCGCCAGCGGGCTGCGCAAGCGCTATCCCGGCGCGGGCGGGCGCGCGGGTCATCTCGCGCTGGACGATGTCGGCCTCGAGCTCAACGCCGGCGAGACGCTCGGCATCGTCGGCGAGAGCGGCAGCGGCAAGAGCACGCTCGCGCGGGTGTTGATGCGCCTCACGCCCGCTGATGGCGGGGTCGCGACCTATGACGGCATCGACATGCTGCGCCCCTCGGCCACCGAGGCACTCAGGCTGACGCGCGCAGTGCAGATCGTGTTCCAGGATCCCAACTCGTCGATGAACCCGCGCCGCACCGTGCGGCAGGCGCTGGCGGAAGCGACCCGCGTCGCAGCGACTCCGGCCGCCGGCACCGAGGACCGCCTAGTGGACCTGCTCGACAGCGTCGGCCTGTCGCGCGAGAAACTCGACGCCTATCCGCATCAACTCTCCGGCGGCCAGCGGCAGCGCGTCGCAATCGCCCGCGCGTTGGCGGTTTCGCCGAACGTGGTGATTGCCGACGAATGTGTCAGCGCACTCGACGTCTCCGTTCAGAGCTCGGTTCTGAACCTGCTGCTCGACCTCCAGCGAGAGCTCGGGCTGGCCTATATCTTCATCAGCCACGACCTGTCCGTCGTCCGCCACATGAGTGACCGCGTGATGGTCATGAAGTCCGGCCGCGTGGTCGAGCAGGGTACGTCTGCCGACGTTCTGCTGCGGCCGCGTCACACGTACACGCGCGAGTTGCTCGCCTCGGTGCCGGGCTTGGGCGATGGCTGAACTGCTGTCGCCGCCGAGCCTGCAGGCCGCCACAATCGATTTGCCCGACGGCCGCTCGCTCGCGGGATTGGTGGCGAGGCCGAGCGAATTTCTGGCGACGCTGGTTGTCTTGCACGAGACGTCGCAAGACCTCGATCAGGGAGCCGGCTTGCTCGGCGCGATGTCTGACAATGAGTTGCGGATGCTGGCCATCGACCGGCCAGGCCACGGTCTCTCAGGCGACGCCCGCGACGACGCCGATGCGGAGGCGATGCTGCGCGCGGCGCTCGACACCATTTCGGACACGCGGCAACGGCCGCTCGTCATTGTCGCCATCGGAAATGCTTCGCCGCTAGCCTGGGGCCTGACATCACATCCGGCGGTCATCGGACTAGCACTGATCTCCCCATACATCGGCGGGCCGCTGCCCCGCCTCTCGCCGGATCTGTCGTTGATCGCCTTCGTGCCGCAGAACGACCTCCGCAGTGTCGAGGATTGGGGCAAACTTCGGCGCATGGCGGGCTGTCGATGGTTGGGGGTGACAATGGCTGTCGACCCCATTGCAATGCTCGATCCCAACGGCTTCGCCCTATCCCAAATCGCCGCTCACCTCGCCGGCTTCACTCGCGAAATAACGATGCACCACGCTGTTGCTATGCCTATCGCGGAGGCCGAGTAGACCGGGTAGACCGGCGCATGAACGTATGTTGCCGAACCCACGCCACAGTGGACAGTCCGCTGACAGCCCAAGCGGGAGGTGTTATGTAGCGTTTCCTTCCCGGCCAACCTATGTTTGATCACAGGCTTTGATGGGGCATCCTTTTCGTCCGAATTGAAGGATGCGCTATGGACCAGATTCTTCATGAGAGCGCCACGACCGCGCACTCCGTCCGAGCTGCGATACGGCGATCGACGCCTCCGCTCAAAGAAGCGACGCATGGCCACCATGCCGGCATCCTCGCACGAGGTGGGGTCACTTCAATTCAGTCGGCCCAAGCGTTCTGGCGGGCGGTCCGGACCTGCCCGCCTCGGTCATGCCCCACATCCTGCGCTCGGTGACTCTGATCGGCATCGACTCGGTGATGGCGCCGCAGGCCAAACGCGAGCGGGCGTGGCGCCTGCTTTCCGACCATCTCGACCGCAATCGTCTCGACGCAATGACCGAAGTCAACTCACTCACTGATCTGCCGAGACTGGCACTGGAGATAATTGGAAGAATTTCAGGGCGGCGCGTAATTAGGGTGACTTGAGGACGCTACCGATTATTGGTATATTATTGAGCAGCCGAATGCGGCGCGCGATGGCGGCATTCGCAACGCCCAGCTTCGTCTCTTCATCACCGCCGGTGTTTGGAACGCGGCATCGTTGCAGAAGGTCCTTATCCCCGAGGCCGACAGTCTGGTCGGCGCCACCGAGGCGGATCGACGCATAAAGCTCCTGGAGGGGTGAGCGACCCTGGACGGCTTAGGCTAACTTGGAGGACGGCAGCTTACTGCCAATTGCCTCCCAAACCCGACAGTCCGGATTCGGCCCCGATTCCGCCCAAATGATCCCCGCGGTTGCGTAGCGTGGTAGGACTTATTGGGATGTTTCTTGCCAGTCCGATTTTCAGCGAGATCACACACAGATCGGCAGTGAAATCATCTTCACCGAAAGCGTAAGATGGGCGTCAGAAATTACTTGATTGAGGGGGGCTCCGGCACCGGCAAGACCACTGTTGCCGAGGAGCTCGAACGGCGCGGCTACCATGTGGTGCATGGAGACCGGCGGTTCGCCTACTACGGCGACCCGGATACCGGCGAGTCGATGCGAGCACCGCCTTCTGACAATGAAGAAGAAGCCATCAGATGGGGATAT
>JAHBYZ010000027.1 GCA_019635695.1 Rhizobiaceae bacterium
GAGAAGGAGGCCGACCAGGCCGCCGTCGACGCCATGCGCTCCGAGCTGAACCGCCTGCCGATTAAGGGCACCGTGGTGATCGGTGAGGGCGAGCGCGACGAGGCGCCGATGCTCTACATCGGCGAGGAGGTCGGCGCGGGCGAGGGACCGGAGGTCGACATCGCGCTCGACCCGCTGGAAGGCACGACGATCTGCGCGAAGAATCTGCCCAATTCGCTCGCCGTCATCGCCATCGCCGAGAAGGGCAGCCTGCTTTATGCGCCCGACGTCTACATGGACAAGATCGCCATCGGACCGGGCTACAAGGATGGATTGATCGACATCGACGCCTCGCCCGCCGACAACATCCACGCGCTGGCCAAGGCCAAGGGCGTGCCGGTCGGCGAGTTGACCGCCTGTATCCTCGACCGGCCTCGTCACGCGCGGCTCATCGAGGCGGTGCGCGCCACCGGCGTCGCAATCCGGCTGATCGGCGACGGCGACGTGGCCGGCGTCATCCACACCACCAATCCGGACGAGACCGGCATCGACATCTACATGGGCTCGGGCGGCGCGCCCGAGGGCGTGCTGGCGGCGGCCGCGCTGCGCTGTATCGGCGGTCAGATGCAGGGGCGCCTGCAGCTCAACACCGAGGAGAAGGTCGCCCGCGCCGCCAAGATGGGCATTTCCGATCCCAACAAGGTCTACCGCATGGAGGAGATGGCGCGCGGCGACGTTCTCTTCGCCGCTACCGGCGTCACCGACGGCAACATGCTGGCCGGCGTGAAGTTCGGCCGCGACGCGATCCAGACGCACACCATCGTCATGCGCTCCTCCTCGCGCACCGTACGCGAGATCAAGGCCCGCCATCAGGATCTCGACAAGTTCTGACATCACCGTCGGCGTACTTGGCCGCCACACTGGCGGAAGCCCGGTCCCGCCCGTATATGCGGGCGATGGATCGGGTGGCATGAGCGAAGGCAGGCGGCTTTTCCTCGACGTGCGCAAGTCGGCGACCGGGCTCTCATGGGAGCACCGGCTGTCGGCGCGACAGGAAAACATCGCGCTCGCCATCGCGCAGACCACAGGGATCCCCGAGATCACCGCGCGGGTGCTCGCCGGCCGCGACGTGCTGCCCGAGAACGCCGAGCGCTTCCTCGACCCGACCATCCGCGAGCTGCTGCCCGACCCGGCGCGGCTGACCGACATGGACGCCGCCGCGGCGCGGTTGGCCGACGCCGTCATGCGGCGCGAGAAGGTGGCGATCTTCGGCGACTACGACGTCGATGGCGCGGCATCGTCGGCCATGCTGAAGCGCTTCCTGGCGCATTACGGCGTCGAGGCCGAGATCTACATCCCAGACCGCATCTTCGAGGGCTACGGCCCCAATCCTGATGCCATGCGCGAGTTGGCCCGGCGCGGGGCGACGCTGATCGTCACCGTCGACTGCGGCACCAACAGCGGCCCGGCCATCGCGGCGGCCAACGAGGCGGGCGCTCAGGTCGTCGTGCTCGACCACCACCAGGTCGGCGGCGAACTACCGCCTGCACTGGCGACGGTGAACCCCAACCGCGAGGATGACCTGTCGGCGCAGGGGCATCTGTGTGCGGCCGGCGTCGTCTTCCTCGCGCTGGTGCGGACTGCCGGCGTGCTGCGCGAGCGCGGTTTCGCCGCCAAGGCGCCCGACCTGCTCGGCTACCTCGATCTCGCGGCACTTGCGACCGTCTGCGACGTGGTGCCGCTCGTCGGCGTCAACCGCGCGTTCGTCGCCAAGGGTTTGATCGCCATGCGGCGGCGCGAGAACGTGGGCATAGCCGCGCTGGCGGAACTCTGCCGCATCGGCGAGCCGATCGGCACCTTCCACCTCTCCTTCCTGATCGGCCCGCGCATCAATGCCGGCGGCCGCATCGGCGATGCCGCGCTCGGCGCGCGGCTGCTTTCGACCGACGATCCCGGCGAGGCGCGCTCGATCGCCGAACAGTTGCACCGCCTCAACGACGAGCGGCAGGCGTTGGAGGCCGAGATGCTGGCCGCCGCCCGTGCCGAAGCCGATGCCGAGCTGGTGGCCGGCGACGGCCCGGCCGTTCTGGTGACGGCCAGCGAGGGCTGGCATCCCGGCATCGTCGGGCTGATCGCGGCGCGGCTGAAGGAGCATGCGCGACGGCCGTCTTTCGCGATCGCCTTCGGAGCGAACGGCATCGGCACCGGCTCGGGCCGGTCGATCCCGGGCTTCGATCTCGGCCGCATGGTGCGAGACGCCTATGCCGAGGGACTGCTGGTCAAGGGCGGCGGCCATGCGATGGCGGCCGGCATATCGGTCAAGCGCGAGAACCTGGGCGCGCTGCGCGCCTTCTTCGAGGCACGGGCATCGGAGGCGGTGGCCTCGCTGCGCGACGCGGAGGCGCTGCACATCGACGCCGCGGTTTCGGCCGAGGGCGCGACGCTGGAACTGTGCGAGACGCTGGAAAAGGCCGGACCCTACGGCGCCGGCCATCCCGCGCCAGTCTTCGCGCTGCCGCGACACCGCATCGCGGATGCGCGGGAGGTCGGTAACGGCCATGTGCGGCTCGACCTGCAATCGCTCGGTGGCGCGCGTCTGCCCGCGATCGCATTTCGCGCCGCGCAGTCCGACCTTGGCAGCTTCCTGTTTTCGCGGCGCGGATTCAGCGTGCATCTCGCCGGCACGCTGTCGGTCAACCATTGGAACGGCCGCCAGAGCGTGCAGATGCGGGTGACCGACGCGGCGGCGGAGAGTTAGGCGAGCACCGCCTGAAGCCGCTGCAATTCGCCGATGTTGGCGCGGGTCGCCTCGTAGCCGAGCTGGATCGTTTCGTCGGCGCGGTGAAACTCCGACAGGCCGATATGGCCGAGCCGCGGATGCAGGGACATATCCGGCGGATCGCCGGCCAGCCGCGCTCGCGAGATGCGGTCCTGAATGATGTTGAAGGCCTCAACCATCACACCCATGATGCCGATGCGCTGTTCGCGCTCGTCCTTCTTGACCACCAGCTCCTGATCGTCCGGCGGCGAATCCGCGCTGTGTTTTATCACCGCGGCGCGGCCAAACAGGTCATAGTGCAGGTTTACCGCCACGACGAGCCGCTGCTCGTAGGCGCGACAGACGGATACCGGAACCGGATTGACCAGTGCGCCGTCGACCAGCACGCGGCGGTTGACCGTGACCGGCTCGAACACGCCGGGCAACGCGTATGACGCACGCATCGCGGTTATGAGCGAGCCGGACGACAGCCAGATCTCGTGGCCGGTGCGCAGCTCCGATGCGACGCAGACGAGCGGCTTGGGCAGGTCGGCGAAGGTGACGCCTTCCAGGTGCTGGCGCATGCGCGCGTCGAGCTTCATGCCACCGAACAGGCCGCTGCCGCCGATATGCAGGTCGAGCAGGCCGAAGACGCGGCGCCGCGTCAGCGAGCGGGCAAACGCCTCCAATTCATCGAGCTTGCCGGCGAGATAGCAGCCACCGACCAGGGCGCCGATGGAGGTGCCGGCGATCATGTCGATCTGGATGCCGGCTTCCTCAAGCGCGCGCAGCACGCCGATATGAGCCCAACCGCGCGCAGCACCGCCGCCAAGCGCCAGCGCGATGCCGGATTTCTTCAGTGCCGGCGCGGGTGCCGGCGGCTCGGGTTCAACGGGGAAACCGTTGGTCACCCGCATTTCGTATCTCCCCCGCAGCGATGCCCACTCAAGCATAGCCGTGTCCTCTCCCGGACAACAACCCTAGCAAGCCGACGTATCGAAATGATGAATCCCTGTGCAGATGCCTGCGCGGCAGGCGAGAGTGTCGCGCATCATTGGCCGTGCACGTCCCCGGCGGGACGCGGCTCGATTTCGGCGAGAGTAGCATGCCCGTCTCGCAGTTCGACTGTCCTGTAGAAGCAGGAACGCCGGCCGGTGTGACAGGTTGCACCGTCGCCCGCGACACGGACGCGCAGCAGCAGCGCGTCCTGGTCGCAGTCGGTCCTGATCTCGACAACGGTCTGGAAATTCCCCGAGGTCTCGCCCTTCTTCCAGAGCTGGTTGCGGGAGCGCGACCAGTAGTGGGCGATGCCGGTCTCGATAGTCAGAGAAAGAGCCGTCGCGTTCATGTGGGCGAGCATGAGCACCGCACCGTCGTCGGCATCAACCACGACAGCCGTCGCGAGACCGGCCGCATCGAAGCGCGGGGACAACACCGCGCCTTCCTCCAGCGCGCGCTTGTCCTTCGGGGCAGGGGGAAATGTCAGGTCTGGCATGCCGGTCTCCGGATCGGGACCGGCGCGGGACGCTCAGTCCCTGGTGCCGGCCCGAAGCATGGTCATAAAGCGCACCTGCTCTTCCGGATGGTCGCGGAAGGCGCCGGTGAAGGTGGACGTCAGCGTGGTCGATCCCTGCTTGCGGATGCCGCGCATGGCCATGCACATATGCTCCGCCTCGATCATCACCGCAACGCCGCGCGGGTTGAGCACGTCCTGGATGCAGCCGGCGATCTGCGCGGTCATTGCTTCCTGCGTCTGCAGGCGATGGGCGAAGATGTCGACCACGCGGGCGATCTTCGAAAGGCCGACGACCTTGCGGTCGGGCAGGTAGGCGACATGCGCACGGCCGATGATGGGCACCATGTGGTGCTCGCAGTGCGAGTGGAAGCGGATGTCCTTGACGAGCACCATGTCGTCGTAGCCGGCGACTTCCTCGAAGACGCGGCCAAGTTCCTCGGCGGGGCACTGGTCGTAGCCCGAGAACATTTCGCGATAGGCGTTGGCGACGCGACGCGGCGTGTCGATCAGCCCCTCGCGCTCGGGATTGTCGCCGGTCCAGCGCAGCAGCGTGCGCACGGCGGCCTCCACCTCCTCCTGCGAGGGGCGGTCGGTAACCGGCTTGTCCATATAGTCGGGCCGCGGCGCCTGCTGGCGCGGAGCGGCCTGGCTGTTGTCGGCGACGGGCGAGAATTTCTTGACGATTGCGTCCATGTAAGGCGTCTCCCGTAGTCGCCTTCTACGAGGCGACGAGTTGAACGGACCACTGCCTTCGCGGGAACCCTGTCCGGAACGCATGTCTCAAGCCCGGCCGCAGGCAGTTCGCCTTGTCGGTTGCGGGCTCAGGTCATTATATAGACAGAGCATGCCGAATTCAAAGGCGCGGGGCGCAATGGCCTGCCATTCTCCTGCCAAAGGCTGAAACGCCATGATCGACGACGTCTACAACGCGAAAATCCTCGGTTTTGCCGGCAATATCGCCCGTATCGGGCGGCTCGACGCACCCGACGCCTCCGCGACAGCCCATTCCAAGCTGTGCGGATCGACTGTCACCGTCGATATCAGGATGGTTGACGGTGTGGTCACCGATTTCGCCCATGAAGTGAAGGCCTGCGCGCTGGGGCAGGCGTCGTCCTCGATCATGGCGCAACAGGTCGTCGGCGCGTCGGCGGGCGAATTGCGGGAAGTGCGCGAGACGATGCGCAAGATGCTCAAGGAGAACGGCGCGCCGCCGCAAGGCCGCTTCGCCGATTTGCGCTACCTAGAGCCGGTGCGCGACTACAAGGCGCGGCACGCTTCGACCATGCTGACCTTCGACGCCGTCGTCGACGCCATCGGCCAGATCGAGCGCAAGCAGGCGGGAGAGGCGGCATAGCCATGCGGCCCTCCGAAGCCCTCGCCCGGCATCGCGACGAGGTTCTGGCGATCATCGCCAGATATCCCGTGGCGAACCCGCGCGTCTTCGGCTCGGTCGCTAGGGGGGAGGACACGGAGGGGAGCGATATCGACATATTGGTCGATAGGATCGGCCCCATGACGTATCCGGAGCTGTTCAAGCTGGAGGGTGAGATTTCGGTGCTGCTGGGTTCTCCGGTCGAAATAGCTACTGGCTTGAAGCCTTTCGCATTTGAGCACGCCCTTGCGGATATCCGTCCGCTGTGACGCAGGAAGAACCCAGCGACCTCGCGCGCCTGCTCCGCGACATCATTTTCTGGGCGGGCCGCGGAACTGCTCACGTTTCAGCCCATTCTGAGGCGACGTTCGTCGACGACCCTCAAGCTGCCGATGCGGTTTGCTGGTGCATAACATGCGTTGGCGAAGCGGCCGGTTCTATCCAGCGCCGATGGCCGGAGTTGAAGTCCGAACTGGACCTCGCGGACGCCTACGCCATGCGCAACAGGATCACGCACGGGTACTTTGCAGTCGATCTCGGCATCGTCTGGAATGTTGCGAAGAACTATCTGCCACGGCTTGCAGCCGCTGCCAGCGGGAAGCTCGCCGCAATCTGAGCTTATCCGGCCCGGCCTATCCTTCCGCCGCCATCTCCCTGACCATCGGCGCGACCTTGGTGCCGTAAAGTTCGATGCTCTTCATCAGCCGGTCATGGCCGAGCGTGCCGGACGAGTATTTCATGTCGAAGCGCTTTGTTCCGAGCGCCTTCATGGTTCTGGCGATCTTCCTGGCCACCGTCTCGGGCGAGCCGACATAGAGCGAGCCCATGTCGGCCTCCATGTCGAAGCGCTGGCGGTTGGTCGGACCCCAGCCGCGCTCACGGCCGATGCGGTTGTGGATCACCTGGTAGCCGGGCCACAGTTCCTCGCGCGCCTGTTCGTCGGTCTCGGCGACATGGCCCGGCGAATGAACGCCGAGCGGCTGCGCCTCGCCGCCGAACTGGGCGACGGCGCGATGATAGAGGTCCACGAACGGGCGAAAGCGCGTCGGCTCGCCGCCGATAATGGCGAGCATCATGGGCAGGCCGTAGCTGACCGCGCGCACGACGGATTCGGGGCTGCCGCCGACGCCGATCCAGGTCTTCAGCGTCCCGGTCTCGATGGGCGGGAACACCTGCTGCCCGACGATTTCAGGACGCACGGTGCCCTTCCAGTTGATCGCGCCGCCCTTGAGCAGGGCCGAGAACAGGTCGAGCTTCTCGGAGAACAGAAGCTCGTAATCCTTGAGCGCGTAGCCGAACAGCGGGAAGGATTCGGTGAAGGAGCCGCGGCCGAGGATCACCTCGGCGCGGCCGCTCGAGATGGCGTCGAGCGTGGAGAAACGCTGGAACACGCGCACGGGCTCGTCCGACGAAAGCACGGTTACCGCCGAGCCGAGGCGGATTTTCTGCGTGCGCGCGGCGATTGCCGCCAGCGCCACCTCCGGCGCGGAGATGGCGAAGTCGTCGCGGTGGTGCTCGCCCAACCCGATGAAATCTAGGCCGACCTGGTCAGCCAGCACGCCTTCCTCGACCACGTTGCGGATCACCTGCGCCTGATGTTCCAGCTTGCCGGAGGCGTCGACCGTGACGTCGCCGAAGGTGTCGAGGCCGAGTTCGATGCGGTCGCTCATGGCAGAAATCCTAGGGCCGCGCGCGTGCGGGCATGGCAATTCGTTGCGATGGCGCTCACATATAGATTCCGGTCTGTGGTTCAAACATTTGGCGCAGAACGGATTGTCGCCGCAGCGTGGACACCATGGAGCATCAGCACAAACCGGCCATCAGGAGCCGCAACTGGCAGGGGCCGTGGCGCAGGACGCCGGGGCGACTGCTCGGCACGGCTTTCGTGCGGCTGTATCAACTGACTCTGTCGGGATTCATCGGCAATTCCTGCCGGCATTTCCCGACCTGCTCGGAATACGCCTACGAGGCGATTGCACGGCACGGGCTGTGGGCCGGCGGCTGGATGGGGCTGTTTCGCGTGGCGCGGTGCGGACCGGGCGGCACGCATGGCGTCGACCTCGTGCCGGATGTGCTGGAGCCGAGATACCGCTGGTGGACGCCGTGGCGCTACTGGCTCATCGGGCGGCATTCAGCGCGCCACGACCACGCGCACTGAGCGCTTTACGGACACCGGCGAAGCGCCTATATCGCCCGCTCTCGCCGCCTCATGCGGCTGCACCACCCGCGTTCGTATGCGGGACTGGATGACGGAGCGAAAAGATGTCCCAGATTTCCCTTTCATTTCCCGATGGTTCCCAGCGTAGTTACGACGCCGCCACGACCGGCGCCGCACTCGCCGAATCGATCTCGAAATCGCTGGCCAAGAAGGCGGTCGCCTACACGCTCGACGGCGCGTTGCGCGACCTGTCCGACCCCATCGGAAAGTCCGGCAAGATCGAGATCGTCACGCGCGACGACAAGCGGGCGCTGGAACTGATCCGCCATGATGCGGCGCATGTGCTGGCGGAAGCCGTGCAGGAGCTTTGGCCCGGCACGCAGGTGACGATCGGCCCGGTGATCGAGAACGGCTTCTATTACGACTTCGCGCGCAACGAGCCGTTCACGCCCGACGACTTCCCGGCCATCGAGAAGAAGATGCGCGAGATCATCGGGCGCAACAGACCCTTCACGAAGGAAGTCTGGGATCGTGACCGCGCGAAGAAGGTCTTTGGCGACAAGGGCGAGGCCTACAAGGTCGAACTGATCGACGCGATTCCCGAGGACCAGGATCTCAGGATCTACTATCAGGGCGACTGGTTCGACCTCTGCCGTGGCCCGCACATGGCCTCGACGGGGCAGATCGGCAATGCCTTCAAGCTGATGCGTGTGGCCGGCGCCTACTGGCGCGGCGACGCCAACAACCCGATGCTGACGCGCATCTACGGCACGGCGTGGGCCGACCAGGCGCAGCTCGACAACTATCTCCACGTGCTGGAGGAAGCGGAGAAGCGCGACCATCGCCGGCTTGGCCGCGAGATGGACCTGTTCCACTTCCAGGAGGAAGGGCCGGGCGTCGTGTTCTGGCACGCCAAGGGCTGGAAGATGTTCCAGAACCTCGTCGCCTACATGCGCCGCCGGCTGGCCGACGACTATCAGGAGGTCAACGCCCCGCAGGTGCTCGACAAGAGCCTGTGGGAGACGTCCGGCCACTGGGGCTGGTATCAGGAGAACATGTTCGCGGTGAAGAGCGCCTATGCCTTCACGCATCCGGAGGATCCCGAGGCCGACCAGCGCGTCTTCGCGCTGAAGCCGATGAACTGCCCCGGCCATGTGCAGATCTTCAAGCACGGGCTCAAGTCCTACCGCGACCTGCCGATCAGGCTCGCCGAGTTCGGCTACGTGCACCGCTACGAGGCGTCGGGCGCGCTGCACGGGCTGATGCGCGTGCGCGGCTTTACGCAGGACGACGCACACCATTTCTGCACGGAAGAGCAGCTCGAGGCGGAAATCCTGCAGATCAACGAGCTGATGATGTCGGTCTACAAGGATTTCGGCTTCGAGGAAGTGGTGGTGAAGCTCGCCACGCGGCCGGAGAAGCGCGTCGGCACGGACGCCATGTGGGACCATGCCGAGGACATCCTGAAGAGCTCGCTTGCCCGCATGGCGCGCGAGGACAACCGCATCAAGACCGGCATCAACGAGGGCGAGGGCACGTTCTACGGGCCGAAGTTCGAGTACACGCTGCGCGACGCCATCGGCCGCGAATGGCAGTGCGGCACGACGCAGGTCGACTTCAACCTGCCGGAACGGTTCGGCGCCTTCTACATCGACAGCGATTCGGAGAAGAAGCAGCCGGTCATGGTCCATCGCGCCGTCGTCGGGTCGCTGGAGCGCTTCCTCGGCATCCTGATCGAGAGCCACGCCGGGCACTTCCCGCTTTGGTTCGCGCCGCTGCAGGTGGTGGTGGCGACGATCACCTCGGACGCCGACGAGTATGCGCTCAAGGTGACGAAGAAGCTCAAGGCCGCCGGTCTTCAGGTCGAGACCGACCTGCGCAATGAGAAGATCAACTACAAGGTGCGCGAGCACTCCCTGCAGAAGGTGCCGGTCATTCTCGTCTGCGGCCGCCGCGAAGCGGAGGAGGAGACGGTCAACATGCGCCGGCTCGGTTCGCAGAACCAGCAGGCAATGAGCCTCGCCGACGCCATTGCCGCACTCGTCGAGGAAGCCACTCCGCCGGACGTGAAGCGGGCGCGGGAGGCAGCCTGACAGCTGGAAAGCGGCCGTCCGCGCGGCGGGCGGCCGGGCTGCGCTGTCAGTCGCCCGAACCCTCGCCGACGACAGTGCCGTTCTGCGCCATGACCTCGACGTCCTGGTTGCGGCCGGCGACCACGGTGAAGTCGCGCTGGTAGACGCGGTCGCGGTTCTTGGCGACGATGGTGTAGTCGCCTTCGGCCAGCACCATCGAGGCGAACGCGCCCACGCTTTCGCGAACGATGTCGCCGGATTCACCCAGCACCGACCACGCAGTGTCGGCGATCGCCTCGCCGCCTTCCTCGCGCACCAGCTTCATGGTGAGCTCGGCAGCGCGGTGTTCCACGGTGGCCTCGGTCAGCTTGCCGGCTTCGACGCGGATGTCCGCGCGGATCACCGCGTTCACCGAGCCATAGGTGGAGACGACGTGGTAGGTGCCGGCGTTGAGCCGCACCACCGTGTTGGGGTTCACGTCGGGGATGATCAGCGGCCGCTCGCCGCGCGCGTCCGCGGTCTCCTCATAGATGGAGAAGCGCAGCTTGCCGGCGGGGATGCGCACGCCGCCGGAGAGGATGGCGTCGAGCTTGAGGCCGCCGGCATCCAGAACGAGGCTTTCATTGTGCGGCTCGCGGCCGACGGTGACACGCTTGGTGGCGCCCGCCCGGCCGAACGCGGCATGCACCAGATAGCTGCCCGGCTCGAGCTGGAAGACGGTCGTGCCGCCCTGCGCGCTCGCCACCAGCGGCAGCTTGCCGTCTTCGCCTGCCTCCGGCCGGAACACCCGCCAGACAAGTCCGCGCGAGATTTCGCCGGACTCCGTGGTCATCATCGCCGACAGCGTGATCTCGCCGTCGCCGACAGCGAGCTGCCGGGACGGGGACGAGGGAGCGTAGCCGGTTATCGGCGGCAGGTTCAGCGACGGCTCGGGGAGCGGATTTCCGAACTTGTCGGTGGTGGCCTTCGGCAGAACGAGAACGGGATCGCCGCCGCGACCGGGCTGCGCCGGGGCAGCCGGAAACCCGCCGCCAGGCTGTGGGCCCGCGCCGGGGCCGCCTTCCGGCGGTGCGCCAATTCCCGGCGGTGGTCCACCCGGCGGTCCGCCGGGGCCGCCCGGAGGGCCACCGGCCTGCGCGTATGCGCAGGTCGCCGAGGCTGCAGCGAAAACGGCTGCCGCGGCGCTGATCGCGATTCTGTGGAATCCCCCTGGAAACATCACTGTCGGTTGAAGCGCAGCGGGGTGGCATTTTCAAGGCCATCCGACTACATCGGGCTTCCAGGCAGCGGCGTTCCGCGACCCATCCAGCCTTCCGGAGTTTTGCGCATTGGCCTCGCCCGTCATCGACTTCCTGCTCGCCCGCAAGTCACAGCCGATCCAGGAGCTCAAGGAGCCGGGGCCGGATAGCGAACAGATTGCGACGTTGATCCGCATTGCTGCACGCGTGCCCGACCACGGCAGGCTCTCTCCATGGCGCTTCATCGTCTATCGCGGCAAGGCCCGCAGCGAGATCGGCGAGATGCTGGCCAAGCGCGCGGTGGAGCGCGAGGGACCGCTGCCCGAAGCGCGAATCGAGCAGGAGCGGACGCGCTTTTCGCGCGCGCCGGTGGTCATCGGCGTTGTGCATTCCCCGGTGGAGAACCCGAAAATCCCCACCTGGGAGATGTTTCTTTCCGGCGGTGCGGCGGCGATGAACCTGCTGACTGCGGCGAGCGCCATGGGCTTCGGCGCCAACTGGATCACGAACTGGTATGCCGAGGACGAGGAGGGCCGCCGCATCGTCGGGCTGGCGCCGCATGAGCGTGTGATCGGTTTCGTGCATATCGGCACACATGTCGGCCCCGGATTCGAGCGGCCGCGGCCGGACCCGGAAAAGCTGGTCAGCGAATATTCCGGCCCTTGGCAGGGCTGATCGATCGGCCGAAGATGCGTAAGGCTTCTTCTCACGCGTCCGCGCCCTCCATCCGATGTTCTACGAACCCAAGAACGGCCACGGCCTGCCCTTCAGCCCGTCCAAGGCGATCGTCTCGCCGCGGCCGATCGGATGGATATCGACGCTGAGCGTCGACGGCGTGCCCAACCTCGCGCCCTATTCGTTCTTCAACATGTTCTCCGACAAGCCGTTCAGCGTGATGTTCGCGTCCGACCGGCCGAAGGACAGCGCGAAGAATGCGGTCGACACCGGCGAGTTCGTCGCCAACCTCGCCAGCCACGACCTCGCCGAGGCGGTCAACGCCTCATCCATCGATGCGCCGGCGGACGTCGACGAGTTCGTGCATGCGGGGATCGACATGGCGCCGTGCGTGCTGGTGAAGGCTCCCCGTGTGGCCGCCGCGCATGCGGCGCTCGAATGCAAGGTCAGCATGGCCTTCCATCCGAAGGACGCCGACGGCAACGATATGGCGACCTTCATCGTCATGGGCGAGGTGGTCGGCGTCCACATCGATGACCGCTACCTGCGCGACGGCCAGTTCGACGCATCGCTGGCCGGCAACCTCGCACGGCTCGGCTACCACGACTACCTGTCGGTCGCTGAACTCTTCCAGATGCGCCGCCCGAAATGGGGCGAATAGCCTAGCCTTTCGGCGCTCGCGCGAGCAGGCGCTCCGCCAGCCTGACGTGCGGGCGGTCGTACATCTTGCCGCCTATGGCGATGACGCCGGCGTCGCCTGCTGCCGCGAAGGCATCGATGATGGCGCGCGCATGGGCCAGCGCCTCCCGCGTCGGCGTGAAGGCGGCGTTGATGTGGGCGACCTGCGCGGGATGGATCGCCATCTTGGCGGTAAAGCCGTCGCGCAGCGCGTCGGCGCATTCGCGCGCGAAGGCGTCCTCGTTGCGGAAGTCGGGATTGACCGTATCGATGGCGGCCGTGCCGGCGGCAGCCGCCGCGAGCAGCGTCATCGTGCGGGCGTGCTGGAACAGTGGCGTGAGCCGGCCGTCGCCGTCGCGGTAGCTCGATGCGCCGACCGAAGCGGAGAGATCCTCGGCGCCCCAGGTGATGCCTGACAGGCGCGGGTTTGGCCTTGCATGGGTGGCGGCGAGCAGAAGCGACTGTGCGGTCTCGGTGATCAGCGGGACCATCCTTGTCGCGCCGTCCGCGATGCCGTTTTCGGCCTCGAGGACACGCAGCGCAACGTCGAGGCGCGCCACGTCGTCGGCGCCGACCGCCTTGGGCAGCATGATGCCGTGGGGTCGCGCGGGCATGACCGCGGCAAGATCGTCTGCGGTCATGCCGGTGGTGAAGTCGTTGACGCGGACATAAAGCAGCGGAGCGGCGCCGGTATTCGCCCGCAGGAATTTAGCGGCGACCCGACGCCCTTCGGCCTTGGCCGACGGTGCAACCGAATCTTCGAGATCGAGGATGAGCGCATCGGCGCCGGAGACGAGGCCCTTCTCCTGCTTGCGCTCCGAATCCGCCGGTACGAACAGCAGCGAGCGCATCAGGCCGCCTTCTTCAGAATCATGGCGCTGCGGCGCGTCTTCGCAACGAGGACGCCGTTTTGGTTGAAGGCGCGGTGCTCGAACTCGACGATGCCGCGGTCGGCCTTCGACTTAGAGTCGCGGATCGACAGCACTTCGGTCTCGACCCGCACGGTGTCGCCGTGAAAGAGCGGATGCGGGAAGGATGTCTCGGTCATGCCGAGATTGGCGAGCGTGGTGCCAAGCGTGGTGTCGTGCACGGAAATGCCGATCATCAGGCCGAGCGTGAACAGCGAGTTGACCAGCGGCTTGCCCCATTCGGTCTTCGAAGAATAGTCGAAGTCGATGTGCAGCGGCTGCGGGTTCATCGTCATCACCGAGAACATGACGTTGTCGGACTCGGTGACCGTGCGGGTGATCGGGTGACGAAACACCTGACCGACCGCGAATTCCTCCAGCCTCAAGCCCGCCATCGCACTCCTCCCGCAACGCTTCGGCACCGCCGCATGGTTAGCGCGGTGCTAACGAGCATGGTGAACCGAACGTAAACCATTTGACCCTAGCGTCCTGCGCATAGAGAGCGCGAAGTGCAAGTGGCGTTGATGGTTGTCGCACATTTCCTCAGATGGATCGACACGGCGAAGGCCGCGGAGCGGGCGGCTGCAGCAGCGGCGCTGGCCCGCGCCTATCTGGGCGGCGAGTTGGAGTTCGAGGATCGCTGCGCTGCCGAGGCGGCGCTGACGTTCCTTCTCGATGACCCATCGGCCAAGGTGCGGCACGCCATGGCCGAGGCGCTGTCGATGAGCCCGCATGCGCCGGCACAGGTGATCGCTGCACTCGCCGCCGACCAGCCGGACGTCGCCTCGGTGGTGCTGGCGCGCTCGCCCGTGCTTACCGATGCCGACCTCATCGACCGTGTCGCCGCAGGCGACAGCCGCATACAGGCGGCCATCGCCATGCGGCCGGCGGTGTCGATGGGGGTCGCCGCCGCGATCGCCGAGATCGGGGCGCCCGAAGCCTGCCGCACGCTGCTGGCCAATCATGGGGCGGCCATTGCTGCGCTTTCCTATCGACGGATGGCCGAGCGCTTCGGCGACGACGGCGGTGTGCGCGAAAGCCTGCTGGCCGACCCGATGCTGCCGCCCGACAGCCGGCACCTCCTGCTGACAAAGGTGGGCGAGGCGCTCAAGGGCTCGCCGCTGATCGTTGCGCTGATGGGCAAGGCGCGGGCCGAGCGCGTGACGCGCGACGCCTGCCTGCGCGCCTCCATCACCGTCATCGACGGCACCAGCACGACCGAACTCGGCGCGCTGGTCGAGCATCTGCGGTTGCGCGGTGACCTGACACCGGGCTTCGTCGTGCGTGCCGTGGCCATGGGCAAGATCGATTTCCTCGGCGCCGTTCTGGTGTCGCTGACGGGACAGGGCAGCGAGCGCGTGCGCGCGCTGCTCACTTCGGGCCGCGATGCGGCGCTGACGGCGCTGCTGCGCTCGGCAGCCATTCCCGCAGGTACGCACGCCGCCATCCTGACGGCGCTGCATGTCTGGCGCGAGGTGGCGGTAGGCAAGCGGGTTGCCGGCACGCAGGAGGTGACCTGGCTGATGCTGAAGGCGATCGGCGCGGCGCCCGGCCAGCCGGGACCGGCGGAGGATTGCCGGGAGCTGGCGACCCTGCTGAAGGCGATCCACCTCGAAGAGCTGCGTGCCAACGCGCGCGGCCACGCACTTGCGATCGCGGCGGCCTGAAGTCACCGCCGTCGCTGGCGGCGCGAGCGCTACGGCAGCAGGCCGGCGACCAGCATATGGCGGTCGCTGATGCGCGAGACTTGCAGCGGTAGCCCGGCCTCTCTCAGCTGTGCTTCGACCTCTTCGATCGTGAAGGCCGCGCACAGCGAGTTGTAAAAATCGTCCTTCAGGATCGGATGCTCGTCGGGCGCCACGGCTTCGACGATGTCACGCGCCTGCTGCTGAGTGGCAGGTCGCGTCAGGTCCATCACATGGACCGTCGCCCCGGACCGTCCGAGGCGGCGCGCCTCGCTCCACAGGACCATCGGATCGGGCAGGTGATGCAGAAGGTCCTTCGAGAGGACCGCGTCGAAGCTGTGTTCCGGCAGCGCCAGGCCGGGAATGTAGCCTTGCATCGCCGTGATCTGAGCCTCCCGGCCTGCGGCCCGCACCGATTTCCTCGCCAGATCGATCATCGCCTCCGAGCCGTCGACGGCGACAATTCGCGCGTCCGGACGGGCGGCCGCGAGCCTCAGCATGACGTCGCAGGGGCCGCAACCGATGTCCACGACATTGCCCAGCGACGGCGCGCCAGCGGCGAGCAGGCGGTCGACGAACGTCTGGTTCGAGGTCGCGAAGTCCGCATTCGCGTAGGCGAGGGCCTGCTCGGCATCCGCCATGATCTCGGGTTCGAGAATTCTGTCCACGATCTGCCTCCGCATCGACGATGCAGCCAGCTATCCGGAAAAACAGGCCGTCCCGCAATCGGGAAGGCGATCATGCGCGGCGCTAGATATCCAGCTCCTCGGCATCGACGAAGGCCGCATTGTCCTGGATGAAGCGGAAGCGGGCTTCGGGCTTGGTGCCCATCAGCGCGTCGACGCTGGCGCGGGTCGCCTCCGCCTCGTCGGCGATCTCGACGCGAAGCAGCGTGCGCTTGCGCGGGTCCATCGTCGTTTCCTTGAGCTGCGAGGCCATCATCTCGCCGAGGCCCTTGAAGCGGCCGATCTCTATCTTGCCGCGGCCGGTGAACTCACTGGCGAGCAGCTGGTCCTTGTGCGCGTCGTCGCGGGCGTAGGCGACCTTGCCGCCCTGGCTGATGCGGTAGAGCGGCGGCACCGCCATGAACAGGTGGCCGCCATCGATCAGCCGCGGCATCTCCTGGTAGAAGAAGGTGATGAGCAGCGAGGCGATGTGGGCGCCGTCCACGTCGGCGTCGGTCATTATGATGACCCGGTCGTAGCGCAGGTCTTCCTCGCGGTATTTGGTGCGCGTGCCGCAGCCGAGCGCCTGGATCAGGTCCGAGATGGTCTGGTTGGCGGCGAGCTTGTCGTTGCCGGCGGAAGCCACGTTGAGGATCTTGCCGCGCAAGGGCAGCACGGCCTGCATGGCGCGGTCTCGCGCCTGCTTGGCCGAGCCGCCGGCCGAGTCGCCCTCGACGATGAATATCTCGGCGCCGGCCGCCGCGTTCTGCGTGCAGTCGGCAAGCTTGCCGGGCAGACGCAGCTTTCTGACGGCGCCCTGGCGGGCGACTTCCTTTTCCTTGCGGCGGCGTACGCGTTCGTCGGCGCGTGCGATCACCCATTCGAGCAGTTTTCCTGCTTCCTGCGGGTTGTCGGCGAGCCAGTGGTCGAACGGGTCGCGGATGGCATTCTCAACGATGCGCTGCGCCTCGACCGTCGCAAGGCGATCCTTGGTCTGGCCGACGAATTCCGGCTCGCGGATGAACACGGAAAGCATGCCGGCGGCCGAGATCATCACGTCGTCCGGCGTGACGATGGCGGCGCGCTTGTTTGCCGTCAGCTCGGCATAGGCGCGCAGGCCGCGCGCGAGCGCGGCGCGAAAACCGGCCTCGTGGGTTCCTCCCTCCGGCGTCGGGATGGTGTTGCAGTAGGAGTTGAGGAAGCCGTCGCCGCCGTGCCAGGTGACGGCCCATTCGACAGAGCCGTGGCCGGACTGCTTCTCGCTCTTGCCCGAAAACGAATCCCGGGTGACGCGGTATTCCTTGTCGAGCGAGGCTTCCAGATAGTCCTTGAGCCCGCCCGGGAAGTGGAAGACGGCCGTTGCCGGCGTCTCGTCCTTCTCCTTCAGCAGCGACGGATCGCAGGACCAGCGTATCTCGACGCCACCGAACAGGTAGGCCTTCGAGCGCGCCATGCGGAAGATGCGCGCCGCCTCGAATTTCGCGCCCTTGCCGAAGATGTCGGGGTCGGGGTGGAAACGCGTGCGCGTGCCGCGACGGTTGTGGACCTCGCCGAGGTCTTCCAGCGGCCCCTGCGGCACGCCGCGCGAATAGCGCTGGCGCCACAGGCGACGGCTGCGTGCGACTTCCACTTCGAGGTCGTCGGAGAGCGCATTGACCACCGAGACGCCGACGCCGTGCAGGCCGCCGGAGGTCTCGTAGACCTTGGAGTCGAACTTGCCGCCGGCGTGCAGCGTGGTCATCACGACTTCCAGCGCAGACTTGCCCGGGAATTTCGGGTGCGGGTCGACCGGCATGCCACGACCGTTATCGGTCACGGTCAGGTAGCCGCCTGCGTCCAGCGACACGTCGATGAAGGTGGCGTGGCCTGCCACCGCCTCGTCCATCGAGTTGTCGATGACCTCGGCGAAAAGGTGATGCATCGCCTTGTCGTCGGTGCCGCCGATATACATGCCGGGCCGGCGGCGCACTGGCTCCAGCCCCTCGAGCACCTCGATATGGCTGGCATCGTAGCCCTCGCTGCCGTCCTTCGGAGCGGGTCTGGCCGGGGCGGATTTGGCGCGGGCGGCGGCGACGATCGGATCGGGCTTGCGCGCCGCCGGCTCGGGCGAGCGCGGTCGGTCGGTCGCGGGCTGGCCGCCGGAGTGGCCGAAGAGGTCGTCCATGGATACCTGCAGGATCGAAAGCGAATCAGTAGCGGATACTGCCACGGCGCACGATGCCGGGCGAGTTCCCGTTACGTTCATATGGAGCGGCCGAACGCCCGAATCCAGCCGGCAGGCAACCGTATCCGGCGATTTCCCCGCTGTTCAGGCCGCCGCTCCCTCCCGCCGCCGAACCATGAAGTCGATCCAGATCGGCACGTAGGGCGGCTCGCAGCCCGGCGAGGCGGGATAGTCGATATACACTTTCAGCTTCTCGCCGATGGCGATGGCGCGCTTGCGCAGGTTCGGATTGTGGATGCCGATCTCGGCGAGGCAATGGTTCATCGTCCACTGCTTTACCTCGGTCGTCGTCTTCAGCTCGCGCTCGATCTGATCGAGCAGGGCTGCGAGGTCGAGGCCCGCCGGGACCTTGACGACGCGGGTGGTGGTGAGACTCCAGCCAGCGCGGCCGACGAGGCCGTCCTCATCCATCCACTTCGTGCGAAGCTCCTCGGCATGCTTTCCAGGCTTCACGATATTGACGATGAACCAGTCGAGCAATTTTGGCGCACGGATGTCGCGGATCATCGTATCGAGCTCAGCAGGCGAAAACGCCTTGGGCTTGCAGACCAATGTGGCGAGCAACCGGGCGGCGGTGTCGCCGGTGGCCCACAGCTCCTTCGCCAGCTCGTGCTGCGTCTTCAGCCGCTTGGCGACGGCGCGGAGGTGACTGAGATTGACGCCGTGGTCGTCGCCGCGCGCTTCGTTGGCGAGGCGCATCTTCGGGTCTTCAAGCGCGGCAAGTTCGCGCATCGTGTTTTCGAGCGTGGTCGACATGGGCTCTCCTCGCGAGGGCGCGGACATCCGCGGCGCGATCATTAAACCAATCAGTATAGCATTGACGCGCGGCTGTAAAATCGTCGGGTACGGCGGCTCGCTCCCTTCAAATGCAACCTGCCGCGTTCAGGGCCCGATAACCAAGCGCCGAGATAGGGCGGCGGCGCGATGGAACCGCGTCGGGTTTCTTTAAGACTCGCGCCTAGCGTCGGTGCCACGGCCAGAAAAGGGGCAGGGGCGCGTGAAGGGCAAGCTCGTCACAATGATCGGCATCGCCGGCGTGTTCGGCGCGATTTCGATCTTCGCAGCCGACATGTGGCTGAAGAGCGCCGCGCAGGCCCGCGTCGAGCCTGTGATCGTGGCTGCTGCCGTGCCGATGGAGCCGCAGGTCGCGTTCCGCACCATCGTGGTGGCCAAGGAGCCGCTGCGCTTCGGCACAGAGTTGACGGAAGCCCAGCTGACCGAGATTCCGTGGGCGCAGGACGCTCTGCCGGAGGGCGCTTCGGAGAAGGTCGCCGCGCTGCTTTCGGCCGGCGGCCGGGTCGTGCTGTCGCCGATCGAGGCCAACGAGCCGGTGCTGCTGGCCAAGCTGTCGGGACCGAACGGGCGCGCGACGCTGTCCAACCTGCTTTCGCCCGGCATGCGCGCTGTGACAATCCGGATCGACGAGATCGCCGGCGTCGGCGGCTTCGTGACGCCGGGCGACCGCGTCGACGTGGTGCTGACGCGCGATGCCGGCGCGATCCAGGAGGTCGAGGGTAACGCAGACGGCGCCGCCGGCTCGACCATCGCGACCGAGGTCGTGGTGCAGAACGCCAAGGTGCTGTCGGTCGGGCAGGACCTGAACGAGCGCTCGACCGCGCCTCAGGTGGCCGGTTCGGTGACGATCGAGGTGACGCCGGAGGATGCCGGTAAGGTCGCGCTGGCGCGCAATGTCGGCACGCTGTCGCTGTCGCTGCGCTCGGCCGGCGAGGCAGGCTGGGTCGCGGCGGGTCTGACGACGCTGTCGTCTTTCTCCGGATCGGTTGGCGCGGGCGCGGAGCCCGCGGCCGCGCCGAAGGAGGAGGACCGTTCGATCTTCGCGAGCGAGCCGGAGAAGAAGTTCAAGACCGTGGTGGTGACGCGCGGGCTGAAGCCCGAGACCTACCAGGTGCCGGAATTGCAGAACTGATCCGCCGAGTTTCTTGGGAGCCGCTTTGGGGGCGGCGAGGGGCACGATGATGGGGACGACCAACCTGCTTCGAATGCTGGCCGCGCTGCGCGCCGTGCTGGCGGTGGCGCTTGCCGCCGCGCCGCTGATCGCGCTGATGGCGCTGCCGGCCGCCGCGCAGGGCAAGCCGATCACGCTTTCGCCGGCCAAGCATCAGGTGCTCAAGGTCGCCAAGGGCAAGCCGCAGACGATCCGCACCGCCGTGCCGTTCTACGAGATCGTCATTGGCGACCCCGAGATCGCCAATGTCAGTCCGCTGACGGACAGCTCCTTCTATGTGCTGGGCAATGAGCTCGGGACGACGGGCCTGGCCCTGTTTGACGAGAACAAGCAGATGGTCGGTACGCTCGATATCGAGGTGACGCTCGACACCGATCGTCTGGCGAGCACCATCAAGGAAGCCGTGCCGGGCTCGAACATCCATGTCGGCTCGGCCAACGGCCGGCTGGTGCTTTCGGGCGAGGCGAGCGACGCGGTCGACGCCGAGAAGGCGAAGAACATCGCCCGCAACTTCTCCGGCGAGGAGCAGGTCATCAACTCGGTGAACATCTCGTCGTCGCAGCAGGTGCAGCTCAATGTGCGCTTCGTGGAGATCAACCGGCAGGTCGGGCAGGAACTCGGCACGCGGCTCGGCGCCAACTATGCCTTCGGTGGCAACAACATCAGCCTGAACTCGCAGCCGAAATCGTCGTCCAACGTTTCGGCGAGCGACATCATCGGCTCGTTCGTGACCGGCGGCCTGACAATCGACCTGGCGCTGAAGGCGCTGGAGGATCGCGGCATCGCGCGCAGGCTGGCGGAGCCGAACCTGATCGCCCGCTCTGGCCAGACGGCGAGCTTCCTGGCGGGCGGCGAGTTCCCGATTCCCGTGTCGCAGGACGACAACAAGGTCACCGTCGAATACAAGACCTATGGCGTCAGCTTGGAGTTCACCCCGACCGTGCTCAAGGGCGGGCTGATCGGCGTCGACATCAAGCCGGAAGTGTCATCGGTGGACCCGTCGGCCTCGTATCAGGTGGGCGATCTCGCCATCCCCGGCTTCGTGGTGCGCCGCGCGCACACGCAGGTGGACTTGAAGAGCGGCCAGAGCTTCATGATCGCCGGCCTGCTGCAGAGCGAGAACTCAACCGGCACGCAGCGCCTGCCGGGTCTTGGCAAGCTGCCGGTGATCGGCACGCTGTTCTCGTCGAAGGCCTACCAGCGGCGCGAGACCGACCTCGTCATCATCATCACGCCGCATCTGGTGCAGCCGATCGATCCGTCGAAGAAGCCGCGCACGCCGGCCGACCAGACAGCGGCGCCGTCCGGCCTCGACTATTTCCTCGGCGACCGCGACGAGGTGCGGCTTTCCAACGCCTCGATGGCGGAAGGCTACGGCAAGCCGGCCAAGGGGTTCGGCCATTTCCTCGATTTGAACTGAGGGGCGATACGATGCGCGTTGCCATCTTCCTTCCGCTGGCGTTGCTGGCCCTGCCGGGCTGCATGGCGAGCGACCTCGACCGCGACGGCGTGACGACGTTTGCCGGCGACGCGATCGCCTACAACAGCGCTTTGCAGGTGGTGGACCCGTGGGAATACGGGGTCCAGCAGACCAATCTCAAGGTTCCGGCCGAGCGCGCGGCATCCGCAACCGCGGCAGCGGGGGCGGACAGCGCGGGCAGCGCCACGGGTGGCAAGCCGTGAGCGAGGCCAAAAAGCGCGTCGTCCTCGTCTCGCCCGACAAGGTCTTCGTCCGCGAGACACGCAGCGCGTTCTCGGCTTCCGCCGAGGTCGAGCTTGCAGCGGTCGAGACGACGGTGGCGGAGCTGCGCGGCGAGGCGCTCGGAGGCGACACCGCAGCGATCATCCTCGACATGGACGCTTCGCGGCTCGACGAGATCGAGGCGCTGCAGCGGCTGACGCGGCGGCTCGAAGGGCGCACACCGGTCATCGTGGTGACCAAGGAATACAACGCAGCCGCGATCCGTATCCTGGTGCAGCTCAAGGTCGCCGACTTTCTGGTGAAGCCGGTGCCGACAGCCGACCTGGTGCGTTCGTGCCTGCGGGCGCTGAAGGGACCGGAGCGCGACGGGCATTCGGAGGCGCAGGTCTATACGTTCATGCCGGCCGCCGGGGGCGTCGGCAACACGACGCTCGCCTTGCAGACGGCATTCCTGCTGCACCGTTCGGTGACGCGGGGTGCGGCGACCTGCGTGGTCGATCTGAACCTCCAGCAGGGCGCTTGCGCGGAATATCTCGATCTGGAGCCGCGCTTCGACATTTCGGAGGTGGAGAACCAGCCGGAGCGCCTCGACCGCCAGCTGCTCGACGTGATGCTGGCAAAGCATTCGTCGGGGCTGTGCGTCCTGGCCGCGCCGGTGAAGCCGACCGAGATGCGGTCGTTCAACGCCGACGTGGTGGTGCGCATGCTCGACCTCGTGGCGGCCTATTTCGACAATGTCGTCATCGACATGCCGCGCACCTGGTTTCCGTGGACGGAGACGGTGCTGCTCGGCTCGACCAAGCTCTACATCGTGTCGGAAATGACGGTGCCGTGTCTGCGCCAGACCCAGCGCCTGATCCGTGCCGTGCAGGACACGACCGCCAGGCAGGCCAAGCCGGCCGTGATCGTCAACCGCTTCGAGCAGAAGGCATTCGACAGCGGGGTGAAGCAGGCCGACGTGCAGGAGCTGCTGGGCGAGCATTTCGTCGGCGGCATCGCCAACAACTACAGGCTTGTGCGTGAGGCGGTCGACCGCGGCGTGCCGCTGCACGAAATCGACGCAGAGGCCAATGTCGTGCGCGACCTGAAGCGCATTGTCCTACCCGAGGAGGCGGCGGCCGCGGCGAAATCGCGCTTCAGCCTGCCGCTGTTCAGGAAACGCGCATGAGCGCCCGCTTCTCTGCACTGCGCGACCGGCCGGCGATCGCTGCGCCAGTGGCCGACGCGTCGAAGGTGGTGCCGGTCACGATCCCCAACAAGCGCGCGGCCGAACCGAAGGCCGAGCCGGTGGCGAACGCGACCAGCAACCGCGTGCTCGACGCGCGGGTGCGGCTGCACCGCATGCTGATCGAGGAGATCAACCTCGTCGCGATCGAGAAGCTGCCGCGCGACGAGATGCGCCGCCAGGTGAGCGAGTTCGTGTCGGAGAAGGTGCGGGCGGAACGGCTGGCGATCAACGTCGCGGAGCTTGAATCGCTGGTCGACGACATCGTCGACGAAATGGTCGGGCTGGGGCCGCTGGAGCCGCTGCTCAAGGACCCGACGATCAACGACATCCTCATCAACGGCCACGAGAACTGCTTTGTCGAGCGCCGGGGCAAGCTTGAGCAGGTGCAAATCCCTTTCAAGGACGAGGCGCATCTGCTGCGCATCATCAGCAAGATCGTGGCGGCGGTCGGCCGCCGCGTCGACGAGAGCGCGCCGATGGTCGATGCGCGCATGCTCGACGGCTCGCGCTTCAACGCGGCAATCAGGCCGGTCGGCGTCGACGGGCCGCTGGTGTCGATCCGCAAATTCTCCAAGAACAAACTCGGTCTGCACAAGCTTGTGGAGTTCGGCGCGCTGACGCAGCAGATGGCCGAAGTGCTGGCGGCCGCCGTGCATGCTCGCAAGACGACGATCATTTCCGGCGGCACCGGCACCGGCAAGACGACAATGCTCAACGCGCTGTCGGCCTTTATCCCGGAGGACGAGCGGCTCATTACCATCGAGGACGCGGCCGAGTTGCAGCTGCAGCAGCCGCACGTGGCGCGCATGGAGACGCGGCCGGCCAACATCGAGGGGCACGGCGAAATCCGCCAGCGCGACCTCGTCAAGAACGCGCTGCGCATGCGTCCCGACCGCGTCATCCTCGGCGAGTGCCGCGGCGAGGAGGCGTTCGACATGCTGCAGGCGATGAACACCGGCCACGAAGGCTCGATGGCGACCATCCACGCCAACACCCCGCGCGACGCCATCGGCCGCCTGGAGCAGATGCTGGGCATGACCGGCATGCCGATGACCGTGTCGTCGATCCGCAGCCAGATCTCGTCGGCGCTCGACATTATCGTGCAGCTGACCCGCCTGTCGGACGGCCGCCGCAAGGTCACCTCGGTCGCCGAGGTGACCGGCATGGAGGGCGAGGTGATCCAGATGCAGGAGATCTTCAAGTTCACGCGCACGGGCACCGAGCCGGACGGCAAGATCATCGGCCATTTCGAGGCGACCGGCATGCGGCCGCGCTTCCTCGACGACCTGAAGGCAATGGGTATCGAGTTCCCCGGCAAATATTTCGAGCCGGGCCGGCCGATGGAGTAGGGACGTGTCTCCGCTGCTGCTCGTCTATCTCGGCGCGGCGCTCTGCGGCATCATGGTCGCGGAGGCGGTGTTCCTGCTCTACGCCGGCCGCAAGGACAAGCGCGCGGCGGTGAACCGCCGGATGAAGCTGCAGGAGCAGAAGCTCAGCCAGGAGCAGGTGCTGATCCAGCTGCGCAAGGAGCGCGGCGCCGATCAGTCGGCGCGGTCGGCGCTGTTGGGGGCGCTCAGGCGGCTGCGCATGCAGTCCGGCGTAACCACGCCGCTGCCGCGCTTTCTGGCCTTTACCACGCTCGCCGCTATTGGGGCCGGCTTCGGCGCGCTGGTGATGGGTTTTGCACCGCTGATGGCGCTGGCGGTCGTGCCGGTGCTGGCGATGGTGCTGCCGTTCTTCCTGCTGTCGCAGGCGCGCAAGCGGCGCAACAAGGCGTTCGGCTACCAGCTGCCCGAGGCTCTGGAGCTCATCACCCGCAGCCTGAAGGCCGGCCACCCCGTCCCGGTCGCTATCTCAATGGTGGCGCGCGAGATGCCGGACCCGATCGGTTCGGAGTTCGGCATGGTTGCCGACGAGGTGACCTACGGCTCCGACCTCGTCGGCGCGCTGCACAACATGTTCGAGCGCGTCGGTCACGAGGATCTGCCGCTGTTCGTCACCGCGGTGTCGATCCAGTCGAGCACCGGTGGCAATTTGCGCGAGATCCTCGACGGGCTGTCGAAGGTCATCCGCGAGCGCGGCAAGCTGAAGCGCAAGGTCCGCGCTATCTCCACCGAGGGGCGCATCTCCGCCTACATCCTCACCGCCGTGCCGGTGCTGCTGGCCGTCGGGCTCATGGTGCTGATGCCCGACTTCTACGGCAGCGTGTGGGACAAGAAGATGACCTGGTACCTGCTCGGCGGGGCTGTAGGCTGGCTGCTGATCGGCAACGCCATGATGTTCAAGATGGCGAGCTTCAAGTTCTGATGCAGGGGCTGCTCGACCTTTTCGCTCAATGGCGGCCGGCCTCGCTGGCGCCCTATGCGGCGCTGCTGCTCATCATGGGTTCGGTGGCACTGCTCGCGCCCGGCCTCGCCGGCATGCGCGGCAAGAGCGACGTGAAGCGGCGGCTCAGGATCGAAGATGCGCCGGACAAGGCGCAGGCGCAGGCACCGAAGCGCGAGGCCGCGCAGGTGCACGAGAAGGCGGCGAAGCAGGCGCAGGAATTCTACGCCAAGACCGACCCGGAGAACGTGGCGCGGCTGCGCCTCAAGCTGATCCAGGCCGGATACATGGACCCCGGCGCCGTCGGCCGCTTCTTCCTGATCCGCTTCGTCGCGCTCGGCGGCGTCGCCACACTCGCCTTCCTGATCGTGCTTTTGTTCGGCGGAGACGCCACGCTGACCAACCGCGTCATCTTCATCGGCATGCTGGGCGCGGGCGGCTATTTCCTGCCGGGTTTTATCCTGTCGCGGCAGATCGCGGCGCGCATGCGCGAATACCGCAACGGCTTTCCCGATTTCATGGACCTGATGATCGTCTGCTCCGACGCCGGCATGAGCATGGAAGCCGCGATCGAGCGCGTTTCGCGCGAGCTTTCGGTTACCCATCCGGCGCTGTCGCAGAATCTGCAGCTCGTGTCGATCGAACTGCGCGCGGGCAGGGCGCTGGACGACGCGCTGAAGTCGCTGGCCGACCGGCTTTCGCTCGATGAAGTGCGCTCCTTCGCGACGTTGCTGCAGCAGTCGCGCGAGCTCGGCACCAGCTTGTCGGGGGCGCTGCGCGTGTTCTCCGACGAGATGCGCCACAAACGCATGTCGCTCGCCGAGGAGAAGGCGCACGCGCTGCCGGCCAAGATGTCGGTGCCGGTCACCGTGTGCATCCTGCCGGTCGTGATGATGGTGGCGATCATCCCGGTCATCGTGAAGATGACGGGCGCCGAGTAGGCGCTCCTTAACTCTTAACGCGAACTTTCTGCAAAGACCGCGTTTTCGCGCTTCCTTTGCACCGCGACTTAATTTGCTTCCGCTAATGTGACGGCGGACTGGGGCAATGGGGACCGGGCGGTATGTCCAGCACAAGGCCGAGCACAGGGCTGATCGTCGCATTCTGCGCGCTGCTGGCGCTGGCCGGCTGCCAGTCGGCGGGCGTCGATCCTATGGAAACCACGGCCATGCCGCGGCCGGTCAGCCAGGCGGAGGGTGACCTCAAGGCCGGCAAGGCGCAGTTCGAGGACGGCAATTATGGGCTGGCGGAAAAGCACTTCCGCAAGGCCGTCGAGGTGCGCGCCGACAGCGCGGCCGCGTGGATGGGGCTTGCCGCCTCCTACGACCAGCTCGGCCGCTTCGACTTCGCCGACCGCGCCTATGGCGAGCTGCTGAAGATCGCCGGCCGCCAGCCGCGCATCGTCAACAACATGGGCTATTCGCAATATCTTCGCGGCAACAAGGCGCAGGCGCGAAAACTCTACATGGAAGCCCGCGCCGGCATGACCAATACCACGGTCGTCGACGCGAACCTCAAGCTGCTCGACAAGGGCTAGCTCGCCAGCGCCTCCACCGGCGGGCAGGCGCAGACGAGGTTGCGGTCGCCGGCGACGTTGTCGATGCGCGACACCGGCGGCCAGTATTTCGCGCCCGTCGACAGGTCGCCGCCGGGTGAAGCCGCGACCAGCCGCGAATAGGGGTGCGACCAGACATCGGCGAGCACTTCAACCGCGGTGTGCGGGGCATTGACCAGCGGATTGTCCGCCGCAGGCCACTCGCCCGACGCCACCTTGTCGGCCTCCCGCGCGATCAGGATCATGGCTTCGACGAAGCGGTCCAGCTCGGCTTTCGGTTCGCTCTCGGTCGGCTCTACCATCAGCGTGCCGGCCACCGGCCAGGACATGGTCGGCGCATGAAAGCCGTAGTCGATCAATCGCTTGGCGATGTCTTCTACAGTGATTCCGGCGCGCTCCTTGAGCACGCGCGTGTCGAGGATGCACTCATGCGCGACGCGGCCGTTGCGGCCCTTGTAGAGCACCGGATAGTGCGCCTCGAGCTTGCGGGCGACGTAGTTCGCCGACAGGATCGCGCCCTCCGTCGCCTGCCGCAGGCCGGCGGCTCCCATCATGCGGATATACATCCAGGTGATGGGCAGGATCGACGCCGAGCCATAAGGCGCGGCCGATACAGCGCCCTCGCTGCCCCATGCCTCGTGGCCCGGCAGGAAGGGCTTCAGATGCGCCTTGACGCCGATCGGACCGATGCCGGGGCCGCCGCCGCCATGCGGAATGCAGAAGGTTTTGTGCAGGTTCATGTGGCAGACGTCCGCGCCGAGGTCGCCGGGACGCGCCAGACCGACCAGTGCGTTCAGGTTGGCGCCGTCGAGATAGACCTGGCCGCCGTGGGCATGCACGATCTCGCAGATGTCGCGGATGCCTTCCTCGAAGACGCCGTGCGTGGACGGATAGGTGATCATCAGCGCGGCGATGCGCGAAGAGAACTGCGTAGCCTTGGCCTTCAGGTCGTCGAGGTCGACGTCGCCGGCCTCCGTGCACTTGACCACCACTACGCCCATGCCGGCCATGGCGGCGCTGGCGGGGTTGGTGCCGTGTGCGGAGGAGGGGATGAGGCAGACGTCGCGGCCAGTGTCGCCGCGCGCGAGGTGCCAGCGCCGTATGGCAAGAAGGCCGGCATATTCGCCCTGGCTGCCGGCGTTGGGCTGGAGCGAGACCGCGTCGAAGCCGGTGATCTCCGACAGCCAGGCCTCCAGCTGATCGGTCATCGCCTTGTAGCCCGTCGCATGGTCGCGTGGCGCGAAGGGATGCAGGTTGGCAACCGAGGGCCAGCTCACCGGCATCATCTCGGCGGCGGCGTTGAGCTTCATGGTGCAGGAGCCGAGCGGGATCATGGCGCGGTCCAGCGCCAGGTCCTTGTCGGCGAGGCGGCGCAGAAGCCGCATCATGTCGGTCTCGGAGCGGTGGTCGTGGAACACCGGCTGGGTCAGGAAACCCTTTTCCGCGCGCCGGCCGGGGAGCGCGCGGGCGGTGTCCGCGGGGGCCGTCGCGCCAAACAGGGCGCAGAGCGCTGCAAGGTCGGCCTCGGTGGAGGTCTCGTCGAAGCAGACGGACACTTCGTCGGCGTCGAGCACGCGCAGGAGGCGGCCGGACCTCTCTATCTCGGCCGCCAGACGCACAGCGCCGGCGTCGACCCGCACCGTGACCGTGTCGAAACGCTGCGCGCCGACCACCTTCAGTCCCGCAGCCGTGAGGGCGGCGGCGAAGCGCGCCGCGAGCAGGTGGATGCGGTCGGCGATGGCCCTGAGCCCGTCGGGGCCGTGCCAGATCGCATAGGCCGTCGCCATGTTGGCGAGCAGCGCCTGCGCGGTGCAGATGTTCGATGTCGCCTTGTCGCGGCGGATGTGCTGCTCGCGGGTCTGGAGCGCGAGGCGGTAGCCGGGGCGGCCGTGCGCGTCGACGGACTGGCCGACGAGACGGCCCGGCATCAGGCGGGTGAGCTTGTCCGACACCGCGCAATAGGCGGCGTGCGGGCCGCCGAAGCCCATCGGCACGCCGAAGCGCTGCATGGAGCCGACGGCGATGTCGGCCCCGAGCCCGGCCGGCGGCTCGGTCAGCACGAGGCCGAGAGGGTCGGCGACGAAGATGACAACGGCGCCTGCCGCCTTGGCTTCGGCGATCGTTGCTGCGTGGTCGCCGTAGATGCCGCGCGTGTCCGGCCACGGCACGATCAACGCAGCGGCGTCGCCGTAGTCGGCGCCGGACCTGACCGCGATGCCGAGCGGCTCGCAACGGGTCCGCAGCACGTCGAGCACCTGCGGGTGCAGGTCACCGGCAAGGACGATCGTATTGCGGTCGTCCTTGTGAAAGCGATGGGCGATGCCAGCGGCTTCGGCCACGGCGGTCGCCTCGTCAAGCAGCGAGGCGGAGGCGACCGGCAAGCCGGTCAGCTCCGAGACGAACGTCTGGAAATTGAACAGCATCTCCAGGCGGCCCTGGCTGATCTCTGCCTGGTAGGGCGTGTAAGCGGTGTACCAGGCCGGGTTCTCGAACAGGTTGCGCTGGATGACCGGCGGCACGACGACGCCGTGGTAGCCCGCGCCGATGAAGCTCTTCAGCACCTTGTTCCTGCCCATCACGGCCGAAAGCTCGGCCAGCGCGTCGGCCTCGCTCGCCGGTTCGGGAAGGTCGAGCGGACGGCCGAGCCGGATCGAGGCGGGCACGGCCTGCGAGATCAGCGTCTCGCCCGAGGGCACGCCAAGGGCGGCGAGCATGGCGCGCTGGTCGGCGGCGCGGGGGCCGATGTGGCGGGCGGAAAACGGTGCGGTCATGGGCGAAACCTCAGCCGACAAGCTTCTTGTAGCCGGCTTCATCGAGCAGGCCTTCGAGCTGGGACTTGTCCGCCAGCTTCATCTTCCACAGCCAGCCGTCGCCGGTGGCGGCCGAGTTCACCAGCGCCGGGTCGCCGGACAACGTGTCGTTGACCGCGACGATCTCGCCATCGACGGGGGCGTAGACATCGGACGCCGCCTTCACCGATTCCACGACCACCGCCGGGTCGCCCTTGGCCACTTTCTTTCCTTTGGCCGGCAGATCGACGAAGACGAGGTCGCCGAGCTGCTCTTGCGCGTAGTCGGTTATGCCGACGGTGGCGGTGTCGCCGTCGACGCTGATCCACTCGTGGTCCTCGGTGAAATAAACCTGCGGCATGGGGCTCATCCTTTGCGGTGGCGATGGGGGGTGAAGGGCATGGGCGCGACATCGACGGGCAGACGGCTGCCGCGAACGTCGGCGAAAACACGGGTTCCCGGGTCAGCCAGGTCGGCCCGGACATAGCCCATGGCGACCGGATGGCCTGCCGAAGGTCCGAAACCGCCCGACGTCACAACCCCGGCGGGACGGCCGTCGGCGTCGAACAGGTCGGCGCCGTTGCGCACTGGCTGGCGCCCCTCGGGCTTGAGGCCGACACGCCTGCGCGCAGGGCCAGCCGCAATCGCGGCGGATAGGGCCCGCGCGCCGATGAATGGCGCTTCCGCGCTACGCAGCGGCTTCGGCACCGCCCATAGCAGGCCGGCTTCGAGCGGGTTGGTTTCGGTGGTGATGTCCTGCCCGTGCAGGCACAGGCCGGCCTCCAGCCGCAGCGAGTCGCGTGCGGCCAGCCCGATCCACATCAGGCGCGGATCGGCGAGCAGGAGTTCGACGAAGGCGGAGGCTTCCGCCGGCAGCAATGCGACCTCGAAGCCGTCCTCGCCGGTGTAGCCGGAGCGGGTGGCGAACCACCCCTTTTTGGGCTCCACCCCATGCATGAAAGTCATCGAAGCGAGGTCGAGGCCCGCGCCGAGCAGGACGCCTTCGGCGGCCGGCCCCTGCACGGCGAGGAAGACGCGGTCGAGCGGCTCGACGGTGCAGTCGAAGTCCTTCGCTACGGCCTTCAGGTGCTGCTCGTCGGCCACGGCGTTGCCGGCGTTGGCAACCACCATGAAGGCCTGCGGGCCGAGCCGCGTGACGATCAGGTCGTCGAGGATGCCGGCCTTTTCGTCGAGGAAGAAGCTGAGCTTGGACTGCGACGGCTCAAGTGCTGCGGCGTCCAGCGGGCAGGCGCGCGAGAGCATTGCCGCGGCGCCCGGTCCTTCGACCCGGAACAGCTTCATGTGCGAGATGTCGAACAGTCCGGCCTTTTCGCGGGTGTGAAGATGCTCCTTCATCACCCCGGCAGGGTAGGTGATCGGCATGTGCCAGCCGGCGAAGGCGCCGAACCTGGCGCCAGCCGCTACGTGCAGGTCCTCAAGGGGAAGTCGTTTCAGGTCGCCCGCGTCAGCCATCGGCTCTCCAGAGTCGCGCATCGACGGCCGCGGATGCGGCCGTTTCGCGCCCCTCTGTCTGAAGCCTGAGAGACTTGGCGCCCCGGAACTCTGTCAGGGCACCTTACACCTTCGGCGCGGAGGTTTCCCTCCGACTTTCCAGAGCGTCTTGACCGGAAGACGGTTCTTTTGCCTGAGAGATTTCGGGCGATTTCCCCTTCGGCGGCAGCTTCCGCTGCTCTCTCCCGCAAACCGGCAGGGCATTCGCGCCCTCGACGAGTCGGAACCTAGCGGAAGGCCGTGACGCTGTCACCTGCCTTCCATATCGTGCAAACCGTCAGCCCCGGGCTTCGGCCGCGAGGCGCACGAAGTCCTTCTCCAGGCCTTGTGCGATCGCGTGGAACTCGCCCTGCAACTGGCGCAAGCGCGATAGCCGCGTCGAGATCGACTCGATCAGCTCTTCGCCGGATTCCGCCGGTCCCCTGCCAAGCCCGTCCATAAGCCACGCAAGGCCGACATTGAGCAGTCCGGCGACCATCTGCAGCTTGTTGGCGCGCGGCTGCGAGCGGTCGCTCTCCCATGCCTGCACAGTGGCGGACCTGACGCCCAGCCGCGCCGCAACCTGAGAGACCGACAGGCCCGCCGCGTCGCGGGCGCGCTGCAGCCGGCCGCCCATCGTGTCCTCGTCCTGTCGTCCCGAATAGATGTTCGCGGTGTCCTGCACCCTTGCGGCCTCCTTGATGTTGCTGATTGGCCCGCGCCGTCGCGAGCGGCGCGAACATGCATCATCGCAGTGCCGGATACAACCTTTGGGGCCGGATCAGATGCCGGCATACCATTCGTAGCCACGATCTTCCCAATATCCGCCCTTGCCGTCACCGAAGGGCGCGAGGTCGGACACCAGTTCGATCGAGCGGAGATATTTCGCCATCTTGTAGCCGAGCTGGCGCTCGACCCGCAGCCGCAGCGGTGCGCCGTTCTCGACGGGCAGGTCGGCATCGTTCATGCCGTATGCGAGGATTGTCTGCGGGTGCCGCGCATCGACCAGGTCGACGGATTCATAGTAGCGGACCTCGCCCGAGAGGCTGCGCTCGATCGTGTCCATACAGCGAAACAGCACGAAGCGGGCTTCGTCCCGCACTCCGGCGAGATCGAGAACGTGCGCCAGCGGAACGCCGGTCCATTTGGCGATGCAGCTCCAGCCTTCCACGCAGTCGTGCCGTGTGATCTGTGTCTTCGCCGGCATGGCGCGCAGATCGGCCAGCGAGAGCGACAGCGACTTGTCCACCAGGCCGGTGATTTCGAGGCGCCAGTCGGCGAACCCCGCGGCCGCCAGAGCCTTATAGTCGGCATCCGGCGGCTGTGTGACGCCGTTCGGCCGCATCGGCTGCCGGATGTCGGCTTCCGTGAACTCCTGGGCGAGACCCGTACCGCCGGTGAGCAGACGCTGGACCCGGTAGGAGAGGCCATTCGCCGAGCCTTCGAGGAAGTTGCGCACCGCATGGTCGTTACGCAGCCAGCCATCGAACGCGTCGCATCCGGCAAGCGGCGCGGCTGCGGACACTGCGCCGGCCGAAAGCAGGCCGCGCCGGGTGATCTTCGCGCTCATCTCAGCCCTCCTTCTTTTCATCCGCGTCGACGCGGTACCAGCCGGTCACGATCGAGCGCAGTTCATTGAGCGGGCCGGCTGCGAGCACCATCGCGATGTGGACCACGAAGAAGCCGACGAGCAGCAGCATGGTGACGAAGTGGATCGTTCGCGCGGTCTGGCGCCCGCCGAGCAGTTCGGGAAGCCAGGGTGCGAAGGCGTTGAAGCCGGGCGACATGGCGAGCCCGGTCGCGATCATCAGCGGCAACAGCACGAATAGCACCGCGCCGTAGGAAAGCTTCTGCAGCGTGTTGTATTCGCGCCGGTGGTGGAAGCGCAGGCGGGCGTGGTCGGCGATGTCCCGGGGAAGCGCCTTGAGGTCGGCCAGCCGGGGCGCAAGGTCGCGCCGCAGATGCCCGCTCCACAGCGCGAACACGAGCCAGCCGATCAGCGTGAACGAGAGCAGCCAGGCGAAGAAGAAGTGCACCACCCGGCCGGTGGCGAGGTCGTAATAGGACGGAATCGTCGCCCACGCTGGGAAGCCGCGGGCCTGCTGGGTAAGCGACGAGGAGCCCGACAGACCGAGAACGCCGGTCGTGTCGAACCTCGCGCCGAAGATTTCGGTATAGCCTCGCGGCCCGCCGTCGGTGTTCTCGGCGCCGATGCGCAGCACGGCATTGTCGAACTGAAACCCCGACTGGTCGCCGATGTAGAGCGCCGGGTGCGCGTTGAAGATCTGCAGGCCGGTGAGCAGCAGGAAGAACAGGCACGCAGCCCAGGTCCAGTGGGTCAGGCGCGTCGCCAGCGTCTGGCGGTAGACGAGGCGTTTGCCGGTGGGTGGCTCGATGGTGGCGCCTTCGTCCACGGACAGGCGTTCGGTTGCTTCTGCTGTCATGGCGAGGCTCCTCCCGACCGGACGAACGCCGGCATTCGAAGGCAAGCCACGTGGCGGGAGGCGTGCGGGTTTCGCGCCTGCACTCACATTTGCGAGAGGCGGTCAGGCCTTGCGTGCGCGCCGTACCGCCTGATCGAGGGCCGAGAGGAAGGCTGAACGGTCCTTGCCCGAGAAGGACGGATTGAAGCCACGGATTTCGCCGGTTTCGCGCAGATGCTGTTTCAGATCGCGCATGGCGACCTGCATGCCGATGGTTTCCGCGGTGAACGGACGACCTGTCGGGCCGAGCACCGCCGCGCCCAGGGCCACACAGCGGGCGGCCAGCGGGACGTCGGCGGTGATGACGATGTCGGCCGGGCCGGCGTTCTCCACGATCCAGTCGTCGGCGGCGTCGGCGCCCTTCGAAACCACGACGTTACGGATCATCGGGTCGCGCGAGGGGCGCAGGCCGCCATTTGAGACGAAAGTGACGAGGAGATCGTGGCGCGCGGCCACCTTCACGACCTCGTCCTTCACCGGGCAGGCGTCGGCGTCGACGTAGATGTGCGGCGCGGTCGACATCGCCTCAACTGCCCAGCGAGACGGCCAGGTTGACGGCGGCGGCCACCAGAACCGTGTTGAAGAAAAACGACACCACCGCATGGGCGAGATTGAAGGTCCGCATCGACTGGCGGGTGATGGCGACGTCCGACGTCTGCGCGGTCATGCCCACGACATAGGCGAAATAGACGAAGTCGCTGCCCCGCGGCCGCGGCGTTGCCGGGAATTCGAGGCCGCCGCGCGGCGCGGCACCGCGCTTTCCGCCTTTCTCTCCGTCTTCGGGCTGCCAGTATTCGTGGGCGTAGTGGATGGCGGCCATCATGTGGATCGCGAACCAGCCGAGCGGCACCGCGGCAAGCGCCAGCACCGCCTGCAAGGGCGCGCTCCAGCGCGTGTCGTTGATCATCAGGAACAGCGAGACGACGGCGACGACAACCGCGCCCAGCGTCACCAGGAAGATCGCCCAGACCGGCTCGTCGCTGCCGGCCGCGTGGGCGCTCAGATAGTCGGCGTCGAGGTAGGGCAGGCTGAGCGCGGTCATCGCCAGATAGGTGAAAAAGAACGCGTCGGCTGCAACCACCATCGCCAGCTCGAATGCCGCAAGAGCAGCGAGCGCGAAGCCGACAAGTCCCGCAATCGCCGCGGCATAGAACGGCTGGTGCCGGCGGAAGGGCAACGTGGTCAGCGAGCGCACGCGTGCCTCATCGGCGAGACCTTGCCAGCTCCGCGCCTGCACCGAGCGCACGCAGCTTGCCGGCCGCGACGTCGCGGGGCAGGGGCGCCATGCCGCAGTTCGTGCATGGCTGGATGCGCTCGGCGTCGGCGTGCTTCAGCGCCTCGGCGATTGTTGCGGCGACCTGCTCCGGCGTCTCGACGGTGATTGACGCGACGTCGATGGCGCCGATCAGCAGCGTCTTCTCCGGCAGCAGGGAGATCAGCGAAATGGGTACGTGGGAAGCGGCGCATTCGAGCGACACCTGGTCGATCCTCGAGGCGTTGATGGCCGGAAAGATCGCCTCGTATTGCCGCCATTCGGAGCCGAGCGTCTTCTTCCACTGGATGTTGGCGTCGATGCCGTAACCGTAGCAGATGTGCACGGCGGTGGTGCATTTCAGCCCGCGCGCGGCGCGTTCGAGGGCCGCGATGCCCCATTCGGACACCTGGTCCATGAACACGTTGAAGGCAGGCTCGTCGAACTGGATGACGTCGCAGCCGGCCGCTTCCAGTTCCAGGGCTTCCTCGTTCAGCACTTCGGCGAAGGCCATGGCCATGTCGGCGCGGCGGCCGAAATGGCCGTCGGCGAGCGTGTCGCAGATGGTCATCGGGCCGGGCAAGGTCCACTTCAGCCTGCGCGACGTGTGTGCCCGGCAGAACGCCGCCTCGTCGCGGTGCACCGGGCGCGAGCGCTTGGGCCTGCCGGTGACGGTGGGCACGTCCACGACGTAGCGGTTGTTTCGGATCCCCATCTTCGTCTTGAGGTTCCAGTCGATGCCCTGAACCGATTCCAGAAAGCCGTGGACGAAATGGGTGCGGAACTGCTCACCGTCGGTAACGGTGGCGATGCCCGCATCTTCCTGCTCCTTGAGCCAGATGAGCGCGGCATCGCGCTTGGCCTCGTCGAGGGAGGCGCCTTCGAGCTTCCATTTCGGCCAAAGCTTCTGCGTCTCGGCCAGCCAGCCCGGTTTTGGCAGGCTGCCGGCGATGGTCGGTTCGAAGAGCATGCGGTTCCTCCCGGTTTTCGGGAGATGTAGCAGGCTCAGTTGCCGCCGACCACGCCGCGTAGAAAGGTGTCGAGCGCGCTGCGGTAGCGTTCGGGATTCTCCTGCCACGACAGGACGTGGTCGGCGCCGGTGCGCAGGTAAGTCATGTCCACCCGGCGCGCCCGCAACTCGTCGCTGACGCTGACCGGCACCACAGAGTCTGCCGCGCCGTGCACGTCGAACAGATGGCGCGGGCCGGAGGCGAGCACCGGCAGGGTGACAGCATCGGAGAAGTCGATGCCGACGCGCCACGGCATGATCTGGCGCGCCACCCACGCAACGGCGCCGGGCAGGGGGAAGCCGATGCGCACGGCGAAGCCATGCACCACCGCCCGGATGTCGAGCGCCGGGGAATCGAGGACGGCCGCCGTCACCCATGTCACGTGGGTCGAATTGCGCAGGAACTCGCCGATGATGGCGCCGCCCATGGAATCGCCGGCGAGGATGATGCGGCGCGCGCCGCGTTCCTCCGCAAGCTTCACTGCCGCCTCGAGGTCGCGCCATTCGGTGACGCCGAAGCCGTAGACGCCTTCGGGCGCGGCGGGCGCGCCGGTATCGTTGCGGTAGGAAAGGAGCAGCGTGTCGATGCCGAGCGGTCGCGCCACGCTGAGCGCCTTGTAGCCGCTCTCGCGGCGGCCGGCGATGCCGTGGGCATAGACCATCCAGTGGGTGCCGTCGCCGCCTTCGCCCGGCACGATCCAGGCGGGGAGCGGCCCGAGTTCTCCGGGGAGTGCGATCTCCTCGAAGGCGAAACCGAACGCCTTTCGCGGATCGCCGTCATAATTGAGCGCGAAGGGGTCGCCGGCCTGCGTCGTGATGCCTGACAGCATGCCGCCGACGGTGACCACATTCTTGAGGATGGACGACAGCATCCAGCCAGAGACGGCGAAATAGCCGGCTGCCAGCAGGACCAACGCTGCAAGAGCCCACTTCAGGAAACGCGACATTCATCCGCCCGCCGCAACCTGCACCGCTCAGTAGACGACTACGCTGCGGATCGACTCGCCGGCGTGCATGAGGTCGAAGCCCCTATTGATCTCGTCCAGCGTCAGGATGTGCGTGATCATCGGGTCGATCTCGATCTTGCCGGCCATGTACCAGTCGACGATCTTCGGCACGTCAGTGCGTCCACGCGCGCCGCCGAAGGCCGTGCCCTTCCAGACACGGCCGGTAACGAGCTGGAACGGACGGGTGGAGATTTCCTGCCCCGCGCCGGCGACGCCGATGACGATGGATTCGCCCCAGCCGCGATGCGCCGACTCAAGCGCCTGCCGCATGACCTTGACGTTGCCGGTGCAGTCGAAAGTGTAGTCGGCGCCGCCGATCTGGTCGGCGCCGCGCTTCGTCATGTTGACGAGGTGGGGAACGATGTCGCCATCGACCTCCTTCGGGTTGACGAAGTGAGTCATCCCGAAGCGTTCGCCCCATTCCTTCTTCGCATTGTTCAGGTCGACGCCGATGATCATGTCGGCGCCGGCCAGCCGCAGGCCCTGGATGACGTTGAGGCCAATGCCGCCGAGGCCGAAAACGATGGCCGTCGCGCCGGGTGTGACCTTGGCGGTGTTGAGCACGGCGCCGACGCCGGTCGTCACGCCGCAGCCGATGTAGCAGATCTTGTCGAAGGGGGCGTCGGGGTTGACCTTGGCCAGTGCGATCTCGGGCAGCACCGTGTGGTTGGCGAAGGTCGAGCAGCCCATGTAGTGGAAGATTCGGTCCTTGCCGATGGAGAAGCGGCTGGTGCCGTCGGGCATCAGGCCCTGTCCCTGCGTGGCGCGGATGGCGGTGCAGAGGTTCGTCTTGCGCGACAGGCAGGAGGGGCACTGGCGGCATTCGGGCGTGTAGAGCGGGATGACGTGGTCGCCCCTCTTCAGACTTGTCACGCCCGGCCCGACATCGACCACGACGCCCGCGCCTTCGTGGCCGAGGATGGCGGGAAAGATGCCCTCCGGATCGGCGCCCGACAAAGTGAACTCGTCCGTGTGGCAGATGCCGGTGGCCTTGATCTCGACCAGCACCTCGCCGGCCTTCGGCCCGTCGAGATCGACCTCCATGATCTCCAGCGGCTTGCCGGCTGCGACGGCGACGGCGGCACGGGTCTTCATACGGGCTTCTCCAGGCACTGAAACGGGGTTGCAAGGTTTCAGCTTTGCGGCATGCGATCAAGCCGCGCGAGCCGTGGAAAACGCAGCGTCATGCGCCTGCTTTCTCGACTTGCCGGAGTTGATGGCGGACAATCGCCCGAGTCCCGGGAGAGTGAAGATGGCCGATCGTCCGATCAAGGATCCGATCCTGCGCGCAGCGGCCGAGGCCAGCGCACCGACTCCTGCGCCTGTCGAAACCCGGCGTTTCGTGCATCTGCGGGTGCATTCGGCCTATTCGCTGCTGGAAGGGGCGCTGCAGCTTTCCAAGGTCGTCGGCCATGCGGTGAAGGACGCCGCTCCCGCCATCGCCGTAACCGACACCGGCAATCTGTTCGGCGCGCTGGAATTCGCGCAGAAGGCCGTGAAGGAAGGCGTGCAACCGATTGTCGGCATGCAAATCGGCGTCGACTTCGGCGACACGCAGCCGGAGCCGGGCAGGGCGGTCAAGCGCCACGGCACAGCCTATCCTCAGGTCGTGCTGATCGCGGCCACCGAGCCGGGTTACGCCAACCTGACCCGGCTCGTCAGCCGGGCCTATCTCGAAGGTCCCTCCGACCAGGCGGTGCACCTGCCGATCGGCTGGATCGAAGGCGGCGCGGAGGGGGTCATCTGCCTCACCGGCGGGCCGCACGGGCCCGTCGGTGCGGCGCTGGCGGAGGACCACAAGACGCTTGCGGAGCAGCGGCTGCTGGCGCTGAAGGCGATTTTCGGCAACCGGCTCTATGTCGAGCTGGAGCGGCTCTCGGGCTATGACCGAAGTGTCGAAGCGGCGACGGTGGCGCTCGCCTACGAGTACGAGCTGCCGCTGGTGGCGACTAATGAGGCGTTTTTCGCCAAGGCGGAGGATTTCGAGGCGCATGACGCGCTGGTGGCAATTGCCGAGGGCACGGTAATCGCGGTCGACGACCGCCGCCGGCTTTCGCCTGACAATCATTTGAAATCGCAGGCTGAGATGGCGGCTCTCTTCGCCGATCTGCCGGAGGCGGTCGACAACACGGTCGAGATCGCCATGCGCTGTTCCTACTTCCCGGAGAACCGCAACCCGATCCTGCCGCGCTTCACCGTCGGCGGCGAGGCGGAGGAGGCGGCGGAACTGCGGCGACAGGCGGCCGAAGGCCTGACGATGCGGATCGCGACCGCCGGACTGACGCCCGGCCACACCGAGGAGCAGTACCGCGAGCGGCTCGAATACGAACTCGGCATCATCGAGCGGATGAAGTTTCCCGGCTACTTCCTGATCGTCTCGGACTTCATCAAATGGGCGAAGTCGCAGGGAATCCCGGTCGGACCCGGTCGCGGTTCGGGCGCCGGCTCGCTGGTGGCCTACGCGCTCACCATCACCGACGTCGACCCGCTGCGCTTCTCGCTGCTGTTCGAGCGCTTCCTCAATCCCGACCGCGTGTCGATGCCCGACTTCGACATCGACTTCTGCCAGGACCGCCGCGACGAGGTCATCCGCTACGTCCAGGGCAAATACGGCCGCGACCAGGTCGCCCAGATCATCACCTTCGGCACGCTGCAGGCCCGTGCAGTTCTCCGCGACGTCGGCCGCGTGCTGCAGATGCCCTACGGCCAGGTCGACCGGCTGTGCAAGATGGTGCCGCAGAACCCGGCCAACCCGGTCAAGCTGGCCGATGCGATCGCCGCCGAGCCGCGCTTCCAGGAGGAGGTCGACAAGGAGCCGGTTGTCCAGACGCTGCTCGACATCGCCCAGAAGCTCGAAGGCCTCTACCGCCACGCCTCGACGCACGCCGCCGGCATCGTCATCGGCGACCGGCCGCTCTCCGAGCTCGTGCCGATGTACCGCGACCCGCGCTCCGACATGCCGGTCACGCAGTTCAACATGAAGAAGGTCGAGGATGCCGGCCTGGTCAAGTTCGACTTCCTCGGCCTCAAGACGCTCACCGTGCTGGAGACCGCGGTCAAGCTGATCCGCCGGCGCGGCATCGAGATCGACCTCGCGCTCCTGCCGCTCGACGATCCGAAGACCTACGCGATGCTGTCGCGCGGCGAGGTGGTCGGCGTATTCCAGGTGGAATCGGCGGGCATGCGCAAGGCGCTGATCGGCATGAAGCCGGACCGGATCGAGGACATCATCGCGCTGGTGGCGCTCT
>JAHBYZ010000028.1 GCA_019635695.1 Rhizobiaceae bacterium
GCATCCCGCAGTTCCAGTTCGAGGTCATGCGCCCCGTCGGTGCGCTCAATCCGCGTATCCGCGCGGTGGCGCTGCTGCCGGGCTCGACCGAATACGGACTTTCGCCGGACGTGGTGACACGCGAGGTCACGCCGGGCGAGACGGTGGCAGAGAACCGGCACGTGCTGCATGCCGGCTCGGACCTGCGCGCCTCGCTGGACGAGCTTCAGGCGCTGTGCCCGAATGTCGAGCGCGTGGCGCTGGTGGTGAGCTGGTTCGGCAACGACCTGCGTGCCGGCGACTGCTCGGTGCGGCCGATGGTGGCCGGCAGCGACGGCGAAGGCCTGTCGCAGGCATGGACCGTGTCGGGCATCGGCCGTGACGAAGCCGCCGTGGTGTCGACGCATGGCGGACATCCTGCATTTGGCGGCACGCCCTCCGACCGCAGCGTGCTCGACGCGATAGCCGAGATCACGGGACGCGGACTGGCGGTGACCCTGTATCCGTTCCTCATGATGGACATCGCGGCCAGCAATTTCGTGCCCGATCCCTACACCGGTGTGTCCCCCGCGCCTGCCTATCCCTGGCGCGGGCGCATCACCTGCTGGCCTGGGCCGCAGCTTGCGGAAACGGCCGACAAGACCGCGGCGGCGCGTGCGCAGGTCGACGCTTTCTGCGGCCCGGCGACGGCGGCGGATTTTTCGACGGGCGACGGCACGGTCGTGTTCGGCGGCAGCGGCTGGGGTTACCGCCGCCTCGTGCTGCACTATGCGAAACTGGCGGCGATGGCAGGTGGTGTCGATGCGTTCGTCATCGGCTCGGAGCTGCGCGGACTGACCACGCTGCGCGACGGCGACGGGGCTTTCCCTTTCGTGGAGCAACTCTGCGATCTTACGGCGGAAGCCCGGACCATCCTCGGGGCAGGCTGCAAGATCACCTATGCGGCGGACTGGAGCGAGTATTTCGGCCACCAGCCGGCCGACGGCAGCGGCGACGTGCTGTTCCACCTCGACCCGCTGTGGGCGCATCCCGATATCGACGCGGTCGGTATCGACAACTACATGCCGCTGGCCGACTGGCGGGACAGCGATGCGCTTGGCGAGGGCCCCGACGGCGCGCGCGGGCCGCACGACGCGGAGGCGCTTCGCGGCGGCATTGCGGGCGGCGAGGGGTTCGACTGGTATTATGCCAGCGATGCCGACCGCGCCGCGCGGGTGCGCAGCCCGATCGCCGATGGCGCCTACGGCAGGCACTGGGTATTCCGCTACAAGGACTTGGTCGGCTGGTGGAGCAACCAGCATTTCGACCGGCCCGGTGGTATCGAGTCGGCGACGCCGACGGCGTGGGTGCCGGGCGGCAAGCCGATCTGGCTGACGGAGCTCGGCTGCCCGGCGGTCGACAGGGGGCCGAACCAGCCGAACGTCTTTCCCGACGCCAAGTCGTCGGAGGGCGCGGTGCCGCATTTCTCGACGGGCGGGCGATCGGATGCGGCCCTGTTTGCGTTCGGACTCGCTCATGTCGACCATTGGGACGGTCAGGCGGACAGCTTTGACGCTGCGGCGAACCCGGTTTCCGGTGTCTATGACGGGCGCATGGTCGACCCGGACCGGCTGTATTTCTGGGCGTGGGACGCGCGGCCCTTCCCGGCCTTCCCGAACCGCGGCGACGTGTGGGGCGACGGCGCCAACTGGATCGCCGGCCACTGGCTGACCGGCCGCATCGAAGGCGCACCGGTGGGCGACGTGGTCGACGCCATCCTCGCCGACCATGGCCTGCCAGCGGCCGACACGGCTGGCGCCGGCGGCACCGTGCATGGCTACGTGCTTTCCGAAGCCACGACGGCCCGCGGGGCGCTGGAGCCGCTCGTCGACCTGTTCGGGCTGGCGGTTGGCGAGACGGGCGACCGGCTGGCTTTCGCGGATGAAGGCGCTTCCGGGACCCGGCCGGTGGAGATCGACGAATTCGCGCTGCCTGACGGCGGCGATGCGGTTGTGACGCGCATCCGCGCCGCCGATCTCGACCTGCCGGCCGAGGCCGTGCTGTCGTTCCACGATCCGATGCGCGACTACCAGCAGGCGACGGCCCGCACGGTGGTCGACGAAACGGGCGGCGGTGGCATCGGGCGGACCGGCTTTCCCGGCACGCTCGACACCGGCCTCGCCAAGTCGCTGCTCGACGACTGGGCCAGGCGCAAGGCGGCCGCGCGCGAGCAGGTGCGCTTCGCCGTCGACCAGAGCCGTATCGACGTCGCGCCGGGCAGGCTGGTGAGGCTTTCCGACGAGGCGGCTTCGGGAACCTATCTTGTAACCGACGTCGAAGGCGCGATCAGCCGAACGGTCGGGGCGCGGCGACTGGCAGCCGGCCGGCCGGCCGCATGGGCGGGCGGCCTTGGCGAACTGCGCCCCATTCGCGCGACCAGAGCCGGGCCGCCGCTCGCGCACCTGCTCGATCTTCCCATGATCGGCGATGCCGAGCCGCACGAGCAGCTTCGCGTGGCGCTGAGGGCGAAGCCGTGGCTGGCGCACGCGACCTATGCCTCGCCATCGACATCCGGCTTCACGCAGCGCGCGTCGGTGCGGCTGGAGGCGACGGTCGGCCTGCTTTCCCTAGCGCTGGCGCCGGGCTTCGAGGGCCGGCTGGACAAGGCCGGGACCCTGACGGTCGATCTGTGGAGCGGCGCGCTCGCCTCCGTGCCTGACATCCAGCTGCTGGCCGGGGCCAACCGGGCAGCCGTGCGCGCGGGAAACGGCGATTGGGAGGTGCTGCAGTTCGGCCAGGCGGAGGAGATCGAGCCCGGGCGGTGGCAGCTTTCGCGCCTGCTGCGCGGCCAGTGCGGCACGCGGCTTGCTATGCTGGCCGGCGCGGCCGAACAGGCCGACTTCGTGCTGCTGGACGCGGCCGTGGTCGCTGCGGGTCTGTGGAAAGAGGAGATCGGGCGTGTACGCAACTGGCGCATCGGGCCGGTGGGTCACGATTTCGCCGGGCCGACGTTCTGGCAGGGTTCAGCGACGGGCGGAGTGAGGGCGATCCGCCCGCTTCCGCCCGCGCATCTTGTCGCCGCGCGGCAACCGGGCGGCGACCGCGCGATCCGCTGGATACGCCGCGGGCGCATCGACGCCGACCGCGGCCTCGCCAGCGATGTGCCGCTTGGCGAGGAGATCGAACGCTACGAACTGGTGGTCAGCAATGGTGCCATGCCGGTGCGCTCGCAGACGCTTTCCGCTCCGGACTGGATCTATCCGGCTGCGTCGATCGCGGCCGATTTCCCGGCGCCGGCCACGGCGACCGTGACCGTGCGGCAGGTGAGTGTCGCCGCTGGCGCAGGCGATCCCGCCGTCACGACATTTTTCGTTCCCTGAAAAGTTTGACAACTGCCGAAAAGGAGAAACCGTTGGACGACGCAAAACCCTGGTACCTGTCGCGCACGATCTGGGCCTCGCTGATCACCGTGCTTCTCGCGGTGGCCGGCATCGTGGGCGTGCCTGTCGCTGCGGTAGACGGCGGCGCGCTGGCCGACGCGATCGTGCAGGCGGTGACTGCGATCCTTGGCGTGGTCGCCATTCTCGGAAGGCTGAACGCGACGCGTCGGATAGGGTGAACCACGTTCACGCATGTCTTTCGATTGTTCATTTCGCGTTCAGCGCTGCTGCGCTAGATAGGACGCCATGAACAGGTTCCTCGCCCCCGCGCTGGTTGCCGCCGTGCTCTGCACGGCCACGGCGGCATTCGCCCTGACACCGCGCGTGGGGCTGGAGACACCGCCTTTCGCGACCAATGCGTCGGGCGACTGCCGCGCCATCGGCCAGCAGAAGGCTGCCGAACTCGGCGGCACGCTGGCCGACGCCCATGTCGAGAACCGCGGCGGCCAGAACGTCTGCGTCGGCGTCGTGCTGGTTCCGGCCCGCGACGGTGAGCGCGGGCGGCAGGTGTCGTTCGCGGAACCGATGTAGGATCGGCCCCGGAACGGGGAGCGAATCGCCAACCTGCTGCGAGGCACCATGCGCATTCTCGTTGTCGAGGACGACAAGGATCTGAACCGCCAGGTTTCCGAGGCGCTGACCGATGCCGGATACGTGGTCGACCGCGCCTACGACGGTGAGGAGGGCCACTTCCTCGGCGACACGGAGCCCTACGACGCGGTCGTACTCGATATCGGCCTGCCGCAGATGGATGGCATCAGCGTGGTCGAGCGCTGGCGCCGCGACGGGCGCAAGATGCCGGTGCTGATGCTGACGGCGCGCGACCGCTGGAGCGACAAGGTCGCCGGCATCGACGCCGGTGCCGACGACTATGTGGCGAAGCCGTTCCACATCGAGGAAGTGCTGGCGCGGCTGCGGGCGCTGATCCGTCGCGCCGCCGGCCACGCCTCGTCGGAATTGTCCTGCGGGCCGCTCAGACTCGACACCAAGGCATCCAAGGCCGACATCGACGGCCGCACGCTGAAGCTGACCTCGCACGAGTTCCGGCTGCTCGCCTACCTGATGCACCACATGGGGCAGGTGGTTTCGCGCACCGAACTTGTCGAGCATCTTTACGATCAGGATTTTGACAGGGATTCCAACACGATCGAGGTGTTTGTCGGGCGCCTTCGCAAGAAGATGGGCGTCGACATGATCGAGACCGTGCGCGGCATGGGTTACCGCATGCGCGAGCCTGAGTGAGGTCGCCCGGAAATGCGTGAGGGCGGTCTGCAAATGGCGTCTTCCTGTGCTCCGGTTCTCACGTATGAAAAATACGCTCCGCTCCGGTGCTCGAAAGCCATCCATTTCCGGCGCGCCCTGACGCATTTCCGGGCGACCGCATCCGCGAGGCACGGCAGGTGAGCAACACGCGACGCCTGCGCCTTTGGCCGCGCTCGCTCGCGTTCCGGGTCATTGCGTTCTCGTCGCTGTGGGCCGCAGTTGCGCTTTTCGTCATTTCCACCGTGATATCCGGCCTGTTTCGCGAGGTCAGCGAGCGCGGCTTCGATGGTCTGCTGTCGGCGCACCTGTTCAACCTCATAAGCTCCGTTCAGGCGGACGAGGACGGCAGGCTGGGCGGTTCGGCCAATCTCGGCGACCTGCGCTTCCTGCGTCCCAACTCCGGTTGGTACTGGGCCGTGGAACCGGCTTCCGCCGGCCTTTCAGGCGAGCTCACGTCGCTGTCTCTGTCGGGAAACGTGCCGGCTCCCGGCGTCGACGCCGTGCCGTTCGACGATGAGTTCCAGCGCCGTTATCGCGCCGTCGGGCCGGCCGGCGAGCTTCTCGACGTTGTCGAAACCGAGATCGAGCTCGGCAGCCGCGACCGCGTGGCCCGCTTCCGCATGATGGGCAACCGCACTGAGCTGGAAGCGGACATCTCCGCCTTCTCGCGGCGCCTATACGCCTATCTGGGGGCATTCGGCGCGGGCATGATCGCCATCAACGTCGCGGCGATCCTGCTGGGCCTCCAGCCGCTGCGGCGCGTCAGCCGCGCGCTGGCCGACATCAGGCGCGGCACCTCCGGCAAGCTGGACGGCGAGTTCCCGACCGAGATCGCCCCGCTGGCGGGCGAAACCAACGCGCTGATCGAGAGCAACCGCCGCATCGTCGACCGCGCCCGCACGCAGGTCGGCAACCTTGCGCACTCGCTGAAGACGCCGTTGGCGGTGATGATGAACGAGGGCCGCGCGCTCAAGGGCGACAGGGGCCGCATCTTCGTGGAGCAGGCCGGTGCGATGCAGAGCCAGCTCGACCACTATCTCCAGCGCGCCCGCATCGCCGCGCAGCGCGAGAGCGTCGTCTTCCGCACCCCGGTGGCGCCGGTGCTGGAGCGGCTGGCGCGGGTCGTCCGCAAGCTTGGTTCAGACAAGACGGTGGATCTCGTCTTACCTCCCGCGCAGGTGGTCTTCTCAGGTGAAAGGGAGGACTTCGAGGAGATCGTAGGCAACCTTGTCGACAACGCGGTGAAGTGGTCGCAGTCGCGCGTGCGCATTTCGATCGAGCCCGCGGAGCCCCGCGAAGGCCAGCCGGTGTTTCGCCTGCTTGTCGAGGACGACGGCCCCGGCATCCCGGAGGACAAGGCGCGCGAGGCGATCAAGCGCGGGCGCCGGCTGGACGAATCGAAGCCAGGCACGGGGCTGGGCCTGTCGATCGTGGCCGAGCTGGTGTCGGAATACGGCGGGCGCCTGTCGCTTGGACGCTCCGAACTCGGCGGGCTGCGCGTCGAGGTCGAGCTGCGCGAGGCGCCAGGCTGAGAGCACGCCCGACATTGTGGGTCATCAGGGGCCGCAATTCGGTCAAAGACCGTGTATAACGGGCAATGTGAGAGAGAGGGCCAAGCCATGACTTCGCTGGGGATGCGCCGCCTGACGCGCAATGCTGCGGCACTTGTTGCCGCGGCGTTCGTGGCCGGCTGCGCGTCGGGACCGTCCGGCGCGATGATGGGTGGCTTTGCCGCCGCCGAAACCGGCGGCAACCGCGCCTCGCAGTCGATCGCGGCTGCGATGGGTGGCGGTCTGATCGGCGGCGTGGCGGGCAACCGGCTGGATGGCGGCGACCGTCGCCGTGCGCTGGAGGCCGAGTACCAGGCATTGGAATACGGCCAGGCCGGACAGCCGGTCGCCTGGAAGAGCGGCGATGCCGCCGGCGAGGTCATCGCCTATCAGCCTTATCGGGTCGGCTCGCAGAACTGCCGTCAGTATTCGCATACCGTGGTGATCGCAGGGCAGTCCCAGAGCGCGCGCGGCTCGGCCTGCCGCAACGATGACGGCAGCTGGACGCCGCTGGTCTGAGCGCGCGCCGAACGTGTGCGAACGCGGATGCTGACGACGATTTGATCCGCCTCAAGGCATATCCGGCGCGCTTGCTGCACCGATCCGCGCTATCCGACGCCAATTCGCCGCAACCCGGTGCGATTGGCATCCCATCCGGTGGTGGCTATCTGGAGCATCATGTCATTCTGGCTCGCGGCAGCGCTGTTGACTTTCCTGGCCTGCGCGGCGCTGCTCTGGCCGTTCCGGCGCGGAGCGGGCGCGGCGGCTTCCGGCGCGCACGACATCGAGGTCTATCGCGACCAGCTGAGTGAGCTGGACCGCGACATGCAGCGTGGCGTCATCGGCGCGGCCGAGGCTCAGGAAGCCCGCGCCGAGATCGGCCGGCGGCTGCTGAAGGCCGCCGAGGGCGTAGCCGCACGCACCGGCGCGGGCGGCCGCGCGGGGCGGATCGCGGCAAGCGCGGCGATCCTGTCGGTGCCGCTGGTCGCCTGGGGCGGCTATTCGCTGACCGGCTCGCCGGCGATTCCGGACCAGCGCCTGGCGGAACGGCTGTCCCGCAATCCCGCCGAAAACACAGTGGAAGAACTGATCGCGCGCGCCGAGCAGCATCTTGCCGCCAATCCGGCGGACGGTCGCGGCTGGGAAGTTCTGGCGCCCATCTACATGCGCACCGGCCGCTCCGCCGATGCGGTTGCCGCCTGGAAGAACGTGATCCGGCTGAGCGGCGCCTCGGCTGTGCGCGAAGCCGGCCTGGGCGAGGCGCTGACCGCCGACGCGTCCGGGGTCGTGACGGCGGATGCCGAGGCGGCGTTCGGTCGCGCGCTGGCGCTCGATCCGAACGAGCCGCGCGCGCGCTTCTTCACCGCCATGGCGCTGATGCAGGAAGGCAAGCAGGCCGAAGCCGCGGCTGCGTGGCAGGCGATGGCGCAGGCGCTTCCTGCGGATTCGCCGTGGCAGGCCGTGGTCGGCCGCGCGCTTGCGTCGATATCTCCCGAAGCGGCGCCTCCGGCAGGACCCTCGGCCGATGACATGGCCGCGGCTCAGGACATGGCGCCGCAGGACAGGCAGGCGATGATCGAAGGCATGGTCGCCAACCTCGATGCAAGGTTGCGCGAGAATCCCGCCGACGCGGAGGGCTGGCAGCGGCTGGTGCGCTCCTACGCGGTGCTGGGCAAGTCCGACGAGGCGGCCGATGCGCTGGCGCGCGGCATTGCCGGTCTGGGCGCGGGCACGACGGCCGCCGCCGAACTCGTCGCTTTCGCCGCCGGCATCGGCGTGTCGCCGAAGGTGACGCGATGACCCGCAAGCAGAAGCGGCTCTCCGTGATCGGCGGTGCGCTGGTGTTCCTGGCCGCGGCGACCGGCCTGACCTTCTATGCGCTCGGCCAGCGCACCTCCTATTTCTACATGCCGGCCGACCTCGCCGCCGCGACGATCGCGCCGGGCGAGCGCATCAGGCTGGGCGGACTGGTGGGAAAGGGCTCGATCGTGCGCGGGCAGGGCACCGAGGTGACGTTCGCGGTGACCGACGCCGCGGCGACGGTGAAGGTGGCTTATGCCGGCATCTTGCCAGACCTGTTCCGCGAGGAGCAGGGTGTCGTCACCGAGGGTACCTTCACGCCCGACGGAACGTTCCGTGCCGACAGCGTGCTCGCCAAGCACGACGAGACCTACATGCCGAAGGAAGTCGCCGACTCACTGAAGGAGCAGGGCCTTTGGCAGCACAACGAATAGGCCGGCGATGACGGTCGAGGTCGGTCATTTCGCGCTGGTCCTGGCGCTGGCTCTGGCGCTGGTGCAATCAGTCGCGCCGCTCATCGGCGCCCGGATCGGCGATCAAAGGCTGATGGCGATGGGCGCGCCGACGGCGCTCGCCGGCTTCGCTGCCGTGGCGCTGGCCTTCGCCGCGCTCGTTGCCGCCTATGTCGGCTCGGATTTCTCGGTGGCGAATGTGTGGGAGAACTCGCACTCGGCGAAGCCGCTGCTCTACAAGTTCACCGGCACATGGGGCAACCACGAGGGCTCCATGCTGCTGTGGGTGCTCATCCTCGCCTTCTTCGGGGCGCTGGTGGCCATCGCGGGACGCAACCTGCCGCCGTCGCTGCGGGCCAACGTGCTGGCAGTTCAGGGCACGATCGGCGTCGCCTTCCTGCTGTTCATCCTGCTGACGTCGAACCCCTTCGTGCGCATCGATCCAGCGCCGCTCGAAGGGCGCGACCTGAATCCGATCCTGCAGGATGTCGGCCTCGCCATCCATCCGCCGCTGCTCTATCTCGGCTATGTCGGCTTCTCGATCAGCTTCGCCTTCGCCGTCGCCGCGCTTATTGAAGGCCGCATCGACGCGGCGTGGGCGCGCTGGGTGCGGCCGTGGACGCTGGTCGCCTGGATATTCCTGACCGGCGGCATCGCGATGGGTTCCTACTGGGCCTATTACGAGCTCGGCTGGGGCGGCTTCTGGTTCTGGGACCCGGTGGAGAACGCCTCCTTCCTGCCATGGCTCGCCGGCACGGCGCTGCTGCATTCGGCTATCGTCATGGAACGCCGCTCGGCGCTGAAGATCTGGACGGTGCTGCTGGCCATCCTCACCTTCTCCCTGTCGCTGCTCGGCACCTTCCTCGTCCGCTCCGGCGTGCTGACCTCCGTTCACGCCTTCGCCACCGATCCGGCTCGCGGCGTCTTCATCCTCGCCATCCTTGCGATCTTCATCGGTGGTGCGCTGGCGCTCTTCGCCCTGCGTGCCGGCAGTCTGTCCGCCGGGGGTCTGTTCCATCCGGTTTCGCGCGAGGGCGCGCTGGTGCTGAACAATCTGTTCCTGTCGACCGCTACCGCCACGGTGCTGATTGGCACGCTCTATCCGCTGCTGGTCGAGGCCGTCAGCGGCGACAAGATTTCGGTCGGGGCGCCCTTCTTCAACATGACCTTCGGACCGCTGATGGTGCCTCTTCTGCTGGCCGTGCCGTTCGGGCCGCTGCTGGCTTGGAAGCGCGGGGACCTGTCGGCGGTCTCGCAGCGTCTCTTCGCCGCCTTCGCCCTGGCGCTGGCGGTGGTCCTGCTGACCTTGCTGTTCGTCGATCGCGCGGGCGTCTTCGCCGCCATCGGCTTCGGCCTGGCCGCCTGGCTCGTGCTCGGTGCGGCAACTGACCTCGTGTTGAAATCCGGCCTCCCCGGCGTAACCATGCGCACCGCGCTGGCGCGGCTTTCCGGCCTGCCGCGCTCGGTGTTCGGCACCGCGCTGGCCCATGCCGGCCTCGGCGTGACGCTGCTCGGCATCGTCTCGGTCACCAGCCTGCAGGTGGAGCACTTCCAGGTGATGAAGCCGGGCGAGCGCGCGGAGCTTGCCGACTTCGTGCTGACCTTCGACGGGCTTACCCCATATCGCGGCCCGAACTTCGTCGACGAGCGCGGGCATTTCACCGTGCTGCGCGGCGGCGCGCCGGCCGGCGATATGTGGTCCGCCAAGCGCGTCTACACGGCCCGCCAGATGCCTACCACCGAAGCCGGCATCCGCACCTACGGCTTCGGCCAGCTCTACGTTTCGCTCGGCGACGCGACGGCTGACGGCGGCATTGTGGTGCGCGCCTGGTGGAAGCCGCTGGTGACGCTGATCTGGTTTGGCGCGGTGCTGATGATGGCCGGCGGCACGCTGTCGCTGCTCGACCGCCGGCTGCGCGTCGGCGCTCCGGCGCCGCGCAAGGCGGCGAGGAAACCGGCCGAGGCCACGACGTGAAGATGCTGCGCGCCGCGTTGCTGGCTGTCGCGCTGGCCGGCGCGGCTCTGCCCGCTTTGGCCGTCCAGCCCGACGAGGTGCTCGCCGATCCGGCGCTGGAGGCGCGCGCGCGCGCCATCTCGGCCAATCTGCGCTGCATGGTCTGCCAGAACCAGTCGATCGACGACTCCAACGCCGAGCTGGCGCGCGACCTGCGCGTGCTGGTGCGCGAGCGGCTGCTCGCCGGCGACACCGACGAGCAGGTCTATGCGTTCGTGGTCGCGCGCTACGGCGAGTTCGTGCTCCTGAAGCCCGCTTTCAGTGCGCGCAACGCGATGTTGTGGGCGACGCCAGTGGTCATCCTGCTGGCAGGGGGCGTGTTCCTGATGTTTCGGCGACGCAGGGCGCAGTCACCCGCCAGGGCGCTGACAGCCGACGAGGAGGCGCGCCTGCGCGAGCTTCTGCGCGACGGCTGAGCGCAGCCATCGTCGGCCCAACATTACCAATTATTCATCCGCCGGAAATGGCGGCGTAATGTAGCCCCGCCTATCTCTGCCTTCGACCCGGCGCGCCATCCGCGCCGTTACCAGGAAGGACCCCAGAGATGGAAAACACCCAGCCCCATTCCCGCCGCCGCACGCGCCTGCTTGCCGCCGCGGCTTCGATTGCCATTGCCGGCGCCATCGGCTTCGGCGCTGTGACCAGCGGCACCGGCCCGGTCTTCGCCGAGGCGGTGCGTGTCGAGGCCCCGCAGCAGGCGATAGGTTTCGGCGACGTCGTCGAGAAGGTTTCGCCCGCCGTCGTCAGCGTGCGCGTCAGCTCCAACATCGCCCCGGCTTCCGACAATGGCGGCGGTTTCTCCTTCAATATGCCCGGCCTTGAAGACCTGCCGCGCGACCACCCCCTCAACCGTTTCTTCCGCGAGTTCCGCGGCGGCGGCAACGACAACGACCAGCGTCAGTTCGGCAACCGCCAGCGTCCGCGCGGCGGCGTGCGGCCGACCTCGCAGGGTTCGGGCTTCTTCATCTCCGAGGACGGCTTCCTCGTCACCAACAACCACGTGGTCGAGGGCGGCGCCGAATTCACCGTGGTGATGGACGACGGAACCGAGCTGCCGGCCACGCTGGTCGGCACGGACGAGCGTACCGACCTGGCCGTGCTCAAGGTCGATGCCGACCGCAAGTTCACCTACGTTGCCTTCGCCGATGACGCCAAGGTCCGCGTCGGCGACTGGGTCGTGGCCGTCGGCAACCCGTTCGGCCTCGGTGGCACGGTGACCGCCGGCATCGTCTCGGCCCGCGGCCGCGACATCGGCGCCGGCCCCTATGACGACTTCATCCAGATCGACGCGGCGGTGAACCGCGGCAACTCGGGCGGTCCCGCCTTCAACCTCAACGGTGAGGTCGTGGGCGTCAACACCGCGATCTTCTCGCCGTCCGGCGGCAATGTCGGCATCGCTTTCGCCATTCCCGCCTCTACCGCCAAGGATGTGGTCGGCCGCCTGATGACCGACGGCACCGTCGAGCGTGGCTGGCTGGGCGTGCAGATCCAGCCGGTAACCCCGGACATCGCCGAGTCGCTCGGGCTGAAGAACGCCCGCGGCGCGCTGGTTTCGGAGGCGCAGGCAGACGGCCCGGCGCTCAAGGCCGGCATCAAGGCCGGCGACGTCATCACCAAGGTCGGCTCGTCCGAGGTGGCCTCGCCGCGCGAACTTGCCCGCGTCATCGGCAACATGAACCCCGGCACCAAGACCGACGTGACGCTGTGGCGCAACGGCAAGGCCGAGACGCTGTCGCTCACGCTGGGCGAGCTGCCGGGCGCCGAGAAGGTGGCGGCCGCCAGCCCCGACAAGCCGGCGGCGCCGGATTCCCTCGAAGGTTTCGGCCTCACCGTGACGCCCGCGGATGACGGGGTCGGTCTCGTCGTTACCGCCGTCGAGCCGGACAGTGCGGCTGCCGAGCGCGGTATCGAGGCCGGCGACGTGATCCTCGCGGTCAACTCGCAAGAGGTGAAGTCGGCGTCCGATCTGGAGAAGGCTGTTGGCGCTGCGACCGATGCCGGCCGCAAGTCGGTGCTGGTGCAACTGCGCCGTGACGACGCCAGCCGCTTCGTAGCGCTCCCGGTGCAGCAGGGCTGACACCTGGTTGCTGCAAAAAAGCGGACCCGGATGGCGGCGCAAAGACCCCCGAGTCGCCGCCGGGCCCGTATCGGGGCCGGAGGAGCGAGTTTTTCTTTCCGCCCGGTTCCGGCGGCAGCGGGCTCCCATCGCCCGCTGCCGCTAAACCTTTTACGGCCCGGCAAGTTCCGGCAGGGATGGACGCGCCCTATAGTGTGCCCGCTATGAAGATTCTCGTCATCGAGGACGACCGCGAGGCGGCCGACTACATCCAGAAGGCCTTCGACGAGGCCGGCCACAACGCCCATGTCGCAGGCGACGGCGAGGCCGGTTTCATGGCCGCCGAGGATGGCGACTACGACGTGCTCGTGGTCGACCGCATGCTGCCGCGCCGCGACGGCCTCTCCGTCATCGCCGAATTGCGCCACAAGGGCGTCAAGACCCCGGTCCTGATCCTCTCCGCTTTGGGCGAGGTCGATGACCGCGTCACCGGCCTGCGCGCCGGCGGCGACGACTATCTGACCAAGCCCTATGCTTTCTCCGAGCTGCTAGCCCGCGTCGAGGCCCTCGACCGCCGCGGCGGCGCCAAGGATGTCGAGACGACCTACCGCGTCGGCGACCTTGAGCTCGACCGGCTTTCCCACACGGTAAAGCGCGCCGGCCGAGAGATCGTGCTGCAGCCGCGCGAGTTCCGCCTGCTCGAATACCTGATGCGCCATGCCGGGCAGGTGGTCACCCGCACCATGCTGCTGGAAAATGTCTGGGACTATCATTTCGACCCGCAGACGAACGTCATCGACGTTCACGTCTCGCGGCTGCGCGCCAAGATCGAGAAGGATTTTTCCGGGCCGGTCCTGCACACCGTGCGCGGCGCCGGATACATGCTGAGAGCGGGGTAGGGGTTGGCAAAGCTCAAGGCCATCCTCAACACCACGGCGGCGCGGCTCTCGGCGCTCTACCTGATCCTGTTCGCCATCTGCGCGGGCGTGCTCGTCTTCTACATGACGGGGCTGACCGAGCGCCTGTTGCTGCAGCAGACGCAGGACACCATCAACGAGGAGGTCGCTGGCCTCGCCCGCGCCTACCAGCGCGGCGGCCTGCCGTTGTTGGTGCGCTTCATCGAGCAGCGATCGCGCCAGCCCGGCGCCAACCTCTATCTGATCGCCGACGCCAACGGCCGCATCCTCGCCGGCAATGTCGAGAGCCTGGAAGCCGGCGTGCTCGACGCCGACGGCTGGACCGAGCGCCCCTTTGCCTACGCCCGCTACGGCGAGAACGAGCTGCGCGGCGGGCTGAGCCCGGCGCAGTTGCAGGAGGAGATGGCCCGGCCTGCCCACCAGGCCATGGCCGCGGTCTACCGCCTTCCCAACCAGATGATCGTGCTGGTCGGCCGGGATCTCGGCGAGCCGGCGCGCTTCCGCGACGTGATCCGGCGCTCCACCCTCGTCGCCTTCGGCATGATGGGCATCGGTGCGCTGCTGATCTGGCTGTTCGTCGGTCGCCGCGCGCTCAGGCGTATCGACGGCCTGTCGGAAGCCTCCGCGCGCATCATGGGCGGCGACCTCGCCGGCCGCCTGCCGGTGACCGGGGCCGGCGACGAGTTCGACCGCCTGTCGGAGAATCTGAACGCTATGCTGGCGCGTATCGGCGCGCTGAGCGACGGGCTGAAGCAGGTTTCCGACAACATCGCCCACGATCTCAAGACGCCGCTGACCCGCCTGCGCAACCGCGCCGAGGCCGCACTCGCCGGCAAGCGCACCGCCGGCCAGTATCGCGAGGCGCTCGAGGGAACGATCGCCGAATCCGACCAGCTGATACGCACCTTCAACGCCATCCTGATGATTTCGCGGCTGGAGGCGGGCAACTCCGCGGAGGCGACCACGCAGGTCGACCTCGCCGAGGCCGTGCGCGATGTCGTGGAGCTTTACGAGCCTGTCGCGGAGGAGGGCGCGGTGGCGCTGACGGCCGAAGCGCCCGGACCCGTGGTCATTGCCGGCAACCGCGAGCTGATCGGCCAGGCGCTCGCCAATGTGGTCGACAATGCGATCAAATATTCCGCCGGTGCGACCGCGCCGGCGGTGGCGCTGAAGCTGGAGCGAATGGCCGACGGCATCGCGCTGTCGGTGCGCGACAACGGTCCCGGGATCCCCGAGGCAGATCGCGAGCGCGTGACCGAGCGCTTCGTGCGGCTTGAACAGAGCCGCAGCATGCCCGGTTCCGGTCTCGGCTTGAGCCTCGCGAAAGCCGTGATGAGCTACCATGGCGGCCGGCTGGAGATCGTCGACGCAGCACCTGGCCTGTTGGTGCGCATGGTGTTCCCGGCCGGGGGGAGACGGCCATGAGCGGTAAGAAGTCGGCGGCTGCAAAGACGCGCGGCGCATTGGAGGACGGGACCGTCTGGTTCGGCCGCCCGGCGGTGGCGCTGTCGCCGATGGACGAGGAAGCCGCCGCGCGGCACCTTTCCGAGCTTGGCGAAGCCGCCGCCGAGGCCGGCGCGAATGCGCTTGCCGCCCTGTGCGCCGCGCCCGACGCGCCGCTCGCCCGCTTCCTTGCCGCCGTGCTCGACCTTTCCGTGTTTCTGCGCGAAGGGCTGCGGCTCGATCCGCTGGCGCTGGAACGTCTCTATGCCGAACCTGTCGATGCGCGCCTCATCGCGCTGACCGGCGAAATTCGCGCTCTGCCGGGCGTCGAGGGCCTCAGCGAGGCCGAACTGATGCGCCGCCTGCGGCTGCTCAAGCGCGAGGCGCATCTGCTGATCGCGCTCGCCGATCTCGCCCGCGAAGCCGATGCCGAACTCAGCATCCGCCGCCTGAGCGACCTCGCCGAAGCGGCTGTCGGCACCGCCATCGACTGGCTCTCCGTGCAGGCGCATGCCGACGGCAAGCTGAAGCTGCCTGACCCCGCAAAGCCGGGCGAGGGGTCCGGCTGGATCGTGCTCGGCATGGGCAAGCTCGGCGCGCACGAGCTCAACTTCTCCTCCGACATCGACCTGATCGTCTTCTTCGATCCCGATGCGCCGGCGATCGTCGACCGCTACGAGGCGGGTGAGCTGTTCGCGCGTATGACGCGCCGGCTGGTGCGTATCCTCCAGGACCGCACGGAGCACGGCTACGTCTTCCGCACCGATTTGCGCCTGCGTCCCGACCCCGGCTCGACGCCGCTGGCGATCCCGGTCGAGGCGGCGCTCAATTACTACGAGGCGCGCGGCCAGAACTGGGAGCGCGCCGCCATGATCAAGGCGCGGCCGGTGGCCGGCGATCTCGCGGCCGGCGACGCCTTCCTGCGCGAATTGCAGCCCTATGTCTGGCGCAAATATCTCGACTACGCAGCTATCGCCGACATTCACTCGATCAAGCGCCAGATTCATGCCCACAAGGGCCACGCCGACATTGCCGTGCTCGGCCACAATGTGAAGCTCGGCCGCGGCGGCATCCGCGAGATCGAATTCTTCGTGCAGACGCAGCAGCTCATTGCCGGCGGCCGCTCGCCAGAGCTGCGCGGCCGCGAAACGCTGGCGATGCTGGGCCGGCTGGCCGAGCGCGGCTGGATCACCAGGGGCGCCGCCGACGCCATGGCGCGCCAGTACCGCTTCCTGCGCGACGTCGAGCACGCGCTGCAGATGGTCGCCGACGAGCAGACGCACACGCTGCCGGACGACGAGGCCGGACTCGAGCGCATCGCGCTGATGCGCGGCTTCGCTGACGCCGGTGCCTTCTCCAAGGCGTTCCGCGATGCCTTGCGCCAGGTCGAGAAACACTACGCCGCGCTGTTCGAGGCTGCGCCGGAGCTTTCGGCGCAAAAGGGCAATCTCGTCTTCACCGGCGATGTGGACGACCCCGGCACCATCGAGACGCTGTCCTCGCTCGGCTTCGCCCGGCCTTCCGACATCACCCGCATCATCCGCACCTGGCATTACGGCCGCTACCGCGCCACCCGTTCCGCCGAGGCTCGCGAGCGCCTCACGGAGCTGACGCCGGCACTGCTTGAGGCGTTCGGGCGCACGCGCCGCGCCGACGAGGCGCTGGTGCGCTTCGACGAGTTCATGGCCGGCCTGCCGGCGGGCATCCAGCTTTTCTCGCTGCTGCAGTCCAATCCGGGCCTGCTGCGCCTCGTCGCAACCATCATGGGCGCCGCGCCCCGACTGGCCGGCATCATCACCCGCCGGCCGCACGTCTTCGACGGCCTGCTCGACCCGCTGCTGATGGCCGAACTGCCGAGCAAGGCCTATCTGGGCGAGCGCCTGTCGGCTCTTCTCGCCGGCGCCGGCGGTCACGAGGACCGGCTCGACCGGCTGCGCATCTTCGCCGCCGAGCAGAAATTCCTCATCGGCATCCGCCTGCTCTCGGGCGCCATCGACGCCACCCGCGCCGGAAAAGCCTTCTCCGACCTCGCCGACCTGACCATCGGCGCCGCGCTCGACGCTGTGGTCGAAGAGTTCGCAATGCGCCACGGCAGGGTGAAGGGCGGCCGCATCGTCATCCTCGGCATGGGCAAGCTCGGCAGTCGCGAGCTGACCGCCGGCTCCGACGTCGACCTGATCCTGCTCTACGACCACGATCCCAAGGCCGAATGGTCGAACGGCGACAAGCCGCTCGCGCCCGCCCACTACTATTCGCGGCTGACCCAGCGCCTGATCGCCGCCGTGTCGGCGCCGACCGCCGAGGGCGTGCTCTACGAGCTCGATCTGCGCCTGCGCCCGTCCGGCAACAAGGGGCCGGTTGCCACCCATCTCGAATCCTTCGGCCGCTACCAGCACGAGCAGGCCTGGACCTGGGAGCACATGGCGCTGACCCGCGCCCGCATCGTCGCCGGAGACGACAAGCTCGCGGCGAAGGTCGAGGCCGAGATCGCTTCGGTGCTCGCCATGCCCCGCGACGCGAAAAAGGTGCGCCGCGAGGCCGCCGAGATGCGCGACCTGATCGCGGCCGAGAAGCCGCCGGAAAACGCTTGGGATCTCAAGCTGATTCCGGGCGGTCTGATCGACCTGGAATTCATCGCGCAGGTCGCCGTGCTTACCGGTAAGAGCGACGCGGAAAAAAGGATTACGGAAACTTCATCCGTGCTTGCCGCGCTGTCGCCCGATTTCGCCGTACCCTCGTTGCGAGACGAGCTGGTTGCCGCGCACAACCTCTACCAGGCGCTGACGCAGGTGATCCGGCTTTGCCTCACCGGGCCGCTCGAGCCCGACGATATACCGCCGGGTCTCGCCGACCTGATGCTCGGCGCGACCGATTTGCCCGACATGGCGGTGCTTTCCGCCCATGTCGCCGAGACGGCGCGGAAGGCGAAGCAGGGCTTCGATCTTCTGCTTCGTGGGAAGAGGGCTTGAGTGGTGGGACGCTCATCCCCATTTCCCGAACTGCATCGGGGGTTTCGATGCAAGGAGCTTTGACATGAAGATCAAGACCAGTCTCGCCGCCGCCTTCCTCGCCTTTGCAGGCGCGGCAACGGCAGCCGGAACCGCCGGTGCCCAGCAGGCCCCCGGCGCCGCCAACCCCGCGCCGCGGGCGCCGGGGCAGCGCTTCGAGCGCCTCGACACTGACGACAGCGGCACGATCACCTTCGAGGAGTTCGCCGCCGCCATGAACGGCCGCACCGGCGCCGCCGACGCGGACAAGGACGGCACGCTGACGGTCGAGGAAATCGCCGCCGAACTGCAGCGCCAGCACTTCAAGCGGCAGGCGGAGCGCATGATCCGGCGCCTCGACGCCGACGGCGACGGCAAGCTGACCACGGCAGAGATCGAGAGCCGTCAGAAGAAGATGTATGCGCTGATGGACCGCGACGATTCCGGCGTCATCGAGCCCGACGAGATGCGCCGCGGCGGCCGCGAAGGGCGCGGTGGACGGCAGGGCTGGCGGCACAATCGCTGATTTCGCATGGATCAGGCCCGCATCGCGGGCCTGATTTTCCCCGCCGGCAACGCCTACGCCGCCTTGGCCAGCCTCGTCTTCCGCGCCTTCCTTACCGGAATGCGCACCGAGACGATGGTGCCCACCCCCTCCGTCGAGCGGATCTTCAGCGCGCCGCCGTGCAGTTCGGCCAGCGAGCGCGAGATGGCGAGCCCCAGCCCCGAGCCGGTGTGGCTCTTGGAGAACTGGTTCTGCACCTGCTCGAACGGCTTGCCGAGCTTGCCGAGTGCGTCCTTGGGGATGCCGCAGCCATTGTCCTCGATGCTGATCGTCACCGCACCCGCTACCTTGCGGGCGCGCAGCTGTATCCTGCCGCCCTCGCCGGTGAATTTAACCGCGTTTGAAAGCAGGTTGATGACGATCTGCTTGATGGCGCGGCGGTCGGCGTTGAGCGTCAGACTCTCGGCCACCTTGGTCTCCAGCCTGATCTGCTTGTCGGCCGCCTGCAGCGCCACCACCCGCACCGTCTCGTTGATCAGCGGGCAGAGGTCGATGCCCTCGCGGTCTATCGAAAACTGGCCGGCCTCGATCTTCGACATATCGAGGATGTCGTTGATGACGTTGAGCAGGTAGTTGCCGCTGGAGTGGATGTCGCGCGTGTACTCGGCGTATTTTTCCGAGCCCAGCGGCCCGAACAGGCCCTGCTCCATCAGCTCGGAAAAGCCGATGATGGCGTTGAGCGGCGTGCGCAGCTCATGGCTCATATTGGCGAGGAATTCCGACTTCGCCCGGTTTGCCGCCTCGGCGCGCTCGGTTTCGCGCATGTATTTGCGGTTGAGCTCGACCAGCTGAACCGCGCGCTCCTCCTCCGCCTTGCGGGCGAGCGACAGGTCGTGGATCGTCGCCATCAGGCGGCGCTCGCTGTCGAGCAGCTTTTCCTGATGCAGCTTGATCTGGGTGATGTCGGTGCCGACCGATACGGTCGAGCCGTCGCGCGTGGTCAGTTCGTTCACCTGCAGCCAGCGTCCGTCGGCGAGCTGGCGCTCGTAGCTCGCCGCGCCTTCGCGGCGCGACCCGGTCGGCTGCCGCCGGTCGGTGACGTAGGGCTTCATGCGCTCCTCGACGCGGCGTCGCTCGGCCCCCGGCGTCACCTCGCTGGCGGGCAGGCCCGTGTCTTCCTGGAACTTGGTGTTGCACATCACCAGCCGGCCCTGCGCGTCCCACAACACGAAGGATTCGCCGACGCTCTCGATCGCCGTACGCAGTCGCATGTCGGCCGCCTCCGAGCGTTGCGCCAGATGCCGCTGCTCGGTCACGTCGACGGCGATGCCGATCAGGTGCACCTCTGGCGCGCTGCCGTCGATCACCTGCGCCCGCGCCCGCATCCACACCCAGTGGCCGTCGGCGTGGCGCATGCGGAACACCTGGTCGATCGTGTCGGCATCGCGCGCCACGATGCGGTTGGCCAGCCCGAACAGGTTCTCGTCGTCGGGGTGGATGATCTTGGCGACCTCGCCGAAGGACAGCATCGCCTCGCACGGTTCGTAGCCGAGCATGTCGAACATCGAGCGCGACCAGTACATGCGCCCGCGCGACAGATCCCAGTCCCACAGGCCGCAGCGGCCGCGCACCAGCGCGAGGTCGATGCGCTCATGCGCCTCGATATAGAGCCGGTCGGCGGCCTGCGCCCGGCTCGCCTGGCTGAAATAGGCGTAGAGGATGACAATCAGCACCGTCGCCGTCAGCACGAACAGCGTCACGTTGAGCGAGGCCGCGCGCCGCCATTCGAGGAACACGGCGTCCGTCGGCGCCATGACCAGCGCCGCTCCACCGGCCCCCCCGGCCCGGTGGAGCGTCGCCAGCCATGTGCGCCCGCCCGCCGCAACTTCCAGAACCCCCGCCCGTTCGCCGAACATCATCAGCGGCTGTCCGCCCGAAAACAGCGCGTCGAGCGGCCGGCCGACCCAGCCATCGGCGGCCGCGCTCGCAGCCACCACCGACAGGTTCGCATCCGTCACGGCGACGACATGTCCGGCGCCGGTCGCGCGCGCGAGATCGTCCACCGCCGTGCGCGCCGCGTCCGCCAGCGGCCTGCCTTCGGCGGCGGCCAGCTGCAGCATCGCCGCCGCATGCGCCGCGCGAAGCGCGACCAGCGCGCGCGCGTCGCGCTCTACCTCGTCGCGCATCGTCATCAGCGACAGCGCCCGCGAGGCCGCGATCACGACCAGGAAGATGATGATGAGCGCAGGGATGGAGCGGCGCAGATAGGGCTCAGCCGCCACCAGTCGGCGATAGGCCGGCTGCGCCATCATCGTCGCGTTGCCCGGCAGCGGCGTCGCCGGCCGCGCCTTCCTGCGCCACGGCAAAGCATGCCCGCCGGTCGCGCCGAGCGCGTCCGTGTTCGCCATCGAAGGCTCCCCGAATTGTCCCCGTCCTGAGTGATTCGGACGCCGCACACCCGAACCGAGGACAGGGAATCAGAGCGTGATTCGCGTGTCCACCGGGGCGTTAACGCTTTTGTAGGGAGTGTGACTTTTCGGACTCACTTTGGGGGACGGCTCTTCCTTCTCCCCGTTCACGGGGAGAAGAACGCTACCCCAGCGTCCTTTGCACGATGTCGGCGAGATCGCGCGACAGGTCCTTGCGGGTTGCGATGCCGGCCAGCACCTCGCGCGCCGCCTCGCGCCGTACCTGTTCCAGCGAACGCCACGAGCGGAAAGCGGTGGCGAGTCTCGCCGCCACTTGCGGGTTGCGCTTCTCGACTTCGAGAATGATGCCGGCATGCAGCCGGTAGCCGCGCCCGTCGCTCGCGTGGAAGCCCGTCTGGTTGGCGCTGGCGAAGGTGCCGACAAGAGAGCGCACGCGGTTGGGGTTGGAGATGGAGAAGCCGGGATGGCTCATCAGCGCCTCGACGCGCGCCACCGTGGCCTCCCCGGGCACCGTCGCCTGGATCTGGAACCATTTGTCCATGACCAGCGCGTCGTCGCCGAACATCTTCTCGAAGGCCGACAGCGCCTTGCCCGCTTGCTTGCTGCCCGGGAAGCGGTGCGCCAGGATCGTCAGCGCCGCCGCCCGGTCGGTCATGTTCGTCGCCGCCTCGAACGCCGCCAGCGGGCCGGCAGCATCCCCCGACGCCGCCGCCAGATAGTCGAGCAGCACGTTGCGCAGCGCCCGCTTGCCGGCGCTGGCCGCATCGGGGCGGAAGTCGCCGCGGATGGCGTGGGCGTCGCGCACCTTGGTGAAGGCGGCTGCGTTGTGTCGCGCGATCGTTGCGAGCAGGGCTTCGCGCGCCGCGCGGATGGCGTCCGGGTCGATGTTGGTGCCGATCTCGCGCGCGATGTCGGCCTCGCCCGGCAGCGACAGCATCAGCGCCCGGAACGCCGGCTCCAGCGTCTCGTCGGCGGCGATCTCTCCGGCGAGTGCCGCCAGATCGGGATCGAAGGCCGGCGCCCTGCCGCCGCGCACGTCGCCGACCGCTGCGATCAGCGCGCGGGTGAACAGCGTGTTGAGCGCCTCCCAGCGCGAGAAGGCGTCGCTGTCGTGACGCGCCAGGAACATACGGTCGCTCGAAGCCTGCTCGGCTGCCAGCGTCACCGGCGCGGAGAAGCCTCGGTTGATCGACAGCACCGGCCGCGCCGCGAATCCCGTGAAGCTGACCGACTGCTTGCGCTTGCGCAGGTGGATGATGCCGTCATGCGCGCCAGCGGTCTCCGCGGCGATGTCTTTGCCGTCCTGCCCGATCAGGCCGAAGGCGAGCGGAATGTGCATCAGCCGCTTGCGGCTCTCCGACGGCGTCGGCGGCACCGACTGCTCAAGCTCCACCGTGTAGCGCTTCTGCTCGGCGTCCCAGTGCGTAGTCACCGCAACGTTGGGCGTGCCGGCCTGATGGTACCAGAGCGAAAACTGCGTCAGGTCCTCTCCCGAAACCTCGGCAAAGCAGCGGACGAAGTCCTCGATGGTCACGGCCTGCCCGTCATGCCGCTCGAAATAGAGGTCCATGCCTTTGCGGAAGGCGGGGGCGCCGATCACCGTGCGGATCATGCGCACCACCTCGGAGCCCTTCTCGTAGACGGTCGCCGTGTAGAAGTTGTTGATCTCGCGGTACCGCCGCGGCCGCACCGGATGCGCCAGCGGCCCCTGGTCCTCGGGGAACTGCTGGGCCCGCAGCGTGCGCACCTCGGCGATGCGCTTGACCGCGCGCGAACGCATGTCCGCCGAGAATTCGTGGTCGCGGAATACGGTAAGCCCTTCCTTCAGGCAGAGCTGGAACCAGTCGCGGCAAGTGATTCTGTTGCCTGTCCAATTGTGGAAATACTCGTGCGCGATGATCGCCTCGATGTTGGCGTAGTCGACGTCCGTCGCGGTCGCCTCGTCGGCCAGCACATATTTGTCGTTGAAGACGTTGAGGCCCTTGTTCTCCATCGCGCCCATGTTGAAGTCGGAAACGGCGACGATGTTGAACATTTCGAGGTCGTATTCGCGGCCGAACACCTCCTCGTCCCATTTCATCGAGCGCTTGAGAGCGTCCATCGCGTAGGCGGCTCGCGGCTCCTTGCCGTGCTCGACATAGATGCCGAGCTCGACCTTGCGGCCGCTCATGGTGGTGAACTCGTCCTTCACTGTGCCGAGGTCGCCGGCCACCAGCGCGAACAGGTAGGACGGCTTCGGGTGCGGGTCGTGCCACACGGCGAACGGTCTGCCGTCCTTCGTTTCGCCGCGCTCCACGAGGTTGCCGTTGGAGAGCAGCAGCGGCGTGTCGGCGCCGCCCTCAACGCGCACCGTGTAGGTGGACAGCACGTCGGGCCGGTCGAGGAAATAGGTGATGCGCCGGAAGCCCTCCGCCTCGCATTGGGTGCAATAGTTGCCGCTGGAGCGGTAGAGCCCGCTGAAGGCGAGGTTCTTGTCCGGGTTCACCGCCGTCTCGATCCGCAGCGTGAAACGCTCACCGGCCGGCGGGTTCTTGAGCACGAGCCGGTCGGGCGTCACCTCGACATCGCCGAGATTGGTGCGCTTGCCGTCGATTTCCAGCGAGACCAGCTCAAGCCCGTCGCCGTCGAGCACCAGCGGCGCGTCCAGCGGCGCGCCTGGCCGGCGCTGCAGGCTGAGCTCGGCCACCACCTTCGTGCGGTCCGGCGACAGTCGGAAGCTCAGCTTCGTGGCCGGGATCAGGTAGTCGCTCGGCCGGTAGTCCTCGAGCCGAAACACCTGCCCGCTATCCGCAACCATCTGCCGTCCTCGTCCGTTCCGCCGCCGCTATTGTCCGGCACCGCCGAAATCAATCCGGCAGGCCTTTACATGAAAAGTCCCAGTCGACAAAACTGTCCCGGTGGTTTTGCGCCGCGTCAGCCTTTCCCGAAGGTATCGCCCCCTTAAGGTATCGCCATGAACGTGATGACCCCGAAATTCGGCATGGGTGCTTCCGTGCGCCGGCTGGAAGACGACAATTTCATCACCGGCCGCGGCCGCTACACCGACGACATCGCGCCGGCGGGCCTGCTGCACGGTTACGTGCTGCGCTCGCCCGCCGCCAACGGCGCGTTCCGCATCACCTCCACCAAGGCCGCGAAGAAGGCGCCCGGCGTTCGCCTTGTCCTCACCGTTTCCGATCTCGGCGACCTCAAGGACCTCAGGTCGGGTGCGATGCAGAAGCAGCCTGACGGCACGCGCGCGCCGACCCGCGACATCCCCATCCTGTGCCGCGACCGCGTGCACCATGTCGGCGATGCGGTGGCCTTCGTGGTGGCCGACAGCCGCGCGCAGGCGCAGGACGCCGCCGAACTGATCGAGATCGACTACGATCCCGAGCCCGCAGCGGTCGACACCGCGACCGCGCTCGACAAGGACACGCCGCTGGTGTGGCCCGAGCTCGGCACCAACCGCGCCTTCCAGTACCATCTCGGCAGCCGGAAGGATTCCGACAAGGCCTTCAAGGCATCCGCCCATGTCTCGCGCGTCGCCTTCCTCAACAACCGTCTGGTCTGCAACTACATGGAGCCGCGCTCGGCCATCGCCGAGTGGAAGGCCGACGAGGACCGCTTCGTCCTGACCTGCGGTTCGCAGGGCGTGCATTCGGTGCAGAAGATCATCGCCGATGTGTTCGGCATGAAGAAGGAAAAGCTGCGCGTCGTCACGCCCGACGTCGGCGGCGGCTTCGGCCCCAAGGGTTTCGTCTATCGCGAGTACCCCCTGCTGATCGAAGCGGCGAAGCGTCTCGGCAAGCCTGTCAAATGGACTTGCGACCGCACCGAGCATTTCCTCGTCGACGCACAAGGCCGCGACAACTGGGTCGAGGCCGAGATGGCGATGGATGCGAAGGGCCGCTTCCTTGCGCTGCGCGTCAAGATGATCGCCAACATGGGCGCCTATGCGCACCAGTACGGCCCGTTCATCCCGCATATGGGCGCGACCATGTCGACCGGGGTCTACGATATTCCAGCCATCGACGTGTCGATCGACGGCGTCTACACCAACACCTGCCCGGTCGACGCCTATCGTGGGGCAGGGCGCCCGGAAGCCGCCTTCCTTGTGGAGAAGCTTGCCGACCAGTGCGCCCGCGACCTGAAGCTCGACCCCGCCGAGATCAGGCGCCGCAACTTCATCGAGCCGCAGAAATTCCCCTATCGCACGCCGACCGGCCGCAACTACGACGTCGGCGAGTTCGCCGGCCACATGGACGCGGCTCTCAAGCGCTCCGGCTGGAAGGGATTTGACGCCCGCGCCAGGCAATCGCAGAAGGCCGGCAAGATCCGCGGCATCGGGCTCGCCACCTACATCGAGGCCTGCGCCTTCGCCGGTTCCGAGCCCGCCTTCGTCGAGCTGAACGAGGACGGTACGGTGACTTTGTTCATCGGCACCCAGTCGAACGGGCAGGGGCACGCCACCGCCTATGCGCAGTTCGTCGCCGAGAAGCTCAACATCGACCCGTCGCAGGTGAAGATGCGGCAGGGCGATACCGACGAGCTGAAGGCCGGCGGCGGCACCGGCGGCTCGCGCTCGATCCCGCTCGGCGGCGTATCGGCCTCGCGCGCCGGCGAGGCGCTGGCCGTCAAGCTCAGGAAACTCGCGGCCGACGAGATGGAAGCCGCCCCGGAGGACATCGAACTTTCGAACGGCATGGCGCGCATCGTCGGCACCGACCGCAGCATGGACTTTGCCGCGTTGCGCAAGGCGGCGAAATCTCCGGCCGACGTGAAGGCCGAGGCCGAATACGTGCAGGACGAGGCGACCTATCCGAACGGCAGCCATGTCTGCGAGGTCGAGATCGACCCCGACACCGGCCGCACCGAGATCTTGCGCTACACCATCGTCGACGATTTCGGCGCCACGGTGAACCCGATCCTGCTCGCTGGCCAGGTGCATGGCGGCATCGCGCAGGGCATCGGTCAGGCGCTGACCGAGCACACCGTCTATGGCGAGGACGGCCAGATGCTGACCGCTTCCTTCATGGACTACGGCATGCCGCGCGCCGACGACCTGCCGAGCTTCGATTTCGACACGCGCAACGTTCCCTCGACCACCAACGCGATGGGCATCAAGGGCGCCGGCGAGGCCGGCTCCATCGGCTCGACGCCGGCGCTGCTCAACGCCATCACCGATGCGCTGTGGCGCGCCTACGGGATCGACCACATCGAGATGCCTGCGACCCCGCTGCGCGTCTGGCAGGCCATCCAGTCGGCGAAGGCGAAATGAGACGAACAGCATTCTCGGCGTCCGCATGATGGACGCCGGAAGCCAAGATCCGGGTCAACCGGACGCAGCGCAGCGAAGGCCGCTTCTCGGCATCGCCATGAAGCTCACCTCGGTGTTTGTCTTCGTCGGCATGAGCAGCTTCATCAAGCTCGCGGGCGTGCTGCCGGCCGGGCAGGTGGTGTTCTTCCGCTCGTTCTTCGCGATCGTGCCGATCCTCGTCTTCCTGGCCTGGCGCGGGCAACTGCGGCAGGCGATTTACACCACGAGGCCGCTCAGCCACGTCGTGCGCGGCCTCGTTGGCGTCGTCGGCATGTATCTGAGCTTCTTCGCGCTGATCCGCCTGCCGCTGCCCGAGAACACCACGCTCAACTATGCTCAGCCGCTGCTGGTGGTGGTCTTCAGCGCCGTCTTCCTCGGCGAAGTGGTGCGGGCCTACCGCTGGTCGGCAGTGGTGATCGGCCTCGTCGGCGTCGTCATCCTCGCCTGGCCGAAGCTGACCCTGTTCACCGGCGCGCAGGCGATGGACAACGCGCAGGCGCTGGGCGTCGCAGCTGCCCTGGTGGCTGCCGCGACCGGCGCCGTGGCGGCTTTGCTGATCCGCCGCCTCGTGCTGACGGAGCCGTCCGCCACCATCGTCATGTGGTTTTCGCTGCTCTGCGCGTGCTTCGGGCTGGCCAGCTACCCGCTCGGCTGGGCGGCGCTGACGCCGCTGCAGGCCTGCTACCTCATCGCCGCCGGCCTGTGCGGCGGCACTGCGCAGATTCTGATGACCGAGACCTACCGGCACGCGGACGTGTCGACGGTCGCGCCCTTCGACTACACGTCGATCGTCTTCGCCTCGATCGCCGGCTATTTCCTGTTCGGCGACCTGCCGACGCTCCACATGCTGGTCGGCGGCACGATCGTCGTCAGCGCCGGCATCTTCATTATCTGGCGCGAGCACCAGCTCGGCCTGCCGCGCGCCGCCGCCCGCAAGGTCACGCCGCCGCAGTGAGCCGCAGGAAGGCGGCCGTAGCCTCGTCGGCGGGAAAGAACGACTCGATCGCCAGCTCCGACACGGTGATGTCGAGTGGCGTGCCGAACACCGTGATCGTGCTTATGAAGGACAGCACCCGGTCCTTGGTCCGCAGCAGCAGCGGCACCGCCACGTTGGCGCCGGGGTCCCACGGCGCGACATTCGCCCGCCGTGGCGCCGGATAGGCAGTCAGTTCCGCTTCCAGCGCCTCCAGCTCCGGATCGGCCGTTGCCTTGAGTTGCAGTCGCAGGCGTTCGATCAGGTGCGTCCGCCACTCCGCGAGGTTGACGATATGAGGCGCGAGCCCGCCCGGGTGCAGCGACAGGCGCAGCACATTGATCGGCGGTTCCAGCAGGGACTGTTCCTTCACCAGCGCCAGGAATGCGGAGGCGGCGGGGTTTGCGAGCAGCATGTTCCAGCCCTTGTCGACCGCGATGGCCGGGTAGGGTTCGTGGCCCTTTAGCACTTGCTCGACCGCCGAGAGCGCAGGCTTGATGCCGGGATGCATCAGCCCCCGCTCGCCGAAGGCCGGCGCGAAGCCGCCCGCGACCAGCAGCTCGTTGCGCTGGCGCAGCGGAACCGCAAGGTGCTCGGCCAGCCGCAGCAGCATGTCGCGCGAGGGTGCCGCGCGCCCGCTCTCCACGAAGGAGAGGTGGCGCTGCGAGATGTCGGCGTCGAGCGCCAGATCCAGCTGGCTCATGCGCCGCCGCTGGCGCCATTCGCGCAGCAGCGCGCCGGCGTTTCTCTCCTGCGCGGGTGCGTTTGCGGTGATCATGCTGCCTGCTCCGGCTTCGTCGCTGCGATGTTGTAGCCGACCCGGCGGCCGCGATCCTATTACCTGTCGGGTAATCGCGGCGACTACGCTTCTCGCCCATGGTCCTTCGCGTCGAAACCCCGATCGAAGGAAAACGCCATGAATATCGAGATGACCCCCTTCCTGCGCAGCACGCTCTATGCCGATGCCGTCATGGGCGCGGTGGCGGCAGCAGTGACGATCTTCGGTGCCGGCCCGCTCGCGCCGCTGCTGATGCTGCCGCAGCCATTGCTGTTCTGGGCCGGCGTCGCGCTGGTGCCGATTGCCGTCTTCCTCGTCGTCATGGCGCGGCGACCGGCGGTGCCGCGCGGCTGGCTGCGCGAGATCGTGCTGGTCAACGCGGCATGGGCCGTCGCCAGCATCGGGCTGCTTGCCTTCGGGCTGGTGCAGCCGAACGCGCTCGGCGCCGCCTTCGTCGTTCTGCAGGCTGCGGCGGTCGGCCTGTTCGCGGCGCTGGAGGCGCTGCCGCTGCGCCGTGGCATGGTCGCCGCCTGAGCGGCTTATCCCTGCAGCGAAGCGAGCTTCGCCTTCACCTCCAGGAAATCCCGCCACGCAAGCTTCTTGTGGGCGGGGTTTCTCAGCAGATAGGCCGGGTGCAGGGTCGGCATCGCCGGGATCTGCACGCCGGAAGGCGAGACGAAGGTCTGCCAGTTGCCGCGCATGCGCATGATGCCTGTCTGGGTCTTCAGCAGCAGCTTGGTGGAGGGGTTGCCGAGCGTCACGATCACCTTCGGCGCCGCCAGCTCGATCTGCCGCTCGATGAACGGGCGGCAGATTTCCGTTTCCAGCGGCGACGGATCGCGATTGCCCGGCGGTCGCCAGGGCACCACGTTGGCGATGTATGCGCCTGTCGCGCGCTCGCGGCCGATCGCGGCGAGGATGCGGTCGAGCAGTTGGCCGGAGCGGCCGACGAAGGGCAGGCCGGCTCGATCTTCCTCGCTGCCCGGCGCTTCGCCCACCAGCATGAGATCGGCGCCGGGCATGCCGTCCGCGAAGACCGTGCTCTTGGCCGTGAATTTGAGATTGCAGCCGTCGAACGCCGCGACGATCTCGCGCAGTTCCTCAAGCGTGTTCGCCTGGCGCGCCAGCGCGCGGGCCCGTTGCGCCTGCTCTCCGTCCGGAACGGCGGCAGCGGGAATGGTGGCCGCCGCGCCGCTTGGCACGGCCGGAGTGGGGCGGCGTTCCGCTGCCGCCGGGTGCGTCGGGGTGGCCGCGCGCTGCGGCGCCGCGGCTTGCGCCTCGGCGAAGCGGTCGACCGGCTGCTCCTCCATGGCTTCGTCATAGCCGGCCTCGGCGTAGAAGCGCAGGAGCTCCTCGGTGGTGGCGATGGTGGGGAACCCGGACATGGCGGCACCATGTTGCCGCCGGCCATTGAAAGCAAGTCGGCGATTGCAAGCGGTACCGCCTCACGAGTAAGGCGCCCGAGGATCCTGCTTGAGATAGATGGTCCGCTTCGGCGTAAAGTCGGTGATGTAGATTTCGAACAGTCCGCTCTTGCCGGGATCGACCACCCCGTTCGTGAACAGCACGCGGTCGTAGGGTTCGAAGTCGCGGCTGTATTTGTCGAAGCTGTCGGAGGCGATGTTGCCGCTGTCGCGCCGGCCTTGGTCGAAGGACAGGCCGTCGCCGAAGGTCGATGCCTCGTCCGGCTGCTCCTGGAGTTCCAGCTCGAACTCGATCCATGGCAGGCCGCTGCCGTTGATGACCACCAGCCGCACGTAGATCATGCCCGTTGCGAATTCGGCCGAAGGCACGCCGCGCAGGCGGACAGGCCGTTCGGCCCTGATCGTCAGCGTCGCCGGGCTGGCGGTCTCGAATTCCTGCGCGATCTCGACCGGGTCTTCCCTCGTGCCGGTGCCCGAAACGTCCACGATGCGGAATCCGCCCATCTCGTCGGAGTAGGAATAGGGGCCGGCATACCAGCGGCCGTCGTCGCCCGGACCGCGCGCGCGGCCATCGTCGGCAAGCCCCTGACCCATCAGCAATGGGGAGAGCAGCAATGCCAGAACCTTCGCCGTGCCCGCCTTTCGCGGCATGGGGCGTTGCCCTGTTGGCCTCGGGCGCATCATGGCAGGGCCGGGCATCGTGGCCGCATCAACTTCCGGTGACAGACCGATTGTTGACGTTTACGTGCACGTCAATTATTTCATTTGAAGCATGTGACCATGCCGGCATCGTTCTGGCTTCGGCGGGCGCGCCGAAGTAGCACAGGAAAAGCGGTTTCGCGGGCTTTGACTATGGTCTAAGGACGCCGCGGACGAGGTGTGGACAGCCAGCCGGAGCGGACCGGCAAGCGGAGGCAGGGATGAGCGAAGTCGAACGCGAGAGCATGGAATTCGACGTGGTGATCGTCGGCGCCGGCCCGGCGGGCCTCGCCGCCGCGATCCGGCTCAAGCAGGTCAATCCCGAGCTTTCCGTGGTCGTCCTGGAGAAGGGCGGCGAGGTCGGCGCGCACATCCTGTCGGGCGCCGTGGTCGATCCGATCGGCATAGACCGCCTGCTGCCGGGCTGGCGCGAGGACGCCGACCACCCGTTCAGGACCGAGGTCAAGGACGACCATTTCCTCGTCCTCGGCCCGGCCGGCTCGATCCGCATTCCCAATTTCCTCATGCCGCCGCTGATGAACAATCACGGCAACTACATCGTCTCGCTGGGCAATGTCTGCCGCTGGCTGGCGACGAAGGCCGAGGCGCTCGGCGTCGAGATCTATCCGGGCTTCGCCGCGGCCGAGGTGCTCTACAACGACGAGGGCGCCGTCATCGGCGTCGCCACCGGCGACATGGGCATCGAGAAGGACGGCACGAAGGGACCAAACTATGCGCCCGGCATGGCGCTGCTCGGCAAGTACACCTTGATCGGCGAGGGCGTGCGCGGCTCGCTCGCCAAGCAGCTCATCGCGAAGTTCGGTCTCTCCGAGGGCCGCGACCCCCAGAAATTCGGCATCGGGCTGAAGGAGCTCTGGCAGGTGAAGCCCGAGCAGCACCGGCGCGGCCTCGTCCAGCACTCGTTCGGCTGGCCGCTCGGCATGAACACCGGGGGCGGCTCGTTCCTCTACCACCTCGACGACAACCTCGTGGCTGTCGGCTTCGTCGTTCACCTCAACTACAAGAACCCCTGGCTGTCGCCCTTCGAGGAGTTCCAGCGCTTCAAGACGCATCCGCGCATCCGCGACACGTTCGAGGGCGCCAAGCGTGTCGGCTACGGGGCGCGGGCCATCACCGAGGGCGGCTGGCAGTCGGTGCCGAAGCTGTCCTTCCCCGGCGGCGCGCTGATCGGCTGCTCGGCCGGCTTCGTCAACGTGCCGCGCATCAAGGGTTCGCACAACGCGGTGCTGTCCGGCATGATGGCCGCCGAGCATGTGGCCGAGGCCCTGGCCGCCGGTCGCGCCAATGACGAACTGGCGACCTACGAGGCCGCCTGGCGCGCCTCCGACATCGGCCGCGACCTCAAGAAGGTGCGCAACGTCAAGCCGCTCTGGTCGAAGCTCGGCCTCGTCGGCGTCGCCATCGGCGGCATCGACATGTGGCTCAACACGCTGTTCGGCGTCTCGCCCTTCGGCACGCTCAAGCACGGCAAGACTGACGCCAAGTCGCTCGAGCCGGCCGCGAACTTCAAGAAGATCGCCTATGCCAAGCCGGACGGCGTGCTCACTTTCGACCGCCTCTCCTCGGTGTTCCTGTCGGGCACCAACCACGAGGAGGACCAGCCGGTTCACCTCCAGGTCAAGGACATGGGACTGCAGGAGCGTTCCGAGCACGACGTCTTCGCGGGACCCTCGACGCGCTATTGCCCGGCCGGCGTCTACGAATGGGTCGACAAGGACGGCAACGCCGCCGCCGACCCGAACATCAAGGACGTGCGCTTTGTCATCAACGCGCAGAACTGCGTCCACTGCAAGACGTGCGACATCAAGGACCCGAACCAGAACATCAACTGGGTGCCCCCCCAGGGTGGCGAAGGCCCGGTCTACGCCAATATGTGACATCGTTCAGATCGCGCGTAAGCCAGCTTGACGCTGATCAACGGCGGCACACGGCTCATGGTGTAACTGTCTCGCCTGGCGGCGGGTGAACCATGCGCGTGAGACCGGGAACACTTTTGGCGATCGTGGTCGCGATGGCGTCGGTGCTCTTGCTGCCTGCCTGCACGACGACATCAGGTGATTGCTCGCTCCCCTGCAATCCAGACGAGCGTTTCCCGGCCGGACTCGTGCGTTTCGCGGAAAAGCACGTCGATGCACTCGACGGCGCCGGTCCATCGATAAGATTGAGGCGGGGAAGGCTGGAAGGGTCCGTCGAGGCCGCCGAATACGTGTCGGAGCTTGCCCGTCCGGGCGACGTGATGGCGACGACAAATCGCGGCGCGCTCACCGCGCAACTGATCCCGGGCTACTTCACGCACACGGCGGCCTATGTCGGAACCGAGCGGCAACTGCGGGCCCTCGGCATCTGGGATCATCGGGCCGTCAGGCCGCTTCACGCGGAGATCCGCGCCGGGAAGGTTGCGATCGAGGCAACGGGGGAGGGAGTTCACCTCTCGCCAGTCGCCAAATTGCTCGATGCCGATCGTTTCCTGCTCGCGCGGCCGGGTGGCACCGACGGCCTCTCGGCCGAGCGGCGGCGCGATGTCGTACTGGCGCTCATCTCCCGCCTGGGCCTGCCTTTCGACTATCACTTCGATGCAACCACGTCCGGCGCGCTTTTCTGCGTGGAACTGCTCCAGCGCTCCATTCCCGAACTCAAGCTTCCGAACGAGACGATCTATGGGCGCCCGACCATCAAGCCTGTCTCGCTCGCTGAAGCAGTGTTTCGTCCATCCGCGCCCTTGGGCTTTGTCGTGTACCTCAAGGGTGACAAGGATGGCTTCCAGGGCGTTTCGCGCGAAGACCTGCAAAAAGAACTGATTGATGCGCGTGCCAGGGAATTGCAGCGCGCAGGCTGCGGCGGCGAGGTCGAAGGTGGCAAGAAGGCACTGAAATCGGCTGGCTAAAGCCCGGCCTGCATCACGCTCGGCGGCCCGGTCTCCGGCAGCAGCGCGAAGTCGAAGATCATGGGCAGGTGGTCAGAGCCGACATCCGGCCCACGCCTGAGATCGAGCGTTATCACCCCGCCCTTGGCCATGACGTGGTCGATCGGCAGGCCGATCAGCGGCCGCAGCGCCGCCGGCAGCCGGCGGTGCAGCCATGTCGGTCCGCCGCGTCCTGCCAGCTCCAGCCCGCCGAGTGCCATGAGCGTCTTGACGCGCGCGCTCCACCAGGCGGCGTTGAAGTCGCCGGCAAGGATGGCGCGCGGCGCGAGATTGGCGAGTTCAGGCGCCAGCGCCGCCATCTGCCAGTCGTCCTCCGCCGGCCACGGCCACCCCATGTGCAGCGCCGCCACGGCGATGCGGGTGCCGCCGAAATCGACCGTCGCCAGCGCCATCGCCCCGCGGTCGATACAGCGCGGCTCGGACCCGGCGAAGGGCCGCTTCGACAGGATGGCCGCGCCGCCGATGCGGATGCCGCGCCGGCAGATGAGACGATGCGGGTAGGCGGCCTCGGTCAGCTTCAGCCGCTCGGCCCACGGTTCCGACACCTCGACCAGCGTCACCACGTCCGGCTGCTCGCTGCCGAGCAGCGACAGGAACGCGGCGGCGTCGGGATTGTCGAAGCGCAGGTTGAGATGCAGCAGCCGGTAGCGCGCCAGATCCCCGGGACTCGCGGCTGCGGGTCCGACCGGCCCGCCGAGCGGCGTGCCCAGCGTAGCCGCCGTCACCGCGGCCGAAAACACCATCGCCAGCAGCCCGACCCGCCGCTCGCGCCCGCTGGCGACGATCGCCAGCAGCAGGCCGGGAAAGACAAGCATGGCCGCGAAGTGGATGCGGAAATGCGACAGCGAATCGAAGGCGGGATGCGTGGCCCCGAAGAAGCCGAGCACGATGGCCAGCGACAGGCCGGCCACCGCCAGCATCGCCAGCGCGATCACCACGATGCGCAGAGGTCCGCCCTTCATTCCCGCTCCCTGACCGGTAATTCCGGCTACTGGAAGGCGGTTTCGGAAAAGCTTCTGAGCTTGCGCGAATGCAGCCGCTCCGGCGGCATCTGCGCCAGTTTCTCGACCGCTCTCAGCCCGATCTTCAGGTGCTGCAGCACCTGCCGCTTGTAGAATTCGGTCGCCATGCCGGGCAGCTTGAGCTCGCCGTGCAGCGGCTTGTCGGACACGCAAAGCAGCGTGCCGTAAGGCACCCGGAACCGGAATCCGTTGGCCGCGATGGTGGCGGACTCCATGTCGAGCGCGATGGCGCGGCTCTGCGACAGGCGCTGCACCGGTCCCTTCTGGTCGCGCAGCTCCCAGTTGCGGTTGTCGATGGTGGCCACCGTGCCGGTGCGCATGATGCGCTTCAAATCGTAGCCTTCCAGCCCCGTCACCTCGGCGACCGCCTCCTGCAAGGCCACTTGCACCTCGGCCAGCGCCGGGATCGGCACCCAGACGGGCAGGTCGTCGTCGAGCACGTGGTCCTCGCGGACGTAGGCGTGCGCCAGCACGTAGTCGCCAAGCGCCTGGCTGTTGCGCAGCCCGGCGCAGTGGCCGAGCATCAGCCACGCATGCGGCCGCAGCACGGCGATGTGGTCGGTGATGGTCTTGGCGTTGGAAGGCCCGACGCCGATGTTCACCATGGTGATGCCGTTGTGGCCCTTCTTCACCAGGTGGTAGGCCGGCATCTGCGGCAGCCGCACCGGCGCATTGCCTTCGGTCGGCTCGGTCGCGCCGGCCAGCGTCACCAGATTGCCGGGCTCCACGAACGCATCATATCCGCCGCCGCCCTGTGCCATCAGTTCGCGGGCATGCACGACGAACTCGTCGATGTAGAACTGGTAGTTTGTGAACAGCACGAAGTTCTGGAATTGGCGCGGGCTGGTCGCGGTGTAGTGCGCCAGCCGGTGCAGCGAATAGTCGATGCGCTGCGCGGTGAACGGCGCCAGCGGCTGCGGCTCGCCGGGGTTTGGCTCGAAGATGCCGTTGGCGATGCGGTCGTCGGTGGAGTTGAGGTCCGGCACGTCGAACAGGTCGCGCAGCGGCCGCTCTATGCGCTCGGCCACCGCGGCGTCGACATAGGTGCCTTCGAGGAAGGCGAAGTGCACCGGGATCGGCGTCTCGCTCTCGCCAACCATGATAGGCACGCCGTGGTTGCGCATCAGGTGGCGTATCTGATCAGTCAGGTAGCTCTTGAACAGGTCCGGTCGGGTGATCGTCGTCGAATAGTAACCGGGCACCGAGACGTGGCCGTAGGCAAGGCGGGAATCCGCTTGCGTGTAAGACGGGATCTGCACACCGATTTCGGGGTAGTAGGCGCGATAACGCCGCGCCTCGCTGGAGCCGTTGCCGAGCGCGTTGAACGAGTCGCGCAGGAAGGCCGTGTTGCGCTCGTAGAGCGCCATGAGTTCGGCCACAGCCTCGCCCGCGTCGTCAAAGCTCTTGCGCGCGTATGGCTCGGGGTAGGCGACAGATTCGATGGGAGTTGGGTAGATTCGCTTTTCCATGGCTGAATATAGTGGAACACAACGCATGTTGCGAGAGTGTGCCGCGCCATGCGGCGTCGCGTCCGCGCCATTTTTCGGCAGATGCCTAACGCGTCAGCGCCGCTGCACCCCGATAGCGATGACCAGCCCCGAGCCGTTCGCATAGCGATGTGTCTCGCCGATGAAACGGTCGCCACCGGTTCTCACCTGGGCGATTGCCGCCAGAGGGGCGGCTGCGACGGCGAGCAGGAGGGCAAGGCGAAACGCGATACGCATGAGACGAACTCAAAAACTGGAACTGGCAGGTGGCTGGCGGCGGTGGCCGCAGCTCAGCGATCGGCGCGGCAGCCGTCGGCCGAAAGCAGGTCGCAGGGCGGCGATTGCCAGGGGCGCGGCGTCCTGCCGGCATCGGCGGCCATCATGGCCAGCACCGTGCCGGCGAGCGCGGTTGCAAAGCAGATGAGCGTGAAGCGGCGAACGATCATGGCGGTCCCCTGAGCCGACTATGGGGCCATGATGCCTGTGCGGGGCTGAACTCGCGCTGAGGGCGCCGTTCAGCCGGGGTTCAAGGAGGTTAACCGAAAGAAGGGAAGGTTAAGGCCGATCTGGGCTTTAGTTGGCGGCGCTCGCGTGCGCCTGCCTGGTCAGTCGCTCGGTCTTGCACAGAATGAGCATGACGCAGCCGCTGACGGACAGCACGTTGCCTTCCACCCAGGCGCGGCCGCGGTAGCGCTTGCCGTCTTTCACCTTGATGATCTGGCCCGTGTAGCGCCCGGTGCCGTTGCCCTTCACGCAGCCGATGCTGCGTCCCTTGAATTCGCCGCTGATGACCGTGCCGCAATATTCGCCGTTGCGCTCGGCCGACTCGATCAGGATGCCGTTTGGCAGCCGCCATATGCCGAGGATGGGCTCGGACGCCGCCGCCTGCGCGGCGGCCGCGACGATCATCGCCGCCGCGATCGCAATCTTACGGATACCGGATACGAAACTGAACATGCACGCGCTGCCTGCCGCTGGGTCATGCAATCTTGGCGTGCGCATTGAGCAAATGCAACGCGCCAGTCCTCCCGGCGCGTCGCAACATTGATGCGGAGCGTGCAAACTTCCGTGACGTGAAGGCGCGCGACCCGTCCGCGCCCTCACCCGGCGAAAGGCCTACTGGCGGACCAGGTTCTCGGTCTTGCAGATCAGGCCGCCCATGACGCAGCCGGCCAGGCCGAGCGTGTTGCCGCTGACGGTGGCCTTGCCCTTGTAGGTCTTGCCCTCGTCCAGCTTGTTGACGCTGCCGGTGTAGCTGGCGCCCGCACCTTCCATGCAGCCGATCGACTTGCCCTTGTATTCGCCGGTCAGCACCGTGCCGCAGAATTTTCCGCCCGAGCCGGCATATTTGATCAGCGTGCCGTTCGGCCGCTTCCAGGTGCCTTCGATCGGCTCTGCGGCGAACGCGGTGCCGGCCATGATCAGTCCGGCGCCCAGCGCCAGGGTCAATGTGCGTATCATGCGGAGTCCTCCCGTCTGGGCCGCCCGCCACGGGCGGCGAATTCTTACGCGAACGTAAGGGTAAACCAGACGCTTTCGTGGCGAAAGCGGGGTGCAAGGACCGCCAACGATCATTTTTCGTGACGCTGCACTGCCTGTTTCGTCATGCGCGGCGCGCTTGAGCGAGTGTCCGCAGGCGAGCCGACTGTCGGTCGTGGTCAATGAAGGGTTTCGTTCCGGCAGACGCATTTTAGCGATCCAAACGCCCGTAGCGAGGATTCTCAAGGATTCCGATGCTTAACGATTTCAGGCATTTACCGAAAATTCGAGCTTTGTTTTCCGCAAGTTAAGCAAGCTCATTCACCCGCCGTTCAAGCCCGCGGGTCCAGTCTCGCCTTGTCACACGACGGGTCGGCAAGACCGCAAAGCGGCAGCCGCTCTCAGGAGAAACAGGGGACTGAACATGGCACGTTTTGAAATGCTCGAAGCCGGCATGGGCGCCGGCGCCCAGGCGGACATCCTGTTCGAACTGGGGCTGATGTATGCGTCGGGCCGCGACTGCGAGACCGACGTCGTCGCCGCCCACAAGTGGCTGAACATCGCTGCCATCAAGGGTTCCGACCGCGCCGCCGCGCTGCGCACCGAACTCGCCGCGCAGATGTCGAAGTCCGAGATCGCCCAGGCGCTGCGTTCCGCCCGCGAGTGGATGACCACGCATTGATCGCGCTGCCGGTGCGCCGCTGACGGCGGAAGGCTGCGAGGGCGGGCTCAGGGAGCAAGCCTCTTGAGGGCAGGCGGACGACCGGTCGCATAAGACCGGCGCCGCGCGGCCCGTCCTCGCAGCCTTCCGCTCAAACGATGATCTGCAACGCTTTCTGCCCCTCGGGCAGCAGGTGGTCGAGCTCCTCCAGTCGCTCGGCAGCCTGCGCCCGGGTGGGCTTGGCACGCGCCACGAGGTCGGCTCCCGCAGGCGTCGCCAGCGTCTTCTCGAATCCGATCAGCATCCATTCGCGCTCGTGGTGCAGCACGCGCCACCGGCTCGCGAACAGGTAGAGCAGCCCGCGTCCGCGCCACGTGAAGGCTCGGTTCGACGCATCGTCCGGCCGGTCGAAGCCGGCAATGCGCTTCGTATGCCCTTCGCGCTCGAATTCCACCACGTCATCCAGCCCGCCGCCGCGAACCGTGTAGTTGAACGTCGGTCGCTGCCTCTTGCCGTCCAGCCACATCGGGAAGTTGCTGGCGACGATGTGCCAGCGGCCGGCCAGGTCCGAAAGCGGGAGAATGGGCGGGTTCACGCTGGCCGCCCGTTCACGCGGGCGGAATGAACGGCTGCGAGATCGCCCGCAAGACCGGCATCGCCTCCAGCTTCTCGCAATGCGCGGCAAGCGCCGGATGTATCGACCAGTCTATCGCGCCGGGATGGGAGTCGTTGGCGTGACGCAGCGCGCAGGCCACGGCGACGTCGGCGTGGCCGATGCGGTCGCCGAACCAGAACGCGCCGCGGCGCGCCGCCCGCTCCGCTTCCAGCACCTTGAGGGTGCCCGCGATCTGCCCGGCGCATCGACCGGCCCACGTTTCGGAAACCTGCTCGTGCAGCACCTTCTCGTAGAAGAGCGCGACCGCTTTGTCGGCCAGTCCCGTTGCCAGCGCCATCACGCGCATGCCGTCGGTTCTTTCTCCGCCGTCGGCTGCCAGCATGCGTCGCTGCGGCGGCACCATGCGGTCGATGTGGTCGATCATGCTCGGCGAGTCGACCAGCACCGTGCCGTCGTCCAGCACCAGCGTCGGCACCCGCGTCAGCGGATTCAGCTCCGCAATCTTCCCCGCGTCGCCGAATACCGACCACGGTCTGTGTTCGAACGGGATTTCATAGAGCGTCAGCGCGATGCCGACCCTGCGCACGAAGGATGAATCATATTGGCCGATGAGGATCATGGCGCGAACCTAACCGCAAAGCCGGTTGGTGAACCAGCGCCGCTCCTGCCACCTTCCGGCGGCAGACGACCTGCCCTCCGCTACGGCTCCGGGCGTTCGGAACTCGAGAAGCCCATTCAGGGGCTTTTCGCCGGCCTTCGGCCGGACGTTCCTTACCCCTTGTCCCTCAGCAGCCGGCCCTTCTCGCGATCCCAGTCCCGGGCCTTCTCGCTCTGGCGCTTGTCGCCGAGGTTCTTGCCGCGGGCGAGAGCCAGCAGCAGCTTGGCCCGCCCCTGATCGTTGAAGTAGATCTTCAGCGGCACCATGGTCATGCCCTGCCGCTCGACCGCTTGGCCGAGCTTGGCCATTTCCTTCTTCTTGAGCAGCAGCTTGCGCCTGCGCCGCGGCTCATGGTTGAAGCGGTTGGCCTGCAGATATTCGGGCAAATAGGAGTTGATCAGCCAGATCTCGCCGCCCTCGACGGAGGCGTAGGACTCCGCGATGTTGGCATGGCCGCCGCGCAGCGACTTGACCTCGGTCCCGGTCAGCTGCAGCCCCGCCTCGTAGGTGTCGACCACCTCGTAGTTGAAGCGCGCCTTGCGGTTTTCCGCGGCGATCTTGTTGTTCGGGTCGGACTTCTTCTGGTTCATGCCGGCCTACTTCGGCATTCCAGCCTCAATTGACAAGTCCGGCGAACTTCATCGCCTCGTCGATCTTCGCCTGCGTTGACGCCTCGATGGTCACCAGCGGCGAGCGCACGACATTCTCGACACGCCCGAGCTTCGACAGAGCATACTTTGCGCCGGCGAGACCAGGTTCGATGAAGATCGCCTTGTGTAGCGGCATCAGCCGATCCTGAAGCTCCAGCGCCTTTGCCTTGTCGTTGGCGAGCGTCGCCTCCTGGAACTCGGCGCACAGCCGCGGCGCGACATTCGATGTCACCGAGATGCAGCCCACGCCGCCATGCGCGTTGAAGCCGAGCGCC
>JAHBYZ010000029.1 GCA_019635695.1 Rhizobiaceae bacterium
CCTTGTAGACCCACTCGTCCCAGACGCCGCCGAAGGCGAGCGGCGGCACGACGGCGATCAGCGCCGCCACGACCAGAACGCCGGGCGTGTAGTATTTCGAGAACGAGTCGATGAACCGCTCGGTCGGCGCCTTGCTCTCCTGCGCCTCCTCGACCAGCCTGATGATGCGCGAGACCGTGTTGTCCTGAGCAGCCGCGGTCACCGTGACGCGCAGCACCGCGTCCTGGTTGATCGTGCCGGCATAGACGGCGTCTTCGGGTGCTTTCCGCTTCGGCACCGATTCGCCGGTGACAGGCGCTTCGTCGACCGCGCTCGTGCCCGACAGCACCGTGCCGTCGGCGGGAATGCGGTCGCCGGGGCGAACCATGATGACCGAGCCGACGACAAGCGACTCGGCCGGAACCTCGGTTGTCCGGCCATCGACCTCAAGCAGCGCGGTCTTGGGCACCAGCGTCGCCAGCGCGCGGATGCTGGCCCGCGCCCGTCCGGCGGCCACGCCCTCCAGCAGTTCGCCGACGAGGAACAGGAAGACCACGACGGCGGCCTCCTCGCCGGCGTCGATCACCACCGCGCCGACCGCCGCGATGGTCATCAGCGTCTCGATGGTGAAGGGCATGCCGATGCGCGCGGCCGCAAACGCCCGGCGCGCGATGGGGATCAGGCCGATCGCCATCGCGGCGATGTAGGACCACGGCTCGGTCTGCGGATAGGCGTAAGCCAGCAGCATCGCCGCGCCGAGCGCCAGCCCGCAGGCGATGGTCAGCTTCGCCTTGGACGTCTTCCACCATGGCCCGTCGGACGGGCCGTGATCGTGCCCGTGGAGACCGGCGGTCTCCGCAGCCTCGTTGTGCCGCCTCTCGGCGGTGCCTGAAGCAGGCTTCTCATGACCACCGTGTCCGGCATGATCGTGTCCGGCATGGTCGTGCGAAGAATGATCGTGCCCCGAATGGTCGTGATCCGAATGGTCGTTCGCGCGCGCCGGGCTGTGCTTTGCCCGCTTTCCCGCCGGGCCGAAGCCGGCGACGCGATAACCGAGCTTGCTCACTGCGGCGCTGACGGCCTGCAGATCGGCCGCCGGCTCATGCTCAAGCAGCATCGTGCCGGCCGTGGCGGATACGCTCACGTCGCGCACGCCCGGCGACTGCCGCACCGCCTTGTCGATCTTGGCAGCGCACGCCGCGCAGTCCATGCCCTCGATCGTGAATCTCGTCTTTTCGGTCGCGTCCATCACATCACCTGACTGTCGATGGACAACGCCTAATCCCTCTAGTGGCTAGAGGCTCAAGAGGGAAAATCACCATAGAGCGGAACACGGCCGCACCGGGTTCCGTCGGTGTTTTCGCGGACGAGGCCTTCTTTTAGCTTCTATGGAGCGGACGCGGCGACAGGGATTCGATGATGCGACAGTCGGCCACGACGCCGCTGCCGCAACGGTCGATCATGCGGTCGAGTTCCGCCTTCAAGGACGCAAGGTCGGCGATCTTGCGAACGACTTCTTCGCGATGTTCCTTGGCGATGGCGTCGACGGAAGCGCAAGGCTGGTCCTTGTCGTCGGATAGGGTGAGCATTGTGCGGATCTGGTCAAGCGAAAAGCCGAGGTCACGAGAGCGCCGGATGAAGCTTAGACGCTCGACGTGCGCCAGGTCGTAGGAGCGGTAGTTGCCGTCCGTTCGCGCCGGCGGAGGCAGGAGCCCGGCCTTCTCGTAGAAGCGCACAGTCTCCACCTTCGTGCCTGTCTCGCGAGCCAGATAGCCTATGGTGATTACGTTCGCCGTCATCTCTTGACCCTATAGTCACTAGAGGCATTAGCCCTTGCCTACGGCCTGTTGTTCGGGCTGTCGAGACAGGGAAACACCATGCAAAAGCGCAATACCGTGATCGCCCTTGCGATCCTCTACACAATCGCCGTCGTGGCGATCGGATACGTGCTGCTCGGAGCGGTTGGAGCCGGGTTGTTCACTCTAGGCTTCCTGGGCGGGCTGATCGTCTGGCTTGCCATGCCCGAGCGTGCGACCTTCGCCGATATACGCGCGCCGTTCTTCATCACGCTCGGCCTGTTCGTGCTGCATAAGATCGAGGAGCGCGAGCTCGATTTCTTCCCGGCATTGTCTTCGATCACTGGGGTTCCGGTTCCGGAAGCCGGATCTCCGCTCGCCATCTTACTCTATGTGCTTGCTGGAGCCTGGCTGCTGGTGCCGTTGCTGATGCCGCGGAGACACTCGTTCGGTTACTATCTCGCGTGGAGCTTCTTCACCTCGATGGGTGTCATCGAGCTGGCACATTTCGCATTTCCGCTCTTTCGCGACGGCCCCTACGGCTACTTTCCCGGGATGGCGAGCGTGATGCTCCTGGCTCCGGCGGCGTGGTGGGGGCTTTATCGGATGGCGGTGCCGCCTGCGACAAACGGACCAGCGCGCACCGCTTGACCCTGTAGCTGCTAGAGGCGCTACCGAGTGCCTAAGGTTCGAGCCACCAGCACCCGCCCGCGACAGGCGCAGTGCTGCAAAGACCGACCCTAGGACGACGAAGTGGAGTTCTACAATGACGAGGCTGCTTGCGGCGCTTGCAATGTCGATGGCGCTTTCGGGCGTTGCGCTCGCCCACCAGTTCAAGGTCGGCCCGATCGAGGTCGGACATCCGTGGTCGCGGCCCACGCCGCCTTCCGCGCCGGTTGCGAGCGGCTACGTCAAGTTGACGAACGGCGGAGCCGAGACGGACCGCCTCGTCGAAATCACCTCACCAATCGGGAAGCGGGCGGAGATCCATCGATCCCTGGTGCAGGACGGCGTGGCCACGATGCGGCCGCTGACCGAAGGCGTCGCGATCGAGCCCGGCGCGACGGTCGATTTCGAGGCTGAGCGCCTGCATGTCATGTTCATCGAGCCTACGCGCCAGTTGAAGGAGGACGAGAAGTTCCCCGCGACTCTTGTCTTCGAGAAGGCGGGGAGCGTGGAGGTCGAGTTCGTCGTGCAGCGGCGTCCGGCACCGGCGGCTCCTGAAGACCATTCGGGACACGGCGCCGCGCCATGAGCGGGGTGAAGCTGTTCCGGATTGCGACTTGGGCTGCGATCGCGATTCTCGCGGGACTCCTGATCGGCTTCAGCGGCATTCTGCCGGGGACCGGCCGTGTCGACGAGCCGGCAGGGTCGGGCGAGGCCCGCGTCGGCGGGCCTTTCACGCTGACCTCGCACAAGGGCGAGCGATTCGACAACGCCCGCCTCGCGGGGAAGCCGTACCTGATATTCTTCGGCTTCACGCATTGTCCTGACATCTGCCCGACGACCTTGCTCGAGCTCACCGACCTGATGGCCGAGCTCGGCTCGGGCGCGGATCGCATCACGCCTCTCTTCATCACCGTCGATCCCGAACGCGACACCCAGCAGATGCTGGCGGACTACATGACCGCGTTCGACGAGCGCATCGTGGCGCTACGCGGCACCCCGGAAGAGACCGACGCCGCGGTGAAGGCTTTTGCCGCTTACTACCGCAAGGTGCCGCTGGAAGGCGGCAACTACTCGATGGACCACACGGCCGGCGTGTTCATGATGGACGGGAAAGGCAGGTTCTCGGGCGTTCTCGACATCCACGAGCCACGGGAAGCCGTGCTTGCCAAGCTACGGCGCCTAATCGAAGCAGGTTGATCAGGAACCTGCTGCATCCCCGCCGCCACACCTCGATATTAGTCAGATCAAAGAACTACCGGGGCCGAAGGACAGCAGCGGCTTACTATTGACGCATAAGGTCGGTGCCCGGCCTTATTCCAGCAACTTGGTAAGAAAGGATCAACCTGAGAAATTCAATTGCGCTTCTCTAACCCCGTTCCTCCCGCAAGTCTTCGCACCGCGTCCTTTGACCAACTCTCCCTCTGGCCAATTTCAACCTTAACCAAGGGCCGCCCAATGCGGACTGCAAGTTGAATTCCGGCGTTCACAAGATTGATAATCTGCAAGGATACAGAACTGTCTTCGTCTTGATGAGGGTACTCGAATTCTGCCTGTGGTACCGAGCGATCGCTTGAAATCAAACATCTTGGCGGTGAATCGATTTCGTTTTGGGCCAGAATGCGAAATATATATTCCGCTGAATCTTCCGTCAGCATATTTCGCAGTGTTTCAACGTGAACCCGCTCACCGTGAATTTCGCACGTTCCCTCAACATTAAAAAGCGCAAGCTGAATGATGCTTGGCCCATATCTCTTACCTATCTTGATGGCTTCAGTTGGAGCTATCCCCCACCTTGTTACCTCGTAGGCGAGTAAAAGGACCGCCGTCTCTCTAAGGCTGTAGCGCGCATGACTACGCTTCTCTTTCTGCAGCTGCCCGCGACTTCGCCAGACCCTCTGCATTTCGGTGGTCAAGCCACTGGCAGCTTCTAATTCCGAGGGTGTCAACTCCAGTTCCGGCTCTCCGAAGTTGATCACCGGCAAGCCAGCTAGTTCCATCGTCGGCATTCTTTGGTCCTCGGCTAGTCGGTCGCCGCGAGTAGGTGAACCCGGTGCAGCGGCACGACAATTTGAACGGGGGGCTCGACCGTCTGTCCTCCTTCTTCTTGCAGCAGGCCACACAGGAAGCGCCGCCTAGCGAGCAAGTCACCAACCTCGTTTAGCGATTTGCAGTCCCCCACATCGATTACCTTGGGCGCCGATACGCCAACGAGAAACACGCTTACCAGGCACATTTTGGAACTCCGGATGGGCACGCAGAATCGTATCGAACACGTGATATAGCGTGTCGCATATCATATTTTTCGGAGATAGCCACGATATTTCGTATCGTTCCCGATTTGGTCACTTGCGCGTCGTGCGGCGATAAATCATATCTCGGATACGCTTTAGCGTATTGACGCTGCGTTAAATTCGCAACGATGAAACTTGAGTGCGTTCTTGATGCGTTATGTAGGAGACGAGTATGAGTAGTCCGAACTGTATCCTCTCATGGCTGCCCAGCCTTCGGCGGGTCGCCGCCGCTGCTACAGGCTCTACTGCAAAAGGAGACGTGGCTGTTGAGGGTATGATCAAAGACATGATTGGGAGTACGCCGCGGTGCGTGCCGCATTATCCCGCTCGCATTGACTGGCTCCGTGCGCTGATTGCGCAACTGATTGCCGCGGACGTTACATCCAACGCCGCAACCAGCTTCGAAGACCGTGATGAGCAGGCGTTGGCCGCCCTGCCCATTGTGCCGCGTTTGGCGCTTCTCCTCTATTTTGGCGAGGAACTCACCTTGTCAGAGATTTCGGCTGTCCTTGACGTAGCTCAGCACGATCTTATCAACATTCTGCAGGACGCATCCTCGGCGTTTGGAGCCGACGCGATCATCTCTACTGCACCGGGAGGCGGTGGCGAACCTGCGTTGCTCGAGGCGAACTAATTTCGATAAGCCGGTCGGCCTGCTTGCGCCGCACGAGATTGGTGCGGCGCCGCCCGTCCTCGCAATAGCTTAGTGCCGCCTGGCTCGAGGCAGAGATCACCCGACACGTTGCGCACCACGCCTGGTTCGAACCGCGCAATGGATGAAGCTTGCCTTCCTGGCGGTAATCGGCGGTGAGCCGCCGTCGCAAAAATCTTGACAAGACACCCTTGGCATGGGACGATGTTCCTAGCATCGGCGGGGCCGGTGCTTCCCTACATCGTTAGTCAAGGAGTGTCGTATGACGCATTTGCGTGCTTCGACAACCATGTCCCCCGCCGAAATCATGGCGCGTTATGGTTGTCCCATCGATCCTGAGAAAACCAATCACCTCCCGTTCAGCGAGCGGGAGGCGCTTTTCCAATACTCGAAGATGATCGCGCGATGGCGCGCCGAGTTGAGGGACCTCGAAGCCGAACTGGCTGCTGATCCATTTGGCGGTCGATATCACAGTACGGTTCGCCGTATTGAGGAACTTCGCGCGCTTATTGGAGCGCTGTTCCAGTTCGTCCGGCCTTACCAGAGGTAGTGGGTGTTAGGCGAGGCGGCCGTAATGAGCGGCCGCCTCGCCCCTCCATGTAGCGGGATGGCGCCCCCCACGATTCCAGCGGCGTCTCTGCTGGCCAATCTGGCAGCTAGTTGCATCGACCGAGTTCTCGCGGCAAAAAATATGGCTTGAGCGCGCGCCAATCGCCCTACTGCGAAAAAAATCTTCATCTTCACTACATCAGTATCCTAAGGTCAGTAATTTTCCCTATACATCGCATGTTCACTTTATGTTTCTTTCGCCTCCGCTTTTGCGGCTGTTAAGAAATACTTGACATAGTCCTACATATTGAAATTGGATACTCGCCTTCCTTGATTCCTCGCCAACACGGCTGAAGGAATCGCACATTGCGTAGATCGTACGAGCGGGCCAGTTCCTGGGATATCCTCCCAACTGGGGAATTTTCGGACCCGTCGGTTTGGACGCCCCCAGCGCAGAGTCTCGGAACCCGAGCCATCGAAGCTCGTAGCCAAGGCAGTGCTCGCGTCTTCATGAATGCGGCCGGTCGAAAGATGGTCCTCGAAAGCGGACTTGAAGGCAAGGTCGCGGCCGCACTCCTCGCGCGTCGTGACGTGGCAATGCTTCAGGAGCAGCCCACGCCTGTGGATTTCATCGATTTCGAAGGGCGCGACCGGAAGCACTACTTCGATTTCCTGGCGACGATGTCGGATGGGCGCCGTGTAGCCATTTCCGTGAAACCGCAGGCGCGGGTAACGCCACGCTTCCGGGAAGAACTGTTTCTCATCGCCTCGCAGGTGGACCCTCGCTACGCGGCGGGAGTGCTTCTGGTAACCGATCAAGCTGTCCCACCGAAGGTCGTCACCGACGCATTGATCCTAAACTCGGTGATGTTGGATCGGGACTACGAAGCGTACGCATCGCTCGCGGAAATCTTGAGAACGTTCCGAGCCCCAACCACCATCCAATATTTGGGCAGCATGCTGCGGCGCCGCACCAGCGGCTTTCGCGCAGTGGTCCGCTTGATCGGTGCTGGGTTGCTGCTTCGCGTCGACCACAGCCCGCTTTCGATCGCTTCACGCGTGCGCGCCGCTGATCTCGTCCATGTGCAGGAGCAGCCATGACGCCCCCGGACGCGCGATATCAGATTGGCCGGCTCGACCGCATCACAATCGATGACGTTCACTACGAATATGTCGAAACCAACGCCCATGGGCACGTGCTGAGGCAGCAGGGCTCAGAACTGCATAAGCATGTATCGCACCATGAGTATGAAGCACTTCGTGTGGCTGGAAGCCTGCTCCGCGAGCCACATTATTTCGCGCGCCTGAACGCGCAGCTTCAGCAAGCTGAGAAAATAGCCCCGTTGGCCGACCTTTCGAGGCAACGCCAAGAACGCTTCCTGCACAAATTGGATTGCGTCCAACGTTTTCGCGAAGGTTACCGCCTCGGGCGTTTCCGCCGCAGTGCCGAAGGCTACAGCGCGGCGGCGGGGGCGATAGCAGCTGACCAAGTCCGTGACGCGCGTGAGGCGTTGGAAAGGCATGCCGAGGCACTCGACGCGCTGGAGGTGGAAGCTGAGACCGCCCGGCAGTTGCTGCGCTTGGCCGGTCGGCGCAAGGGCAACAAGCGGTATGACTCGGCCGATGAGCCCGAAGTCAACGCACGTGCAACGACAAAGCGCCGAAAGGTCAGTGGTCGCGCGCTGGCTGGCTGGGTCAACCGCTTCGAGAAGCACGGCTGCGACGCAAATTGCTTGAGGGATGCATATGGCAACTGCGGTCGGGCGCCCAAGCTCGATCCGGAGGTTGATCGTGTGATCAAGAAATCCCTGGAGGCCTACCTAACCGAGCATCAGGCGTCCATAAAGTTCTGTTTCAACGCCTTTCTGGCCGATCTGCACACGATCAACAACGAACGGCTTGAACGCGGACTGAACGGTCTCAGGGCGCCGAGCTACAAGACCTATCGTTCTCGGGTCCGCCAAATTCCCGCCTACGTGCGCGTCCGCGCTCGGGAGGGTTACGACGCTGCCGCGGCAAAATTCTCAATGTCCTCAGGTGGTGTCGTCGCCCGCTATCCAATGCAGAGGCTGGAGATCGACGAGTGGCTGGTGCACGTCCATCTGATCGACGGTGAGGTCGTTCCGCAGGAGAGCTTGAGGTCGATTGGAAGCCGTGAGTATGAACTTGTTCGAATCCACGTAGCCGCGGTCATCGACTGCGCGACGCGTTACGTCCTGGGTGTCTCATTTTCGAGAACTGCTAGCCCAGCGAATGTGCACAGTGCGCTTCGTATGGCGCTGTCTGATCGTTCGGCAATAGCCAGTGCGGTCGGTGCCCAGACACCGTGGGGGCCTCCAGGTGGCCTGATGGAAATCTATTCCGACACCGGGCCTTCTTTCGATGCGTCCTTCCGTTCGGCGGTAGTCGGACTCGGCGGAACGCTTGGCTTTGGTCCAGCGAAGAAAAGCGACCTCCGCCCAAAGATTGAGCGCTGGTTTCGTACTGCAGATTTGGCTCTCCTGCCATATTATACCGGCCGCACGTTCAGTAATACTGTGAAGCTCGGAGGCTATCCAGCAGAACAGAGAGCTTCGGCGACCGTCGACCAGTTTTGCTGGCAAGCAGTGCGCTATATTATCGATATCTACCACAACACCGAACATGAGGGTCTTCGCGGCCAGACCCCGCATCAGGCATGGCTGCAAGCCGTGCGTGACCACGAATTGCCGCCGGCGCCCGACCTCCACCGACTCCGAGTGAATCTCGGCTTGCGCATGGAGCGGAAGATGTCGGGTGAAGGAGTCTATTTCTGCAATATTCCGTACAACTCGGAGCGCCTTCAGGAACACCGTCGAAAGCACGCCGACGGAATGGTGAAGATCGCTGTTGACCCGAACGACATCAACCACATCTCGGTCCAGCTCGAGGATGACTGGCACATCCTTAAATCTCCCCAATCCCTCCGTCTCCAACAGGTGCCTCTGCACGTCTGGCGGTCAACCTTGCGCGACCTTCGGCGCCGGTTTCAGTCAGAAGCTGCCGTTGCCCAGGAAACTGTCATTCGTGCACTTGAAGCGATCAGATCCAGCAATGAAGCTGCGGTCATCGCTGCCGGCTTGGGTGCTCTGCAGCCTACAGCGGAAGAGCTCAGTCGCGACGAAGGCAGATTGAGAATCGGTTGGACCGAACCTCAGGTGACACCGTCTTCTAGGTCTCTCGCTGAAGGAGTGGTTGAAGACGCCGGCGAGTTCATCGCTTTCACGGGATCGGTAGGCGCAGGCGAAGCGGACGGCAAAGCCGAAAACTCCGCGCCAGGGGAGATGCGCTCCAACGACGTCGGCAAGGGAGAGCCGACGCTTCCCACATCGCCAAGCCAAACCAGCCAGTCAGGGAGTCCAAAGGGCTGGTTCTCTGACGGTGAAGACGATTGGTCGAGCGGAGACTGAAATGACAATCGAAAGCCTTGTCCAAGACCCGCTCTTTTCTCTCACGGCTTCGAGAAGTGAGCAGGATTGGGATCGGATCGAGCAGGCGGAGCGCGCCGCCAGCAGTTACATCACCACACCTCGCGATGCAGAGTTGAATGATCGCATCGACGGTCTCATCCGGCGCGTCCTCACGAGGAAGGATCTCAACGCCGAGTTGAGTCGTGAGAACCGACTGAAAGGTCGCGCCGAGATTATTGTTGGGGGCTCGGGTGCCGGCAAGACCCGGGCGATTGAGAAGGCGATCCTCCGTCAATCCTCGTTGCGCCCGACCGATGGGGCCGAGCCCACCCGGCCGTTGCTGTCAATCAATGCTCCGGAAAACCCCAGCCCGAGGGCCTTGTACATGAGACTCCTCAACGCGACCGGCTATCCCCTAGTTAGTGTGCCCTCCACCGAGGTTGTCCTTCAGCGCTTCAAATCCCAGGCGCTGAAGCTTGGAGTCGTGATTATCCACGTCGATGATGCGGCCAACTTGATAGTCGGCCAGGATTCGTTCCGACGCCGACGTGCGGCTGAGCGAATGGCCGCATGCTTCCGCGGCCTCATGGAGGACGACAATCCTATCTCGCTGATCATCTCAGGCCTCGATCCCGTGCTGGATCTGGTCCGGTACGACGAGGCATTCGGTCGTCGCGCGGAAGTGCTCAATTTCTACCCGGTCCGGGAGAATGAGATCAAATCCCTGGCAAGGACGATCCATGATCGGGCGAAGACTGCGGGCTTGGCGTTTGCACCCGAGAAGGAGATGATCGAGCGTTTGGTCCACGCCGCCAGCGGCCAGTTGGGCCTTGCGCTGGAAATGTCTTGGCAGGCGATGGCCGTCGCGACGGAGCGATGCACTTCGGCCGCGGCTCCGCGCAATCTCGAAAGCGTGGATTTCGCCGCGATCTATCACCGCAGGACGGCATGTGGTTTTGGCCTCAACGTATTCGAGACGCCCGATTGGCGTCGCATCGACACCAGCGAGACGATTCCCCGAATTCTGGACGATCGGTCCACGCAAGCGTCGTCGCGGAGGCGGAAATGACCCTGCTCGCGCGTGTCGAACTTATGCCCGACGAACTCGCGCAGGTCAGCTACGTATCGCGATTGGCAGCCGTGTGCGGGTGCCCAACAGCCGCAAAGTTCTGTCAGGAGGTCGGGCTGGATTGGACGTCCATCCGCAAGGGCAAGCCAGAGGCGCTGGCACCTCTGGCTGAGGTCTCCGGAGCTGATCTCGATCGGCTCACACGCAATTCGATAGTCGAGGTCGGCCCGAGATCGTACGAACTGCGGGGATGCCATGCTATCTCGAACATGTTTCGCACCGCCGAGTATGCGCTTTGTCCCGTGTGCGTCGCGGATGATTTGGCGAGCGGTTCGGGTGCCAACGCCTACGATCGCGTCCATCTGCGGATCGCATGGCACCTGCGTGCGATCGAGACGTGTCACGTCCATGATCGAAAGTTGATCACGTGTCCTCTCAAGAGCATCCGGAACGAGAGGCGGGACTTTGCAACTTTTGGATGGGATGCCGCATATCAATGGGCGTCGAAACCACCAGAGGCTGTGGTGCAACGTCCGACACCCTTCGAGCTCTATCTGATTGCCAGACTTGATGGAAAGGCGGGCTCGACTTGGCTGGACGAAATGCCGATGTCCGAGGTCACGCGTGTGTGCGAGTTCTTCGGTTCAGCTATTGCGACGGGTGAGTTCCGGCGCCGTAGGCATCTCGAAAACGACGCGATACGCGCGATCCGAGACGTCGGGTTCAGAAGCCTGAAGAGTGGGCCAGAGGCCTTGCAGGACGTTCTGACGGCGAAGCTGGCTAGTCTGGGGGACACATCTCGGTTTGTAAGCATCAGCAATATTATCGGGCCTATGGCCGAACTGCTGGTCGATCGCGAAAACCAGACGACGGACTTCTGGCACTTCAGACACGAAGTGCAAAAATTCGTCGAAAGCAATCTGCCGGATCAAGTCCTAAGGGTCAGCCTGCCTTCTTCAGCGGGACCGTTTCGACTGCGTGACATCGCTGAGCGCACTCGCCTTTCTCAGGATGCATTGGCTCGAGCAGCGCACCGGCTCGGCCTTGAGCAAACATCGGACGAGCAATTCGAAACGCTGCCCGCACGCCGCATCGTGAGAGAGGCGAGGAACCTATGGACGAACCGGCAGGTGCGGTCGATGCTCGGGGTAACCAACGAAATTCTTTGGGTTCTCGCCGATAGCTCCCTTTTGGGGAAAGTTCATCGGAGCCAGGTGCACAAGGCAAATAGGCGCTTCGAGCCTGCCGCCATTGAGGCATTTGCTGAGAAGCTCCGCGCGTTGCCGTCCAGCGAGCGCACCGAGTCCGACAATTGGGTCTCGATTGTGAACGCCGCATTGCGTGCCCGATGCGGCGTCGATGTGGTTGTGGGAATGCTGCTGAACGGCACTATCCGGAAGGTCCTTCGAGACCGTGATGAGAACGGATTGGCCAGCATTCGTGTCTGCGGGCTTGAGGTCTTTTCCGCAAGGTTTGGAGTTCCCTGGAGCGGACTTTCGATGCGACAGACGGCGAAGAATCTGGGCGCCACTTTCGAGGTTGTTTCGGCGTTGATCGCGCAAGGTGCGTTGGTTCATTGCAGAGCGCGGGCGGGTGCTACGGACGCAGTATTTGTATCCGAAGAATCGCTTCGGGATTTCAAACACCGATACGTCTCGCTCGCCGAGCTTGCGAAGCTGTCGGGCGGGTCTGCCATCAAGTTGAATAAGGAGCTTGCCGAAAAGGGGATCGCGCCGGCGATCAGTCGTGAGCAGTGTGGAGCAAGCTATTTTAGACGAGACGACATTCGTCTCTGACTGTCAGATCGGTGCGCATCCAAGAGGGCCTTCACGGCCCTCTTTTTATTGGCTCGAATCCCGATGAGCATGCATATCCTTGGTGGCAGCGATTGCAGGGCTTAGGGTCCCCGCATTAAAATTATCCATTGTTTTCGGCGCGCCGAATGCAGAACCTTTGGTTCCGGCACAGCCGACATCCGACGCAAGGCCGAACTTTGCGGCGGCGTCTTCGCGGGCGCCCGAGGGGCTATTCGGACCGACGCGCGTTGAGCAGCGGTATCGGATTGGCCAGCACTTGTTCGGGGCCTCCCCGGGCGAGGATCGCGCGCACCACGTCCATGCCTTCCTCAACCTGGCCGAAGGCGGCGAAGCCCAGCCCGTCCGGCTGCCTGCGCCCGCCGAAATCCAGCTCCGGCTGGTCGCCGACGCAGATGACGAATCCCGAACCTGCCGTGCCCGGCTTGAAGCGCGCCATCGACAGCGTTCCGTCGCGGTGGGTCAGGCCGGTTACGCTGGTCGGCTCATGCGCGATCGGCGGCAGTGGGCCGGGATAGGATTGTCCCTGCATCTTGTAGCCGAACTGCACCACCTCGATCTTCGCCACCGTGTCGGCCGGCTGGTTGTCCAAGCGCACGAGGCGGTAGAACGAGGTGCCATCCAGGAATCCGCCGTCGACGTAAGCCATGAAATTCGCGGCCGTGATCGGCGCGTTGTCGCTGTCCACGCTGACCGTGATCGTACCGAACGGGGTTGTCAGCACCGCGCGGGGCGGCTTCTTGACTGGCATGGATGCATTCTCCCGGCGTTCAGCCCGCCGCCACGAAGGCTTCGCGCGGCAGTCCGGACAGGATTTCGGGACCGTCCTTGCGCAGGATCACGATATCCTCCAGCCGGATGCCGAAGCGGCCGGGCAGGTATATGCCGGGTTCGATGGAGAACACCATCCCCTCGGCCAGCACCGTTTCGGACGTGGCGGTGATGTAGGGCGACTCGTGTACGTCGATGCCCAGCCCGTGGCCGGTGCGGTGGACGAAATAGTCGCCGTAGCCGGCGGCCGTGATGACGTCGCGGGCCGCCTTGTCGACCTCCTTCGCCTTGACCCCGGGCTTTGCCTTGGCGAGCGCCGCCTGCACCGCCTTCTCCACCACCGCGTGAACCTCGGCATAACCTTCGGGAGCCTCGCCGATGATCGCCATGCGCGTCATGTCGCTCGGATAACCGTCCAGCCGGCCGCCTATGTCCATGACAACCGCGTCGCCGCGCTTCAGCACGCGCCCGCCGGTCGAGTGGTGCGGATGCGCGCCGTTCTCGCTGGCACCGATGATGGCGAACTGCACGCGCGCGCCGTTGGCGGCGAAGAACTCCTTCACGACATCGGCGATGTCGGTTTCGGTCATGCCCGGCTTCAGTGCCGCGCGCGCCGCCTGCATGGCGCGGTCGTCGAGCAGGGCGGAGGCCTTCAGCTTGCGGTATTCCGCATCGTCCTTGCTGGCGCGCAGCGTCCCCACCGTGTCGTCGGTGAAGGCCCGCGCCAGGCCGGGCAGCGCGTCGATCACCAGCAGTGCGAAGTCCGCGCGCATGGTTTCGTCCAGCACAATGCGGCCTGATCTCTTCGGAAATATCTCGGCCAGCGCCCTGGCCAGAGCGGCGTCGGGACCGTCTGCATCCGCCCACGCGAACATCGGCAGCGAGGTCGACAGCTTCGACGCCTCCGCGTTCAGCGCGGGCATCAGGAAACCGGCCTTGTTCGGGCCGACCAGCAGCAGGGCAGGGCGCTCGTCGGGATGCGGGTAGAAACCCGCCAGCCACTGCATGTGCGAGCCGGGTCCGAGCGCAACCAGCCCGGTGCCCGTCTCGCGCATCTTCTCGCGCAGTCTTGCCATGCGTTGGGCGGCGATATCGGTCACGTCGGAAACTCCGCTGATGTGCTGAAAATGCGCGGGCCGCCCGGAGGCGGCCCGCAATTGTCTTCGTCTTCGCTCAGTTCTTGGCGACCAGGCGGTAGTAGACGAAGTCCGATGTCGCGCCGTTGACGAAGCCGGAGACGGCAGGTGCCATGCCCACCTGCTTCACCGCCTGGAACATGATCACGAACGGCGCCTTGGCCTGGATCTTCTTCTGGAGGTCCACATACATGGCGTCGCGCTTGGCCGCGTCCGGCTCGGCGAGCGCCGCCATCGTCTCCTTGTTCAACTCCTCCGGCACCGCCCAGGCGTTACGCCACGTCGTGGTCGAGGCGTACTTGTCGTCCGAATTGTCGGCATTGTAGGCGAACGCCTTGGCGTTGGAGTGCGGGTCCATGAAGTCCGGCCCCCAGTAGAGCAGCATCGCCTGGTGCGTGCGGGCGCGGTACTTGGTGATGACCTGCGCGCCGGTGCCGGGCAGGATCTCGAAGTTGATGCCCGCCTGCGCGAAGGTCGATTGCAACGACTGCGCGATGTCGGTGAACGGCGCCGAGTTTATCACGTCGAGCGTGACGTTGATCGGCGTCTTCACGCCGGCGTCGGCGAGGATTTTCTTCGCCTTCTCGACATCGAGCGTATACGGCGTGTCGGTCAGCGCGCCCGGGAAGCCGGCCGGCCAGAAGGCCTGATGGATCTGCATCTGGCCCTTCAGGAACGTGTCGGTCATGCCCTTGTAGTCGACCAGGTAGCGCGCGGCTTCCCACACGGCCTCGTTGGTCAGCGCCTCGGTCTTCTGGTTGAACGAGAACCAGTGCACGGCCGCCTGCGGATAGGTCTCGATCTTGATCGTGCCCTTGGTCTCCAGACCCTTGATCTGGTCCGGCGTCAGGTTTTTCGCCATGTCGACGTCGCCCGACTCCAGCAGCAGCTGCTGCGTCGCGGCCTCGGCGACGTGGCGCACGATGACCGACTTGATCTTCGGCGCGCCGCCGAAATAGTCGGGGTTGGCGTCGAGCGTCAGCATCTCGCCAGGGCGGTAGGCGCGCAGCTTGAACGGTCCGGTGCCGGCCGAGTTGGCGTTGAGCCAGGCATTGCCCATGTCACCGTCCTTGGCGTTGGGCATCACGGTGGCTTCGTCGACCACGGAGGCCGGGCGTGCGGCGAGCACGTTCAGCACGTAGTTCGGCGAGAACTCGCCCGCATACTTGATCGTCACGGCGCCGTCGCCGAGCGTCACCATCTGGTCGATGTTGTCGGCGGTCCAGCCCAGTCCGGCGAGGATGAAGGCGGGCGCCTTGTTCAGCACCAGCACGCGCTTCCACGAGAACAGCACGTCCTGCGGGCGAACCGGGTTGCCCGAGGTGAACTTCACACCGTCGCGCAGTTTGAAGGTGATCGACTTGTTGGCGGCATCGACAGTCCACTCCGATGCAAGGCCTGCCGCCAGCGTCTCCGTGTCGGCCGCGTCGTACTGGACGAGGCGGTCATAGGTGTTGGTCACGTACTCGCCGGACGAGAACTCATAGGCCTGCGCCGGGTCGATCGCGACGATGTCGTCGATGTTCTGCGCCACCACCAGCACGTCGGCGGGGGTGGCCGCCCATGCGCCGGCGAGCGGCCCGGCGAGCGGCAGTGCCGTCGTCAGCATCGCTGCCAAGAGGGTCCGTCTGAGGATGTTCATTTCTTTGTGCTCCCTTCTGAGGTGGAATGGTTGAGCCCTGCGACGGCCTCGGTCGCAGGGAGTGCACCCGGCCGCGCCGGTTTCTCGCCTTCCTGCCGTGGACGCAGGATGGACATCGTGCCGGTCCACAAGATGCGGGCCGGCCGGTCGCTCTCATTGGCCCAGCTATGGTCACTGGAGCCCCTGAAATGCAGGCTGTCGCCGGCGCAGAGCCTGATGGCTTCACCGTCGACCGTTTGCGTGATTTCGCCGTCGAGCACGAAGAGCAGTTCGTCGCCCTCGTGGTGCACCATCTCCGAGCGGTGGCCCGGCGGTACCGACATGATGAAGGAGGAGAGGCCGCGGCCGGGAAACTCGGTGTGCAGCCGCTCGTAGATCATCGACGAGCCCGGCAGCGAGAAGGAGAGCCGCCCGCCTGCCCGCGTCACGCCGTTGCCGATCGAGGGCGTCGCGACGAAGTAGTCGACATCGACGCCGAGCCCGCGAGCGATGCCGGCCAGTGCACCCAGCGACGGCGTTGCCTGGTCGCGCTCGACCTGGCTGAGGAAGCCGACCGACAGACCCGCCGCCTCGCCCAGCGCCTGCAAGGTCATGTGCAGCTGCCGCCGCCGCGCGCGGATCAGCGCGCCGATGCGGGGCTGAGAGGGAACGGTCTGGGGCGCGTTCACCCGGAAAGGGCTCCATCGAAATTTTTTTGATGTAAGCAAAATCTTTTGTGCTATCCAAGCCCCAAAATGTAGGTCCACACCGTTTGCCGTTGGAGTAGGCTGCGGAAAGCGGCCATCAGGGGGCGTCAGACCGAATTGGCGATCGAGCCGGCAGTCGAACCCGCAGCGATTAGGGAAAGCGCGTCGCGCTCGCGCGCAGGCCGTCGCTTCGCCATGTCGCTCGGCGCGTTTCTCCTGACCACCGCACTGACCTTCCTCGGCCTGCTGGCGATCACCTTTTTCATCGGCCGCGTCATCCCGATCGACCCGGTGCTGGCCGTGGTCGGCGACCGCGCACCGCAGGAGGTCTACCTGCGCGTCCGCACCGAGATGGGGCTGGACCGTCCGCTGGTCGTCCAGTTCGCCTCCTATGTCGGCGACGTGCTCACCGGCGACCTCGGCATGTCGGTCTCGACCAACCGGCCGGTCATCGAGGATCTGAGCCACGTCTTCCCGGCCACGCTGGAGATGGCGACACTGGGCATCATCATCGGAGTCCTGCTCGGCGTCCCGATGGGCGTGTGGGCCGCCAGCCGGCAGGGTTCCTTCGTCGACCAGGTCATCCGCGTCGTCGGCCTGCTCGGCTACTCCGTGCCCGCCTTCTGGCTCGGACTGCTCGGCCTGCTGGTCTTCTACGCAAAACTGCGATGGGTCGGCGGACCGGGGCGCGTGGACATCTTCTACGACGGACTGGTGCCCCCCGTGACGAACCTCATCCTGGTCGACAGCCTGCTTGCCGGGGATTTCGACGTGTTCTGGAACGCGGTCAGCCACATCGTGCTGCCTGCCTCCATCCTCGGCTTCTTCAGCCTCGCCTACATCGCCCGCATGACGCGCTCGTTCATGCTCGACCAGCTCGGACAGGAATATGTCACCACCGCGCGCGTGAAGGGCGTGCCGGAACGCGCAGTGATCTGGCGGCACGCTTTCCGGCCGATCCGCGTCCCGCTCATCACGGTGATCGGCCTTTCCTACGCCGGCCTGCTCGAAGGCTCGGTCATGGTCGAGACGGTGTTCTCGTGGCCCGGCATAGGCAACTATCTGACCTCGGCACTGCTCAATGCCGACATGAACGCAGTGCTGGGCGCGACGCTGGTGGTCGGCGCGGTCTTCATCTTCATCAACAAGGTGTCGGACGTGCTTTACCGCGTGCTCGACCCCAGGGCGCGCTAGGAGAGGGCGATGGCGACCACCACCCGCGGCTGGCTGCTTGCAGAATCTCCGGCCTCCCGCCTGCAGGCGCGGCTCGGCCGCTCCTACCGCATGGTTCGGGCGCTGCTGCGCAACCCGCTTGCCGTGCTCGGCGCGCTGATCGTGCTGGCGCTCGTCGTGCTGGCGCTGTTCGCGCCCTTCTTCGCCACGCATAACCCTTATGTCGGCGAGCTGACCGACCGGCTGAAGCCGCCGTCGGACCAGTTCTGGCTGGGCAGCGACGAACTCGGTCGCGATATCTGGTCGCGCATCGTCTACGGCGCGCGCATCACGCTCACGATAGTGCTGCTGGTGGCGGCCATCGCCGCGCCCGTCGGCATGGTCGTCGGCGCCGTGTCCGGCTACCTGGGCGGATGGACCGACCGCATCCTGATGGGCATCACCGACGTCTTCCTGTCGATGCCGAAGCTTATCCTGGCGCTGGCCTTCGTCGCCGCGCTCGGGCCCGGCATCGAGAACGCCGTCATCGCCATCGCCATCACCTCCTGGCCGGCCTATGCGCGCATCGCGCGGGCGGAGACGCTGACCATCCGCAACTCCGAGTTCATCTCCGCCGTGCGTCTGCAGGGCGCGTCCGTCATGCGCGTGATCCTCAGGCACATCCTGCCGCTGTGCACCTCCTCGGTCATCGTGCGCGTGACGCTCGACATGGCCGGCATCATCCTCACCGCCGCCGGCCTCGGCTTCCTGGGACTCGGCGCCCAGCCGCCGCTGCCGGAGTGGGGCGCGATGATCAGCAGAGGCCGCGCCTTCATCCTCGACCAGTGGTGGGTCGCGACCATGCCCGGCTTCGCCATCGTGATCGTCAGCCTTGGCTTCTGCTTCCTTGGCGACGGCCTGCGCGACGTGCTCGACCCGAAGAGCGCGAACCGCCAATGACCGCGCCGCTGCTCGAAGTCGCCAACCTGCGCGTTCGTTTCCCGACGCCGACCGGCACGGTGGAAGTCGTGCGCGGCGTCTCCTTCACCCTTGGCCGCGAGCGGCTCGGCATCGTCGGCGAGAGCGGTTCCGGCAAGTCGCTGACCGGCCGCTCGATCCTGCGCCTCATCCGCAAGCCCGGGGAGGTCACCGCCGACCGCCTGCGCTTCGAAGGGATCGACCTGCTGTCCGCCAGCGAGTGGCAGATGCGCGGCATCCGCGGCGCGCGCATCTCCATGGTCATGCAGGACCCGAAGTTCTCGCTCAACCCCGTGATGACGGTCGGCGAGCAGATCGGCGAGGCGCTTGCTGTGCACGAGCACCTGCCGCGACGCCAGATCCGCAGCCGCGTGCTGGAGATGCTGGAGGCTGTGCAGATTCGCGACCCTCAGCGCGTCTTCGGCCTCTATCCGCATGAATTGTCGGGCGGCATGGGCCAGCGCGTGATGATCGCCATGATGCTGATCCCCGAGCCGTCGATCTTGATCGCCGACGAGCCGACCTCGGCGCTCGACGTGTCGGTGCAGGGCGAAGTCCTGCGGCTGATGAACGATTTGATTACCCGCAAGGGCATGGGGCTGATCTTCATCAGCCACGACCTCCACCTCGTCTCGCAGTTCTGCGACCGCATCCTGGTGATGTATCGCGGCCGCATCGTCGAGGAATGCGCCGCCGGCGAACTCGACCGCGCAACGCACCCCTACACGCGCGGCCTCATCGCCTCCGTTCCGCGCATGGACGAGACGCGCGCCGAGCTGCCGGTGCTCGACCGCAGCCAGTGGGAGCAGGCATGAACGCCATCAGCCTGCGCAACGTCGATATCGCCTACGGCGACACGCGTGTCGTTGAAGACCTGTCGCTCGACGTCGCCGAGGGCGAGTGCTTCGGCCTCGTCGGCGAAAGCGGCTCCGGCAAGTCGACCGTGCTGCGCGCCGTCACCGGGCTGGCGCCCGACTGGACAGGTGAGATTTCGCTGTTCGGCCAGCCGCGCGGCAAGGCTATCGACCGCAAGTTCGCAGCGCTCTGCCAGATGGTTTTCCAGGATCCTTACGGCTCGCTGCACCCGCGCCAGACAGTCGATGCCGCGCTCTCCGAGCCGCTGGCCATCCACGGCCTCGGCGGCGCCGACACGCGCGTGCCCGAGATGATGGCCGCCTGCGGCCTCGACCCGCGCTTCCGCTTCCGCCTGCCGCACCAGCTTTCGGGCGGCCAGCGCCAGCGCGTCGCCATCGCGCGTGCGCTGATGCTGAAACCGAAGATCCTGCTGCTGGACGAGCCCACCTCGGCGCTGGATGTGTCCGTTCAGGCCGAGATCCTGAATTTGCTCAAGCGCCTGCGCCGCGAGCAGAAGCTCACCTACATCCTCGTCACCCACGACCTGCCGGTCGTGTCGTTCCTGTGCGACCGGCTGGCGGTGATGCGACAGGGTCGCGTGGTCGAGGTGGCGCCGGTCGAGGCGTTGCGCCACAACGCCATGACCCATCCTTACGCGCGCGAGCTCGTCGAGAAGAGTGCCAACCGCGTAAGCGCCTGACGGAAGGTCCGGTTGACGCAGGTGGCGCGCTGTCTGCGCCGGGGCTAGAAGGGCGCTTTGCCTCTGCCCGGTTCCACCCAGTTCCCATGAAGCTTCGTGCAAAGCTCACCCGTCCGCTCTGGATCGCCGCCGGGTTTGTCGCGGTGGGGTTGGGACTGGCCGGCGTGGTGCTGCCGCTGCTGCCGACGACGCCGTTTATGATCCTGGCCGCCTTCTGCTTCGCGCAGGGGTCGGAGCGCCTGCACGGCTGGCTGGTCGACCATCCGCGCTTCGGCCCGGCGATCCGCGACTGGAACCGGCATGGCGCGATTGCGCCGCGGGCCAAGAGGCTCGCGGTCGCGGCCATGGCCGCCGCTCTCCTGATCTCTCTTGCCGTCGGCGTGCCATGGACGGTCCTTGCCGTTCAGGCGCTGGTCATGTCGGGCGCTGCCGCCTTCGTGCTGTCGCGGCCTGCTCCCCCCGCCTGAGCGGCCGGTTGCCGCGATTTTGCCAAATACGCCATGAGCATAGCGGCCGGAACACATCTGGGTCAGGCGGGAAATCCGAGGTTGCGGCATGGCTGCCCCTTGGCTAGCTTGCCGCTGCGGCAAATACCAAGGAGGCTAGGGTGCGGAAATTCTTGAGACCGGCGCTGGGCGCGCTGGCGGCGTTGACGATTTCAACAGCGGCGATCGCCGCCGACAAGGCGATCATCGTGCTCGATGCCTCGGGCTCCATGTGGGGCCAGATACAGGGGCGGCCGAAGCTGGAGATCGCGCGCGAGGCGCTCAAGACCGTGCTCCAGTCGGTGCCGGACAGCCTTGAACTTGGCCTGATGGCCTACGGCCATCGCGAGAAGGGCAATTGTTCCGACATCGAGCTCATCGTCCCGCCCGGTCCCGGCACGGCGGCCGCCATCGGCGCTGCCGCCGACAAGATGAAATTCCTCGGCTCCACGCCGCTCTCCGCCGCGGTGCGCCAGGCGGCCGAGGCGCTGAAATACGGTGAGGAAAAGGCGACCGTCATCCTCATCACCGACGGTATCGAGACCTGCAACGCCGATCCCTGCGCGCTGGCGAGCGAGCTGGAGCAGAACGGAATCGACTTCACCGCCCATGTGGTGGGTTTCGGCCTGTCGGAGGACGAGGGCAAGCAGGTCGCTTGCCTTGCCGACAACACCGGCGGCAAGTACCTGGCCGCCGAGGATGCCGATGAGCTTGAGGACGCGCTGACCGAGGTCGTTGTCGCCGAACCTCAGCCGCAGCCCGAACCCAAGCCGCAGCCTGAGCCTGTTGCCGAGTTCAACATCATACCTTCGACCGCGCTGTCCGAAACCCGGCCGGTGCAGACGGGCGACGGCGACGTGGTCTACGTCGTCTACAAGATCAACCCCGACGGCTCGCGCGGCGAGTACGTCTCCACCGACTACAATGACTGGAAGGGCAATCTCGAGCCCGGCGACTATATCATCACATCGAGGATAGACCACGCCGAGGTCGAGCAGAAGGTGACCATCGAGGCAGGCAAGGTGGCCAAGCCGCATTATGTGCTCAATGCCGGCAAGCTCATCCTGCGGCCGCGGCCCTCCGAGGGTGGCGACATCGCCGATGGCGCGGCGGTCAACATCAAATATCCCGGCGACGGCGACACGACCTACTACGGCCAGATGAAGGCGATCTTCCCTGAGGGCAATCTCAATGTGAACGTCAAGCTCGGCGCCGCGGAAGTGACCGAGGTCATCCCGCTCAAGGCCGGCGAGACGGTCGAGAAGGACATCGTCGTCGGCGTCGGCCGCGCCGCGGTAACAGCGTCCTACGTGCCGGGCATGAATGTCGAGGACGACGGCATGTTCATCGAAATCCTCAAGGCCAAGAAGGCGATCGACGGCAGCCGCGAAGGCGTCACCTACGCCTATTCCGCCACGCCGGAGTTCGACCTGCCGGCCGGCGATTTCGTGGCCAGGGCGAAGATCGGCGAGGCGGTCGCGGAAGCACCCTTCTCGGTGAAGGTGGCTGAACGCGTCGAGGTCAACGTGCTGCTCAACGCCGGCGTGCTGTTCATCTCCGCGCCGGGCGCAAACTTCATCGAGGTGTTCGGTGCGAAGAAGGACATCCAGGGCAACCGCCAGGGCTTCGGTTACGCCTACAATACCGAGCATCAGACCACGCTGCCGGCCGGCGACTATGCGGTGGTGGTAACGCGTGGCGAGGCCAAGACGGAAACCCCGGTCAAGGTGACCGCCGGAGAGCGCACCGAGATCGCCGTGCCCTGAACCCTGGGGAACGACGGCGCTGCGCACGCGGTTATGATTTGACCGTGTGCGCAGCATCCCGTGCAGTCGCCGGGGAATATCCACTTTGGGAGGAGCTTGATGGCACGCATAACGACGGCCGCCTTCGTTGTGGCCGCGATCACGCTTGCGGCGGCTTCGGTCGCGTCGGCCGAAACCATCGAACTCAGCGCTGAGCTGAGCGGCAAGAACGACATCCCGCCGAACGACACGACCGGTACGGGACAGGCCGTCGCATCCTACAACACCGAAACCAGGGTGCTGAGTTGGAAGGTGACTTATGAAGGCCTGACCGGCCCGGCCATGGCGGCGCATATTCATGGTCCGGCGCCGTCTGGCGGCAATGCCGGCGTGATGATCGGCTTCACTTCCGCCGCAAGCCCGATCGAAGGAACGGCCACGCTCGATGACGCCAAGGCTCAGGCGGTCCTGGCCGGTCATACCTACGTGAACGTTCACACGCAGGCTTATCCCGGTGGCGAGATTCGCGGTGCGTTGACCCGCAAATAGCCCGGTTGCCGCGCGGTCAGGCCGCGCGGTGCCGTGCCGGCCGCTCGGCTTTGGCGGGGTGCTCCCGCATGAACGACCGGAAGGCGTCGGGAGCCAGCGGTCGCGACATCACATATCCTTGCCCGGTGGTGACACCGCATTGCGCCAGCGCCCGGGACTGCTCGTCGCTTTCGATGCCTTCGGCAACGACATCCATGTTCATCTCGGCCGCCAGCCGCACCAGCGTTTCCACCATGATGCGCGCGCTGTCGTCGCGGCAGAGCGTGTCGACGAAGAACTTGTCCACCTTGAGCACGTCGGCGCGCAGGCGCTGGATCTGCGACAGCCCGCTGTGGCCGATGCCGACATCGTCCAGCGCCACCTTGAAACCCAGTTCGTGCACGGCCGCCACGATTTCCGCAGCCCTGGCGGCGTCCTCGAAGCTCTCGCGTTCGGTCAGTTCGAGCGTCACCTGACGTGTCGCGACCCCGCAGCCGTGCACCACCGCGCGCAGCGACGGCACGAAGTCGGGGGTCACGAAGTGCCGTGGGGAGATGTTCACGGAGAGCTTGAAGCGCTTGTCAGCGGACATGAGCTCGCGCAATTCGCCCAGCCCGGCCCGCATTAGATGCCAGGTGAGTTCGCCGATGCGTCCGCTCTCCTCGGCAAGCTCGATGAAGCGGTTCGGGGCGACGACGGTTCCGTCCGGCTTGATCCAGCGTGCCAGCAGTTCCGCGCCGACGATGTTGCCGGACGCCAGGTCGAAAAGCGGTTGGAAATACGGACGAATCTCGCCCGCCGCGATGCCGCGGTCCAGTTCCTCCAGCGGTGTCAGCGGACGCAGCAGCGCGCGCGCCGCCAGCCAGCCGAAGATCATGCCCAGCAGTGCCGCCAGGCCGACGGTCGCCCAATATGTCTCGCGATCCCACTGCGCGAGAGCCTCCGGCCTGATGCGCATCGAAATCTCGAGCGGAAACGACGCCGACCGCTGGACATGCCTGACGTCGGTTGCCGCTTCGGTCCATTCGCCCGTGCTGGCGAGACGGATGCCGTTGGCGAGCCGCAGTTCGACCTGGCTCGCGCCGCGCAGCGTGTCCGGCATGATGTCGAAGTTTGAATCGTTGAGGCCGACGATGGCCACGACCCCGAGTTCCGGGCTCTTGTCGACCATGATGCCAAGCGCGGTGCCGTAGAACTGCTCCACGCGGAACATCAGGGCGTTTGCGTCCTGCATGTCGAGCATCTCGTCGCGCGTCACCCAGCCCTTGTCGAATTCCAGGGTTTCCGAGAAGGCCGAGCACAGCACGGACGCGTCGCGGCTCACGACGCGGATGTCTTTCACGAGGCTGTGCCGGTAGACATGCAGGCGCACGCCCTGCATCGTGGCCGCATCGCAGTCGGCGGACGCGTTGGTCACATCGGCGAGCGCCCGCAATCCGTAGCGCGCCGTGTCCTCCGCACGGCGCAGCGCGATCTGCGACAGCTCGTCGATATGCTGGGCCTGCCGGATCTCGATCAGGTAGCGCCCTGCAAGGTCGCCGGCACCAACGCAACCCGCCAGCACGGCGGCGACGATCGCCAGATGTGAGAGCCGCGGCCAGCGCAAGATCTTCCGACCCCTCAATACGCGAGGCGGCCAGATTATCGCGGAGCGGTCAACGTTCGGTTTACTCGCCGCCGGGCATCACCCGAAGCAGGACGCGCCTTCGTCGGCGCGCACCGCCAGCGCCCGGAATCCCGCGAACAGCTCGCGTCCGAACCCGTGATTGTTGCCCGAAAGGTCCGGCGCGATGACCGGCCGCGCGTCCAACTCCTGCATCGGCGCCAGCACCTCCAGCGTGCCGGCCTCTGCATCGAGCCGCACGAGATCGCCGTCGCGCACCTTGCCGATGACGCCGCCGTCCAGCGCCTCGGGGGTGACGTGGATCGCCGCCGGCACCTTTCCGCTCGCGCCCGACATGCGCCCGTCCGTCACCAGCGCGACCTTGTGCCCCCGGTCCTGCAGCACGCCCAGCGTCGGGGTCAGCTTGTGCAGCTCCGGCATGCCGTTGGCCTTCGGTCCCTGATAGCGGATGACGGCGACGAAATCGCGGTCGAGCTTGCCGGCCTTGAACGCGTCTTGCAGCCCCTCCTGCGTGTCGAACACGATCGCCGGCGCCTCCACGACGCGTTTCTCCGGCTTCACGGCCGAAACCTTGATGATGGCGTTGCCGAGATTGCCTCTCAGCACTTTCAGCCCGCCATTCGGCTGGAAAGCTTTCGACGCTGGCGCCAGCACCTTTTCGTCGCCGCTGACGGCCACGGCGGGCTGTCGCGCCACCGCGCCGTCCTTGCCGAGCTTGGCTTCGACCGCATACCCGCGCAGCCCGTCGCCCCACACGGTGCGCACGTCCTCGTGCAGGTAACCCGCGTCGAGCAGTTCGCGAATGAGAAAACCCATGCCGCCGGCGGCATGAAAGTGGTTCACGTCGGCGAGCCCGTTCGGGTAGACCCGCGCCAGCAGCGGCACCGTGTCCGACAGGTCGGAAATATCCTGCCAGGTGATGCGGATGCCGGCGGCGGCGGCCATGGCGATCAGGTGGATCGTGTGGTTGGTCGAGCCGCCGGTGGCGTTGAGCCCGACGATGCCGTTCACCACCGCCTTCTCGTCGATCACCTTGCCGACTGGCGTGTATTCGTTCCCGAGCGCGGTGATCGCCAGCGCCCGCTTCGCCGCCTCCTTCGTCAGCGCGTCGCGCAGCGGCGTGCCGGGGTTCACGAAGGTGCCGCCCGGCGCGTGCAGCCCCATGATCTCCATCAGCATCTGGTTGGAGTTGGCCGTGCCGTAGAAGGTGCAGGTGCCCGGCCCGTGATAGGACTTGGACTCCGCCTCCAGCAGCTCGGCGCGGCCGACCTTGCCTTCGGCATAGAGCTGCCGCACCTTCGCCTTCTCGTCGTTGGGCATGCCCGACGTCATCGGCCCGGCCGGGATGAACACTGCTGGCAAATGGCCGAAAGTCAGCGCCGCGATCAGCAGTCCCGGCACGATCTTGTCGCACACGCCGAGGAAGACGGCAGCGTCGAACATGTTGTGCGACAGCCCGATCGCCGCCGACATGGCGATCACGTCGCGCGAGAACAGCGACAGCTCCATGCCCGGCTGGCCCTGGGTAACGCCGTCGCACATGGCCGGAACGCCGCCAGCCACCTGCGCGATACCGCCGGCCTCGGCCGCCGCCGCCTTGATCATCTGCGGATAGGTCTCGAACGGCTGATGCGCCGACAGCATGTCATTGTAGGAGGTGATGATGCCGAGGTTCGGCACGCGGTCGCCGGCAAGGATCGCTTTCTCGCCGGGCGCGCAGGCCGCGAAGCCGTGCGCAAGGTTGCCGCAGGACAGCGCGGCGCGGTGCGCCGTCTTGCCGGCGGCGGCCTCGATGCGGCCGAGATAGGCCTCACGCTGCGGTTTCGACCGCTCGCGGATGCGGGCGGTCACGGCTTCGATCTCGCGTCTCGCGCTCATGGCGAAAACTCCTTCAGGGCGCCCAGAACACCTCGACCGGCGTGGACGCCATCGCGATCATCGTGGCGATGGGTTTTGTTCCCCCCGAAAGTGCTTCCTCCAGCACGGCGCGCTTTTCTTGTCCTTCGATATGCAGCGCGACGAACCGCGCCGCGCCGAGAAGTTGGGCCGACATCGTCAGCCGCGGCTCGCCCGCGCTTTTCGCAGTCACCGGCAACACCTTGGCTCCGGCGGCGTTGGCGAACAGCGCGCCGAGGTTTTCCGCATCGGGGAAGAACGAGGCCGTGTGCCCGTCGCCGCCCATGCCGAGCACGGCCACGTCCAGCGGCATCGGCACGCCCGAGACGGTCAGCGCGTTCGCGGCATTGTGCGTGGCCAGTTCGGGCGTCTGCGCAGGGCTGTAGAGCGGCACGAAGCGCGCGTCCGCCGCGGCGCCCTGCAGCAGATTCTGCGCCACCAGCCGCGCGTTGGAGCGCTCGTCCGTATCCGGCACCAGCCGTTCGTCGACCAGCGTCACCGCGACATTCGCCCAGTCGAGCGCCTGCTTGGAAAGCGCCTTGAAGAAGCGCACCGGCGTCTTGCCGCCGGATACGGCAAGCGAAGCCCTTCCGCGTGCCGCGATGGCGGTTGCCAGTTCCCGCGCCACACGCTGCGCCAGCGCTTCCGCCAGCGCGTCGGGGGAGGGAAATTCGTGGCGGGCCAGGCTGGCGGTCATCGCCTCAATTGCTCTCGTGCCATGTCCGTCCGTCGCGCTCGATCAGCGCGATCGCGGCCGACGGTCCCCACGTCCCCGCCGTATAGCCCTGCGCGGCCTGCCGGTTCTCCTCCCAGCTCGCGAGAATCGGGTCGATCCACCGCCATGCCGCCTCCACTTCGTCGCGGCGCATGAACAGCGTCTGGTTGCCGCGCACCACGTCCATGATCAGCCGCTCGTAGGCGTCCGGGTTGCGCACCGAGAAGGCCTCGGCAAACGTCATGTCGAGCGACACCTGCCGCAGCCGCATGCCGCCCGGTCCCGGGTCCTTGATCATCACGAACAGCTTCACGCCCTCGTTCGGCTGCAGCCTGATGACGAGCTGGTTCGCCGACACCGGCCCGGCATGGTCGCCGAAGATCGACAGCGGCACCGGCTTGAACTCGATGACGATCTCGGAGACGCGCTCGGCCAGCCGCTTGCCGGTGCGCAGGTAGAACGGCACGCCGGCCCAGCGCCACGTCGCCACCTCGGCCTTGATGGCCACGAAGGTTTCCGTATCTGTGGCAGCGCCCAGCTCTTCCGCGTAGCCCTTCACGGCGCCGCCCGAGGAGGCGCCGGCCTTGTACTGGCCGCGCACGGTCGTCTTGGGCGCCTCGGTGCCGTTCACGCGCTTCAACGCCCGTAGCACCTTCAGCTTCTCGTCGCGCACCGCGTCGGCGTCGAGCGAGGCCGGCGGCTCCATGGCGACGAGGCACAGCAGCTGCAGGATGTGGTTCTGCACCATGTCGCGCAGCGCACCGGCCTTGTCGTAATAGCTGACGCGGTCTTCGAGCCCCACCGTCTCGGCCACGGTGATCTGCACATGGTCGACATGCGCCGAGTTCCACAGCGGTTCGAACATGGCGTTGCCGAAGCGCAGCGCCATCAGGTTCTGCACGGTCTCCTTGCCGAGATAGTGGTCGATGCGGAAAATCTGGTGCTCGTCGAACACCTTGCCGATGGCGTCGTTCAGCTCCTGCGCGGAGGCGAGGCTGCGGCCGATCGGCTTCTCGACCACGATGCGCGCGTCGGATGTCACCAGCCCGTGCTTGTCCAGGTTGGTCGCGATGTCGTCGAACAGCGCCGGGGCCACGGCGAGGTAGAACACGCGCGCCGCCTTGCTGTCGCCGATCTGCGCCTTCAGCTTGTCGAAGCCGTCGCCGGACATCGCGTCGACCGGCACGTAGCTGAGCCGCTTGAGAAACTTCTCCAGCTCCTTCTCGTCCACGTCCTTGGCCGACACGTGGTCGGCGATCGCCTTGCTGGCGAACTCGCGGAACTGCTTGTCGCTCATCTTGGAGCGCGATGCCCCGATGATGCGCGTCGGTTCGCAGAACTGGCCGGCCTTCTGCCGCTGGTAGAGCGCCGGCAGCAGTTTTCGTTCCGAAAGGTCGCCGGTGCCGCCGAACACGACGAAGTCGAACGGGTCGACCGGGATGATCTGGCTGGTCATGTCCTACGTTCCGAATCTCGCGGCCTGAACCGTGTCAGCGGCCGCATATAGTCTAATCGATTTAGGCGCACCAGTGCCGAAAGCGTCGCAATCCGCCACCGCACCCGCGCTTGACAGCGGGCGCATCGGAGGTTTCACCGTGCGCTCCAACTCACGAGGTTATTTCGCAGTTGCAGCATAATCCTGCGACAACGCGAAACGCGCAAGGTGAAACGCTGATGGGATCGCATCTGTCCACCACGGTCGCGCAGGGCCGCGCATTGATGAACCTGATCGACGGCAAGCCGGTCGACGCCTTGTCGGGACAGCGCATCGACGTGGCCTGCCCGTCTGACGGCAATGTCTTCGCCTCCGTCCCTGCTTCCGGCGCGGCCGACGTCGACCGTGCGGTGAAGGCGGCGCGCCGCGCCTTTGATGCTGGCCCGTGGAGCCGCACGCCCGCTTTCGAGCGTGGCCGGCTGCTGACGAAACTCGGTCTGCTGGTCGAGAAGCACGGCGACGAGCTGGCCGCGCTGGAATCGCGCGACACCGGCAAGCCCCTGCGGCAGGGCAGGGCGGATGTCGCGGCCACGATGCGCTACTACGAGTTCTACGGCGGGGCGGCCGACAAGATCCACGGCGACACCATACCCTTCCTCGATGGCTATACCGCGCTCACCTTGCGCGAGCCGCACGGCGTGGTCGCCGGCATCATCCCGTGGAACTATCCCATGCAGATTCTCGCCCGCGTCGCGGGTGCCGCACTTGCCATGGGCAACACGCTGGTGGTGAAGCCCGCCGAGGACGCCTCGCTCTCCACCATCCGCATCGCCGAGCTGGCGCTTGAAGCCGGATTCCCCGAAGGTGTCTTCAACGTCATCACCGGCTACGGCCGCGATGCGGGCGCGGCCCTTTCGGCGCATCCCGGCGTCGACTACGTTACCTTCACCGGCTCGACGCTCACCGGCACCGCCATCCAGCAGGCCGCTGCCGTCAACAACCGCGGCGTCACCATGGAACTCGGCGGCAAGTCGCCGCAGATCGTCTTCGCCGACGCCGACATCGAGGCCGCACTCCCCTACCTCGTCAACGCCATCATCCAGAATGGCGGACAGACCTGCTCGGCCGGCAGCCGCATCCTGATCGAGAAGCCCGTCTACGGGCAGGTCGCGTCCGCGCTCGCCGACCGCTTCTCGAAGCTGACCGCCGGCCCGCACGAGGCCGACCTCGACCTCGGGCCGATGATAAACGCGAAGCAGCGCGACCGCGTCGCCGGTTTCATCGCCGCTGCGGAAGAGGCCGGCGTGCCGCTGCTCGCGCGCGGCAGCGTCGCGCACGACGCGCCGTCCGGCGGCTTCTATGTCTCACCGGCGCTGTTCGGCGCGGTCGATCCGGCCGCCGCCATCGCGCAGGAAGAGGTGTTCGGCCCTGTCCTGTCGCTGTTCCCCTTCGAGGGCGAGGAACAGGCGATCGCGCTCGCCAACGGCACCGAGTTCGGCCTTGTCGCGGGTGTCTGGACCAATGACGGCGGCCGCCAGCACCGCGTGGCGAAGCGCGTCCGCGCCGGCCAGGTCTTCGTCAACGCCTACGGGGCCGGCGGCGGTGTGGAACTCCCCTTCGGCGGCTTCAAGAAATCCGGCCACGGCCGGGAAAAGGGCTTCGAGGCGCTATTCGACATGAGCGCGACGAAGACGGTCGTGTTCCGGCATGGGTGATGCCGAGTTGATGCCCGCCCGCGCAGCCTCTATTTTGACCGCATGAACAGCGTCGAGATCATAGCCGTTCTGCGGCGGCACGAGGAAGAGCTCCACCGCAAAGGTGCTGTCCACGCCGGCGTGTTCGGCTCGTATGCGCGTGGCGATGCCCGCGACGACAGCGATATCGATGTGCTCATCGATCTTGCACCTGACGCCCGGCTCGGCGTGTTCGACTATGTCGGCTTCAAGGAATACGTCGCGGGGATGTTCGACAGGCGCGTCGATGTCGTGACGAAGCAAGGCCTCAAACCGCACCTGCGGCCGTCCGTGCTCAACGACACTCTCAATGCCTTCTAGGGATGTGCTGCGCGTTCTCGAGGTGATCGCCCGCAACATTCGGCTGGCGCGGTACTTCATCGAAGACCTGTCCTTTGAGGCGTTTGCAGCGGGCGTGAGGGCGATCTACGCCGTGACGCGCTGCCTGGAGATCATCTCCGAGGCGTCGCGGCAATTGCCGGAAGAGCTGAAATCCCGGCATCCAGGCGTGCCTTGGCGGCAGATCGCCGGCGCAGGCAACATCTACCGCCACGACTATGAGGACGTGCTTCCGGAGATTCTCTGGAACTCCGTCAACGAAGAACTCGCGGGTCTGGAGAAGGCCGTGCGCGCCGAGATCGCTTAGCGGGAGTGGTAATGCGTCTCAAGAACAAGGTAGCCATCGTCACCGGCGCGGCGTCGGGTTTCGGCGAAGGCATCGCCAGGCGTTTCGCCGAGGAGGGTGCGAAGGTTGTCGTCGCCGACATCAACGTAAAGGGCGCAAGCCGCGTGGCCCGCGAGATCGGCAAGACGGCGATCGCGGTGCAGACCGACGTCGGGCTGGCGATCGAGTTCGACGAGATGGTCGAGGCCGCCATGAGCGCGTTCGGGCGCATCGACATCATGGTCAACAATGCCGGTTTCACCCACCGCAACGGCTCGATGCTCGATGTCGACGAGGAAACCTTCGACCTCGTCACCGCCGTCAACATGAAGGCGATCTATCACGCCGCCCGGCGCGTCGTGCCGATCATGGAAAAACAGGGCGGCGGGGTCATCCTCACCACCGCCTCGACCGCCGGCATGCGGCCAAGGCCGGGTCTGACCTGGTTCAACGCCTCCAAGGGCTGGGCGATATCGGCGACGAAGTCGATGGCGATAGAACTGGCGCCGAAGAACATCCGGGTCAACTGCGTCTGCCCGTTCGCCGGCGACACCGCGATGCTGCCGAAGCTGATCGGCAATGGCGGCGGGGCCGGCCGCGAGGCGCTGCTGGAGGCGATACCCCTGCGCCGCTTCGCCTCGCCGCTCGATGTCGCCAACGCCGCGCTCTACCTTGCCTCCGACGAGGCCTCGCTGGTCACCGGCGTTGCACTGGAGGTCGACGGCGGCGGCGCGATCTGACCCGCGGAACCGGCCGCTCGCCGCGGCGTTATTGGGCTTCCGGGGGGGGTGGGCCGCAATTGACATACGAACAGATATTCATCTTCGCTTTGCTGGCCGTGCTGCTCGGCATGCTTGTATGGGGACGGTTCCGCTACGATCTCGTCGCCTTCTGTGCGCTGCTGGTTGCCGTCGTCGGAGGTGCGGTTGACGCGCACGACGCATTTGCGGGGTTCGGCCACGAGGCGACCATCACGGTCGCGCTGGTGCTCATCATCTCGCGCGCAATGATCAATTCGGGAGCGGTCGAGCTCGTCGCCAAATATGTGGTCGACGCCACGCGACCACTGCCGCTTCACATCGGCATCATGTCGGTCGCCGGCGCCGCGCTCTCGGCAATCATCAACAACGTGGCGGCGATCGTCATCCTGATGTCGCTGGACATGGAGGCCGCGCGCAAGGCCGGCCGCTCGCATTCGCTGTCGCTGATGCCGCTGTCCTACGCGACCATCCTCGGCGGCATGGTGACGCTGATCGGCACGCCGTCCAACATCATCATCGCCGAATATCGCGGCCAGGTCCTTGGCGAGCCCTACGGCTTCTTCTCCTTCGCACCGGTCGGCATCGTCTGCGCCGCTATCGGCATCGCCTTCGTCTCGCTGGTCGGCTGGCGGCTGATCCCGCAGCGCGCCAGCGGCAAGGTGCTTATCGGCGAGAGCGACCTGTTCACCGCCGAGGCGCGCGTGCCGGAGAAATCGCCGGCCATCGGCAAGACCGTGACCGAGCTCTACGAGATCGGGGACGAACACGACATTACGATTCTCGGCCTCGTGCGGCGCGGCAAGCGGCTGCCGGGCTTTTCCGCCGGCACCGAGCTGAAGAAGGGCGACTATCTGGTGCTGGAGGGCGACCCGAAGGGCATCGAGGCCTTTATCGGCGCGGCGAAGCTGGCGATTTCCAAAAGCGACAGGCACGAGGGCGGTCTGACCGGCAAGACCATGGCGCTGGCCGAGGCGATCGTGCCGGAAGGTTCGCGCGCCATCGGCCGCACAATGCACGAGCTGCGCCTGCGCTATCGCCATGGCGTCGAATTGCTCGGCCTTTCACGGCGGGGCCGCCGCCTGCGCGACCGTGTCGAGCGGCTGCGTATCCAGCGCGGCGACGTGCTGCTGCTGCTCGGCCCGGAGCGCCAGATCGCGGACGGAGCGGAGTGGCTGGGCGTGCTGCCGATCGCCGAGAAAAGCCACAGCGTGATCCAGCGCCGCAAGGCGCTGCTGGCGATCGGCACTTTCGCCGCACTGATCGCCGCGACCGTCGCCGGCCTGCTGCCGCTCGCGGTCGCGCTGGCACTGGCCGTGGTGCTGTACGCGCTGTTCAGCATCGTCACGCCCGCGGAAGTGTATGGCTCCATCGAATGGCCGGTGCTGATCCTGCTCGGCTCGCTGATCCCGCTCGGCGACGCCTTCGAGAAGGCCGGCGGCACCGAGCTCATCACCGGCGCCATCGTCGCCAATGCCGGCGGCTGGCCGATCTGGCTGATCCTGGCGGTGGTGATGGCGGTGACGATGGTGCTGTCGGACTTCCTCAACTCCATCGCCACGGCGCTGATCGCGGCACCCATCGGCGTGGGCGTGGCGAACGCGCTGGACGTTTCGCCCGACCCCTTCATCATGGGCGTCGCGGTCGCCGCGACATGCGGCTTCCTCACGCCCATCGGCCACAAGAACAACACCATCATCATGGGGCCCGGCGGCTACCGCTTCGGCGATTACTGGCGCCTCGGCCTGCCGCTGGAGATCATCACGATCGCGGTGGCCATCCCAGCGGTGCTGTTCTTCTGGCCGCTTTGATCGCCTACTTCTTCGGTCCGACCAGCGCCCATCTGAGGCCGTAGGCGTCGCTCATCACGGCGTAGCGATCGCCCCAGAAGGCGTCGTGCGGCTCCATTTCCGCCTTGAACCCGGCGGCGATGGCGCGGTCCCACCATTTCTGCAGGTCGTCGACGGTGATGTGCAGCACGCAGCTTCCCGCCCCGGTCTGCGCCATGCCGTGCTCGGGGAAGGGGTCGTTGATCATCATGGCATTGCCGTTGATGACCATCTCGCAGTGGATCAGGCGCGGGTCGCCTTCCTTCATGGTGCGGGTGTCGACCACCCTGGCGCCCAGCGCCTTCTCGTAGAGCTTCGACGCGGCCTTGGCGTCGGAGACGCAGATGTAGGGGATCACGCCGACATAGGGCGTCTTCATCTCGGTAACGGTCACGGCGCTCTTCCTCAGATCTTCTTCAGGAGCTCGGCGAGCTGGTCGGCGGCCGCGCCCCAGCCCTCGTGAAAACCCATCTTCTCGTGCTCGGCCTTGGACTCGGCGTTCCAGTGCATCGCGCGCGCGGTGTATTTCGTCTTGCCGCCGGGGGCTGGCTCGAAGGTGGTTTCGGCCGCCATGAACGGCTTGCCGGACGGCACCCAGCCCTCGGTGAAGGCGTCGGTGGTGACGATCTTGCGGTTGGGAACCACTTCGAGGAACACGCCCATGTTCGGGTACTCGTTGCCGTCCGGGTCGGCCATCACGATGTTGGCCTTGCCGCCGGCGCGGATGTCCTGGTCGACGCTGGCGAGCTTCCAGGGCTTTGGCACGAACCACTGCTTGAGCAGCTCGGGATCGGTCCACGCGCGAAAGACCTTCTCGGGCGGCGCGTCGAAGACGCGCTCCAGCACCAGCTCGAACTCGGCTTTCTGTTTGGCGGGCATTTCTCTCTCCTGTTCGGTTCGTCTGCTACGAGGACGATCTCACCGGCAGGTGGCCGACAGCACGTCGCACTTTTTTGTCGCCTCCCTCGTCGCGCTGGAGCTTGTCGAGCTGCATGCGGATATGGGCGGCCTCAGCGGCCGAGTTGGCGAGCGCGATGGCGCGCCCGAAGGCCTCGCGCGCCTCGTTTTTGCGGCCGAGCTGCATCAGATAGTGGCCGCGCACGCCATGGAAATGGAAATAGTTGGTCAGGCGGTCCGAAAGCGGCTCGATCAGGTCGAGCGCCGCTTGCGGCCCGCGATTCTTGGCCACCGCGACGGAGCGGTTGAGCGTGATGACGGGCGAGGGCTGCATGACCTCCAGCGTGGCGTAGAGCACGTCGATCTCGCGCCAGTCGGTGTCGGCCGGCTTCTTGGCGCGGGCGTGGAGCGCGGCAATTGCCGCCTGCACCTGATAGGGGCCGGGGCGGCGGTGGCGGATCGCCTTGTCGACCAGCGCCAGCCCCTCGGCGATAAGCTTCGGGCGCCACAGCGAGCGGTCCTGATCCTCGAGCAGGATGACCTGCCCGTCGGCGTCGAAGCGCGCGTCGGAGCGGGCATGCTGGAGCAGCATCAGCGCCAGCAGCCCCATCATCTCCGGCTCGGTCGGGAACAGCCTCAGCAGCAGGCGGGCGAGCCGGATCGCTTCCTCGCACAGCGGCGCGCGCATCGGCAGCTCGGAATGGCTGGCCGAATAACCCTCGTTAAAGACCAGATAGATCATGGAAGCGACCGCGGCGAACCGCTCGGAACGTTCGACCGGTCCCGGCGCCTCGAACGGCACGCCGCCCTTGGCGATGCGGGCCTTGGCGCGCGTGATGCGCTGCTCCATCGCGCTCTCGCCGACGAGGAAGGCGCGGGCGATCTGCGGCACCGTCAGGCCCGACACGATGCGCAGCGCCAGCGCGATCTGCTGCGTCGCCGGCAGGTCCGGGTGGCAGCACACGAACAGCAGCCGCAGCACGTCGTCGCGATAGTCGGAATTGTCGAGCCGCTCGGCCATCGTGGCCTCGTGGTCGTCGAGATCGGAAATCTTGTCCTCGTCGGGCAGGGCGGTGAGCCTGCTCTTCTTGCGCACCCCGTCGAGCGCCGCGTTGCGGCCGACGAAGATCAGCCATGCCGCGGCATCGCGGGGCGGGCCGTTCTTCGGCCAGGTGCGCAGCGCGCGCAGCGACGCCTCCTGGAAGGCCTCCTCGGCGATGTCGAGATCGCGAAAGTAGCGCAGCAGCGCCGCCACCGCCTGCGGGCGGGCCGATGCGAGCGCCGGGCCTATCCAGGAAATGTCGGTCATGTGTTTCCGTTCGGCATGAAGATGGAGACTGGCCTGATCTCGTAGGAACCGACGCCGGGATTGGCGACAGCGAGGTCTTTGGCGATGTCGAGCGCCTCTTCGAGCGAGGCGACATCGACCATGTAGAAGCCGAGCAGCTGCTCCTTGGTCTCGGCGAAGGGGCCGTCAATCACGACCGGCTCCTCGCCGCCTTTGCGCAGCGTGGTGGCCGCCGTCGTCGGCACCAGGCGCGCCACCGGACCGAGCTTGCCCTGCCTGACGAGGTCGTCCTGCACAACCTTCAGGCGCGCCATGCAGGCGTCATCCTCCTCCTTGGTCCAGGCGGAGGTGATCGCTTCCTCGTTGTAGCACAGGATGGTGTAGAGCATGCCGCGGGCTTCCTTCGTGGCTAGGACGGTCTGCCGGCAGACTAGCCGACATGGGCGAAGGAAAAAATGGCGGAGGTGGTCGGCGTCACCTCCCCCTTGAGGGGAGGTCGCCGCGAAGCGGCCGGGTGGGGTGCTCGCGGCAGTGCTCGACGTTCTCTGTGCGTCGAGCACTGCCGCACGGACCCCACCCGCTTCGATGACCTCCGCTTCGCTCCGGCCGTCTCAGCGACCTCCCCTCAAGGGGGAGGTGACGCCAACCGTCAATGCCACGCCCCGTTTCCGGTCTGGCTTTTGAAGGCGTTGAGAAGCGGGGCGCGGAGACCGCACCTGCTTTATGTATTTACGTGGCGCAGTCACCCGCGCCCCGCCGGTGTTCTTGTCCCGCGGCGAGGAGGTCTTCCGGCCATACTGGGACCCGGACCTGAGGGCTCAACACCCAGCGGGGATACCGTTTCCCCGCCGATCCGGCACCGTCCCCCGCCCGGATGTTCGGTTGCGCATCCGTTTCCCGTGCGAGGGCGGGGGGAATAATGCGGGAGATTGGGAGGGCGGGGATAGAGGGGTGGAAACTGTGGGATAGAGCATCCGCAAACGGGGGATAGTGGGGCAGGATATCTGGGGCATACCTCTCCGCCGTCATCCCGGCCGAGCGGAGCGAGAGCCGGGACCTATTGGTGGCCGGATCGTGAAACACGGCCGGGTTCTCGTTTGCGGAGCGCAGCTGCCGCGTCCGGCATCCAGGTCGCGGCCAGCGAGGACCCGGCCGCGCTCGTCAATGGG